>JAUQZD010000076.1 GCA_030587405.1 Candidatus Freyrarchaeum guaymasense | reverse complement strand
ATTTATAGTTGCAAACGTCGCTGGAAGCGGGTCTGGAGTTGGATCAAATGAAACCCAATATCCGTTCCCTCCTCCCGTGGGAATCCAGACCTCAGCCCAAGCATAAATGTAAATGTTCTTAGCCTCGTGTACAACCTCCCCATCACTCGTTGTGTTCTGCGTCAGGTATCCTATGACTAGTCTTGCAGGTATTCCAAAATGGCGTAGCGCCATGACATAAGTTGACGCGAAAAGAATAGGCGTTCCAACCTTGTTTTTTAAGAACCAGACTATCGGGTCTTCTTGAATGTTCACTCCGCTCACCATCATCGAAGCATTATATATGTACTCTCCGGACGTTAACCTGTTAAGAGCGTTTAGCGCTGTTTCATAAGCGTTATCTCCACTTTCTATGGTATTCACAAAAGCAGTAAATGTTGGATCTGACTCCAAAGTGGATGGAATTTGCAGGTAAAGTTCACTTATTTCTTCAGGTATGTTTCCGGCAGGTGGCTGAGCTGAACTCTTTATGGCTGACAGGTCTAAGTTGTAGACTGCTATGGTGTAGTTCAGAGTCGATGTGCCTGAGTCTGTGAAAAGCGCGTTAAGGTACGTGTTATTAAATATATCTTGGCTGAGTGAGGCGCTTGTCATATCTCCCTGCACCGACGATATGGTGTAGCTTGAACCGTTTAGGATGTATGGGCCGGGGAATGGGATCGGTATAACTATTGTGAGGTTCACATCGTGGCTTACGTTCATAAGAACGTTGTAGTATTCGAACGTTTCGGGGATGGTGCTTTCCAGCTCGCTTTTAGTCCAGGTTTGCAGTTCATACATCGTCTGGTTTGTACAGTTCCACTCCCCGTCAGAGTAGTAATTGTACGCTTTAACTCTCCAGTACCTTACGGCAAACCCCGGTTCTTCTGGTTTAGCCGTGAAAACAGTGGTCTCCGTTGATAGGCCGTAAGAGAATAGAGCTATTGGACCCAGGCTTCCTATAAGTTCTGGTGGGACGTTGAATTGCTGGTCGATCCATTCTGTTCCTGACGGAAACGTTATGGTTGGTGGCGGAGTTGGGTCAAACGGTACCCATATGCCCTCCCCGCTAGGCGATGTGGGCACCCAGACCTCAGCCCAAGCGTATATGTTAAATGCTTTAATGATGTACTTCAGGGTGCCACCGGAGTAGTCTGCCTGAGCGTAGCGGTCATCGTATCCTATCACTAGCCTTGCTGAGACTCCTAGGTAGCGCAGCGTTGTAACGAACGTTGAAGCAAAATCTATGCATGTCCCCTCTTTTTCCTTCAGGAATCTTACCACCGGGTCCTCGTCCGTCAACGGAGCGCCCTCGGTTAAGCGTGTTATATTGTTTATGTACTTCCCTGAGAGCAGCTCCGCTTGAACCGCTTGAGCTACCTCATACGCGTTGTTGCCTATACCCGAAAAGCTATCGGCGAAGCTTTTGAATGTTGGGTCATTTGCTAGGCTTGAAGGTAGCTGGGTATAGACGTCGCGTATTGCTGGCGGAGTATATGTTGCGGGCATAGCATTGCTGGAGACCCAGTCAGTGTCGGGGGGTACTCCTGCGACATCGTAACTTATTTCTGACACTCCTTTATCCGTGAAGAAAAGGTTTACTCGCGAATTATTGTATTCGTCACGTTCAATTTCCGCGTCGTTAAGGTCTCCTTGGGATGAAGATATTTCTGTAGTGAAGTACGGGTCGGGATACAATACTGGAAGTGCGGTTGAGGATGAAACGTCGTGGGTTATATTCATTATTATAGTGAAGAATTGCGCATTTGGAGGAAGAGAGGAGGGAGCCGTAATACTTATGGGGTAAGTGTTCAACTGTGTTTTATACCAGTCCCCTTCGCCATAGTAGTCAAAAGTTGAAACTTTCCAGTACTGATGAGGGTAGTTAGGATCATGTGGTATTACGATCATAACGGTGGCTTCAGGGTCGATCAGTCCAGCGGAGAACTGATGGATGGGTGGTATATAATCGACCGGTACATTTTGCAGTTCTTCAGGTATCTTAAAGTCCTTAGGAATGTTCTTGAATATTTGTTCCAGCCAGTTCATGTCGAGCTGCAAAGTGAGCGGTGAGGCGTAAGCATAAGGTATATGGTGGAAATAGTTTGGAAAAATGAATCCTAATGCTTGGTTGAATAATCCTCCCTGTTGGTTAATGGACGTTATAACATAGTATCCTGCTCCGGCTCCTAGGAGAAGCCCTAATAGAAGAAGCGCCACTAGTGCCTTCCGTCTAGTAGATGCCATTAGCTATTCACCTATTTATGAATGCAGGTTTATTACCTAACATCCCATTTTTGTTGGCTTTAAAAATAAAATTTCTGGAAAAGGCATACGTGCTTTAAATTGAAAGTTAGAATTATTTGCCGATCTTACTAATTGTTTTAACAATTTTTCCTAAAGAGTTTCCAGTCTTATTTTCCTATAATTCAAGATTTCCTTGGCCTCGAGTTTAAAATTGAAGAAAAGTTTAAAAATTAAAATTAATGGGATCTTCAGGAGGAGTGGTTTAACTGGAGCATGTTAAAGGAGTGGGGTGGGGTGGTCGTAGAAGTCGTTTACAGTAGAGAGCTTGAAGGCTACGACTTCGGTGAGGGGCATCCTTTTAGAGGAGACCGTTTCGTTAACTTCATCAATTACTTTGTTGAATTAGGCCTCCACAAAAATCCCCTTTTCAGGCTGGTTGAACCTGAACTGGTTGACGATGAAGATCTTTTATGCGTTCACGACCCCGACTACGTTAAGTATGTTAAGCGTCTTGCTCAGAAGGGTGGCTACCTTTCACTTGATACCCCCCTTAAACCAGGAATGGACGAGTATGCCAAGTTGATCGTCTCCGTATCCGTGACGGCTGGCAGAGCGGTCGCCGAGGGGAAATGTGAGTGTGCCGTCGGGATAGGTGGGGGCATGCATCATGCAGGCATAGACTACGGCGGCGGCTTCTGCATATTTAACGATGTTGCCGTCTGTGCGAAAATGTTACTTGAAGATTACGGTTTTAAACGCATCTTAATACTTGACACCGACGCCCACGCAGGGGACGGAACAATGGATATTTTCTACGAGGACCCTAGTGTGCTTTTCATTTCAGTTCATCAGGATCCTCGCACTCTCTACCCTGGCAAAGGCTTCATATGGGAGGTAGGTGCTGAGGAAGGCAAAGGCTTCACTATATGTGTTCCTCTTCCTCCCCGCTCTGGTGATGATGTTTACAAGTTAGTCCTAGAGGAAATATTCATGCCTGTTGCTAGAGAATTTAAGCCTGATGTTATAATTAGAAATGGAGGGAGTGATCCTCACTGGGGGGATGCGTTAACCAACCTAGGCCTTTCATTAAGCGGATTTAAAATGATCGGAGAATACGTGAAACGTGCTGCAGACGAGGTTTGTAGTGGCCGTCTCGTAGACCTCATTGGGAGTGGCTACAATCCTGTGGTTCTTCCTAAAGCCTGGACTGCTATAATTCTTGGCATTGCAGGTGTAAACATGGAGCTAAAAGAGGTCTTTAAACCGCCAAGCTGGTTAAACTCACCTGAAATACTTGAAGCTGCTAAGAAAATCATAGACGAAGTTAAAGTGGTTCATAGCGAGTACTGGGACTGCTTCAAGTAGGAGGGGGTTTTATTGACTCTCAGTAGAGAAATAGCAGCTGAGGTTCTATCTAGGTTTGAAGCAGATAAGATGAAGCCGTCCTTGAGGTCTCTTTTTTACAGTCTAACGGATGAGCTTAATGTTATGGACGTGAAAACTAGAACTAGCGCCTTCGGCTTGATCATGGAAACCACTAAAAGACTTAACACTATAGATTTCATCCTCCAAAAAGCAGTTGGAGGAAAGCTGGCTTTCAAGAACCTTAATCCTTTCGTCAGAAACCTGCTAAGAATAGCAACTTTAGAACTTAAATTTAATCAGAGTAAAGTTGACGTAGAACGAAAGGTTTATGGTTTGCTCCTAAAAAAGTTCGGAAGGAAGGAAGCTGCCAAAACCCGAATTATAATAAAAAAAGTTAAGTCTTTTTCGCTGGAAGACGGCTTGAAAAACTTAGGCAAACTGGAGCGGTTAAGTATCTTATACTCTCATCCCTCCTTCTTAGTCAAGAAATTTATCTCGCTTCTTGGAGAAAACGAAGCCGTAGAGTTGATGAAAGCAAACCTCTTAAGTAAAACTGTCTGGTTTAGAATTAATGAACTTAAAATGCAGGTCGAGGACGCCTTAGCATTCTTTGAGAAAGAAGGTATTCTTGTTGAGCAAGATAAGGACTTCCCCGACGTTTTTAAGGTCGTCGACGCAGAATTCCCTCTTCCCTTAACGCCATACTTCGAAGATAGGAGAATAATCATTCAAGATAAGGCTAGTGTGGCTGCCGTTTACGCCCTCTCCCCTCGTCCAGGAGAAAGAATCCTTGATGCGTGTGCGGCACCCGGTATGAAAACCGCTCTTATAGCCCAGAAGATGAAAGGCGATGGTGAACTTACCGCCGTGGACATTTCGCCAGAACGTGTTTCACGCATGAAATGGATACTAGAACTTTCCGGTGTTAAAAACGTGCGTGTTCTAGTAGCTGACTCTAGGAGTCTCTCAGGCGAGTATTATGACCGCGTACTTGTTGATGCCCCTTGCACGTCAAGTGGCACCTTATCGTCCACGCCCGAGGCTAAGTGGAAAATTAATGAAAAGCAGATTGAAAGTTACGTTTCAATTCAGAAGGCCTTGCTTGAGAACGCTCTCAAAATAGTTAAAGACGACGGGGTGGTTGTTTATTCTGTCTGCTCCGTTTTTCCAGAGGAGGGGGAAGCAGTTGTTGACGGCGTCTTAGATAAGGCCGAACTCGTGGATCCTGAAATACCGGGAGATAAAGGTTATCCTGGTTTTGTCTGCTCATCTAAAATTAGGCGTTTCTTCCCTCACAGGCACGGAACAAACGGCTTCTTTATAGCCAAGCTCACTCCTCTTTAACAGCCCCCAGCCTTTAACCTAACCTTAATGATGTTCACCACGTCCAATGCGTGCTCTTTTAAGGGGTACGTCCTCGCTCAGAGACAGTTCTCTCTAAATTGTTGCTATTGGCCCAAAGCACCATTGCATCCTAAAAGTAGAAGGTACTTGAAATAGTGTTCTCTTCATAAGCTGGGGAGAATTTTTTTACATTCTCATCTCATCTATAGGTGCGTGAATCACTGTTCTAATCGAAGACAATTTATCTGTGCTAAGCTTAAGCCTCCTGCCATTTATAAGGAGATTAAAGGCTGCTTCTCTCCTCCTTAATGTCAATCGGCAAAAATTCCATACCTTCTCTGAAAAGCCAGCACTCTTCTCCCATACTTCTCTAAAGCAACTTGGTTCTCACTTGCCAAAGCAAGGTTTATCCTTCTAAGCTTCCCACACACTAATAGCTCCTCATCCCACCAGCGCCTCCCACTATAATATGCACGATCTTTACTCCTTTATGGCTAAGTCTTCTAAGCATCCAAGATGCAAGAACCAATATACTCTTGTGATAAGGATGCTGCGCACAAGCTTATTAGGAATGAATGGAATCCGCTTTGCTGAAGTGGATCTATGCGGATCAAACCCTTGGTCATGAACTTCATAGTGCGATGGGTTTTTCCTCCTCTCTAAAGTTATTCGTCAACTCTATAAATTATGAGGACTAATCTTCAGCCAAAAATTTCACTTACTTAATTCTAAAGAAGTTTTATTTGAGTGGTGCTTCTGGGGGTCTTTAGTTGAAACACCATGAATTCTAATGCCTAATTTTCGGGTTTAAAGTCGAAAACGTTGAAGTTCTTAAGAGCAAAGGTGTAAGTGCATTACTATGATTTAATGAAATGTTTTCTTCTTGAAGAAAAACTTTGGGGCTTTCACGTCTGAAAACTTTTCGTCTACCTCATAAGAAAGCCTCCCAATGTTCGGAGTGGATCCTCCATCACCGTATTCATCATCGGAGAAGTTGATGAAGAGATTTTTCGGTATTTCTCGCTAGAAAAGTTTGACTATATCCTAACTTGTAGAGCACCCTGTTAGTACTTCCCACTTCATATCACGCTTCCCCCTTATGAATTTCCTTCGTCTTATAATCCACAACACGTCTACTACGGCTTAAGCGTAGCTGGATAAGCTTCAATGGGCTGTTTATTCAGCTCTTAACCCTTTACTCCATTTCTTTCCATTGTTCTTTTAGCCGCCTTATTTACATCGAAAAGGTCGGGTGGTATTTGTTTTGTACAATTGGGTTTTTAATAAATGCTTTTTCGCCAGTGTCGTCCGTACTCAGCTACTCTAAGAATGCTTCCATCTTTGTGGGTGCAGTTATAAGCAGCTCCACCATGACTTTCAATCTTGCTCTTGAAAACTCACACGGTGCATGTTTCTCTTCCTAAACTGCCTCTTAAAGATTCTTTCCTTGACAAGTTCCGCTTTTCCTCCTGGTTCACACTATCCCATATCAGCTTTAAACTCCCCTTTGTAGAAAAAATTTTTCGAAGCAAGAAATCACCTAGTTTCCCAAACTAAAGAAGCTTACTTCCTCGTCCCTGAAAGAAAAATTAAAGAAAAATTAATTTTGTTTTTCATTCTTTCTCTTCATAATGTCTGGAGATGGAGGACCTTGGAGGATGGTTAAAGTTAAGCATCCACTTGCATCCGTGGTTATTTTAACGTATAACCGAGTTAACCATGTTATTGAATGTTTAAAAAGCATTTTTAACCAAAACTTCAGAAACTATGAAGTGCTAGTTATCGATAATCTTTCTCAGGATGGAACAGGGGAAATTTTAAGTGAAATGTTTAATGATTATGAGAATTTCAGGTTGATCACTCCTTCCCAGAGGATCAGCATAGCTGAAGCAAGAAATTACGGGTTAAGAGTTGCCCGTGGCAACTTTGTAGCCTTCATAGATGATGATTGCCTAGCTAAAAATGACTGGCTTAAAAATATAATTTCTCCTTTTAAATCGGAAACTATAGCCTGCGTGGGAGGGAAAATATCCCCCCTATTATTGGGAAAGAAACCATCATGGTTCAGGAGAGACGTTTATGGCATAATGGGTTTAACGGACTGGGGAGAAAAACCCAGAGACCTGTTCTTTCCAATCGGCGGCAACATGGCTTTAAGACGGGACGTAGCATTAAGAGTTGGAGGCTTCCGAGAAGCATTAGGTCCAAAAAACGTAAAGCTCTTCGGCGAAGAAATTAGCATTAGTGAACGGCTTAGACGGGCTGGTTTTAGGGTTGTCTACGAGCCGAGGGCAGAAGTCTTCCATAAGCTTTGGTGTCAAAGGCTCGACCCCAAAAACCTGTTTGAGAGGGCATATAGAATAAGCATGGGTGACTACTTTCTTTTCGGCCGTAACCTTAGCAAGATCGCGGTTAACGTGGGGATCCTTATAGGCTCAGCATTAGGCTACATTTTTTATCGAAGAATCAACTTACTCTGCCATCTTTTCTATGCTTTAGGATACCTTATTCCGTCTCTAACAAGTAAGGACCCCTTAGAAACATTAAATCATCTTATGTCATTATGGGAAACTTTTCAGAGGAGGAATTAACTGGAAATGAACGGCGTAATGGACATTATCCTTGTCTTAGGGTACTTGCTGGTTGGGGCGATCTGCCTTTTAATACCATCAACCTACCTCATAACAGCTCTTTTTTCCTTAATTAAACGTAGTGACTCCCCTCTGTTTAGTGAGGACCTCCCCTTTGTAACTATTCTAATTCCAACCTTTAATGAAGGCGAGAATGTTAAAAGGATAATTACCGGCCTGAAAACGATTGATTATCCTGAAGACAAACTTGAAATAATTTTTATTGACGATTCCTCAGATAGTACATCAGAGGTAATAAATGCCTTTAAATCTCATAAAGGAAATGTCCAAGTTCTAAGGCGGCATGGGAGATTTGGGAAACCATCTGCCCTCAATGACGGCTTAGCCCGTTCTAAAGGCGAAATCATAGTCGTCTATGACGCTGACTCCCTTCCTCAACCCTCCTCCCTAAAGACTTTGGTAAACGCACTTAAAGAAGAGGAAACCGTGGCGGCGCAAGGTGGGTATGAAGTGGAACATAGGAACACGCTCAACAAGCTTATTGATCTTGAATACGCTTTATGGCAAGGTGGGCAGTTGGTTGCAGTTCCGGTACTTATAGGTTACAACTACGCTGTCAAGCGTAGCTACCTCGAGAAAATAGGCGGATGGGACCCAGACGCCTTAGCAGAAGATCATGTGCTCTGGTATAAAATATATTCTGACGGGAAAAAAATAAAGTATGTCGAGAACGCTAAAGTCAAAGTTTTAGAACCGGTCTCCTTAAAGGAGTTCATAAAGCAAAGAAAGCGGTGGAGTAGAGGCTCTGCCCAGGCAACGGAGAAAATCAGGAAGGAAGGGGGGCGCCTTCTACCTGAACCGTATGCTTTAAACTTGTTAGCCTTCTCAGCGCGTTATATTGCACCCTCTCAAACGGCTTTTTTTATGATTTTACTGCTCTTTCTTCTTCCTCTCGCCCTCTTTAACCCAAACTTACATGTTCTCACTATCATAGTTTCGGTTTCAATCCTTTTATCTCTCTTTGCAAGCCTGCTTTTTTGCGTCCGAATGGGGAAGCTTAAACTCTGGCCCCTCTTCATACCTCTTTCCTTCCTGATCCTCTACCAGAACATCCTGTTTTTAAAAGTTAGAAGAAGCGATATTACGTGGGAAAAAATTCAAAAGTAGCATACCCATTAAGTTCCCTTAAAATTCCCTCGCCGCTGGGGGGGAATATTTGCCTAAAGTTAGCGTTTTCAGGGTTAGAAACGGTGACGTATTAAGGGCTGTTCGTTCCTCCATAGAGTCCCTCGGAGGCATAGACGTTGACAGAGGAGATGAAGTGATCGTAAAGCCGAATGCAGCGTTCCATAACGACCCTTATGGTGCAATAAACACGGATCCACGTGTTCTAAACGCCGTCTTAAAGATCTTAAAAGAGTATACTAGTAAGGTTACCGTTGTTGAGAGTGATAGCACTTCAAATCACGCCGAAATAAGGATGGAGCAAAGCGGGTTAATGGAAGTTGTACGAAAGAACGATGCGGACTTCGTTAATTTGAGCAGAGATGAAGTACTCCGTGTCCCAGTGATGGGCCGTGTTCTACGCCTCCCAAGAACGGTTCTAGAAGCATCCTACTTCGTAAACGTTCCTAAACTAAAAACGCACGAAACTACAACCATAACAGTTGCGCTGAAAAACATGTTTGGCATTTTACCCGAGAAAAATAAAGCCATTTTTTACCACCCAATTTTAGAAGAAATAATTCCTCTAATAAATGTCGCATGTAGGCAAGACCTCATAGTTGTAGATGGAATAACAGCTATGGAGGGAAGAGGACCGATAGTAGGAACTCCGGTTCCTATGAACTTAATCATCTGCGGTTACGACCCGGTGACTGTCGACTCGGTCTCTGCACACATAATGGGGTTCAACCCCAAACGGATAAAAATAATAACTAAAACCCACAGCTT
The DNA here is from genome assembly GCA_030587405.1 of Candidatus Freyrarchaeum guaymasense. Next base: position 180,517 of record JAUQZD010000076.1, on the reverse strand, counting down.
TGGCATCGGTGAAATAGACATAGACAAAATAGAGGTTATAGGAGAGCCCCTTAGAAGCGTTACTAGGAAGTTTAGGTCACCTCGGTCAGTAACTGGAATAGTTACAGACGGAACTATGACCTTTAGGCTTCTTTTTCTTGGCGGTGAGAGCTTCCATCCCTTAGCAAAAAGGATCCGTGTGGGCGTCATTGGCTGCGGGAAAATAGCAGAATACTTGCATCTCCCAGGGTATGCTAGCCTCGGAAACGTTGAAATAATCGGTGTGGCGGACGTAAACGAGGAACGGTTATCTTATGTGAAAGAGAAATTTAGGGTTAAGCGGGCATATAGGGATTATAAGCAGCTCTTAGAAAACGATCATTTAGATGCAGTTTCAATATGCACTCCCCCACATCTTCATAAGCTAATGGTCACAGAAGCAATTAACCATGGTAAGTATGTGCTTTGTGAGAAGCCTTTAGCTACGAGCACGAAGGATGCATATGAGCTCCTTGAAGAGGTTAAAGATAGTAAATACTTCGTAATGCCCGCATTTAACTATAGGTTCACCCCGAGCGTTAGAATGGTCAACGAAATAATTTCACGTGGAAAAATAGGTAAGGTAAGTGAGGTTAAAGCTGTTTTTAAGAGCGATCAAAGAATATGGAATGCTGTAGTGCCCTTCAGGTTCACGGAAAAAACAGGGGTTATCTCCGATCTTGGACCACACGTCATAGACATGCTACATTACTTCCTAGGCGACATCGAAGAAGTATGCAGAGTCGAAGCTGAATCCGAACGATACGGCGTCTATGATCATGCGTCAGTAGAATTAACTATGCAATGCGGGGCAAATGCGAACATAATTTTAAGCTGGTTCTCAGACAGCATAATTCCTTCCTTCTCCTGGGAGATAAAGGGAAGCCGGGGAACTGTAAGGTTCGACGTGCTTCGATCACCTTACGCAGTAAAAATAAACTGGAATAGAGGGAGATGGGAAAGATACGCCGTAGAACCCTTATTGAAGGACTTGGTAGACAAGGTGATGATGGCTGTCAAGCGGACGCATTACTCCTACGGCGCTGAAATAAGCTACTTTGTACAGTGCGTTGCAAATAGGATTCCTCCTTCCCCCACCGTACTGGACGGAGTTAAATGCGTGGAGTCCATGGACGCCATAATAAGCAAGCTCTAAATCTAAAATTTATCGTGTCTTGCTCAAATTAAGCATCTCCATAATTTTCTCCTCAATAACTCTAGGAGGCTTAAACCCCACAACGATTTCCTTTCCATTTATTACGAGAGCTGGCACTCCTTTAATCCCATACTGGTCTGCCAGCTTCTTCGCCCTGGCATCATAGATATTATATACCTTCCATTCAACATCCTTCCTAAATCTCTGCATTAAGGGTGTAACAACCATCCTCATGAACTCCTTACACTCGCTGGATGTAGGGCTAAAGAAGTATTCAACAATAATCCATGGCACTCTTTAACCCTCCTTAATACTCCAAGGAACCTCTTTAATTTTTGCTACATGACGTGACCTCGACCTTTCAACTTGGATCATCCCTGCATCTTCAAGCTCTTTAACATACTTTCTAACCCTAGACCTAGGAATCCCTAACCTTTCTGATATTTTCCCGTAATCACTCGCACCTTCCTCCTCCAAGAATATTACAACCCTGTATTTTTCATCTTTAGCTAAAGCTTCCTTAATCTTAATCGCGTAACTTCTCATCAGCTCCTCCGCTTTCTTAAGCGTGCTCTCCAGCTCGGCGACCCTCTGCTTCAACCTGTAATGCTCCGCTCTATCCTTAACCTCATTGAAAATTTTCTCGGCCACTTCATCCATCCTTCTAGCATCCCCAATTTCTCCTACCAAAAGCTGAATGTGCTTTAACGCGGATACTATCGTCTTATCAGCTAGTAGGTCAATGAGTTCCTCAACTAATCCTCGAACCTTAATAATTACCTTGTTAAGCTCCACTCTCCTAAGGTCATCACTCTCCCTCCCCAGCATGTCCCTTATAAGCCTATTAAAAAACGAATTCGCCGTCTTTCTCAACTCTTCTTTAACATTTCCCATCTCAGCAACAAATTTTAGGGCAATGCCGTGTAATTCATCCTCCACCTTGTCCATCAAAGAGACCTCGCTTCAAGCTTGAGTAAACACCTTAAAATCAAAAAAATAATATGATGCTTATTAAACGTATGCCCCTTTAGAGGGAGCGTGGTTTGGTTTGAGAAAGATCTTGGTAACAGGTCGCCCCCGCTCGGGTAAAAGCACCCTTGTAAAGCGTGTCGTCGAGAAGGCGCTAGGTAAAGGAATGAAGGTTGGGGGGATAATGACGCCTGAACTCAAGGAAGGAAATGTAAGAATAGGATTTTTAATAGTCGATGTCTTCACGGGGGAAAGCGCTGTCATGGCTAAGTCCGGGAAGGGGTTTCCACGGATTGGAAAGTACGTCGTTTACACGGAGAACATATCCCGCCTAGGTGTTAACGCTATAAGGCGAGCCGTCAAGGAAGCTGACCTGATAATAATTGACGAGATCGGAAAGATGGAGCTGCTTGCCGGCCCCTTCATAGATGCTGTTAAGTACGCTGTATCATCAGAAAAGCCATTTTTAGGAACGATAGGTGTGAATGTCGATCACCCATTAGAATGGGAGTTGAAGAGTAGAAGAGACGTGGAACTGATTTTTTTGACACGTGAAAACTGGTATAAAACGTACATTCACGTTCTGAACATGTTAAATCTAAGTTAAAAACATGGAGAAATTCATGTTAGCGTACTGTACCTTGGAATTTCCACCTCGAAGCGCTTAACGTCTGAGGTATTTAAGGCTAATTCGAGGAGAAACATGTTCAGCTTAAATATCGGCACCACCGGGACATTAAGATGTATTCCCTCCTGAAGTAATGTTACTACAATGGGGATAACGAAGGCTTTACCCCAGCCAGACACGCCGATTTTCACGGCTTGCCCTTTTAAGTGGACGGCGAACGCCTTTACCCGCCTTAAATGCCTTTCTATCTGCTTTATGTTTATGCTCCGCCCTCTTGGCCGTCTATACTGTTTGCAATCCACACAAATAACCATCGGCCTTTTAAACCCGACAACGTCTATTTCAAACCTATGTTTACCGTGAGAAAACCTGTAGTTACGCAGCAGAGTGTAGCCATGCCTCCCTAGAATTTCACCCGAAAAATCCTCAAATTCCCTCCAGTTGAAGAGTCCCGTCAAGAACTCGATGCTGAACCCGCGACTTAGGAAAGTATCAACGAACTCTATCTTGTCCGTAATTTCTATTTCATCGTTAACTATCCTGACAGCCCCTCTCTCAAGCAACCATTCCACTATGTTCTTTTCCTCTGGATTACTGATAGCACTATACCTCAGTTTACCCTTAATAATTTTCTTTGCAACTTCCAACATGCTCCCCCAAAGAAACTTTAATGGACATCTTCACTTAAAGAACATGTCTCTCTTTGTCCATGGCGAAGACTGGAGGTGCTAACTTGTCAAAGTTGATCCCGATTAACTGTCCCATTATAGGGCGAGAAGAGGAGGAAAATATCCTGAGTGTTCTACGGTCCGGATTGTTAACGGTGAGAACCGGCGAGGGAAAAATGGTTTCTGAATTTGAAAAATTATTCTCCGATTTTATCGGTGTAAAGTATGCTATAGCGGTAAGCTCTGGAACGGCTGCTCTCCATGCCTCACTGCTTGCTTTAAATGTTAAGGCAGGAGACGAAGTTATTCTTCCATCATTCACCTTTTCAGCCACCTGCAATGTTGTTCTTCACCTAGGTGCAAAACCCGTATTTGTTGATATAAACCTTGAAACGTACACGTTAGATGTTAACGCCGTTAAGAAATCAATTACGGACAAGACAAAGATTATAATTCCCGTTCACCTTTACGGTCATCCTGCAGATCTAGCCCCCCTCACGGAGCTTGCCGAAGAGGAAAACATTTACATTGTAGAAGACGCTGCTCAAGCACACGGTGCAGAATATAACGGTTCAAAGGTTGGATGCTTCGGTCAACTGGGTTGCTTCAGTTTTTACCCAACAAAGATGATAACAACCGGGGAAGGAGGAATGATCACAACCAACGACAGGGAGCTAGCTGAGAAAATCAAAATGATACGGAATCATGGTGAAAAAGGTGATTACGGTCCTTCACTACTGGGACATAATTGGCGTCTTCCAGAAATAAGCGCAGCTATAGGTGTAGCTCAAATGAGGAAAATTAACCATTTCCTCGAAGCAAGGCGGAGAAACGCTAATCATTTAACTTCTCTGCTGGAGGACATGGACCTCCTAGTGTTACCTGTTGAAAAGGAGAACGTCCGTCATGCATGGAACCTCTACACAGTGAGGCTTAAAGAAAGAATAGAAAAAAGAGATGAAATTGTTTCGGCGTTGAGAAGGAAGGGAATAGGCGCCACAGTTTATTACCCCATACCAGTACATAGAACCCCCCTCTACAGGAAATACGGCTATAATTCCCTTTCCCTTCCAAACTCGGAGTTTGCATCAAAAACAGTTTTCTCTTTGCCAGTTCATCCGGCGCTAACTGAAGACGACGTGTCAACTATAGCTTACACCGTTAAAAAAACATTAGAAGAATACAGGTAACCGCAAAGTTAACCGTTTCAATCTGCTTCCTTCACCATTAAGATGCCGTCTCTATTTCCATAATACCTTTTAAGAATTCTAACCGGCTTATAATTCATTTTGAGGTACAATTTGATAGCTGGATAATTCTCCCTCATGACCTCAAGACAGTAAATCCGCACCCCTTTCCTTCTAAGTTCTTCCTCCACTTTCTTGAGCAGCATGGCTCCAACTCCTCTCCTCCGAAACTCTGGAACCACGTCGAGCGTATATATCCTGCCTATTTCTCCCTCCGCAACCCCTATTACAAAGCCAACTATTTTCCCCAACATGGTAGCGGCAAATGATAAAGCCGAATCATGGGTAAGCAAATATCTTAGAAAATCCTTTGGAAAGTAGTGTTCTGGAAAACATATTTTATCAATAATGTAAAGTTCATCCAAATCGTCAAGTCTTACAGGCCTTAGGAGAATCCTTCTTTCGTACACCATCAAATAAACCCCACTTCACCCTTTATTCCCCCAGAAAATTAGTAATTCAAAAGAGAAATTCATAAAAGTTCCTTCTTTAGACGTTTTAGCTGAAAAGTAAGGATCCTTCTCACAAAGATTCCTTACGTATCCTCTCTTTTGAAGGAGGTGTCTTGTCTGCTTGCTCTTGAAATACGTGATTTAATAGTTGAGGTTGATGGTAGACGTGTGCTGGATAAAGTTAACTTGGAGGTCCCGGAAGGGGAACTCCACGTGCTCTTCGGGCCAAACGGCTCCGGGAAAACAAGCCTCATATTAACTATACTTGGTTTTCCACGTTACAAGGTCGTTCACGGAGAAATTATATTCATGGGCGAAGACATAACATCGCTTCCTGTCAATGAACGTGTCAAAAAAGGGCTCGGTGTAATATTTCAGAATCCTCCCCAGATACCTGGTGTACGTCTCGGAGACGTCTTAGAGAGATTAGCGAAGGGCCAGGGTGAAACTCCTACGAATATCGCCAGGAGGGTTAACTTTCCAACATTCTACCTTGAAAGGGAGCTTAACCGTGGTTTTTCAGGAGGTGAAATCAAGAGGTGCGAGCTTATGCAGCTTATAGCGCAAAAACCCAAGTTCCTACTTTTAGACGAACCCGACTCGGGCGTTGACGTGGAAAACTTAGAAATAATAGGAGGCATCATAAACGAGCTTGCAAGGGAGCGCTCCGGCATCCTAATAACACATCTCGGATACATCTTAAGGTACGTGGAAGCCCATAAAGCTCACGTCGTTATAAATGGAAAAATAGCGTGTTCAGGAAGACCTATAGAGATTCTAGATCACATTTTGAGGGAAGGATACTGGTGGTGTGATAAATGCAGGATAATGAAGGAGCGAGGCGACTAGAATGTCCCAGCTAACTAAGCGGGAAGTGGAATTAAGGGAGAAGGCGGCGAAGGCGCTTAATAAAAAAGCTAAATATGGGCCAGATATAGATGTTTCCGCCTTCTCAAGGACCGCTAATGACTGGGGTAAAACGTCTCCAGCAGAGCTACCTGCAGACGTGAGGAACCAGGCGTTAAGGGCGGGCGTGCAACCAGACATGAAAGCGCGTGCTGGAACATTCTTCCAAATTGACCATTCGGTTGTTTTTGAAGGGGTCAATAAGTACTTTGACGGAGCGATAGAACTGATCAGTACCGTAGAAGCTAAAAGGAAGTATGAGTGGCTTGACGAGTACTTCTGGAAAGCTGTCCCGGTAGACGCTGACAAGTACACTGCCATCGCTGCTTTGAACTGGGATCACGGATACTTTCTCCGTGTTGCCCCAGAAAAGAAGGTAACCGTTCCAATACAGTCATGCCTTTACATATCTCGAAACAACCTCGACCAAAACGTGCATAACGTCATTATACTAGAACCTTACGCGGAAGCTCAGGTCATAACAGGTTGTGTAGTACACCCAAACGTTTCAAAAGCCCTCCATGTGGGAATAACTGAAATATATCTTAAAGAGGGCTCAAAGCTTACCTATACCATGATACATAATTGGGCTGAGCATCTCGCAGTCAGACCAAGAACCGCTATTATACTGGAGAAGGGTTCCACCTTCATCAGCAACTATGTAAATTTAAAACCTGTCGGAAGCATTCAGACATATCCCACAGCCTACTGTAAGGGGAAAAACTCTGTAGCGGTTTTCAACTCTCTAATTTACGGAGGCAAGAAATCCATAATAGACGTGGGAGGGAAGCTAGTTCTGGAGGGCGAAGGGAGCCGGGGGGAAGTTAAGTCAAGGGTAATTGCAACCGAAAACGCGGAGATTTATTCTAGAGGAGCATTAATTGGGCGAGAAGCAAATACTCGAGGACACATCGAATGTAGAGGACTCCTTCTGTCTAACAGTGCTGTCATACACGCTATTCCTGAGCTGCGTGGGGAAGTCAACGGAACAGAGTTGAGCCATGAGGCTGCCGTAGGAAAAATAGCTGAAGAAGCAATATATTACCTAATGGCACGTGGATTCAGCGAGGAAGAAGCCACATCAATCATCATACGCGGCTTCCTTGATGCCAGAATGTTCGGTCTACCAGAACTACTCCAAAAGGAAGTGGAACATGCAATTAACATGGTTGTTTCAGCTTCCCTTTGACAGTTACTTTTCATGAAGGCTCTCTGAACCTCCAGTTTTTTGAAAGAGAAAAGAAGAGAAGATCTTGAATAAAGAACTTTGAACTTCCTGTGTGAAGTCGCCACCCCTAACTTTCTTTAGTAACAGCATTTCTGAGGTTTATGAGTTCCCTTATAATCTCCCCGATTTTCTCCCATTTTTTCCTCCCTTCCGGCAGGGAGGCTACTCTAAGCTCCGCTCCTTTCTCATGACAGGCTTTTTCTAGGCTACTAATGTTTTCGCCTTCAAGAGGGAAGAAAATTAGTTTATATTCGTGTGACCTAATGAGCTTGCAAATCGCGTTAACGATATGTTCCTTAACATAATTCTCCCCTGAAATAGTCAAGTGCTGTGATAAAGGGTAAACCTCCTCTAGCTCCTCGGGAATTACTCCAAAAAGACTTGACTTCATTGCAAACTGAATTTTTCTCCTTTCTTCTTCAGCCAGTTTCCCGACGGCTCTCTCTAAGATCCTTCTCTCCTTCGACCTGTAAAATGGCCGCGTCTTAACTTCTGGTAAAATCACCAAGACTTCGACTTCAACTGGTTGTGGTGTTTTTTCTACCTTTTCAAGATGGCGGACAACTTCTGGCCTATTGAGAGATTCTGGCCCGCAAAAAAGGATCGCCCGTTTTTTTACCATAGGAACAAATTTAGTTATATATCTTGAATACTCGCTTAACCTTTTGAGTCCCCTAAGGAGAGAAGGATGACTTCTAGCTTTTACTTCAAGTAACTCCCATAGTCTGCCGTCCAAAATAGCTTGTCTTACGGCATGGACCTCGCTAAGTGAAACATACAAGTTATGGATAGCCAGTTTTCTCTCTCTTTCCTCTTCTGACTCTTTAAGCAACTCTTTAGGAGTATACTCCAAACAGACAGGGCAGCTGCAAGGGAAATACTCTAACTCAGAAAGCCTTTGGGTTCCATACGGCATCATGTACCTTTCATCTTTAGCGTAGAGGGCGTATGCCGCAGAGTCAAACGTGTCAACCCCCATCGCAGTGATTAAAGCGAACATCATCGGATGACCGGCCCCAAATAGGTGAACAGGCTTATCTAGCGGTATGTTCCTCTTTGCAGCCATGACTACGTCTACTAACAAGTCAAAATTATAGTTCTCCATGAGGGTAACAACGCTTCCAATAGCATAAACATCAAAATCCATTCTCCCTACTTCTGCAGCGCACCTCTCAACTAAGTCTGGGTAAGGGCTACCCTGAACAGGCCCAACCCAAAGAACATCTCTTCTTTCTCTCTGAGAAAGGCTTTCTTTGGCATTTAGGAGTGTTCTGTTAACACATTCTTCAGCTTCCTGCTTTTTCCTAGCTCCGCCGGATGGTATATCGAGAATAACTGCTATGTCGCTGCCTATCTCCTCCTGAAATCTAATGATCTCTAGCTGGGAGGCCTCAATGTTTCCATATGTCATGAGTTGATAAGCCCCAGAATCCGTCATCACAACACCATTAAACTCTAAAAATCTGTGGATTCCCTTCTCTCTCGCCTCGTTAGAAGCATGTTTTAACGTTATCATAGCATTCGTTATCAGAGTTTTACACTTCATTTTTTTCTCAATGAACGATGGGTGAAGCGTCAGCCGGATAGGATTTATAACAGGGAAAAGAGAAGGGGTGGTTACCTTTCCACTTTTAGTTTCTAAAATCCCTATTCTTCCCATAAGATCTCTAGCCCGTATTTCAAAACTCATCGACTTTTCATACCCTCCTTCCAAATCCTATGCCTCTGTAAGTAAATCCTAGCTGTTCGGCCTCCTTTGGATTAATAATCCTGCGTCCATCTATGATAACTGGAACCTTCATCATTTCTTTGATGTCCCTCAAAGAAAGCTTCCTATACTCATCCCACTCCGTCACTATCATGCTGCACTCTGCACCCTCCAGGGCGCTCAGGGCTGTATCTGCATACTCTACCTCATCACCAAAAATTCTCTTCGCATTCTCCATAGCCTTAGGGTCGTGGACAACAACTCTCGCCCCCTCTTCCAGCAAGTTCCTGACTATTTTAATTGAGGGCGCTTCCCTCATATCATCCGTTCCGGGCTTAAATGAAAGCCCAAGAACAGCTATCCTTCGCCCCCTAAGGTCTCCTATTGTTTCCTTGGCTAGCTCGATCATCCTTAAAGGTTGTTTTTCATTAACTGAAAGTGTTGCCTCTAATAAGATGGGCCTATAACCCTTCTCTCTGGACGCCGATATGATTGCTCTTAAATCCTTAGGGAAACATGATCCTCCAAAGCCACATCCTGCTCTTAGAAACTTCGGGTTTATTCTGAAATCAAGACCTATAGCGTGGGCGACCGTTTCCACGTCGACACCGAACAACTCACATATATTAGCTACTTCGTTTATAAACGAGACCTTCATTGCCAAAAACGAATTGTTCGCATACTTTATCATCTCAGCGGTACGCAAATCCACCTTCACAAAAGTAGTTTTAATCTTCCTGAAAAGTTCTTCAACAATTTTGAGTGCTTTTTCACTCTTATAACCTATTACTATCCTGTCAGGCTTCATAAAGTCCCGTATAGCATTGCCTTCACGGAGAAACTCCGGATTCACGCACACTCCAAAATCCTTCCCTTCCACTTTGCCAGACGCTTCCTCAATAATTGGAATAACGACTTCCTCGGTCGTACCTGGAATAACCGTACTCTTAACCACCACTACGTGGTACTCGTCTTTATCCGTTATCCCGCGACCAATATCTCTTGCAGCTCCTTTAACTCCTGATAAGTCTATTCTCCCGCCGACACTTGGAGTTCCAACCGTTATGAATGAAACGCTTGACTTAGCAGCAGCCTCAGCAGTATTAGTGCCCGCTTCTATACGTCCTTCTTTCACGTGCATCGCAAGCTTCTCCTGGACTCCTGGCTCATAGATTGGAGCCACTCCACGCTGCACCATTTCAACCTTCTGTGCATCTACATCTGTGAATGTAACCTTAAATCCTATATCCGCAAAGCATACACCCGTAACTATTCCAACGTACCCTAAACCAACTATTGATATATGTTTCAAGCTTTCCAGCCATCCCTTTGTTTTCAACGTCTAATTTTTAGTACGCCACGTTTTGAACCGTCAACTTTTTCTTTTTCAACTTTTAAAGGGTCTAAAAGTTTAAAGCCATTTCTTGCAACAGGATCGTTTAAGCTACGCGAGTAAATTTCGTTACGCCCTAAGTCCACTAGGAAAACGCCTAGCTCCCGCTTCAAGTAACCTCTAACGAAATCTTTGACTTTACTTGAGAATTCTCTCTCTGAAACAAGGCAAAGCCACGCCCAAGTGATATCATTTCTAGCCATGAAAATCCTTGTAGCTCTGATAATTTTCTGTATGTCCGAGACTCTTGTTTCGCCTTTCCGCAGGAAGAAAAGAGCGGCAGTGTTCCAGTCTGGCACGGTCATTGCAGCGCTAAGACGTGAAAGAATAAGCCCCTTCTTAAGTTGTTTCATGTTCCCTTGCATAACTAACGCAGCAGTAATCCCTTCAACCTCAACATTCCTCTCCGATTTAACCCACTCAGAAACAATACGTCCCTTACTTTTAATTCTCTCCTCAACCTTGGTAAGGTACTCCTCCAACTTCATTTTAAGTCCCAACGTTTAAAACGTTTATAATCACTTAAGATTTTTGACCCCTCCAACTTAGAACTTAAACATTAAACGCTCCGTAAATGAATCAGTCCCTAAAAAATCACGTATGTAAAAATAATTAAGTTACTGTCGGGAGATAGCAGAGTAATACCGCCTCTCAGATTCGAAAGTCCCTATTGCCATCTAGATTACTAGAATTTTAAGTTTACATTAATAGCTTCTCCAGGAATTTCTAAGTCTCGCTATTAAACTTCTCAAACATGAGCTCTTAGAAGGATTCCCACCATATTTTTCCATTATTTTTTCCGCGTACTTGAGAAACTCGTCAATTTTTGCTTCTTTCCTAAGCATAAAGCATAGAAGGTTATAGTCTCTCTCTGAAACAACTATGTTTTTGTCTTCAAAGATCATAGCCCTTGGAACCATTTGCTTCGCCTTTCCCACCATGAACATCGTGTAGAGTTCAACTAAAATTTTCTGCAAACTTTCCTCCCCATCAACATTTAACTCCCATTTCATAACTGGGCCATGCACCCTGTCCATGTTAAGAAGCGCCACCGACTTTACCCCCGCACTTTTAAGCAGGCTCATGTTCCTCACCTAGGTGAGGAAGGGTTCAACTTTCTCAATATCAACCTTTGTGTTTTTTTAATGTTATAGGTAGATGTGGATCTGTAATACGTTCCCCTCCACAAATGTTATTCTGTCCTGCGAACGAAAAATTAAAATGGATCTTAGTAGTATGGCTATTAAAATCCCTTTTAGAAAAAATCCTCTGTGGGGTGCGTCAAATTTAGTAGCGTACTTGCCTGGACTTTGCCTCTTGGAGTAAAGCCTTTCAGGGATGAAACTAAGAATGACAGAAGAAGACAGAGCTTCCGCAGAGATACCGTACGAGAGGCGCCTTATCCGCCGCCTCAGCCTCTTAGAGGCGGTCACAATAGGGGTGGGTGCAAGCATAGGTGCCGGAATATTCACGGTAATTGGCTTGACGGTATGGGAGGCTGGTATTGCCAGCATCTTAACATTTTCCCTTTGCGGTCTTGCAGCAGCTCTCGTGGGATATAGTTATGTTAAGCTTTCATCGATTTTTCCCGAAAGCGGTGCAAGTTACACTTACGTTGCAAGAGCGTTTAATAACCCCTCTATCGTTTTCATTACAGGATGCACTCTTTGGTTTGCGTACATAATCGCATGTGCAACCTATGCTGTTGGCTTCGCGAACTACCTTAGCTACCTATTAAATTGGAATTTGCACGTCCTCTCTAACTCGCTACACGTTTTTTATGGTGTCAGCGACGTTTACCTTTCGCTTCTCGATGAACTTTACACGCCTCCTTTTAATAAAAAAGTAATGATTCTAGTTCTAACGTTGCTGTTCACAGGGTTAAACATCGTCGGCGTTTCCGAGACGGGCAAAACACAAACAACAATGGTTTTCGGGAAAGTCTTAATACTTCTCTTATTCATTACAGTCGGGCTGATGGAAGTTCTTTCAAGGCCAAAACTTGGCCTTTCCGGCGTCACACCTACAGTATTGCTTCCACAAACATACACTTTTTTTATCCCATTACTTCTCCCCTTTAGAAATCCTTTGTGGGGATTTTTCACCGCAGCATCTACTATTTTCATAGCCTTTGAAGGATTTGACCTAATTCCAACAACTGGTGAGGAACTTAAGAACCCCCGAGTAATAGGGAAAGCCATTTTTATTACGATAACAATTGTTTTCATCATCTATATGTTCACTCTCATTACCCTAATGGGGTTAGTGCCTTGGTACCTTAGTGGTGCAAGCGAAGCTCCGCTAGCTGAAGCGATGAATCAAACCTGGTTAGGTGGGTGGGGTAGTTTTCTTTTAGGAATAGGAGGAGTCCTCTCTACGGCATCAGCATTTAATGCAACTCTGTTTGGTTCATCAAGGTTAATGTATGCAATGTCCAGAGAGGGCGTGTTGCCCAAGAAGCTTTCGGTTCTAACCAAGCGAGGACACATCCCCTACATTAGCTTGCTTCTTGGAAGTTCTCTATGCCTCATACTAGCAATGACGGAGAATCTTGAGTTTGTAGCCAGCATGACAAGCGTAGCCTTTATGGTTATTTTCATTCTTGTAAGTATCTCAAACCTAAAACTTAAAAGTCAAACTAATAGTAAACCATTCATTCCCATCGCAGCGATAGCCCTCCTCTCTCTTTTCCTTTTCTTTGTGAAACCATATATTATGGTTGCCTTCCTCCTTTGGCTAGGCATAACCGCATTAGTATATTTATTATTCAGGGGACTGCAAGCAAGACAGGGCAAGAAGCCCTCCTGAGAAGCTCGTTTATAAATCGAGGGTATGATAAGGGCATCAGGCTTGCAAGCCGTGAAAGGTACCTCTTGCGGTTAACGCCAATTATGACCATGTCTGCATTGACCTCTTTAGAATACATAGCCAAAGCCTCTGCTTTGTCCCTGGCATACAGCGTCACCGGCAGTATAGGTGACCCCATTTCTTTAATTTCACTCCCTATATCCTTCAGGAAGCTATCTTCTTCCCTTTCTATTTCCTCAGCTACATATGCTAGATCTATAGGAACAGAAGAAGGAACTCTTATCGGGTATACAGCAATAGTTTCTCCCTTAATGGAAAGCCATGATTTAGAGAGAACCGTTGCAACCATGTATGCTGCTACATCTTCATCCATCATAGTATGTGTTACAAGAATTCTGTTGAGAGTATGTGGCAGTACGCCATAACTTTCTGGAGTATAAACAAGGAGCAACTTTATCGGGATCTTATTAATAATCTTTCGGGCGGCACTACCCGGTCTTTTCACGCCTTTAATTCCTAAAGAACAGATACAAAGGTCATAACCTCTCTTTAACTCGTTAAGTAAGCCACTTATAATATTCCTCTTGTCACAGCAAGTTATCCGGAAAGATACCTTAAACCTCCTAGCAACTTTTAAGAGTTCTTCCTTAAACCTCGTAGCACTTCCTTCCTCACTTAACACGTGGAAGCCTACGAGCTCTCCCCCCATTTCCTCAATAATCTGAAAAGCAATAAGCGCCGCATTGAACTCACCATCTCTACCTGTGAAAGGAAATATCACCTTCGAAAGGGGGGTGAGCCACTCCTCCCGCATCACCTTCTCCTCCACAAAGTAGCATAACGTTAATGCGTCTTTAACTTTTCTCCTCCCTAGACGGCTCTATGACCTTTCTCATTCTGAAGTTGCGAATGAACGGTACTATGGAAAGTTGACCTGAGAAGCTATTAGCCTTTGGACAAACGTTTCAAGATTTCCCTATGGTACTCCTTTTAGGCTTACCCCTCAACAAGAATTAAACTCATTTAGCAAAGTTAACTCTATTTAGCTGGAAAATTTACAAATTTTCCCTTTTTACTTATTCTAAAATTGCACCGTTTTCCTTTATCGTATCCTTATTCTTGTCAATGCTTTCTTGTTTTGCCAACTATAACGTCTTATCCTTTTACTTGCACCGAAACCGCAAGCGGCACACCTTTTTTTACGCACATGGTATGCATGCCTTCCGCATCTTCTACATCTTATATGCGTCTTCTTGTTCTTCTTACCCATGCTGGGTGTTCCCTTCACCATTTACTTTCTCCTCCTCGGAGTCAATGCTATTCGGTATCCGATTTGACAGCTGGACTTAACATTATTACATTGTCTCCTCTAACCACGACTGTTCCTATTTGCTTGGGTTCAGAGTCTTTATCTAAAACTTCCTCTGCCTCTCCAAGTATCAAGTTCATGTGTACGTCAAACCCTTTAAGTTTTCCTCTAAGCTCTCTTCCACCTTTAAGCTTTACAAGAACTCTAGCATTTAGAGATCTAGAAAGAAAGTCCGTAGGTTTTTGTCCTTGCCCGTTCACACCACGTCCTCTCCTTACAGCTTTAAGGACTTCATCTTCTGAAGTTAGAGGCTTACAAGCGTTATTTAAGGGTATCGATTCACAAAATATTCTTTACCGCAAAGTTTTATCAGGTTATTTCCAAGCTTTGACGTCTCCTTCTTCGCACCCTGCAAACTTCCACTTTGAGTGTGATGCTAAGTTAATTTTAATACGGTATTTCTCTTGTTTCTTTCATTAGGAATCAATTTGAGGACGGGCTTCCGTTGAAGCAAGGTATGATCCATAAAAAAGGAGATATTTCATTAGAGGATATTTTAAGGAAAATCAGGTCTAACCCGCGGATAAAAGAGGTGGGTGCCATATGTTGCTTCATAGGAATCGTTAGAGGCGTTACACGAAATGGCGAATTAGTGGAAAAATTGGAAATAGAAGCCTACGAGGAAAAGGCCAATGAAACACTGCTTAAAATATGTGAGGAGCTCTCCCAAAGAGAAGGTATAGTTGACGTTCAAATACACCATAATGTTGGGTTTTTTGACGTTGGAGACGACTTAGTTTACGTCGTAGTTGCTGGTAGCCACCGCCATCAAGTTTTTCCTGTGTTGATGGAAGCCGTTGAACGATATAAAAAAGAAGCTGAACTATGGAAGAAAGAACATACTTCAAGAGGGGCATATTGGGTTAGCGACAAAGGCGAAAATTAAGTAAGATGCGATTAATAAACCTTCTTAAGGGACATAAGGGAGGTGTGTAGCTTGATCGGTGTGATGTCTGACTCCCATGATAACTTAAGTGCTATACGCAAAGCTGTGGAGCTGTTTAATGAGGAAGAAGTAGAACTAGTTATTCACGCTGGGGACATAATAAGTCCCTTCACCATTAGAGAATTCGGAAAGCTTAAGTGTCCCCTAAAAGCTGTTACTGGAAATAATGATGGTGATTTACCAACCCTTAAGAAGCATTTTAGTGGAAAAGGCGAAATAACCGCGTTCTTCCTATCCATCGAACTAGATGGAAGAAAGATAGCAGTCAATCACGGTCACTACCCCGAAATTCTAGAAGCAGTAATCTCTTCGAAAAAGTATGATATAGTGATCTATGGCCATACACACGAGTACGTAAATGAAAAGAGAGGCGAAACGCTAGTTTTAAACCCTGGAGAATCCTGCGGATACCTGACGGGAAAAATGACGGTCGCACTTTTAGACGTAAAGAAGGTTAGCGCTGAAATAATCACACTCTAACCTTTACGAATAGGTGTAGAAGATGCTAGTTAAACTTCTTTTTTATTTTTATGGTTTCCTTAGTTTTGCTATGAAAAAGCCGGGTGCGTCATGCTTATCCGGTAAAAATCGCTGCGTCCTCTCCGCTCCATTAAATAACTTTACACCTCTTTCTCCAAGGTACATGGCCTCCTCCTCAACTTCTAACCCTAACTCCTCAACACAGAACCTCACGTTTTCCTCATTTTCTTCGATTGTAAGGGTGCATGTACTATAAACAAGGATCCCTCTTGGTTTTAGGATCTTGGCAGCTGTCCTAAAGAACTGCCGCTGATAGTTTGCTGCGGCTTGAACTTTGTTTAATGTCGCCTCCTCATAAATTTTAGGTCTTACCCCAAGGTCAGAGCATGGCGGATCAACTAAAACTTTATCAGCCTTAAGGTTTGGATGCCTCTTGTCGATGAAACGCGAGTCCTCAACAAAAGTTAAAACATTTTTCAACTTTAGCCGTTTAACGTTTTCCATGATTCTTTCAACTTTACTCCACGTTCTATCAAACGCGAGCACAGCCCCCTTCCCCTTCATTAACTGGGCAATATGCGTGGTTTTCCCTCCTGGGGAAGCACACATGTCCACAACGACTTCTCCGGGTTTGGGGTCTAAGATTTTGCTTGTTAAAATTGCTGGTAGACTTTGCTCGTAGACATATCCTCCATCGTGAAGGATCGTATTTCTAATGCTGGGCACCTTATAAAGTGACTTAACAACTTTAACTGCTATCCCTCTTTTTAGGGTGAGCATTTCATTTGCACTCATGGTTGCGATGCCTTCTGCCACCTGCCTTCCATACTTATCTGTAATCATCACCCTGTCTCCCTTTCTAACCTTCTCTGCTCTCAGAACTCCTGGAGCGTAAAGATCCGCTCCAAGCATTACCGATTCACATGCAAACTTATCTGCCACCACTTTTTTCTCACATGGTTCAATGCTAAATGGCCCCTCAACAGGTATGCAAACAACCTCCTCAATTAAAGGGTGAGGGCTTGCCTTCACGTTTAACTCTTCTAAAATCTTAAGAACCTCGCTTCGCGTAGTAGTGGCTGTGTTAACGCGCAACGTATAGAAACGTACGGGGACTTTAAGGCTTTCAATTATCCGTCTTGCTCGTTCAGCTCCGAAAGCATCCGATAGAAGCTGGACTATCTCAGCAGGGAAATTATGCCTCCTCGCAATGTCCATTACCCTCTCGCTTATTAGCCCCTTTTCCACCAGATTCTCCGCCTCTTCACTTTTTTCCTTTTAAGCTCGCCACCACAGACCTCGCATCTAACGCCTAGATACGTTGGAGGGTACACTTTCCTACATGCAGAACAGTAAACTTTCCATTTAACAGCTTCCTTGATTCCATGCTGTGTCATAGGCTTGAATAGGATCTTCATTTTATGGGCAACATTTTGAATGGAATAATCGTCTGTAACTATTACCGATTCAACCCCTTCTGCCATCAGGTCTACAGCTAACGCTAAAATGTGCAGATCCACCTCTGATAAACCTCTAATATCCCCCGTTTCTCGTGCGGCTTCCTTAGATTTCTCAATCGCGTACTGAGTTGGCTGCCTGATTTTAACATGACCACTTCTCACCGATGCTTCTAAAAGAGTCTTAGAACGCTCGTCCTTAAGTTCCTCTGCGAGAGCCAGCGGGATATAATGCTCTTCACCAATAAGTTGAGGGGAATATCCCCTAATAAACGCAACAGAGTCAAGCACGTAAACTCTTCTTTTCAACTATGGCACCATTAGAGATAAAGAAATTAAAAAATAAATTACTTTTTCACGCGTGTAATCTTTTTTCTTCCCATGATGTCCCAGTATTCAACCTCTACACCTTCTGCGATCTTCGACGCTAAGTCCTCCTCTGTAGGGAATGGCGTTTCAAACGTTTCATATGTTTCGAGATCCATGAGCATTAACTGGTTTCCCATTATCGAGACAACCTGTGCACTTCTCTTGTCTATTACTGGAACTTCTATTTTGCTGTCAGATGGCAAAACTATATCCTTCTTTGCTCCGTTAAATAGTCCAATTGCTACTATCCTCGTTTTAGTAGATCCATGTTTTCCCGCTTTAGACGTGGTTGTGCTTACTACACGGCATGGTTCATCATCTATGACCACGTAAGAGTTAACCTTTAACTTCGAAACCTCGGTTATCCTCTTAGACAACGGTAGTTCTCCTCCTTATACCTTTATACTTTTTTACTCAATCTTTATGGGCGTCTTTTTTACCTTTTTCGGAAGTATGACTTGAAGGACGCCGTTTTTGAACGTAGCTCTCGCCTCTTCAGGAACCACTTTTTCTGGCAACCTTATGATTTTGTGGTATTTCCTGAAGGTAGCCTCCCGCTGTATGGTACCCCATTTTTCAAAACGTACATCTTTCTTCATTTCCGCAAGAATCTCTAATGTGTCTTCGGTGGCGTTTAACTTGATGTTTTCCTTACCTTCAACGTATGGTAGATCCGCTGTAACTATAATACTGTCTGGAGTGCTTTCAACGTGTACCAATGGTTCAATGCAGCAGGAATCCATGTCCCAGTCAGGCCTGGAAAACCGCATAGCCTCAAACATGGATTCTACGAACTCGTCGATCTCTTCGCCTAACTCTGTAAAGTAGTTTAGCAGTCTTTCAAAGAACGCTTCCCTCCTTCTCCTTCTCTCATACATCTTCCTCCCCCCTTACGAGTACATTGCTGGTAGCTCATACTCTTGCGCTTTCCCCATCCTTTCCATTTCCATCATCGTCCTTTTCATCAAATCTTTCATTCGAAGCCTTATTTCCTCCGCCTGTTCTTCTAAAGGTGAAACGTCTATCCCTACTTTCACTACTTTATCAAGGACCTCTGCCGTAGCTGCTGCGGCTCCAGGGTCAGGATAATTCGGGTAGCTCTGTGAAAGAAGCACTAAGCAGGGTAACTTCTGCATTTCACAGTCAGCGATTATTCTTGCATATGGCCCAACCACCATTCCTTCCTCGAAAACCTCGATTTTATGTTCCTCTACTATCTTCCTCGCTTTTTCTCCTACCGGTATAGCAAACACCTTAGGTTTATCGATCATCATTCTATTTGGCACCGGCGTCCCTCCTATAGGTAGAACCAGCGAGGCCTGCTTACCTTTAATCCAGCTACAAACCTCACGAGAAACCTCATAAATCGAGACAGGTGGAATAGCTATTTCGGAGACGAACACTAGTAAATCGTCTTTCTGGTATATTCTAAACGGACGGTGAACCTCTCCTTTATGTAGTACTATAATCGGTGGGAAAAAGTCTGATTCAATGTAGCCTACCTCCCTCATGTTCATTGACTGGATCATATGATTTACTAAGATAACACCGACTAGCCCTACATCCGGCAACCCGATTACAACCACAGGGTTCTCCGTCTTAATGTCCTCC
Organism: Candidatus Freyrarchaeum guaymasense; assembly: GCA_030587405.1. The sequence goes on along the minus strand of JAUQZD010000076.1, from coordinate 161,104 downwards.
TTTTCCACGATGTTAACTAATTTTTTCTCCATAACTCCACACCATCTCATGTAAATCCTAATTAAAAAAGAGGGGGAGCATTGCTTAATAAGCCTATTTCCTCAAGAGTGTTTTTATAGGGTATTTTTACATTCAGCGATAAACTGGCTAACTGGTTTTCAGTTTGGCTAGAATAAGCTCATTTGTGAGTTTTGGATCAGCCCTTCCTCTAGTTTTCCTCATAACCTGACCTACTAGATAATTAACGGCTTTCTTGTCCCTTTTGGCATCTTCGACCGCTTTCGGAAATTCACAGAACACTTCATCAATTATTTTTTGGAGTATACTCCTGTCACTTAACTTTAAGAGGTTTTTCTCTTCCACAACCTGCCTTGGAGCCTTCCCAGTTAGTATCATTTCTTTTAAGACTCGCTTCGCAATCTTACCACTTATAACTCCTTCATCTATCATTTTTAGCATCTCAACAAACTGTTTTGGCGTAATTTTTACCTCGGTTACATCGATTCCAAGCTCGTTTATGTTCCGTAAAAAGTCGCTCATTAACCAATTACTGACAACCTTGGGCTTAGAGTACATCTTGCAGCACTCCTCAAAGAAGTCTGCAATTGTCTTGCTGCTAGTTAGGACGGTAGCGTCGTATTCTGGAATTTTGTACTCTAAAATAAAACGTCTCTTTCTGGCATCCGGGAGCTCAGGCATCTCCGCTGCTATCCTCCTAATCCACTCCTCGGAGATTTTCACGGGTACCAGGTCTGGCTCAGGAAAATACCTGTAATCGCTCTCCGTCTCTTTAACCCTCAAGGAAACGGTTATTTTCCTATTTTCATCCCAGTGTCTGGTTTCCTGCGTTACAGACAACCCCCTCTTTAACAGTTGCTTCTGTCTCATGATTTCATACTGCAGAGCCCGCCGTACGTCCCTGAAGGATGATATGTTCTTAATCTCAACCCTCGCCCCTCCTTTAATAGATATGTTTGCATCACATCGCATTGAACCCTGCATGTTCTCGTTGGATACTCCTAAGTGTTCAAGTATTGAACGTAATTTTTGAAGGAAGAAGTACGCTTCTTCAGGGGAGCTCATATCGGGTTCGGTAACTATTTCGAGAAGAGCCACCCCTGCCCTATTATAGTCAACAAGCGTATATGGAGAAGAAGTTATGTTTCCTAAATACGTTATACGTGCAGGGTCCTCCTCTAACTGTATCCTTCTGATCCTTACCCTCCTCTCCTCTCCATTAACGTTGAAGGTAATCCATCCACCTGTTGAAAGGGGCATACCGCCAGCCTTATCATACTGTGATATCTGAAAGTTCTTGGACATGTCAACGTAGAAGTAGTTCTTCCTAAAGAAGATCATTTGAGGGGAAATCATCGAGTTTAAGGCTAAGGCTACCATTATCGCATGATCCACCGCTTTCTTATTCAAAACCGGAAGGGTGCCCGGATGTCCTAGGCATATAGGGCAAACAAGGGTGTTCGGAGGTTTCCCTCGGTAGTCGGCAGAGCAACTACAGAAAAGCTTCGTTTTAAGGGATGTAAGTTGAACATGAACTTCCAATCCAATTTTAACATTCAGCTTCTCTCCTTCCATTATGTGCCTCTCCTTTAAATTTGTGGTTTCCTATTAAGCCTAGCTTGCTTTTGAAACGCGTATGCTACCCTTAGGATCTCATCCTCCTTGAAGAACCCTCCAATTATCTGCATTCCAACAGGTAACCCATCTGCAAAGCCGCATGGTATTGATATAGACGGGACTCCTGCTAGGTTCACGGGAACCGTGCAAATATCCATCATGTACATGGTTAGTGGGTCTTCTATGATTTCTCCAATCTTGAAAGGAAGCGTAGGCATGGTTGGCGTAACTAAGACGTCAAATTTGGCTAAAGCTCTCTCGAATTCTTTTCTTATGAGCGCTCTAACCTTTAACGCTTTTAAATAGTATCTATCGTAGTATCCCGCCGAAAGGGCAAACGTTCCAAGAATTATCCTCCGCTTCACCTCTTCTCCGAACCCCTCCCCTCTTGTCTCCAGAAAAACCTCATTCCAGTCTCCTTCGCTCTTAGCCCTAAAACCATACCTCAACCCGTCGAATCGTGCTAGGTTAGAACTTGCTTCGGACATTGCTATTAGGTAATACGTTGGAACAGCATAATCTAAATATGAAATGGAGAACTCTTCACACTTGGCTCCTAACTCCTCAAGGATCTCCACAGCTTCGTAAACGGCTCGCTCTACTGGTTCATCGACTCCAACCATGAAAAACTCTTTTGGAACCCCAACTTTAACCTTCTCAACTCCATCTCTAATGTGCTTAGTATAGTCACGTGGATGGTACGGGGCTGACGTGCTATCTCTTGCATCATTGCCTGAAATGATACTGAGAAGTAGTGCACAGTCCATAACATCTTTCGCCATTGGACCTATCTGCTCAAGGCTATTCGCATATGCTATTAACCCATACCTGCTAACAAGTCCGTAGGTCGGTTTCAACCCTACGATGCCGCAGAAGCTCGCAGGACATCTGATCGAACCTCCAGTATCACTTCCCAATGCGAGTATTGTTTCGTCTGCTGCAAGCGCTGCACCACTTCCACCCGATGAACCTCCAGGTACCCTTGTGGTATCCCATGGGTTACGTGTGCACCCAAAATAGCTGCTCTCGGTTGAATTACCCATAGCAAACTCGTCCATGTTCGTTTTACCTATAACAATGCCTCCCGCCTCTTCGATCCGCTCCACCACGGTAGCGCTGTATGGCGGAACGTAATCACTTAGCATCTTCGAGCCACAAGTTGTCAGCTTTCCACGTGTGCAGATATTATCTTTAACAGCGACTGGGATTCCAGCTAAAGGGCCAACTTTCTCTCCTCTCGCTATTTTCTCATCGATCTCCCTTGCTTTCCTTAGCGCTTCCTCCTTAAAGACTGAGATGAACGCATTTATTCTCTTCTCAATCTCATCTATACGTTTAAAAACCGCTTCAATAACCTCCTCTGCAGTTACATTCTGTTCTTTAATCATTCCTACCAGTTCATGGCAAGTTAGCTGATTGAACTTCACATCCCATCATCTCTCAGATTATTCTAGGGGCTTTAATAAATCCCTTTTCGCTTTCAGGGACGTTCCTTAAAACCTCATTTAATGGCATAGAGGGTGCCACCTCGTCTTCACGGAAAACGTTTGAAATATCTAAAACATGAAACATGGGCTCAACGTTAGAGGTGTCAACTTCATCTATTCTACTGAAGTACTCCAGTATCTTACTTAACTGGGATGAAAACTTCCTCTTCTCCTTGTCGGAAAGCTTTATTCTTGCCAGCCAAGCAACATGTTCCACTATCTCCGTTGAAATTGTTTTCTCACCCATTCTTCTCATCCTCTTTTCCCACTAATTCTACCTTTTTAATCAAAAGTTGCCCTCTTATCCCATCCCAGAGGGCCTCAGCGTCGACTATGTTGATCTTCTTCCTGAAAAATGGCGCGTCTAATACGATCGTTTCATATTCCCCTCCTTCCCCTGCAATGCTAATACCATACCTTCTTCTTATCTCAATTAAATCTACAATACTGTCATAGTCAAGCTTCCTTCCAAGCCACTTAGCGTTAAATCCCAAAGCATAAACTCCAGTAAACCTTACGTCAAACCCAAAATTAACAAGCTTCACCAGCAATAAGACTTCATTACCGTGCCAGAGAGGGGTTATGCTTCTTAATCCAAGTTCTTTGCAAACCCTGTCTATGCGTCTCTTCTGATACTCGCTTGCCACAGCTCCCGATACAACGGCATCAACATTCAACTCTCTAAGTACTTCTTTCAGGTCTGAAACCTCCCTTTCTCTTGCACCAGACGTAATGGATGAAACGTGAGGTAACCCGATGGCTTCCGCTTGTATTTCTGTTAGTGCAATATTAGGTACATGAAACATATAACTGTCCTCCCTCATTGGAAGCATGGATACTAAGGCTTCAACTTTTAAATTGTTCGATAAGGCCCAGAAGAGAGCGCAGCTTGAATCCTTCCCGCCGCTGAAGAGCACAGCCACTTTCATGCCTTGACACCAGCTAACTTAAACTCCACTCTAAGGATGAAACAAAATACTTTAAATATGTGACTTTTTCATTTGCATTCTACCCTTGGCATTTATGTTACCCGAAGATGGCAAATCGCAAAGTTTATTTGGATTCGTAATTGTCTCCTTTTTAAGGTAAAGAAGGGTGTAAACCTTGTCGACAGAGAGTTATAAGCACATCGTCAGACTTGCCGGAACGGACTTAGACGGGTCTTATAGGGCAGCGTATGCTCTCAGAACGATAAAAGGCATTAATGCTAGGATGGCAAATGCCGTCCTCGTCGCCTTAGGTATTGACCCGAATAGAAGGCTTGGCTTTCTCACAGACGCTGAAATCAAAAAAATAGAGGACGCGGTGTCTAATCCGCCGTCAGTAGGCATCCCGTCTTGGATGCTAAACAGGCAGAAGGACCTAGAGACGGGTAAGGATCTGCACCTTATTGGTTCACAATTGGCGCTCACGGTTAAAAATGACATAGAATTAATGAAAAGAATCAGGTGTTGGAAGGGTGTGCGTCATGCTTTAGGGCTTAAGGTGAGAGGGCAGAGAACTAAGACAACCGGGCGGAAGGGTCAAACAGTAGGTGTTAGAAGGAAGAAGCGGTAGCAGGGGGGCCGTAATGGGCGATCCTAAAAAACCAAGAAAGAAGTATATCACCCCTCGCAAACCATGGGACAAGGAACGTCTTCATAAAGAGGTAATACTCGTAGGCAAATATGGATTACGAAATAAAAGGGAACTATGGCGAGTGCAGGCAATTCTACGAAGGTTTAGGGAGAGAGCTAGGAAAATAATGGCGTTGCCGCCGGAGGAACGGGAGAAAGGTAGACAAGAGCTTATCGGTAAGCTTTACAGAATGGGCATCCTCCCATCTGACGCTACACTAGATGATGTATTAGCGTTAACCGTCGAGAACTTTCTTGAACGGCGCTTACAAACTATGGTTGTAACGAAGGGGCTTGCGAAAACCGTCCATCAAGCTAGGCAACTCATTACTCATGGCCATATAGTAATTGCGGGGAGAAGGGTAACGTCGCCGGGCCACCTTGTTGATCGGGAAAGTGAGGACTTGATCGCTTACACTCCAACGTCGCCTCTTAATGATGTTAACCATCCTGCCCGCGTTTCACAATAACCTTGTTAAGGTGTTTTCATGATTAAAAGAGAAAGGAGCGATGGAAATTGAGTAGCAAAGAAAAAAGTAGTGAAAGAAAGAGGGTAAAATGGGGTGTTGCTCATATATATAGTTCGTTCAATGATACAATAATTACGATTACAGATCTCACAGGCGCTGAGACTATTGCCAGATATAGTGGAGGCATGATCGTTAAAGCGGATAGGGAAGAATCGTCTCCATACGCCGCCATGCAAGCTGCATTTAGAGCCGCACAGGAAGCCATGGAGAAAGGTATCGTTGGAATCAACATTAAGGTTAGAGCGCCCGGCGGCCACGGTCCGAAAACACCTGGACCCGGTGCACAAGCTGCAATTAGAGCTCTTGCTAGAGCAGGACTGAGAATAGGTAGAATAGAAGACGTAACACCTATTCCACATGACGGAACGAGAAGACCTGGAGGTAGACGCGGCCGGAGAGTTTGATTCCTCCTTCGTCTGCTGGCAGGTGTTCTGTGTTGAATGTCAAAATCTTATCTATGGAAGGAAATATGCTCCGCTTTGTATTGGAAGGTGTAGACGTTTCTGTAGCGAATGCTCTACGTAGAACGATGCTTGCTGAAGTTCCAACAATGGCCATAGATGAGGTCATAATAATCGAAAACACTTCTCCGATTTTTGATGAAGTTTTAGCTCATAGGCTAGGACTTATTCCTTTAGTTACGGATTTAGAGAGCTATGTCCTACCGGAGGAGTGTAGTTGTGGTGGTGAAGGCTGTGTTAAATGCAGGTTAACTCTTACTTTGGAGAAAGAAGCCGAAGAAGAAGGTGTTGTTATATATTCTGGAGACCTCCAGTCACAAGATCCCGTTGTCCGCCCAGTTAGCGATAAGATCCCCCTTGCAAAGATGGGTAGAAACCAAAAGGTTGTTTTGGAAGCGTATGCCCGATTAGGAAGGGGGAAAGAGCACGCTAAATGGCAACCTGTTTCATGCTGTGCATATAAATACATGCCCATCTTAAACATAGATCAAGATAAATGTGTCCAATGTGGAGACTGCGTTTCCATATGTCCTAAAAACATATTAGCTATAGAGGATAACCAATTGGTCGTGAAGGATCTTTTAAACTGTTCCTTATGTAAGTCCTGTGAAGAAGAATGCCGTTTTGACGCTATACAGGTTTCATGGGATGACACAAAATTCATCTTTACTGTTGAGTCAACGGGCTCCCTTCCTCCCGACGAAATAGTTAAGGTCGCCGTAGATATCCTTTTAAAGAAACTAGAAGATCTTGAGTCTCAACTCGTAACAGCGAGTGAGGAGGCATAGTGTTGAAGCCTACTGGTCCGACGGACCCGAATGTTTGGAATTTAATTGTTGCCCTCGAGAAAAAAGCTAAGGCAGAGGGAGTACATATTTGGAGAAGTATTTCAGAGAAGCTTAGAAAGCCTAGGCGACACAGGGTTGTTGTAAATATTTCACGGATAAACAGGTTCACCGAGGACGGTGAAACAGTCGTTGTCCCTGGAAAAGTGCTAGGATCAGGCTCACTTAATCACAAAGTTTGCATCGCTGCTCTTGCATTTTCCGAAAAAGCGATACAGAAGACCAAAGAAGCTGGAGGAGAGTGCATTTCGATCTTAGAGCTTATGAAGCGGAACCCTAAGGGGAGTAACGTGAAAATAATTGGTTAGTTGGTGCTGTACAATGAAGGACACGATGATTGTTGATGCAACAGACTTAATCCTTGGACGTATGGCTAGCATAGTGGCAAAACGTTTACTAAACGGAGAACGTGTAGTAATAGTTAACGCTGAAAAAGCTGTAGTGACAGGAAACCCTAAATCTACGATCAACAAATACAAAAGTCGCCTCCAAATCAGAACGTTAACTGCCCCTTGGAAAGGACCAATACATTATAGGAGGCCCGACCTCCTAGTGCGGCGTACTATTAGAGGCATGCTTCCTTGGAAAAAAGCAAGGGGCCGCTCTGCTTACAGGCGTCTTAGAGTTTACATCGGCGTACCAGAAGAACTTTCTAATGCCGAGCTTCAAACCATACCCGAAGCTCATGTAAGCAAAACTAAAGCAAAATTTATTCGAGTAGAAGACATTTCAAGGGAAATCGGTTGGACTCCCTAAGGAGGCGAAATGCTTATGAGTAAGTCTAAGAAGTCGGTTGCTGCTAAAAAGATAGTTATTGCGAGTGGCAAGAGGAAAACAGCTATAGCCCGTGCAGTAATAAGGCCAGGAAAGGGCAGGGTTAGAATAAACAAGATCCCTCTCCCTCTCATTCAGCCTGAAGTTGTTCGGCTGAAGCTGTCTGAACCATTAATTTTAGCTGGAGAAATAGCAAAGCAAGTAGACGTCGACGTCGACGTAAGAGGCGGCGGCTTCATGGGGCAAGCTGAAGCCGCCCGGACAGCCATAGCTAGAGGGTTAGTAGAGTATTCAGGTAACCCTCAAATAAGGACTGTAATGGTGGAATATGATGAGAAAATGCTTGTTTCAGACCCACGTAGGAAAGAGCCCAAGAAGTTTGGTGGACGGGGAGCTAGGGCTAGGAGGCAGAAAAGCTACAGGTAGGCTGATAATGAATACTTTGGAGGCTCTACCAGAATGATGATCCCTATTAGGTGCTTCACGTGTGGAATGCTCATTGCCGATAAGTGGGAGGAGTTTTCTAGGCGAGTACGTCAGGGAGAAGATCCAAAAACCGTGCTTGACAGTCTAGGTTTAAAAAGGTATTGCTGCAGGCGCATGCTCCTAAGTCATGTAAACTTGATTGACGAGATACTTCCATTCTCGCAACATGTGAAAAAAGAAGAAAATGAGTATTAAAGAGGTGAACTGGTTGAGTGAAGCTGAACTTTTAATTCAACTTGATAGATACCTTGCAGCAGGGATCCACATTGGGACACAGGTTAAAACACAGAGCATGCTTCCCTTCATATATCGTGTTCGTGCGGATGGCCTTTATGTTTTAGATGTAAGGAAGACTGATGAAAGAATAAGGGTTGCAGCCCGTTTCTTGGCTAGGTTTGAACCCTCAAAGGTTTTGGTAGTTGCAACCAGAACGTATGGTCAGAAGCCAGTTAGAAAGTTCGCAGAGGTGACTAGAACGAGAGCTGTAACAGGGCGTTTCATCCCCGGCACGTTAACTAATCCCTCTCTTCCGAGCTACGTTGAGGCAGACGTAATAGTTGTAACTGACCCTAGAACTGATGCACAAGCATTAATTGAAGCTGAGAAGGCGGGGATACCCGCGGTTGCCTTATGCGACACAGATAACTCTGTTTCAAAAGTCGATCTCTGTATACCCACTAATAACAAGGGGAGGCGTGCTCTTTCCCTAATTTACTGGCTGTTAGCAAGGCAAGTGCTAAGAGAGAGGGGGGAGCTCCCGGAAGATGAAGACCTCCCGATTCCCGTAGAGGAGTTTGAAGCAAAAATTAAATCCTAACATTGGTGGTTTCCTTGGTAATTGCTTCAGCTCCAGGTAAAGTAATTTTATTTCGGTGAGCATGCCGTAGTCTATGGAGAACCCGCCCTTGTGATCGCGGTGGATAAACGGGCCTTTGTAGAGGCAACGCCAATCGCTGCTAAGAAGATTCGCATTTTCTCAAGAGAGTATAACACACAAATAGAATTCAGCTTAGACGACGTACCAGACCACCTTGGTGTCTTCAAACCATTTTGGACGATTATAAGTCAAGTTACCAAGAGGGCACGTCTAGACCAAGGAGTGGAGTTACGGATCTGGTCTGCTCTTCCTCCAGGTGCTGGGATGGGTTCCTCCGCCGCGGTATCTGTAGCAGCGACAGCTGCAATATATCTTTGCTTTGGTTTAGAACCTAATAAAGATGAAATATTTGCCGTGTCTTTTGAAGCTGAAAAAACCGTTCATGGTACACCTTCCGGGATCGATAATGCGATAGCAACGTATGGCGGTGCGCTTCTTTTCAAGCGTAAAAAAATCACTCAGATTAAGCTAACTAAAAGAATCCCATTTGTGATAGGTGACACAGGAGTTAAGAGAAGTACTGGAGAGTGGATTGCACGAGTACGTATGAGGCGGGAGCGGCAGAAACCGATAGTAGACGCCATAATAAAAACAATAGGCAAAATTTCCATTAAGGGATCAATGCTCCTGAAAGAGGGTCGTCTTAAAGATTTAGGCGAGTTAATGGATATAAACCAAGGTCTTTTAGAGGCTTTAGGAGTTTCAACTGAAGCATTGAACAGGCTGATACTAGCCGCTAGAAATGCGGGTGCATATGGCGCTAAGCTTACAGGCGCTGGTGGAGGTGGTTGCATGGTTGCATTAAGCAGCCAGGACGGCATTAAACGTGTTGCTAAAGGGATAAGAGCTGCAGGAGGAAAACCGATACCTGCCAATGTATCCTTGGAGGGAGTTAAAATTGAAGAAAAGCAGCGCTGAAAGCATGCTTGCTAGGGAATTAGTGATCTTAAAACTTGGAGGAAGCGTGATCACCATGAAGAAAAAACCCTTCTACGCTAGGACGAGGACTATAAGGCGGATTGCTAAAGAGATATCCTCTGCGTTAAAGAATAAACTGCTCCGCTTAATAATAGTGCACGGCGGCGGATCCTTTGGACATCCCTTAGCCAAGAAGTACGGCATTCACCTAGGTTTTAGGGATAAACGTCAGCTCATTGGCTTCGCAAAGACAGTTCAGTCAATGCGTAAATTGAGTAATATAATAGTTGAAAGCTTGCAGGGTGAAAATGTTCCAGCTTTTCCTATCCAACCATCATCAATTACATTACAAAGGAATGGTCGGATTAGCAGCATGTGGAGGGTGGTGCTTGAAGATGCTTTAAGTAAAGGCCTCATACCAGTCCTTTGGGGGGATGCAGTGCTCGATGAAGATGCTGGTTTCACGATCCTTTCAGGAGACCATATTGTCTCTTACCTATCAGAGTTTTTAACTCCTTCTAAGGTTTTATTTGCTACAGATGTTGACGGCATATACCCCTCAGACCCTAAGATGGAAGGTGCTAAACCGTTTTCTGAAATCAACTCAGCCGACCTTGCAAAGCTTGCTGGGCACCTCACAAAGTGCGAGCATGCTGACGTTACTGGCGGAATGCTCGGAAAAATAAGAGAGATTTTATTAATTACGTCTAAAGGCATAGAAGTAAGCGTTTTAAATGCGAATAAGCCAGGCAATGTTTTACGTGCCCTCTTAGGGGAGAACGTAGGAACTCTCGTAAAACCACAAAAGGTGCTTTTTCATGAATAACACCTTTACCACTGAAAATAGGAAGCTTGAACACATTAAAATTTGCATTAAGGAAAATGTGCAGTTTTCAAAGTCTGCCGGCTTTGAAGACGTCGAGTTTGTTCATTGTGCTCTTCCTGAGGTAAACTTAGACGACATAAGTCTTGACGTAAGCGTGTTCGGGAAGCAGCTTAAGGCACCAATAATTATCGCCGCAATGACCGGTGGGACACGTAAGGGAGGCGAAATTAACAGGTTCCTCGCCGTATTAGCGGAGGAGTATGGACTAGGTATTGGAGTGGGATCGCAGAGAGCAGCCATAGAAAATAAGCGATTAAGAGAAACATTTTCAGTCGTGAGAAAGGTTGCCCCCACAACTCTTAAAATAGCCAACATAGGAGCTCCTCAGCTGGTTGAGGGATATACAATTAAAGAACTGGACGAAATCGTCTCAATGATCGAAGCCGACGCGTTAGCAGTCCACCTTAACCCTCTCCAAGAAGCAATCCAACCCGAGGGCGACACCAACTTTCAAGGAGTACTAAAAAAACTTAAGGAAGCCGCCGAGTCCCTAGAAGTTCCAATCATCGCTAAGGAGACTGGATGTGGGATAGCGAGGGAAGAAGCCGTCCTCCTCGAGGAAGCCGGTGTAAAAGCGATAGATGTTGGAGGTGCCGGAGGAACCAGCTGGTCTGCTGTTGAATACTTCAGAAGAAAAGAAGACGAGCTTGGAAAAACGTTCTGGGATTGGGGGATCCCAACTGTAGCCAGTACGATTGAAGTTGCAACATTCACCAGCTTAGACGTCATAGCAACAGGAGGCGTGAGAAGTGGCGTTCACGTAGCAAAAGCTATAGCGTTGGGTGCTAGGGCAACGGGGATCGCCTATCCTTTCCTCAAGTATGCCTACAAGGAAAAGTATGTGGAAGCACGTAGGCTCATACATCGGTTATTAAGAGAATTAAGAGTAACCATGTTCTTAACGGGTTCAAGAAGCCTCAACGACCTCAAGAAGACGCGCATTATAGTGACGGGTAAAACAGCCGAATGGCTAAATCTAAGAGGAATAAATCTCTCTGTTTTTGCTAGGGGAAAACGTCCAAAAAACCAAAACAGAAAACTATGACCTCTACTTCTTCCTTTAAAATTCTCAATAGACACACTCTTAATAGTTTCCACGTAGTAAGTTGCCTGTAAGTAAAGCCATTTATTTATGTTTGATGGTCGAGAATAGCGTTGTTAGTTGCATGCTCTCGGTTTGCCTTCATGTGAAGCTTTAAACATTGCAAGAAAAGCAATCTAAAGGCGCTCGTAGAGCCTCCTTGGCAGGGAACACGAGCCTCCCAAATCTGGTTATAGGACCAAGCTCGCCTAACGCCTATGCGATATTTTTATAACATTCTCGTTTTCCCTTGTTGGTTGGGTGTGCTTAAATGGTTCCATTACAGTTTTTTGGAGGGCAAGATCCAACCCTTTTCCTTATTATAACAATAGCATATGCCCTGTTTTTCTTAGTTTTCGCTTTGGGTGGTACGCGGATTCAAGCCAAACTTTGGCTGATGCAGATCTGGGACTTCGTTAGACAGGTTGAAACTTGGAGCGAAGAAGGACGGAAAATGGCTGTTAGGGCTATTAGGGCGTTTAGTGATGGAAGCGTCGATGTTCCTAGCCTAGTTGATGGGTTATTAGACTTTGTTCTAATTGAACCTGTAGAGCGGGATCCGGTCGGTGTACTGAAAAGGTTAGATCATCTTTTAAATGTAAGGCAAAGCCGTTTTAGAGGGTTAATCCAGGAGATAGCTCCTAAAGCTGGAAGTGATCAGATCGCCAATCTTGAAATGGTTTTAGAGGCAGCATCAGCTTTAAGACAGCTATTCTTTATCTTAAGGCACTTCTACCTTTTAAGTAAGGAAAGCGGTAGTATTGCCTTAGTATCGCAGATTCAAATGCTGCTTCCCTTCCTCACCAAGACCGCGTCAGCTTATAAAAGCGCTTTGTCTGCTTTTTACGATGGAAAACCCATTGGTGACGGAGCCGGTGCTTTAGCTGTTTCAATGCTACTACGAGACCTTGCAAAGGAAGCCCATTTTTATAGTTTTGATGGAGAACTTGTAAAAGCTGAAGTAACTTATAAAGGGAGAGATGTCATCATACTGAGAGCCGCCGGTCCAAGTGGTCGCGTTGGTAAACCCGGGGAGGGGCTTCTTAAAGTTCTAAGGGAAAAAGGAAATCGCGTTAAAAGGATCATCATGATTGACGCAGGGATAAAGTTTGAAGGCGAAGAAACCGGGAAAGTGGCGGAGGGCGTCGGAGCTGCTATAGGCGGTCCAGGTGTTGAGAAGTACAAGATCGAGGTTGGGGTTGTTGAAAGAGAGATCCCTATAGACGCTTTAATCATTAAAATGTCTCTTGACGAAGCACTAACTCCTATGAAGAAAAAGATAATTAAAGGAGCCAAGGAGGCAAAGGAAAGAGTCAAAAAGATCATTGAGGGGTTCACCAAGGAAAACGATGCAGTAGTGGTGATCGGGGTCGGCAACTGTATTGGAATAGGAAATTAAAGGCAGGTGGTGCAAAGAGTTGGGTGAGGGTTTCAGGAAAAGTGAGACTTTGATTCGTATTGTACTTCTCCTCGCGGGGGCGGCAATAATCGCAATTAGTGCATTCCTCATATATTATGGTTTAACGCAATGGCTTGACTTCCAAAGAGGGAACTACTTGCTTTACGGTGTATTAATGCTGATCTTGGTAGTTTACGTATTCTTAGCGTTTCCTAGGGCTTCTAAAGTTAAAGCTATGAGCAAGACGGTTAGCGTGCTACGTTGTAACGCATGTGGTAGTGTTAGGATCCGTGAGTTCACGAAGGGAGATTACGTGTTTAAAAAGCTTGGAAAGTGTAATAAGTGCGATTACGGAGAATTGGTCATAGAAGAGATCTTCGAGGCCCCCCTAAAGAAGGAGAAAAAGAAGAAAACCAAAGCCTAGAAGACTTCACATGCGTTCTCGGTGACGAGAACTGTTGTTTCAGACTGGGCAACCCACCCCCTAGACTTCTCCACAAGGATTGGATATGCCACTAGAACACCCTTCTTAGTTAGGTACCTTAAAACCTGCATGGCCCGTTTTCTTCCTATATTCCTAACCCACCTTACTGCGAAAGGAAGTGAATTGTATTTTTCTAGGATATCCCGGAGAAGCGGAGGAACCTCCTTGGGATTCACAATCCTGTAAATGTATGCTTTACCTGCAGCCATTACCAGCCCCACCCCGTTGGTGGCAAATGGCTCTATAGCGTAAATTTCTCCTTTTCTAATCCGGCTAAGGGCGTGTCTCGCGTTAAAGTTGGGGATGCTCTTCCCTGCATGAAGCGTGTACCTTTCAATTTGGTGCCCTGAAAGGTTAACCACAGGGTTAAAACCAAAGGACCTTATTACCTTCTCTATGGTCTTCCCTAAGACTTTGACTGGAACATTTGGTTTAACTTCTTTTAGGGCCTTTTTAAGCGCCTCCTCTGTTGCATGAACGAGCCTCCTCCATTTAGCTGATGTAGACACGGAAATAGCCTTATCAACGATGTATCCGTCTACGTGCGCTCCGGCATCTATCTTCACAATAGCTTCTCTAGGTATACGTGTCTCATCGCCGGGCGGAGACGTGTAATGGGCTGCCACGTCATTAACTGAGACGTTACATGGAAACGCTAGCTCTCCTCCTTCACTCAAAATTTTCTCCTCAACGGCTTCACATAATTCAATTATTAGCACATCTGGCTTGGCAAGCCTCTTTCCTTCATTAAGCGCCTTCTCAAGTATTCTTCCTGCAGCCCTGTAGGCTTCAATAACGTCTTCCTCATTTTTAACCAAAGGTATACCCTCTAGGAAATCTTCCTTTTTCAGTTAAAACATGCGGCTCAGTGTTCACTTTTCACCCCTTCTAAATTTAACATTTTTGCAAATATTCAACATTTTTAACGTTATTTTTAAAAAGATTAATGGGAATTCTCTGTTTGGTGACTGCAAAGAGGGAAGGGTTCCTTAATGGAGAAAGATGGCAAGGTCGATAAGGAATTCTCTCTAACATTGCTTGAATGGGCTGGATGGGGAGGACTCGCAACTTTAATAGCTACTTTACTCTCTGCTGCTATACTGAACTCTGTTAACTTAAACTACGAAACAGCGGCCATCAGCATCATCGCCCTTTTCATCTGTTTAACGTCTTGGGGAGTTAGTAAGCTAGTTAAGGAGGATAACGAAAACTGGCAGAAATACTTCCGATGGTGGTTAGCCCTATTAGTACTCGCCACATTCTTGCTTACACTAGGCCTGCTTTTCATACCCACATAGCCTCTAAGAGCCCCCAAATTTCTCCTTCTTAAGAAAAAGGGAGCAAGGCAATTTTAATCTGAGAAAGGTTAGAAAAGTTGGAAGACCTTTTTTCGTGATATCCTTCAAAAGTTAGCGTTACGGTTTAAACCATGAAAAAACATAATATCTTGGCTCTCCTGAAGGATCAACGGTAGCTATTACGAATTTTTTCCGTACGCTTGTTGCTAGGCGGCCGGCGCGAACTATGTCTACCGGGTTAAGCTTTGTTCCTTCCGGGACAACACTGACTATTAATGGTGCATGATCAATGCCAGGTCCATGCTGGTAGACTGCGTAATCAGCTCCAAACTTTAACGCCGGCCTTACAACTAACCCCTTCTCCCTCAGGTCTTTATAAACAACATACTTTGTCTTAAAATCGAGATATGTTTCTTCAGCCTTCTCTTCCAACTCTCTCCTAGTAATCTCATGCCCATCCTTTGCGTCATATATTCTAATTCTGCCTTTCTCCAGCAAATATAGCGCTTCTAAAAGAGATAACTCGAGCGGCTTATTGAATTGCGGTGTTTTAGGCTTTCTTATTCCCAGCGGCTGCCCATAGAAGCCTTCTCCGTAAAGCTGTGATCCTTCCTCTGGATCCCAAACGATCACTCTGTTTCCCTCTATTAATTCCGCCTTTTTCTTTGTCCTTGCAGCATTAGCAGCCATTCTGCATTCCCCCTCTCTATCCTATCATGCTTATGGCGATTATTCTCAATGCTTCCGCTGCCTCCTGCGTAACATCAACAGCGTCTTCAATATGCGAAACAAAGTTTAGGAGCCGTATTAATGTTCGGTGGTCTACGTTCAACTCAAACAAATTCTGCTCTATTGTTCTATGTATTTGATCGACCAGTCTTTCATCAGCGTCCACTTCTTCTATTGCTTTTAATGCTCTTTCAGGGTCCTCTGAAAGAATATTTATCGCCTCTCTTAGTTTTTCAACGGCATGCGTAAACGTAGATACAATGTTCCTTATGTCCTCAGCCATAACTCCCCTTGGCCTCCAGTTACGTATTCCTGATAGCCTGAAGCATGTTCCCTCGGTGTAATCCGCTATTTTGTCGACGGTTAACGCGAGACGCATAAAATCTTCCCTTTGAAGGAACGTCGCAGCTAGGGAGAGCTCATCTATTATGTCGTGCTTTACCTTATCAGCGTTTTTAGCATGCTCGGTGATCCTCGCAAGTTTTTCCTCGACCGCTTTCATGTCGCCTTGCATCCAGTCTTCAAGAGCTAACCCAAACTCCTTAACTGCTAAAAGTATATTGCGGATGTATTCTTGCATCATGTCAAATATCACTCTTTCCCTGTTACTATTAAAGTTGAGCATTCATCTTCTCCCCGGATTTTCTTAGCATCCAGCTCTTTGTAAACTTTCATTGCTAATAAATTTTCTTGGTGGAGCACTCTAAAAAATAACGTTTTAAAATCGGTTTTCTTTCTTTGATGCTCTCTTCTTTTTTCTTCAATTTAGTTTAAAAAAGGAATACTAAACTTTAATGTGAAATGGCTGGATATATATGCATGAAAAACCCGTTAAAAGTACGAAAAATTTATGTCGATTCTTGTGTTTGTTAGGTCGGCATGGTAAGGGATTGGGAGGGTCATTTGATGGTTAAAATGGTTTCAGAGGGTAAAGTTGTTGATTACGTTCTCAGCAGGCACTTACAACATCCGAAAAATGTGGTGCTAGTGTTTAATGGTGTGAACTCTGAAAGCATTGCAGCTAAGCTCATTGGCCGTACCGTTATTTGGGTTAGTCGTGGAGGGAGGCAGCTGAGAGGTAAAATCGTGTCGTGCCATGGTAGGAATGGTGCAGTTAGGGTGCGATTTAAACGCGGGCTTCCCGGGGAAGCCTTAGGTTCTACTGTAAAATTAGCGGATCCCCTCATACTTCCAGAATAAAAGATTGAGGACATAAGGCCATTTCCACCCTTTCTGGGGGCGAAGTTTTGCTTGTTGTTCCTTTTTTAGGATTTGCAGGTTCTGGTAAAACCAGCTTAACTTGGTCTTTTAGTCGTTTCTTACTGAAAGAAGGCTACAAAGTTAAAATTCTAAATTTAGATCCAGGGGTTGAAAGGCTGCCCTATGAACCAGACTTTGATGTTCGATCTTTTTTCACCATTTCTAAGATAATGAAAGAAGAAGGTGTTGGCCCCAATTCAGCCATGATCTTGGCAGGCGAAAAACTATATAGCCTCTTTGATGTTATAGTATCCAAAATAAGAGAAAGTGATTGTGACTTTGTACTTGTTGATACTCCCGGCCAACTTGAAATTTTTGCTTTTAGGGAGACAGGCAGCGTTTTTATTCGTAAACTGAGGGATGTAGCGCGTGTATGTGGCGTTTTCCTCTTAGGATGCGATGTCGCGTCAAGTATAGCACGGCTAGTTGTTGCATTGCTTGTAGGCTTCGCTGTTCAGTTAGATTTAGGCGTTGAAACGGTGATGGTTTTACATAAGTCAGATATGGAAGAAGCAGGAAAGATTAAAGAAGTACTGCATAGTAAGGAACGTTTAAAGGAAGCACTTCTTAAAGAGGAAGGTGTGTCAGTGGATGTTGCCTTGGCTGCTTTAGACGTTCTGGACCGGATTAGGCCAGCTATAAGGATCATAGCAACATCGTCTGTAACCCTTGAGGGACACGATGAACTATTTGAAATTTTACATGAAATCTTCTGTACTTGTGGAGATAACTTATAAAGGGCTATTAGAAGGAATTGGAAATGCCTGCCGTAGCAGATTCATCCTTTCTTATCTCCCTTTTAGAGGGAGAAAGATGGGCGGAGGAGTTTTGGAGAAAAGTGGTAAAGGGGGAAGAGAGAGTTTTCATTTCGACAGTGTCTATTGCTATGGCTGCATCGAACCTATGGCGTGCTGGTGCAGGAGTGCAAGTGGATGTTCTGGTGGCTGCCTTGAAGAGGGCGCTGGGCGCCAGCATAGTACTGTTCGACCTTAACCTTGCCTTAGAAACCGGACGTTTAATGCATTCCACAAACGTTGACTTGGAGTGTGCTTCCACGGTTACTATAGCCTTTCTTAAAAGATGCAGTACATTACTCACCCGAAATGAGATGCTTGTTAAGCTAGCGGAAAAGTACGGGCTTAAAGCATCGTCCATGTGGGGGAAAAATGCTTCTAAAGGGGGTTAAAACGAGGGTTATCCGTCCCAAAGATAACATAGTCGACATCATACTTGAGAGCTTAAATTCGTGCGGATTGACCATTGAGGAGAACGATATACTCGTTGTTTCCTCTAAGGTCGTTGCCGTATGCGAGGGACGCATAGTTTCCTTAAGAGACGTTAAACCATCTGGAAAAGCCGTTAAGCTGGCAGAGAAATGTGAGTTGCCGCCTGAATTTGTAGAAGTCGTCCTTCAGGAAGCCGATGTGGTTTATGGCGGCGTCAAGGGTGCCATATTGACGCTTAAAAACGGCGTCTTGCAGGCTAATGCCGGCGTTGACAGATCCAATGCTCCCCCCGGCTGTGCAATCCTTTTGCCTGAAGATCCATCTAGAAGCGCCAGGGAAATTAGGGAGAAAATATTTAACAAAACCGGGAAAAAGATTGGGGTACTCATAGTAGACAGCAGGGTGCAACCGCTCAGATTAGGTAATGTAGGGGTCGCTCTGGGGGTAGCAGGATTTGAGCCCGTAATCGATGAAAGAGGCAAAAAAGACATCTACGGTTGGGAGCTGAAATTTACTAGGCGAGGGGTTGCAGACTGCCTTGCTTCAGCCGCGGAAATTCTAATGGGCGAAGGGCGAGAAATGGTGCCAATCGTACTGGTTAGAGGTGCACCCGTAATCTATACAGATAGAAACGTAGACGCAGCAGAAATGGTCATCCCATCAGATGAATGCATGTACATGGGTGTCATGAGGCACTAACGCTTATTTAGTTTCCCTCACGAGCTTCTCCAGCCTTGAAAGCGAGTACGCTATTCTTTCCTCTCTCTCCTTCACTAAACGCCTTTCCCGCCGCACCCTTTCCCTTCTCTCCTTAATCATTCTTTCAACTTCTTTGGGCGACGGGGCCCCTAGATGCCTTCTTCTCTCCAAGGATTGAACCGGGTCTAGTATCTTATCCAGTTCGCTAGTGGAGAGGCTAACCTTCCTCTTAGTCCATTTTTCGATTATGGCTGAGAGTAGTCCAGCATCATGTTGTTCGCTAGGGAGTTCCTTAAAGTATTCCCCAGTTATCCTGTGCGCGGTCCGGAATGGTATTCCCTGTGCTACGAGAAAGTCTACTATCTCTGTTGCTGTAGTTCCTCCTGTTCCAGCGAGCTTTTTCATCCGCTCCGCATTAACCTTTATTGTTTGCATGAGGTGATCTACGATACTTAGCGTTTCCTTTGTGATGTCTATCGAATGAAAGAGAAGCGGTTTGGTTTCTTGCTGATCCCTGTTATATCCTAAGGGTAGTGCTTTCAGGAGGGAAAGGAGGGAAATAAGGTTTCCTTCAACTCTGCTCGCTCTTCCTCTTACAAGCTCTAATACGTCGGGGTTCTTCTTCTGGGGCATTATACTGCTACCCGTAGTATACTTTTCGTCTATTTCAATCATCGCAAACTCGGGTGTCGACCACCATATCAAGTCTTCACTCATTCTGCTGAGAATAGTCATGATGAGAGATAGGATGAAAACTGTTTCTGCTTCAAGCTCTCCACGTGATGAGACCACATCTAACGTGTTCTCTTGTACTCCTTCAAATCCTAAGAGTTCCGCTACCAGCTTTCTGTCAATAGGCCAGCTTACACCGCTAACAGCTCCTGCGCCTAAAGGACAAAGATTTGCACGCCTGTAATGCTCACTGAGTCGTGTCACGCATCTAAGTAGCATATCCGATAACGCCAAGCACCAGTGGGCAAACGTAGTTGGTTGTGCATGGCGCGTATGAGTAAAAGCCGGCATGACAGTTTTAACGTTCCTCTCGGCGAGTTTTAGAAGCGTTTCAATAAGGTTAAGAAGCAGGTTCGTTAGCGTATTTATCTCGTCTCGAAGGTACATTCTTATGTCAACTAAAACTTGGTCGTTTCTGGATCTTGCAAGGTGCATCATCCCTCCAGCTTCCTCTCCAATAATCTCTACAACTTTATGTTCAATGTTCATATGTACATCTTCAAACCTAACTTCAAGACGCAGCTCCCCTCTTTCAAAGGCATCCTTAACCTTTAAAAGTGCAGCAAAGATTTTTTCAGCGTTTCTTCTATCTAAGACGCCTACCTTCCATAGCATATAGTCGTGGGCCATTGTACCTATAATATCATATAAAACAAGTCGTTCATCCAGTTTGATGTCTTCGGATGAAGTGTAGTTTTCCACTTCTTCAATGGATTCCTCTTTAAACAGTCCACCCCACGGTTTATCACTCATACTGTTTCATTCCCCACTTTCTGGCAGCCTCACTTATCGACCTCGCCATTCTTGATTGGAGACCCCATAACTCTATGAAACCAAATGATGCTTGCTGATTAAACGTTGATTCTCTACCATAAGTCGCCAAGGTTTTATCATAGAGTGCGTAAGGTGACGAGCGACCGACAACTTGAACACTTCCCTTGAAAAGCTTCACTCGCACAACTCCGTTGACTTTCTCGTTCACTTTGTTTATAAACTGTTCCAGATCTTCCCTCAACGGCTCAACCCATAAGCCAGAGTACACGAGATATGTCCATTGTTCATCAACGATCTTTTTAAAGGCGTTCTCGTGGCGTGTACAAACCATCTTTTCTAGATCTTTATGTGCTTTTAGGAGAATCGTTGCCGCAGGGCACTCATAAACTTCACGTGACTTTAACCCTACAACTCGGTCCTCCATATGATCTATTCTCCCTACTCCATGAACCCCTCCAATTTTGTTTAGTTTTGATATCAGCGTGACTCCATCTAACCTGTCTCCATTAAGGGATACTGGAACTCCCTCATTAAACTCTATTTCTAAATATTCAGGCGCGTCCGGCGTCTCCTCAGGAGGGTTAGTCCAAGTGAAGACGTCTCTTGGTGGTTCAACGTCTGGGTTTTCAAGGACGCCACACTCTATACTTCTCCCCCAAAGGTTCTCGTCGATGCTGTACGGTGAATCATAATCTACTGGGATTGGAATTCCATGCTTTTTCGCATATTCTATCGCTTGATCCCTTGTCATATTCCACTCCACAACCGGCGCTATGATTTTCATGTCCGGGTCAAGGGCTGTTATTGTAACGTTAAAGCGAACCTGATCGTTACCCTTTCCTGTACAGCCATGGGCTATCGCGTCGGCTCCCTCCCTCTGAGCGATCTTAACCCCCCATTTTGCAATGAGCGGTCTTGAGAGTGAAGAGCTGACCGGGTAAGCATCCTGATAAAGGGCATTAGCCTTAATTGCTGGGAAAACGTACTCTTCAACAAACTCCTTTCTAGCATCTATCGTATAATGCTTCTTAACACCTAAATCCCGAGCCTTCTTCTCTATGGCCTTAAAATCCTTAGACTGGCCTAGGTTAAGAGTCAGCGAGATAACATCAGCGTCGTAGTGTTCCTGAATCCACTTTAGCATGCATGACGTGTCAAGTCCGCCTGAATACAGCAAGACGCAGAGTTCAACTTCCTCAGGGGACGCTTGGAATGACGCTACCTTACCATTCAAATCCCGTAGCCTCCGCCTTCTCCTCTTAAATTTTTCTCTACTTCACAACTGCGGACTTGCAGAGAGGGTATTTCAAGCTGACGTAACTTATAAAACATGCGGAGCAAATTATGGTTCCAGACAGCACAACATATTTTTCTTTTCCAATGGAGGTTTTAAATGCCCGGTTAAAACCTGAAGTCGGTTTTTACGAGGGGAAAGCATGGCTGAAGAATGTGAAGAAAAGGTTAGAAAGGCAGAGGAGTATGAAGAAAAGGCGTCTGAAACGGTTGCTGGGCAGGAGTTTCTTGAAAAGGCGGCGGACACCTTCAAGGAGGCTGGAGATTGCTATAAGCGGTATGGCTTCCTAGAGAAAGCCATAGAACAGTATTCCAAGGCTCTAGAGAGGCACCTTAAACTTGGATATGACATTTCCGTTGCGAAGGATTATGAAGAAATGGCGTTTTGTTACAAGGATATAGGGGGAACTGGAAAGTTTGAAGAACTAATCAGGAAAGCCGCTGAAATATACGTTAATCATGCTAGGAAACTGAGTGATATGGGAAACTTAGGCTCAGCCGCATTGTCGTATGTGACTGCGGCATCTCTCTACAAGAAAATAAATGAAAAAGTGCTTTTCGAGGAAATGCTGTCTTTGGCCGCCTCAAACTTTAAGGAGTGGGGGGAAACGTGGTGCAATGAAGGAGACTACGAATATGGTGTCATAAATTTAAGCTGGGCTGCAATATGTTTTGGGGTTCTAAATGACTTAGGAAGGGCAGAAGAGGTCGTTGCAAAGGCGTTGCCAATCTGTAGGGAGAAAGATGTTGGAGAGGAAGGTGTAATTGCTGTAGATCTCAGTAAAGCATTTATCGAGGGTGATACCGAAAAAACCAAGGAATTGCTCATGAAATTATCAGCAGAATTAGACGAGGCGGAAGTAAAAGTACTCAATGAGCTCATGCAATCAATCGAGAAAGCATAGGTTTTCCTTCTTAACTCCATCTTTTTAGAAAAACTGCTTTTCTCTGAAAAATTCCCTACGAAACGGTGAAGTCCTCTTTGCCCGTCTTTCCATGTGTTTTGTGGGTTTTTCAGAAATGAGAAAGAAGCAAAATTTAAGGTAGTTTTAATGGAATGAAAATACTGGGGGTAAGCGTGAGAAGTAGGGTTGTGCGGTATGCCGCTCCTTTCGAATAATTAAAATAAGGGCAGGAGGAACAAATAATTTATAGTAGAAACATAGTAGGAAGAATACTCTTAAAAGGCGTCGCTTCCAATTTGAAAGGGGTAAGAAATTGACAGAAGATATGCGGGTAGAAGAAATCAAAGAAAAAGTAAGATATTACGAAGATACCGCCAGTATACTTCTAGATGAAGGCATACATGATATTGCGGTGGATTTTTTCACGCTGGCAGGATTATATAGCTTATCTATTGATGAGCGAAAGAATGGCGAAAAATACATTGAAAAAGCTCTTGAAATATGTAGAACGCAAGGTGTTACTGGTCACAGAGAACTTTTTGCAGGGATCGGCGTAAAACTATACGAGGGAAAGTATGAGGAGGCAGAAGCCGACTGGGAGAAAATAAAGAGTGAGTACTCTGAGGAAGAAGATCAGTTGATTAAGAAAATAATCGGACAAATGCGAGAAGCGACAAAGATTGTTAGTGCAGAAGCTATTTCGCAGTCTTTAACCGAAACAATGCCAAAGGGTGAAGGAGAAGAAGCAAGTGAGTGGGAATATATACCGGTGCAAGATGAGGTTCATGGAGAAACAGCTCAACCAGCTGAGGGAGTAAGTAAACAAGTAGGTGTCACCGAAGCAAGTGTTAGCGTTGAAGAGCAAAGCATGCTAAAAGATGTGAGCGTAAACGTTCGTAACCCGTATGGCAGAATTCATATTAGTGAGGTTGCTTGGCGGGTCGGACAAAATATCGATTATGTCCGTCAAGTTCTAAATAACCTGATTCAAAGTGGGCGAATACCTGGAAGAATAGAAGGAGATGAGTATATCCAAAGCGGAACCACCCCACCTACCTTCCAAATGCCTCAGCCAGCCTCACCGCCTTCTCCTCAGCCTCAAAGTACTGGTTCTCCAAGCTTCCTAGAAGCTCTAAGGGAGAAAGATATAACTGCGCCTACAAAGCCGGGTTATAAACGGTGTGGCGTTTGCGGAGAAGAAATACCTGGCTGGGCTAAGGTGTGTCCTCACTGTGGTGCCCGCCAGTAATCCCTAATTTATTGAGGCTTTTCGAGGCCTCGCAAAAGCAATATACGATCCTCTATGATTTTGTACGCCTGAAGCGCTCTTCTTCTATCTACTATTAAGATGGTATCTGTGTAGCATGAAATGATCTGAGATATATTTACGTTATTACTGGCTAATAAGTCCGTTATGTATGATATTACCCCTGGAACATCTATTATTTCCGGTGGGCTTATAATTATTATTGCGGACTGGTCGTCTAGTATATCTATTATGTTTCTTTTGCCCACTAATTCTATTATTTTTGATTTTGTTTCTAGATCTGTTGCAACGGTAAACGTTGTGGTTCCCTGAGTGACTTGTAAAAAACGTGAGGTCTCTACAAGCTTAACTATTCTATCAATGTACACCGGGAAAACCGCTTGATTTATCGTTAGGACTGCTACATCGTTTTTCAACTCAAGAATACTCCTTGCAACTACGTCAACAACTTGCTTCTCTATAGTTTGCCTTTTGCGTTTGAGCTCTTCAGAGTACCTCATCAGTGCCATTTTGATGGAGTCAACGTTAACTGATCTACGTTTACATAGCATTGCAACTTGGTCCTTAATGACTTCTGCTAGCGCGGAGAAGTTCACTACCCCTTGCTTCAAACAGTCCATTACCGAGGGCCTAGTGCTTATAATCCTTCGTGATGCTTCAGCTACTGAAAGTGGCTTTTTATCATTCTCCTTATTCATTGAGCCTCCCTCTTTTTAAAATCAATAATCAATTAATTGAGGATCATTCATCCTTCTCGATGGACGTTTCACTTCAGTTGCTAAACCTTAAAAGGATTGCATTCACTAATTTTTAAACTCTGAAATTCTTATACGCGCTCCTTGGGAAAGTGTTCTAAATGTAAGTCGCTTAGTTTTTTAAGTAACATCTTTAATTTACTGGACGCTCCTTTGGTTAAATACTTTGCCGCCATACCTTCAGGTACCCCTCTAAGTAGGTGTCGAAGAAGATCTTGAAGTTGAAAAAGTGTATTGTTGTTTACGGACAAGCAAGTAAGTAACGTGTACAGCCTCATTAAAGAAACATACTTCTTTAATAGCATTTTCTAAAGTTTGAGTAGAATTTTCCAGTTTTAACTTCGGAGAGAATGCTGTGACGGTTTAAACCACGTGCATGTTTTCCGTTATCTCCGCTATTTTCAAGCATTTCTTCATCAGTTCAAATATTTTCTCTAAAATTTTCATCACCCATTTTTCCCTCACCCCATTTTCTCAAATAATTCTTTAAGCACTTCTTCAACTTCTGTCGTCTCCTCCGGGTATTTCTCTCGATGCTGTAGAAACTGGTTAATGCATTCAATTGCAAATAGCCGCATCCTTGCAGCATTTTTTCTATCATTCATTTCTGAATAACATTTTGCGGCAAGAAGATAGTACTTTGCCGCTTTCTCGGGCTTCACCCTCTCTCTTTCTTTTTCTGCGGTACTTATCGCTTCCTTACACGCTTTCAAGAGAAGTCGTTCAGCTACTTTTTGGTCTCCGAGGCTACGGCTACAATTAGCAGCTCTAATAAGCACCTCCACTCGTTTAGATACTTCTAACTCATGCTTTTTAGCTGCGAGAAGCAACTCGCTGAGAGCTATTTTAAGATATTTCCTTCTGAGACCGATATCTCCCGTCAAACTGTAGCATTCAGCCGCCCTTTCATACATAGCCGCGGCGTTAAAGTGGTTTCCAAGTTTAAGCCAGCAATCTCCCGACTTAGCAGCAAACCTTCCAGCAGCCCTTGCTTCTTTCTCCCTCTCAGCTATTAATGATAACGCTTGAAACTCTCTTGCGGCGCTCAGAAATCGCCCAACTTCAAAGTTCCTTTCAGCCTCTTTTTCTAGTTGTTCATACCCCGGATTACCCAACGTTCACCTTCCTCATCACCTTTTCTATAAGGAACCTGAGTCCTCTTTAAAAGAGCACTTCTCTTTCACTCAATAATGGTTAAGTTCTTTAATTTCCGCAGGACACGTTTATATTTAACTTTACTTATATTCCTTCAGAGAGAAAAATTTAATGTAGATGAAGGGTGGGAGCTGGATGAGTGTGGAATTAGAGTTACGTGTTGCGGAGATAGATAAGCGTAGTGCTGGTAGAGGCATAGTGAGGATCGACACAGAGTCAATGAGAAAATTAAAGATCTCTTCTGGGGACATAGTCGAAATAAGGAACAAGAAGACTACTGGCGCCATCGTTATGTATGGTCCACCTGAAGATAGAGGCGCTGGGATAATAAGGATGGACGGCCTTATCAGGCAGAATGTCGGAGCGGGAATAGGTGAATACGTTAAAGTTAGGAAAGCCAATGTTAAACCTGCTGTAAGAGTTGTTTTGGCTCCGGCAGAGGAGGGGGGAAGACTTAGAATACGTGGCGATATTTTAAGAGGCATGCTTCTTAACAGGCCTGTCACTAAAGGAGACGTTATAAGTGTAATAGGCAGTCTTTCCCCAACACCGTTTGAAGCTGCTTTCCCCTTTTTCCCGCGTACGCCATTCTCCCTAGGTGAGATAAGGCTGATCGTATCCCAAACTAATCCTGCAGGGATTGTACAGATAACAGACCGCACTCAGATTGAGGTCTTGCCTGAAGCAAGACCTCTAAGAGGGGTTCCCTTGGTAACATACGATGACATAGGAGGTCTTGAGGAAGCTATAACAAGGGTTAGGGAAATGGTGGAATTACCATTAAAACACCCTGAACTTTTCCAAAGACTTGGTATTGATCCGCCAAAGGGTGTTCTTCTTTACGGTCCTCCAGGAACGGGGAAAACCCTTTTAGCTAAGGCTGTTGCAAATGAAAGCGACGCCTATTTCATCTCCGTCAATGGCCCTGAGATAATGAGTAAGTTTTATGGTGAAAGCGAAGCAAGGCTGAGGGAGATATTCGAGGAGGCAGAGAAGAACGCACCAAGCATCATATTCATAGACGAGCTGGATAGTATTGCCCCTAAGAGGGAGGAGGTAACAGGGGAAGTTGAAAGAAGGGTGGTAGCCCAGCTCCTAGCGTTAATGGACGGGTTAAAAGAGAGAGGGCGAGTTATAGTTATTGGTGCAACTAATAGGCCAAACTCTCTTGATCCTGCTCTTCGACGCCCAGGAAGATTTGACAGGGAAATAGAGATAGGAGTCCCAGATAAAAATGGCAGGAAAGAAATACTGATGATCCATACGAGAGGGATGCCGCTCGCTGAAGACGTGGACTTGGATGAAATCGCAGAAAGGACACATGGCTACGTGGGCGCCGACCTAGCGGCACTGTGCAGGGAGGCCGCTATGAGCCGTCTCAGGAAGGTTCTACCTGAGATCAACCTAGACGAAGAAACGATACCGCAAGAGGTCTTAGCTAAGCTTATCGTGACGAAGGAGGACTTCGAAGAAGCGATGAAGATCGTCCATCCATCCGTGATGCGTGAAGTTTTGATGGAGATGCCGGACGTCACGTGGGATGACATAGGCGGTTTGGAGGATGTTAAGGAAGAACTGAGAGAAACAGTTGAGTGGCCTTTAAAATATCCTGAAACATTCAAGAAAGTTGGAATTAGGCCTCCTAAAGGCGTGTTACTGCATGGTCCTCCGGGTTGTGGTAAGACTTTGCTTGCCAAGGCCGTTGCCACCATGTCAGAAGCCAACTTCATAAGCGTCAAAGGCCCAGAACTACTAAGCAAATGGGTAGGAGAAAGCGAAAGAGCAATAAGAGAAGTATTCAGAAAAGCCAGAACAGCAGCTCCCGCAATTATATACTTCGATGAGCTGGACTCGATAGCCCCTGCTCGAGGACTATGGGAGGGGACACGGGTCTATGAGAACATGGTCAACCAGTTATTAGTTGAACTAGATGGGCTAGAAGAATTAAAGGATATAGTCTGTATTGCTTCCACTAACAGGGCCGATCTGGTGGATCCAGCTCTCCTAAGACCTGGACGCTTCGACTACATAATACTGGTTCCTCCCCCAGACAAAGAGGCAAGACGAAAAATCTTGGAAATATACACTGTTAAGAAGGGTATGCCGCTCGCTGAAGACGTGGACCTAGACGAATTGGCGGCAAGAACGGAAGGGTATTCTGGTGCAGACTTAGAAAACCTCTGCCGTGAGGCGGGAATGTACGCTATTAGGGAACAAGGGCGTAACGTGGAGAAAGTCACTAGGAAACACTTCGACCAAGCACTAAAGAAAACTAGGGCAAGCCTCTCACCCGACCTGATTAAGAAGTATCAAGAACTCCATGAGCGTCTCATGGGAAGAAGAGCAGAGCTAAAACTCACCTACATGGCTTAAAGGGAATTTGCTTTATTTTTCTTTGAGCTTCCCTCCCCTTCTTAAGCCATATTCCTCCCCCGACCGAGAGGAAAACCGCTGGGGAGATGCACGCCACGAATGCTAGAGACGCTATGTAAACGTCGTAGGGGAAAAGGTTGTGTAAGAGGAAAAGTGAAATCTGCATTGTGAAAGACGTCGCCCTCAAGTAAGAAGATAAGATAACATAGCTTAAAGGGAGAATTGATAGACTTCCCAGTGAAATCCCCATTTTAAGCAGCTGCAATCCGAATCGCTCCATCCTCTGGAAAAGAGCATTTTCCTCCTCTCCAGAAACTTTTCTTTCCATTCTCTTAGAGAGGAGAGCTGCAGCACAACTGCACAATACAAAGAAACTTAAAAGTCCTGCCGCCAAAATGTAATACAATTCTCCTGTTAAGGGGGAGAATGACGCGGTCAAACACATTGTTGAAGCCACTAGAATACTAATGGACGCCAACGTGAAGCACGCCACTTCAACCTTGACCCAACGCTTAACTAAGTCGAACCCCATGAAACGCCCTCCCAACGCTTTCTAACCTCTTTAGAACGAGAAGCACTCATATTCTATTACCAATAAAAGTTTTTCCAAACAGCCTTTTTCCCAACTCCCTAGGAAATTTAATACTACTTAACATTTCATCTACATTTCCTGTAGTTCTCCATTCTTCTTGCTTATCATAGCTTCTCCGCTGTTTTCGAATGCTTTAAATAGCTCTTATGAAATAAGATCTTAGCTCTAAAATGCGTGAAACCTCCCGAAGGGGATGTAGGTTTGATAGAAAGTGGAAACGTAAAAGTTAGTGTCCAAGGAGTTTACTTGGTGAAAACCCCGTATGGTCAAAGCCCCGTAGTTGTCCTGTCAGATGGACGAGGAAGACTTCTTCCTGTTTTCATAGGAATTGCTGAGGCGACAAGCATTCAAATGGCGCTTAGCAAGATAAAGCCTGAACGGCCAGGGACACATGACCTGATGGTTAACGTTTTCTCGGAAACAGCGATAAAAGTTGAAAAGGTGGTGGTCGTAGACATAAGAGATGGCATATACATAGGAAGGCTGCACATAAAAGTTAATGGTTCATATAAAATAATAGATGCGAGACCAAGTGATTGCATAGCAATAGCCTTAAGGGTTAATGCTCCAATATTTGTAAAAGAAGAGGTAATGAGCAGGTACTCTGTTACCGAAGAATATTTCTCACGCTTCTACACTAACATGGAAAACCTAGAACTGGGATAAAGAAAACCTCCCTTTTTCCAATTCCTGCATTTTTCATTTTTTCTTTTACCCGTAACGTTTAAGGACGATATCCTTCATCCTAAGGTTTTGTCACAAATCCTTCAATATTGTCATCAGCATTTTCTCCTCAGAGAATGTGATGGTTGAAGCCTCTTACATCCCCCTCAGCATAATTTTGCTGCTTTGTCTTGGAGCTGAGACGGATTGAAGTTGTGCCTTTGTGTAAACAGATAATCTTCCGTAGGGAAGGTGAGACTAACGCCGGAAAGTGGATGAAGCAGGAACACGGTGAAAGCGGAAGTAGCCTATTAACCTAAATTACTTAACCTAAATTACTTCTCCAGAAGTTTTCTAGCAGTCTCCATCATTTTCTTCTTCTTTTCATTGTGCTTTTTAAGCCAGGAAGCAATCTTTTCGAAGACAGCAGCCTTACAGTCCCCGCAAATTAATTCTCCCCCGACGCATTTCTGGTATATGTCCTCAACGTCCCTATCATCGTTAAAACGGAAAAAGGCGAGCTCATAAACCCTACACTTCCGAGGCTCTCCGCCAAACTCCCTTTGCTCCTTAACGGTGGGACGCCCCCCTGTTAAAGCGTTCATGATCTTTAAACGTATACTATCAAGATCCTCCCCTAGCTCAAAGTAACTCATCGGATTCCTCTTACTCATCTTCTCAGACCCGTCGAGACCCCTAATAAGCCTGTGAAACGTGGCACTAGGAAGCACAAAGCCATGCCTAGGCTGAAGGCGCCTGGCAAGATCACGCGTTAACCTAATGTGCGGGTCCTGATCTGCCCCAACCGGAACGATGACGGGCTTGGGCCCCCCGAAATCTTCATGTTCAGGCAGAAGAATATCCCCAACCTGAACCAACGCGCTCATATAAAGTCCAAAGACAGTCTGTTCCCCGTAAATTGCCTTCATGGTTGCAGTTGTAACGTAAGCTCCTGCCTCAAAGGCTAAATCCATAACTCGCTTCTCCTCAGACTGCCTATAAACATACGCCCTACGGGGATCTAGGCCCAGAGCCAAAACATCCGCTAAATTGTCAACGGCGATTTCAAACGAATCCTCAAAGGAAATTCTATTATCACAAAAAGCCTCAATATCGGCAATACAATAAAAAGCCACAGCACCATACTCCCGCTGGTAATAGACAATCTGCTCGGCAGTAGTCAGTGAACCAAGATGAAAACTCCCACTAGGCTTAATCCCAGACAAAACAGCAAACTCCCTCCCCTCCAGAATAGCATCCAAAACAACGTTAAACCCCCTATGACCAAAAATAATACCTCTACGGAAATATTTACCCGCCCTCGGAATACGCTTAACCAATTCCGCAGTCACCGGCTCAATACCAAACTCCCTAACAAGCCTGTCATAATCCTCAACGCCGCCAGCACCCCACGGATCCAGCAAAGCAAACCACCCTCACAAAACCAGCCAGCCAAAACACAATAAAAAAATTTCCAATGCCATCCCAGAAACCAACATGCCACTTTAAGCAACAATAATAAAAACAAGTCTGGGCACCGTGGTTTCCGTGTTCGGAATGGGAACGGGTAGACCCCGCATGCTATGGCCGGCGCCGTGGCACCAGCACCCGGCTTTCCCACTGGCTCCCGCACAGCAGTACTCACCGGATCGCATGCGGGCTTGACTTCCAGCCACGGTGCCCAGCACAGTATCCCAAGAAACAGCCCAATATAAATCTTACCCCGAACAGACCGCCAATCAACCAAAACGCAACAAGACCAATTCACACAATTAACAAGAAAAATTGATGGGGGCGGTGGGATTTCTAGGCCCCAATAAGGGCGAACCCACGACTTGCTGGTGCCACCCCAATGTAATTAATACATATCGCCTGGCTGGTGCCTCCTCGCTCGGCGCTCCAGAAGGTCATCATCCTCCTTCAGCGCACCAGCTTCAACTCATTGCTTCTGGAGCCAGCCGCGCTGCTTAACCACACATAGTTCTGGCTGCGCTACGCCCCCATCAGCAGAAACCATATGGAAAAGGAGTATATATTTCTTTTCAAAACGGTTCCTCACCCTTCCCACTAAACGTATGCCTCCTAAGCGTTGGACAGAAAACTAGGTAGATCACGTAAAGGACATTTTTCTTTTAAGCTTATACAACTGCTAACTGGACTTTGGCGAAACCTATCAGGGATCACATCCCCAGGAAACTGAACCCTTTAAAACATTGCATCGGCCGGGAGCCCTAAGGATTCCTAGGTCTTTTCGGCGATGCCTTCCGGCGTGTCGCGTTTCGCTCCGTTTAGCCTCCCTTCTTTGTGTCATCATTCACAACACTCTTTTCTCCGCTAACAATGAAAAATACTTCTAAAAGAGTTAAGCCTTGATGGACGAAGTTACCTAGAAAAAGGACAGTTTAAAAGATGGGTGGTGCCGCCGGTGGGACTTCCAGGTTATCGCCTTTTGAACCCACGACAACTCGGTCTCTGACCGTAAACATTGATTTGCCTTCAGCTTCGCCCCGAGTTGGGTCGAGCGCTTTGGGGCTTTTGCCTCCCTGCTGAGCTACGGCGGCACCTAAGTTATTCAAGTTTTTAGGAAAGTATTTAAAACTTTTCTTGTTGCTTCTGTTCTCTGTTTTTCTCAGAGCTTGATATGCGCTTTCTTTTTTGTTGCTTGCTTTTCATGTTTATTGCTTTTGAGACTGGAATATTATTTTATATAATTTCTTGCTTTTTATTTTGTTTTGGAGGTGTTCCGGGCTTGGAGAAGGTGCGGGTTTACATCGAGGAAAGCAGCCCCCCTATTTCTGATACTTTATATGAAAAAATTGCTGCTCATAGGCGGCTTTACAGGAAAATTGCTTTTTCGGGTAAGGTTGTTAGGCGTCTCAGGGGTGTTATTTCCTTTGGGGATATCGTTACCATGTTGAGGGGGGAGGGCGGTAGGTTGAATCGTTTTGATGTGATGGTTGAAGTGTATTGTGATAAGGGTGCTGAAAGGGCTATTGGAGAATTGTTTGAGGAGGTTAAACGTGAGTTTCACCCTCAGAGGGAGTTCATCCAGTTCCCCTCCGGCGTTGAGGAAATTGAAGCGTTAAAGTTCGGTTTGAGCTGGGAGAGTGTATCCTTTGATGCGTGGGCGCTTATTGAGCGGATTTATAGCGTCGTAGAGGAACCCTTTTACACTAATTTTGAGTTTGAAGACGATGAACGTGTGGTTTTGGCGGTTAACTTGCTGGTTCCTGAGAGGGATGAGGGAAAGCAGTTTTACCTTGTGGAGAGGGTCGCGCCGTTTAAGGTTAGGTATCCCAATGGACAGGAAAGGCTGCTTATGAAACTCTCCTCTCTTGTCGAGGAAGTTACAGCTGATCCCCTCTCCGTTTCCCCCGCGTTTTTCGTCATCGGGCGTGGTGGCCTTTGGAAGCCTTTAGTGACTGTTGGATGGGTGTTTGAGAGCGGTGAGATTTACGTGAAAATTCCCGAGTGGGAGGGGCGCGAAGCAATCGAGTTCATTCTAGATCCTCTCAGCGGCGAGGTTCACCTTTTAAAGGGAGACTTGAACTTGAAAAGGAAAGAAAAAGAGGTGAAGGACGTTAAGCTTGACGCAGTGTACTTCATCGAGATGGGCGGGGACGAGTTGGCCGGTGGAAAGTAGCTGTTACCCCCATCACTCCTTGAACCATGGAGTTTTAAGGTTTTCGTCGACGTCCACGCTTACCCACTCCACGTTCCTCCTTGGGTCCTTCTCGTGAAGTACTCTGATAAAAGTGACCGACTTGCATGTAAAGCAGTATGTCTCCAGTATGTATCCCCTTATTATATTAAACCATGGTTTTCCTCCGTCGATTATGCATCCCTCATCTACTTTGCACTCTATTATTTCTCCGTTGTCGCCTACATGCCTTTCGACGATGCCTCTAGCCGTCCTGCAGGCTTCAGCGAACACCTCCCCAGCGTACTCGGCTTTTACAGGAAATATGTTTATGGACGCTGTGAGGTACGGCCCATTCGAACTATAAGTGAAAGTGGCTGGCTTCTTAACTTTCCGACTGTTTCTGAAGCATCCTTCTATGGCTCCCCCTATCTCGCCAGTTAATGGGTTATGCTCTATAAGCCTTTCCCTCCCGGTTGAAGCTTGTTTTCATGGTTTGCTAAAGGGCATGTTTACTACTAAATTTAACCGGAATTCATAAACATTTGTTGCTCCCTTAAGAGCGAGGTTTAAAGAGAAAGATAAAGGAAGGGTGGAAGGCCTTTATTCTATGATGCTTTTAATGAAGGCCTCGTTCGCCTTTAAGGCGGCGCTACGTTGCTCACCAGCGTTGTAAGGTGAAAACAGTAACTTTAAAAGTTCTTTTACTCCGTTGAAACTACGTATTGTGGGTCAATGCTTTTAGGGTGATATTTCATGTCCTTTGACTTAGGGGGTGTAGCTAGGCTTTACAATAAACTATTCACCCTCCCCTCCTCCTTAACTCTACTATTCGTAACTATCATCGCACATTTCCTAATTGGTGTGCTAATCTGGCTTTCACATTTTAGCTCCCCTTACCTCCTTTCTGAGCTAGCATCCGGCGGGTTTTGGGGTTTAAGCGTGCTTCTCTCTCCCTCTCTAGCTTCACTATTTGTTTCAGCGCCTATAGTGCGTGAGGAAAGCGGGATTTGGACTCTTAGGCGTCTTCTAGGCTTAAACCTGTTCGCACTGTTTTTCTGGTCGGTTCCAGCTATAGTTGGCGGTTTCCTCCGTTTGCTGACCCCTCAAGCGTTAACCGGAGGGGTAATCGTCGGTGTGGAGGCGATGCTTCTTCTTCGCGTAATCGTTTTTAAGGGTGTGGCGGATCTTAGTGTTCCCAGGTCCGTAGTTGCTGCTTCAACGCAGCCGCTGCTGCTCGTGGCGGCACTTATCTTTTCGGGCTTCCTCCCAGCGTCCACCACACTCTTCGCTGAGATGGCTGCAGTCAGCGTCCTCCCAGTATCTTCAGGACTTGTCTATCTTTACGTAGTCGACGTAGCCGTTAAAAAGAGGCTGGGAGTCGGAGGACTACGGCTTCTCTACGGCTTTCTGGCTGAGTGGCTGTCTGACTACCCGCACGTGCTAGAACGGACCTTATCAAAGATTGGATGCGAGGAGGAACGCCCTGTGCTGATACTAAAATTTGCAAGTGGCAGCCATCTTCACTTCGTCCTAGTTGTCCCAACAGTTCATCCGGGTCCGTTTAAGACGGTTGGAGGAAGCATGATGCCCCACATGGTTATGGACGCTGTTGAAAGGCGCTTTCACTGTGTAACAGGCGTTGCCCATGGCCCGTCAACGCATGCTCAAAACCCTGTTTCTCAAAGTGAGGTAGTTAAACTTATTGAATCTGTTTTAAGCTCCCTATCTTCCAATGAGTATGTGAGCGGTTTTCCGGTCAGCCCGCTGGTTTACGAAGAAATCGGGAAAGTGAAGGTTGGTTGCCAAATTTTCGGCAGCCTAGCCTTGTTCATCGTGACCCTTGCACCTCACAGTTTTGACGATCTAGACCCTAAGCTTATGGATGAACTCTCGTTTAGTTTAACTAAAGATTGGAAAGGTAACATCTTTCTAATAGACGCCCATAACTGCAACGAAAGCGGTTTTGACCTAGAGCCAATAGAGCCGGGTACGCAGGTAGCTGACGAGATTATCATGGCAGCTAGGGGAGCGCTTAAAAAGGCAAAGAAGTTAACATCTTGCCACGTCAGGGTTGGAGGAGGAAGGACTCAGGTTAGAAATGCAGGCGTGAGAGAAGGGATCGGGAGAGGAGGCGTCACAGCTTTTCTAATAGACGTTGAAGGCTTCCTCTCAGCATACGTAATCATAGATGGCAACAATATGGTTCCGGGTCTTAGGGAGAAAATCATAGAACGGGTGTGTTCTACCGGCGTTCAAACGGCGGAAGTTTTAACGAGTGACACGCATGAAACGAACGCCGTGTCGCTTAGACTAGGAGGGGCAAACCCCGTCGGCTCCTCTATTGACTGGAACTTGGTGGTAGATGCTGCTCTAGAAGCCGTCAGCCAGGCGGAAAGAAGCATGGTGAATGTTGAACCCAGTTTCGTCGTTAAGAAAGTACATTTAAAGGTGATCGGTGAGGAACAGATCAGAGCTCTTTCAGCGGTTATACAGCAGGCGGCTAAGGAAGCTAAGAGGGCAATCGTGGTTCCAGCCCTGTCCCTACTGTTGTCAATTATCCCCCTTTTTCTTCTCCTGTGAACGAGGATAGCCCTACAAGCTTCACCTACACCTTCACTGCGTTTCCCTGCTAGGTCGCGTGTCACTTTCAGTAAACTTTTTAGGTATGGAATCATGATGTTTGGCAACATAGCATTGGAAATGGGTAAACCCAAGGAGAGAGGTGTTTCCTTGCAGGAAATTATAGATGTTAGGTTTCATGGGAGAGGTGGTCAAGGCGTCGTCACCGCTAGCCGGCTATTGGCTGAGGCAGCTCTCTCTGAAGGTAAGAGGATACAGAGCTTTCCAAGCTTCGGAGCGGAAAGAGAGGGTGCACCCATAAGAGCTTTCACGAGGATTAGTGAAAAGCCGATCACCATACATTCCCAAATATATAACCCTGACATTGTGGTTGTCTTAGATCCGACGCTTTTAAGGGCTGAAAATGTGACGGAGGGGCTAAAGGACAAAGGGTGGTTGATCGTAAACACATCATCATCACCAAGCGAGGTTAAGAATGCTCTTAACGCTAATGTTAGGACCGCTACTGTCGACGCAACCAAGATAGCTCTCGAGGTGCTTGGCGCTCCAAGGGTTAACGCTCCAATGCTTGGAGCATTGGTGAAAGCAACAAAAATCGTGAATTTGGATTCCATCCTCCAAGTTATAGGTAAAGCGTTCAGAAAGGAAGTTGCGGAGAAAAACGTTCAGGCAGTGCGGAGGGCATATCAAGAGGTGGTTGAAGGATGAAACATAAGCCTTTGACGTGGGAAGAAGTTCCCTTCGCCGGATTTATACTGGATCCTGGAAATGCTGAAGAGTACCGAACTGGTGACTGGCGGTCAAGGCAAAAGCCGGTCATTAACCATGAAAAGTGCACTTTCTGTCTTTTATGCTGGATATACTGCCCTGATGGTGCCATAGTTAGAGGACAGGACAAGGTTGAAGTAGACTACTATCACTGTAAAGGGTGTGGTATATGCTCCTACGAGTGCCCTTCCGGTGCCATTAAAATGAAAAGTGAAATCGAGTAGAGGTGTTTAAAAGGTGGGTGGTGGATGACGGGATGCATACTCGCTATGAATGGTGACGAAGCCGCTGCTTACGCTGTTAAGCAGTGTAAGCCTGATGTCATCGCTGCGTACCCTATAACTCCCCAGACGATAATTGTTGAAAGGCTGAGTGAATATGTTGCTGATGGCGAGCTTGATGCCGAGTTCATAGCGGTGGAGTCGGAACACTCGGCGATGAGTGCATGCATTGGGGCTGCTGCGGCTGGTGCGAGGACGTATACTGCTACAGCTTCTCAAGGGCTAGCTTTAATGTATGAGATGCTTTTTGTTGCTTCCTCCTTCAGGCTGCCGATCGTCATGAGCATTGCTAACCGTGCTTTGAACTCCCCCCTAAACATCTGGAATGACATGAGCGACACCATGGGAGCCCGGGACTGCGGATGGATTCAAATCTACAATGAGAACGCCCAGGAAGTTTACGACTTAACCATACAGGCGTTTAAGATAGCGGAAGACCACGGCGTCCTCCTCCCAGTAATGGTTTGCCACGACGGATTTGTAATCAGCCACTCAACGGAAGGAATCGAAACCCTAAGAGACGAAGACGTCGACAGCTTTCTGCCTGAACGAGACCCTGTATATCCCTTAGACGTGGATCATCCCGTAACTATGGGCTGCGTCGGCGTACCTGAATACTACCCTGAAATAAAATTCCAGCAGGAAGTGGCTACGCAAAAGTCGATTACGAAGATAAAAGAAATTTTTAAAGAGTTTAACGAGGCGTTCGGGAGAAACTACGATATTCTCGAGCCGTATCAAATGGACGATGCTGAAATAGCGCTTTTAGCCATAGGAAGCGCAAGCGGGACAGCTAAGGTGGCTGTGGACCTACTGAGAAAGAAAGGAGTAAACATCGGGCTCGTGAAAATGCGTTTGTTCCGCCCCTTACCAGTAAAGGAACTGCAGGAACTTCTTGGCAGTTTAAAGGCTGTCGGCGTGGTAGATCGGCACATAAGCTTCGGAGCTATAGGTGGCGCATTAAACATGGAAGTTAGAGCTGCCCTCTACGAGCTGAGAAGTAAGCCTCACGTGATGGGCTTCCCCACAGGCCTTGGTGGAAGAGACATTAGAGTTGAACATTTCATTAAAATGGCTGAAACATTGCTAAAGGTCGCCGAGCAAGACAGCTTAGAAGAAGACTACAAAGTCGCTGGGTGTAGAGGAAAAGGATGTATAGAACCTTGAGGTGGTTGATTTGAAGCTGAAGGAATTACCTTTGCATGAGTATCTCGCCCCAGGGCACAGGCTTTGCGCCGGATGCGGTGAAGGAGTCACCATAAGGCAGATTTTAAAGGCATTCAGTGAGCCGCCAATAGTTTGTAACGCTACTTCGTGCTTAGAGGTGTCAACAACACCCTTCCCCTACACGTCTTGGCGAGTTCCATGGTTACATGCAGCCTTCGAATGTACGGCTGCAGTCGCAGCTGGTGTCGAAGCAGCCCAGAAAGCCCTGATACGTAAAGGGAGAAAGAAAAAGTGGGATATGGTATTAGCTCTCGCAGGCGACGGGGGAACATACGACATAGGTTTGCAGGCCCTTTCAGGCGCCCTCGAGAGGGGGCATAAGTTCATTTACGTCTGTTACACCAACGACGCATATATGAACACGGGAATACAAAGGTCCGGAGCTACTCCCAAGGGCGCTTGGACAACCACCAGCCCGGTAGGCAAAGTAAACCCTGGAAAAATCGAATGGCAGAAAGACCTTATGAAGATAGTTGTCGGACACGATATTCCCTATGCGGCGACGGTGAGTGCGTCATATCCGATGGATCTCCAAAGAAAAATGAGGAAGGCTATTGACGCAGATGGGCCTGCTTTCATTTTAGCTTTGACACCCTGCCCAAGAGGGTGGCGTACGGAGCCTCACCTTACAATAGAACTTGGTCGCATAGCCGTTCAGACATGTATATGGCCGCTTTACGAAGTGGATAACGGAAAGTACAGGATCACCGTCAGGCCGAGACGGAAACTCCCAGTTGAATACTACCTTAGGCCTCAAGGAAGATTTAGACACCTCTTCACCCCAAAGCTAAGGCAAGACATAATCAACGAAATCCAGAATCATGTAGATAGAAAGTGGGATGAACTTCAAAAACTAGAAAAACTTTAATTCTTTAATAGTGAATCCCATGGATAGCCTGTATTTCTCCCCGTTTTTCCGGTTTAAAAGCCCCCTTCACCAATCAGCTTACTCTTTCTACTGGCTATTTGATACTCCCCCATTACTAAAGCCGGGAGATCCCAGGTTTGCCTGCAAGGCTTCATCCTACCCATTTCGGACTATCAAGACACCTCCTACTCTTTGGGATATGGATATACCAAATGGCTCCTTCAAAAACTTATGACTCCACCATAGTCTGGATTTTAAACATTTTTAGCTTTCTTACTTTTTCGAAATACACGTCGCAACACTTAAAAATCATTCAATCCTTTCACTTCAATTGAAGCTAAAGAATGTTGGGTGGGTAGTCTAGGGGTTATGACTCCCTGAAGAGGGGCGTAAAGCCGCCCTCACACGGCGGATCGCGTGAATGCGCGCTAAGGTCCCAGGTTCGAATCCTGGCCCACCCATTATCACATTTTACTCTATCTAAAGATAACTAGGGACAGAAAGAGGTTCCCCCTAAGAGAGTTAAAATGAAAGTTTAAATTTATAATTCTCTAAGTGGCTTTCTTCTTTAATTTTTTCGTAGTGGTTGTTGGCCAAGCCCTGTAACTCTCCAGCATGTTGGATTGTTCTCATCTCGAGTAACTATTTTTTCCTTTTCCATTGTTTTTAATTGTCTTAGGATGCTGTTGTATCCTATTCCTGTTTCCTCTGCTATTTGCTTGGCTGTTTTAGGCGTCGCCTCTATTGCCTTAAGTATCTTCGTCCTCGTACTCACTCCTTGCTGGATGTTTCTTTTTGTTCGTAAAACTGCTTGTGGTACGTGAGGTATTTTCCTCCATTTTGCCGTCCGCGACATGATTCACCATTCTCTTTTATCTAACAGATTCTAAGTTCTTAAGTTCCTTTACTTTTACTTTTCTACAAGTGTTAACTGCTTTTGTTTACTGCCTTTTTGGAAGAGCATTTTTAGACTGTCTTCTATTAGCTTTATTCTTTGTTTAAGGTATGGTTTTAAGTTGTACCGTCGAATGATCTCCGTTGCGAATGGAAGATACTTTTCTATTGTCGCTTGGTGAACAGTGAGAACCAATTTTCCTCCACACGCAGGACATGTTCCCTTCAAGGGCGGCCTCCTATATTTCTTATTGCAGTTTAAACATCTTATCTGCTGTGTGGTGAATGCCTTCAGGTTTCCCACTATATCTCTTAGAAGATGTTTTTGCAGCACTTTCTCCGCAACCTTGTCCTCTGCTACCGCTCTGATTTTCGATGCAAGCTCTAGTTGAGCATTTATTTTCTCACTCATTTTCTTCAGCTTTCTATATGTGGTAGTCTCCGGTCCTTGATGTATATCTCTTGTTGGGTGGGTGAATCCGATGCCTTGGTACTGTCTCGGAGTGTTCAGCCGGTGGTCTACTATGTCCAGGATCGGTTTTAGCTCGTCTGGTTTTGCGAAGCGTTGAGTTGCGTAGTAGAACTCAAGAGGATACTGTGTTCCGGCATCCAAATTGTATGCTTCACTGTCCACTTCAAGAGGGTTCAGGAACACCGTGAGAACTAGGGGCGTGTCCATCATTCCCCCTCTTTTCTCTGGGATGTACGCCTTCGAAAAGTTGATGAGTGCATCAAGGGCTAATAGTATTGCGTCTTCATCTCCATCACAGTTTCTTCTCTTTGCAGCATG
The DNA here is from genome assembly GCA_030587405.1 of Candidatus Freyrarchaeum guaymasense. Next base: position 120,853 of record JAUQZD010000076.1, on the reverse strand, counting down.
CCAGTAAGGATGAGCAAAGCAAACGTTAGCTTTGGTGAATCCGACTATTCTACCTAGGATCCCCGCCGAAGTGTGTGGCGCCAAGCCTATTATTAAGTGTCCAACAAGATCCTCTTCTCTTTCAACGTTATAGTATGGCCGTAGATCGTAGAACCTAACCAGCAACTCATCTATGAATTTTGCAACCTTAACTAGGTACTCAGCAGATTTAATAGGTATTACTACGTCCTGAGGTTTGAGTTCCAGTATCTGGTCTTCATCTTTAAGGGGGTTACCTTTATAATCGCAAGTGTACCCTAGCTCTCTCAGTCTTTCTACTGGCGTTCCTACCTCGCGAGGTGTAAAATGGGTGAGAGGGGCGTCTGTAGCGTCAAACCTGACCGTTCCATCCTTATACACGTAGAGGCCATGCTTCGCCCTTAGTACCCCTTTCTCTAGAGGTTCAGGAAGCTTCAAATAACTTGACAGCGCCTTAACACCTTTCACCTCGCGAGGCGGTGACGGCAGCTCCAGCCTTTTAATAGCGTCAGCCAGCTCCCTTTTCACGTCTACAACGGATTTACCATACGGCTTGGTTTCCACGCCACACTTTGGACACCTACTCTTATTCGTTGTAAAACCGCATTGAGGGCAACAGTTCACCTGCACGGTTCTACAATGGCAGCTTCTACAGTAAACATGAAACGTTTCCTCTCCGCACTCTGGGCACCTTCTCTTCGCTACCTCCACAGTTACCGGGCCGCTTTTCGCCGCAACAATTATGCTTCTCCCCTTCCCTCCCTTGAGGCCTACAGGGAAAAGGACGTGCAATGGAGGGTTCAACGTTCTCTTATCCGCTTTCTCTGGCCTTCCCATTCTTGCACCAATGTAAACAGGGGCTTTCGCCCTCACCGGGAACCCTGCCAGCATGTTAACAAGTTCAAGCGCCGTTCTTGCAGTATACCTTAGGAGGCTGTTTTCGCCTGTAGGGCGTCCAGCGGCCAGGCAGGTAGATAAAATAAGTTTTTCTTCCTCTCCCAGAACCACTTCGCCGTCTTCAACCTTATGGGGGACGCCTAGCCTTTCAAGGATTCCCTTCACATCCCCGGAAATCACCCGGCTACTTCCCTGTTCTTCGGATAAGCTCATCCATCTCTTAAGCTTCAACAGCTCTTCTATGTCAATGTCCTGCCAGTTGTAGGTGTACCTCGGGTGGAGCGGAATCATCAACCTTCTACTTAGGATCAGTGCTTCACGCGCGTTCGGCTTGGCTTCGAAGGGCCTTTCCATAAACTCCCTCAAGCGTCCCTCAGAGATGCCAGTTCGCCTACTTGCTCCCTTCATCCCTCCATGCTTTTCCACTTTTAATTTAAGCTCCTGAACCCACCATTCCTCGCATATACCTGAAGGCAGAAGCACATGGTTGTTTTCTAAGAACTCGCCAAACCCTACTAGCATGTCTCCCAAGAAAAGAGTCTCAGCAACGTCATCAGCAATTTTAACGGCGTCTTCGACGCTTTCAACCCTTATCACGCTTCCATCTCTCAGCTTTACAATGGGTCCCTCTATGCTATCTACAGGCGAAACAACGGCGCCCTTACCTGGCCTCTCAGTTCTTACATGTGTTCCAGGAGCTAGGAACCCACTAAGGATGATCATTGTTGCTGGATGCACCCCCACAGCCGCTAAGCCCGTGTTTCGGGATCGACCATATCTAAGTCTAAAACCGCCTTTAGCTGACGGCATGGAGAAAACCGGTCTACCCGCAATCACGTCCGAAAGGTATTTGTCACTGGGTGTAATCCCATTGAATAAGGCGTCCTCGCCTCCTTTCTCCTCCTTAGTTTTCCCGAGGTCGGAAAGCCAATCCCAGCCGTCAAGACCGATCTGTTCTACAAACTTCTTTAGCTTCTTCGCTTTTCCTATAATCCCATCGTTAATAACTAGGATTGCACCCCCCCTCAGCTGGTTGGTTTCTACCCTGCTAAGGTTCCTGTGGCCGGAGACCTCGTATGGATCCGTCGGCTCTCCTGTTACCTCTACTGGAATGTTTCTGACGGCCAGCCTTATTTCCTGCGGGGTCGAAGGGTATTGAAGATGCGTAACCCGCCTCTCGTATAAGTCTATTTCTTCAACGTAACGCTCCACCTCGTCTTCAAGCGGCTTATACCTGTCTAGATGGAGGAGTCTCCTGATAAAGTCTGCCACTAAAACAGAGACAGCCTGTTCAGTTCCACCCGCAGACCTTATAGGCCCAGCATAGTAGACTGCTAAGTAGCTTGTTCCATCAAAATTATTTTTGACCTTGACGGTGGCGATCCCCTCTATTGGTGCAGCCGTAACGCTTTCGGTTAAAATAGCGAGTGCTACGCGAAGAGCCTTATCGGCAGCCTCTCCGTCAGAGGAAAACTCGCAGAACCGTTCATAGACGATCTCTTCAGCTATTTTAAAGGCCACCTCCTCCCTTGAAGCATCCCTAAGTAATTCCCTTATCCTGTCAGCCACTCCTTCAAGCCCAATGATCCCCTCCACTCTAGCAGCTATGTCCTTGGCCGGCTTAATCTCCGGCTCTAAAGCAGGGTCTAACCCCCTTCTCCTAGCTTTACTCGCAACCTCGTAGACTCTTTCGAACTCCCTCTCCAGCAGTGTAAAGTACTCCTTTAAACTGCCATCCTCCCCGATCATTCAAGAACCCCGCTGTTATAGAAAATATCATGTCACATGTCATTAGTTATTGATTTCTCTCTTATCTCTCTATAATACTTCCATCTTACAAGGTCGACTTCTATAATACTAACCCATTCTACGTCTCCCTCACGAACTCTAAAATTAAGTCCGCTATTTGAGGCAGGCCAAACGCGTTAATTTTCAGCTTTCGAATAATGCCTTTCAACTGCTTCAAAGTCGCCATTAAAAGCACATCACATTTTCTAGCCTCAAAATCTATCGCTCCATGTGGCGTTGCGGCGTCCCCCCCAACTGAAAGTAAATGCTGTTTTAATGCTAACGCCGCGGGGGTTGATACGTTTTTAAGGTAAAGTAAACGGTAAACCCCCTTCTCACGCATAAGCTTCATGCCTATGTCGCTTACACCGATCCTACCCATCACCTCTTCAACGTCGCTTACGTTCAGCATTATATTCGTCAAGTCCGCGATGAGGATCTCTCCACGTTCTACAACTTTAATTCCTCTTGAAATAGCTGATGACACGCATGCCGCCTGCTTCGCCTCCTCTGCATCATGTGTTCTTATAACGTCTGCACCGTTATACACTGCTATGGCCGTAGCCGCTATGGAGCCCACTAGCCTTTCCGCAGGATCTGGTTGGCCAAGAATTCTCCCTATAAAATGCTTTCTTGAAACCCCGACCAAAACCGGCCTACGTAAAACCTTCAGCCTTTTTAGACCCCTTAAAATTTCTAAGTCGCACTCGTAAGGCTTCCCGAAACCTATCCCCGGGTCAATGACTATTTTTCCCGGTTCCACGCCTGCCTCCACCGCCATCTTAATACTCTCTTTAAGAGCAGCTCTCGCCTCCTCTATGCTTCGAGCATCTCCTGGGCGTTTAAAGCACGCCATTAAAACGCATGAAGCATCGAAATCTGCTACAACCCTCGCCATTCTAGGATCACCTTTAAAGCCACTTACATCATTAATTATCTGAGCTTCCTCCCTAAGAGCTGCCTCGGCGACTTTAGCACGCTGCGTATCAACGGAAATAGGTAACGTAGTAACATCCCGCAGCAACCTAACTGCGTTAACAACACGCTCCAGCTCCTCACCCTCAGAAACCGGCTTTGAACCATATATTTCCGGAGGCGCCGACGAGGAAGCACCAACATCTAAAATGTCAGCATCCCCTTCAACTTTCAAAGCATACTGCTCAATGCTCTTACTGTCAGTAAACACGGATCCCTTATAGAACGATTCAGGGCTCAGATTCATGACCGCCATTATTCTAACCGGGAAGCAATCCCCGACGGGAACCCCACCAATAAGCGAAAAGCACCAACTCCTACCCATAAAAAACCACCCGGGAAACCTTCAAAACATTACTCCCTTAATTCTCTAACCCACTTTTAACGATGTCTCATAAATCCCATACATTTCTTCTTTTAACGTGAAGTAAGAGGAGCATCGTAGTTGACCTTTAACCTTCAGTAAACCATATTAAAGCACATAATACAAAGGACACTTTGGTGGTTGATTGAAGTTAAGCGACCTCCTAGATACATTAGACAAAGAGTCTAAAAAATTATTATCTGCATTTTTTCAAGAGAAAAAAATCAGATCCAGCATGCCACATGATCACAGAGTGGCTGAAATGCTTGAGTTAGACGCTAGGATGGGAGGCGCACTAACGCAGACGCTAACAGAACACCTCTTAACCTTGAAAGCATACCTTCAAGGCCGCCCGGTCAAGCTAGAACACCTAACATTTATCCTCAGAAACATAGCATCAAGCTATGAGGTCAAGCTCACCTCCACAGACCTAAAACTGATCAGCTACTACGCCAGCCACCCTGAGGCAACCCCAAGCGAGGCGGCAGCCAACCTGAAGGTGGCCCCCTCATGGGAAAGGCGAAGAAGAGGAGAGCTCGTGAGGAAAAATGTCATTTCGTTTCCGGCTGTTGTCAACCCTGCAAGGCTAGGGTTGAGGAAGGTAGTGGTTCTGGTCGACGAGCCACAAACGTCTGGGAAGGAAGTAAACGTCTCCCTTGCCAAATGGCTTACAGCCGAGCATCTCCTCTGGGGTGGCCCCCCTCTTCTCCTCCAAGTTTACACTGTTCCGGCGGGGTGGGCTTGGCTTCCAATCAGGGAGCTTAACCCTGTTAGAGCTTGGCTTGTGAGGAGCACTGCTTACGGCCTTAACACTGCATCATATGAGCCCGGACTAGGCTGGAAGCTCAACGTTGAGGCGTGGGGGGTCTACTTTAAGGAGCTGCTTGCCGAAGGATGGGAAGTACCTTCTGAAAGCTCTTGGAGGCGGGTGGAGCATGAGGGAACTCCCCTCCCCTTAGAGGCGTGGGAGGTTAAGGCTGCAGCCCTACTAGCAGCGGATACTAGGATGAGGCTTGAAGCCCTTGCGGAGGCCATAGGAAAGAGCCTCGCGGCAGCACACCAGTGCAAGCAGAAGCTCCTAGCAGACGCTCTAACCCCCATACTAAACCTTAACCATGTAGGGCTAAGCGAATCTCTACTTCTCATCCTCGAGGAGCTGGATGTGTCCTTTCAGGCCGTGGAGGCAGCCTTAAGGGAACTCCCCAAAATATGGGTTTACAAGGTGGAGGACTTTAGGGGGAGTGAAGAACTCCTCTGCTGGCTTGAGCTGCCCTCAGGCCTAACTCACAAGCTCACAAGAGTCCTCGAAGAGGTGCTAGCCCCAGTAGCAAAATATTCCCTATACTTCAGAGGCTACCATCTGGGAAGCAGCCTGCCTTCACCAAGTCTCTATAACGGAAAAAAGAAAAGTTGGCAACCCCCTCAACCCGCCGCCGAGAAATTAAAACCTAGCAGACTAGAGAAAAAGAGAAGCCTGTAGCAATGTGAAGCCTTACTCTCGACTGCGGTTTTCCCACGTTGCGTAATGGGCCTCCGAATGGTTGCGGCAGACCATGCGGTGCCTTTACGGGTTTTCGGGCGGAGGCGTTCCAGGATGTTCAGGGCGTAGGATGGAGGTGTTGTAGTGAACCGTTGAACCTGCTAAGTGTTTTTCTGTTCCGTGCTGCCGTTTTTTACGTTGCCAGTTCCTTACAGGGCAGTGGGTTATCGGCTTTTTGGTCGACTGGTATGCTGGATGGTAGAAAACACGCAGGATCAACAACCGTTAATTTTGATGTTATCCCCTATAGATTGTTAGGACCAGCTATGTGTTCTAAGTGATGTTGAGCCGTAAGTAGGGCTTGGTTATTTCTAGGATCCTTGTTGAATTTAAGCCTTAAAGCATAGGGTTGATGAAGCGTTGGTTGGTGGATGATTAAATCATTAGGGGAGCGTGTGTTTTAAGACGCCGGAAAGGCTTAGCAGCGAAGGAGCCATGTTCGGCGTGGCTGCTGGGGTTAAGGCCGGCAGGTTGTTTATGGTAACTGAGAGACTTCTGATGGTGCTGAGACTGTTAGGAGGGTGTTTTTATGTCGGGTTCCTTGTTTGTTGCGTGTGAGGTTGCCGTTAGGGTGGTTGTTTGGTGAGGGTTTTCCATTCCTTGTCTTTGTGTATTTTACTGAATTCTGGTCCTGTAGATCCTACGTATTTTGCGAGGGGTTTCTGCATGTATCCTTCTTCTATTTCGCTTAGTTCGTGGATTACAAGTTGGGCTATGCGTGATCCCGGGTATAAGGCTATGTCGGCTTCGCCGAGATTTATTAGTTCTAGGGTCAGGGTTCCCGTGTATCCTGGGTTGACGAGGGTTGCTGTGGCTATTATTAAGCCTAGCCGCCCCCATGAGGAGCGCCCTATTACGTAGCCGATTAGGTCTCGGGGGAGTTTTATGTATTCTAGTGTGCTCCCTAGGATTAGCTGGTGTGGGCGTAGGATTAGTTTCTCTCCGAATGGTACATGTATTTTTTCTTGGTATTGTTCTATTTCAGATTCTATGTTTTCTTGTGCGGGGTCTAGCAGAGAGTATTTCGTGCGTTTTGTTATGATGAATTCTGTTCCCAGTCTGACATCTACCGAGCTGGCTGATATCTGGTCTTTTGATATGAGGGGAGTGATCACGAGCCTTTCATTTTCGTTTTCGGTGAATATTCTTTCAAGTATTTCTTTTTTTGAGAGAACCGTCAAGTTGGGCCCTCCATTAGGGTTTTATGGATGATGCTTAGCTCTATGGCTTTTTCTATCAGCGCATTGAACCTTCTTTTCACCTGGTATTTTTCTTCGGGTTTCTTGGCGTTGAATGCTTCGTATATTTTGTTCATGTGGTTTTTCCTAACCAGCCAGCCTGCGTTAATTATTGAAGGGACCTGTGCGGGGAGGGTTTCCTTTTTTGACGGGATGACTATTTCGTTTGGCGGCGTTAGGGCTAGTATTCTGGAGGTTAGCTGGGGGACTTCTAAGTTGAATTGTTCAGGCGGATAGTATGCACGCGTTTTCTTGAATCGTTGCTTAAGGGCTTGGAGGGCCTCGTCTCCCTCGTTTTGGGCTTGCGAGTTACTCCCTAGGCGGGTTAGGAGGTGCTCAGGGTATCCCTCGTCTTTTAGGGTTTTTGCTATGATTCTTAGACGTGGCGTCACTTCGCTTGGAGGGGTCCTCCTTGTTTGGAGGAATTTTTCGAGGGCGTACAGGTATGCGGGCCCGAGCATGAGGGATGAGAGTACGTCTGCCGCAGTTGACAATAGGGGGGCGTCTATGTTTTCTTCTGTTAGGATTACGTGTAGTGTGAGTTCGCGTGTTACGAGGCAGTATGATAGAACGTCGTCCCTTAGGGTTGCTGGTATGGTAAACATCACTATGTGGTCTAACCTTTTACGTATGTCCCCTTCCAGCTTTAGGATGTGGTTTAGGGTGAGGTGGGAGAAAGTCTTGCCGTGGAAACATATGATGGGGGCTATTTTTGCTTTTACCTTCTCGGCAAGGTGTTCTACGAGGTATATTGCCCCTAGGGGGGTGTGGCTTGTGCTTGACAATTCGAGTTTCTCGATGAAATCGTAAATTGACCCTATGGTTTCATGTATGTTCCAGAGTGGTTCCGTGAGCTTTCTATCTTCGTTGTTAGCGTCTTTTTCAGGGGTGGATAGTGCAAGTTCAAGTCCCTCTTTTAACTTTGAAAGGATGTAGTGCAAGGCGTCCACCGCCCTTTTCTGGTTTGCCCTGGGAAAGCTGCCCAGCTCTAAGCGTTTTAACCGGTCTTTTAAGCTGAACACCTTCTCTAGAGCGTCTTCAATAAGTTCATGGTTTTTCACGGTTACGCTCTCCATTAAACGCCTGTTTATTAATTATCCCTTCATTAATCCCTTCATTAATGAAGGTTGGCGGCTCGATATTAAGGTACCCTTTCCCTCCTCGTAGGCGACGATGTTCCCACCATGTTAAGGCTGGTTTTTACGGGTGGCTTACGACGTGGCTCATGCCTGGCTTCAGCTTCCACTATGATGCTTAACCATTATTCTTGAAGACGAGTATTCTAACGTTTAAGTTTCCGTATTTCACCCATCTTTCATGGGTTACATGGAAGCCCTCGCTCTCCGCTGCTCTCTTGGCTATAGTGGCGTGAGGGGTTATGAGGCATAATGTGCCTCCGCCAGTAAGAAGTTTGCGTGATGCTTTAACGAGGAGGGTGTAGAGGGATGCTATCCGTTTCGCCCGTCCAACCCTGATCCCGTAGGGAGGGTTAGTGACTATTAGGTCGAAGGAGGAAGCTTCCACGTTGCCCCTTAAATATTCTTCAATGTTTTTAACCATGAATGATACGTCGTCTTGTACTAGGGCGTTTTCCGCATGTTTCTTAGCGCCTGCAATGTATTTTTCTTTAACGTCGCTTCCGGTTATCCTCGGCTTCCTGCCCCACTCTATTTGAGATTCAACTTCCCTAAACACTTCGGCGAGGTCGACCCTCCCTGGAAAGCGGTACCTTACGACTTGAAGGTCATCCTTCCTGAGGTATGCAGCGGGTATCTTCTTCGCCATCCACGCCGCCTCGATGCATATAGTCCCCAAGCCGCACATCGGATCTAGCATGCTCTGGGTGCCATCCCACCCGGAGAGCTTAAGCATGCTGGCTGCTAGGACAGGTTTTAACGACGCGGGGTGTATTGCCACCTCCGTTTTGTACCCTCGCCTTTCAAGGGAAACGTCACCTGTTAAGTCGAGTGTGAAGTAGAATTTGGTATGAATGACGTAGCTTCTAAATATCACATCAGGAGAGTCTAGGTTGACCTTCTGTCTGTACTTTCTTGCTTCCAGAACATGGTCTATGACCGCTTGCCCGGCTACACGTGCCACGTCGATTGAAGTATATTCATGTTCACCTATCCTTTTACTTCTAATAGCGAACGTTTGCTCTCTCGCCAAGAACGATGATAGCTCCGCTCTCTTTACTGTACGATATATCCGCGTTAGGTCGTCCTGTTTTCCGGTGACCTCGGCTTCAGCCAGCTTAATCATGACCCTCTTAGCTAAGCGCAGGGAGTAGAGGGCTTTCAAGGCGTCCTCCACATTTTTAGCTTCAAAATAGACCCTCCCCGGCCCGTCTATCCCTGCCCTCCTACCTGTAACCTCCTCGGCTTCCTTAGCGGTAAGGTCTTCCACTCCCGCGGACGTTGTTATAAGGATCGTGAAGGTGGACACAGGGAGGCCTCCAGCCGGGTTAACTGGTAAGTGGCTTGTTGGCTTTATCTGTTTCACATAGGCGATCTCGGATTTTCCTCAGCACCCCTAGGAGAGTGTGCATTTCCCTTCCAGAGATCCAGGCTCTAGAGATTATGTTTCTAAAGGCCTTTTCTACCAGTTCGATTTTTTCTTCTCTATAGCCGAGGGCCAGTATTATTTCCCTGAAGAATTTGAGGGCCTGCTCGCGTTCCCTCCTCGTAGCGGCTCTAACCTTTTTCTTCGTAAGGTGGCTGAGGGACGATTTGAAGAGCTCATAGAGTATTATGGCTACTGCGTGGGAAAGGTTTAGGGTTGGGTAGTCCTCGGATGCCGGTATCGTAACAACTATGTCTGCTTCCTTGATCTCCTCGTTTGTTAACCCGCTACTTTCCCTTCCAAAGAGGATGGCCACTTTCCCTTCAACACCCCCCAAGTTTTCAACTAGGGTTTGTGGTGTTATAGCCGTCCTGAAAACATGATACTGGTCACCTAATCTAGCGGTTGTTGCCACTACACAGTCCGCGTCCACTATTGCTTCCTTAACGGTTTTAAACATCCTCGCGTTTTCAAGGACGTCTCTTCCATGCATGGCCCTCGCGTAAGCCTCATCGAAGGAGGCGAACTTGGGGGATACCAGCACTAGCTCTTTAACCCCGAAGTTTTTCATCACTCTTGCAACAGCACCCACGTTGCCTGCGTGCTCGGCCCCCACAAGAACCACTTTTATGTCGTGCAAGAAGGACACCCACTACGACGTGTGAACTTGAATCACGTCTCCATCCATTAAAACGTGGTCTAACCCCACTTTTTCCCCATCGTACTTGGCTGATGGACCATAAACCTTGGCGTATCTAAAAGATTTGAGCATGCTCGGCCGCAGGCGTTGGATGGCGTCACGCACAGTCGCACCGGATCTAAGAATTATTGGCTTATCAGAGGGGGGCTTACTTGGTTCTTTCGTGAACACTCGGATCACTCCGAGGGTGGAGAACAAGGCTTCACCCAGCTTCTCGAAGCCCTTACCTGTGAGGGATGACACCGGGTAAATGGGGAACCTCTGCGAGTAACGATCACGTAGGATCCTAAAGGATTTGGCGCTTCTAGGGAGATCCCCCTTGTTTGCAATGATTAATGCCGGTTTAAACGTTGCTGCCTCATCCATGGCTAGTTTTACGTCTTCAAGCTTTGCCGGCTCCCTTATATACACCACAGCGTTAACTATACGCTTCGAGTTAAGAAATGATGTGAGCTCGTCTAAGTCGCCATTGTACATCGATGCGCCGATTACCTGTATGCCTCCCTCACCTGTCTTCTTCACGTAAACCTTTGGACGTGGCTTATTCAGGTATATTTTCTGTTCCTTTAGTTCCCTTAGTAATGTTTCGACTTGGAACACGGGATCTAAAGTTAAATCTATAACTAGCGCAATGACGTCGGCGTTTCTAATCAAGGAGAAAATTCTCGGTCCTGTGGCGGTCTTCGCGCACCCTTCGAAGATGGCTGGTGCCTCAACTATCTGGATGGGGGCTCCGTTAAAGTTGAAAATTCCAACTTCAGGCATGGTCGTAGTGAAAGGGTAGTCTCCTACCTTCACGTCAGCCCCCGTAAGTCGGTTAAGAATGAGGCTTTTACCACTGTTGGTTAAGCCGACGAGAATGATTTGCCCTCCTCCCTCCTTTTTAACGTTAAACTGAACGCCGCCCTTCGCCCTCCTCTCCCTTTCCCGTTCAACCTCGTCCCTGAGCCTTGCAAGCCTTCTTTTAAGCTGTAAAATGAACTTTTCAGTTCCCTTATGTTTACTCATTTTGCTCAGGAGCTCCTCTATTGCCTGGATTTGCTCTTCCTTTGTTCTTGCTTCTTCGAGCTTCTTTAATGCCACCTTGGCTTCCGCGTTAAGGTTTATCGGCACCATCGCCCCTCCGAGAAGAACCCTCAGAAGGAAAAAAGACGTTGCAACTTTAAATTTTTCTCGCAGTAACCTGAAGGTCTCCTTTCTTTGATTCGGAGAAAACCTTAAAGAGGCGTTAAGGGGTGGAGGCGGTCTCCGCCTTGGTCTGGAGGGCAAGAAGAAGCCGAGCGATGAAACGTTACCACGCATATTTTTTCGAAGAAGAAGCGTTTCTCGGCTACCAGCTCTGCCTTAAACCCAATTTTCTTTAGCTTTCTAATCACGGTTTGAGGTTTCATGAGGGAGGAGAGAACTATTTGGCATCTACCGTCAAATTTTATGTAGTTCCTAACGTTTTCTATGAAGCGTTCTATGACTTCACGGCCGGTTTTCCCCCCACTCCATGAAGCTTCTAGGATCCCGTCCTCCTCTACAGGGAGGTACGGAGGGTTAAAGAGGACGACGTCAAACATTTCTTCTGGTTTAATGGCGTTTAACAGATCAGCAACTAGCACGTCGATCACTCCCTCCATCCCGTTAACTCTGACGTTGTAAAGTGTATTTCTCGCTGCAGGAGGGGAAACGTCTATGGCTACCACTCGCTTTCCCCCTTTAGCTGCGGCTAGGATCGATATTATACCGCATCCTGAGCCCACCTCTATCACTAGGTCGCCAGGATTAACGGCTAAGTTATCCGCTAGGAGTAGTGAATCGTCAGCAGGATCGTAGACTTCGTCGAAGATGAAAATGGTGAAGTTGTCAATCTTTTTTTCTTTCATCAATTAACCTCCAGATCCAAGAAGCTAGGTCTTCCACTTCTTTCGGTGTGAGTTGCCTCACCCTTTTCTCTGCTATCGGACATCTCTCAACAAGGCGTGAGATGCCGTCTTTTGGAACGTCTAGCTTCTCTAGGATGCGGAAAACCCTGTGCCTTACTTTCTTGTTTGGTGTGGTGAAAAGTTGACGCGTTATGTCCGAGAGGAAGGTGCTGTTTATTCGGGGGGGAGACGGTCTTGGCGTTAGCAGCACTATTGCAGAGTCAACTTTTGGTGGGGGGAAAAAGTTTTCCCTGCCTATTTTTTCTAATATTTTGGTGTTTAGGTAGTGTTGAACGCTTACTGATAGGCGGCCATACTGTTTTGACCCGGGTTTCGCTACTAGACGCTCAGCGAATTCTAACTGGAAAGTTAGCACCGCTCTCTCAAACTTTAACGGTGCTATCTTAAGGATCAATGGGGCGGATATGGAGTATGGAGGATTTGAAACGATTTTGTTGAAGGGGGGGAAGTCTACTTCGAGGGCATCCCCATGAATTATCTCGACGTTGTCAAAGTGGGAGAGGCGGTCCTCCAAGATTGCGACTAAACGCTTATCCAATTCTATAGCGTAAACTTTCCCTGCTTTCTCGGCGAGGGCACGGGTAAGCGTTCCCAAACCTGCCCCGACCTCGACCACGACATCGTCCCTTCCGATTTCCGCGTAAGATATCTCTCGACTCACTATTCTGGGGTTTACAAGGAGGCTTTGACCTTTCCTCCTGCTGAGCCTTACATTATACTTCCTCAACAGAGACCTTACTTCTCGGACGCTCATCCGGATATCCCTTTAGCCGGTTTCTTCTGGTATTGCCTCTCTGACGGTTCTGGTGTTGGCGGCCTCGTAAAGAGACGATACTTGTCTTCGCCTTTCAACTCGGAGATTATCCTGCTAACCACCGCTTTTTTTGGCTCGTGAAGCTTTCCGCGCTCCGCTAAGTCTTTGAAATCTTCGAACGGTTTCTTCTCCCTCTCTTCGAGTATATTCCACATGGTCTTGCTTCCTATACCGGGGATAAGCTTAAGCTGGTGTAGACGCGTTGATATTGGCTGTGCATTATTGAAAAAATCCACGAACTTCTTTTCGTTTTCCTCCACTATCTTCTCAATGACCGCGGGGAGCTCGCTCTTCGCAACCGATGTCAACTCTTCATAGCTTATCCTTCTCTCAACGTGGTCAATTTTCGCGCGTTCTCCCTTCCCAATGTAAACGCGTTCATGAGGTGAAAGGTTAACGTTTCTTTTAGGGGTCAACTCGAGGAGGGTGAAAAACTCTTCTCCAACTGCCTGAACTATCGGCTTACGCTGATAAATAGGCCGCCTATCATCAGCACGTCCATACGGCAAGTAGTCTAAAACATATGCATATTCTTCATACTTCTTCTTGGAACGATTTTTCTCCAGCTCCCCCACCCCTCGGGAAATCGCAGGTAAATAAAAGGCTCACCCACTACTTTTCCTCTAAGAAACTATTAATAGTCGACAATATTTCCTCCAGCTCATCCTTGGTGAAAACTTTAACCTCATCCGTCAGGAAGACTCTTAACTCCTCAACGGTTTGAGGTAGAACGTTGGCTATTTGGGTTGCCGTGAGCTCCCTCAACTTATATTTTTCGATGAGAGTATTTACCAACTCTCTCGACTTCTTTGCTGGTAGTTTCGCAAATAACCGAACATATTCTAAGGTGTTTCTTTGAGCGTGATTTAAGCGGCCTTCCCTCTCCCTCTCCTCAAGTATTTCTCGAACTTCAGATAACGTAAGATATCTTTCGGATATGATCTCCACGGGCAATGAAAAACCTCCATTTTCATCAACTAATAAGTGGACGTAGATGCTCGGGTCTGGCGATCACCTTCTTCTCCTTGCTTCCAACCATAACTGATAAAACGTAGGCTCTGCCTCTCTTCTCGATAACAGTTCCAACCTTACCGTGGAAGCGCTTATGGGGCATTCCCTTATGGATGCTCGGATCTATAATTATTGTAACCTTCTCACCTACCTTGTAATCGTAAAGTAGCTTATCTGGTGAAGGAATTCCCCTCCTTCTAGGGTGCTTTCTAAGTAGCTTCCTAGTCCTACTCCTATATCCCTTAGATTTACGAACCATTTCTTGAACCTCCACTTGAAGTATGCACTTATAATTAATCTTCCATTTTAAGGTTACAATGATTAGGTCTTAAACCGGATGGCATTCTCCAGATACAGCAGATGTTAAATGTTTACTTTGTTAAATTTTTCATCGGATGAAGCTTAAGATAGTGTTAATGTGAAATATATATAAATCTTGTTTCAAGGCATTGTTGATAACCCCGGCCACAGCGAATTACTTGATTGTTTCTTCTGAGAATTCGATTAGCAGTTTGAAATGGAAATTAATTATTTGTGGAAGGGGTGAGCAGGGAGAGAATGGGTTAAAAGCTGGATGCTTTAAACCAGTGTTATTTTTCCTTCGTGTTCTATTGCTTTCAACACCATGCCTTCTTTGAAGTTTTTCCCGTCCACTAGAAGCGGCACTTCAAATATTTTATACGTTTCCAAGTCCATTAACTGGACAACGTCGTTCATCACAGATAACACCATGTATTCTTTGGGAAGGAGGGAGGCCTCCCTTGAGAGAACCCTTACTTTTCCAAGATCAATGTGGAGGGGTTCCCCTGTTACGACGTCTTCGCTGAGAACCTTTCTTTTCTTAATGTCGCGCTTGATTTTCAGGACCTTTTCGCGTAGAAGGATAAATTTATCACTTTGGGGCGGTATCCTAACCGAGATGAAAGTAACGCCTTTCCTACCTTCTCCAGCATGTTTATTTTTGAAGGTTTCAACCAGTTCAGCGTTAAATAATTCTTTCATTTTCTGAGCAATGCTGCGAGCCATATTCCTAGAACTAACCTTCACGTCAAAACCAATTTTTCTTTCCTCGACTTTATATGTAGCATTTATTCTGGATGCTTCCTCATCTATAATCGAAAGAATCTGCTTACGCAGCCGGTTATCAACATTTTTATCAACACCTCTAAATTGAAGGATTGCCTCCTTTGCTTCACTCTTCCTTCTTATGCAAAGCGGGCACTCCTCCAGCTTAAGATACACGTCAATTATTGTATGTGCCTCCAAATGGAAGCAGCCTTCTTCGTAGGTGATCTTCACAGGAACCCTGTTACGTCCCTCTCTGGGCCTCACGTCTTCAACTACCGCTTCAGCCCTGACATTTCCTTTAACATCACTAGGAAAAGAAAAGTGGACGGAGCCTTCAACCACTTGGTTGATGGCATCGCTCAACATGGGAGTGTTTGACTTAACCCATTTCCCCTTCACCCGGTAACTCAAACAGGATGGGCAAATGGCAGCCTTTACACTGGGCAGTTGCCGCTCAAACTCCCGCTCTAGGTAACACCTTAAACATAGATTTTCAATTAGTTTCACATTAGATGCACCGCAGATCGCACAAAACCTAGCCACTATTACCACCACTTTAAAGAATTATTTTCTGGGCATGCGCCACTCCCTGAATTTTTATTACGCCCTCTGCGGGTATTAAGCCCGCCTCTACAGCCTTCGAAATTATGACGTTACCTACCAAGTTCACTATTGTTCCTCGTTCTATCGCCTTTAAGCCATCCTCAACTGGGACAAGCCTTCCCCCGTAAAAGTCTTTCTTTACCTCTAACTTAAGGTCGCCTTCCCTAAAGGTTTTACCCAGTATTTCCTCATCACATATCGCAATTATGACATCATCCCCTATGCGCCTCTCAGATAAGTAAACCTTCATTTCAAGTTAACCTTCTTACAAGTGTTTTACCGAAGTACGTGCACCACAAGCCTCACAGACCAGGTAATGTATCCGTCTTTCTTTTTCTATCCTAGTATCCGGCCTTCCGCATTCTCGGCAGATCACATATGTCTGAACGTAACGTTCTATCAACCTGTTAACAGCCGCCTCGGTGAAAGCACCTTGAAACACGGCACGTGTTCCCTCTATCGTCCCCGCGGTCGCGAGCTCCCTTGCAAGGAACCTTAGGAGGTGTTGTGGATCCCTGTTAAGCCTCTCAGTTATTTCCTTAAAGTTTCTGATGGTCGTCCTGTTGCCTTCGTTGAAAACACTGGCGCGTGGCACCTCGAAACGCTTTCTTTCGGATACCTCCCTTGGAAGCTGACCCCTAGCTCTATCCAAGAGCGCTTCATAGTCTAACTCAACCAAGAAACACACCTCCATTTTCAATTCACGTCTTCGTCTAAGCCGCCTAACCTCCTATAGAACCCTTCCCTCACTTCATATATTATACCTTCCCTTAGCATCAAGTCAAGCTCCACATCCAACTCCTCACCTGACACATTTAAAAGACTCTCTAAGCGCTCTCTTGCCACACCATCTCCGGCATCCAAAGCATCAATTATCTTGAGAATCCCCTCGCGAAGCTTCTTGCTTGAACGTTTCACGTGAACCTGACCTGCAATCTTGGGAAGTAGAGCTAGTTCAAGTTCCCTAACAAGCTCCCAATTAGGATCACTCACCCTAATTATTAACTCTGGAACTAAATATATTTCTCCTTGATAAAATCTCACTAATCCTATTACGTCCACTACGTCCCCTACGCTTACACCACCCAGCAAGGCGGCTTTTTCGCCCCAAACCTTAACTCTAATCGTACCCGTACCATCGTCAAGTGTAAGGTTCGCATATTCGCCAATCTCACTTTTAAAAACGTCAACAACTGTACCCATAACTCTAACACGGGTAGCATGGAAGCCGCTTTCCGTCACAATCCGAACGCCGCCTCTACCTAATTCTTCGGGAGTGCCGTTCACAACGTCGGAGATGCGGAGCTTGTAGGCGGTATGCCAAGCAGACATTGACCCAAGCCTCAAAGCGCTTTAAACGGAAATCCCAGTCTTTATCTGGATTTCAACCCCATATATCTTCTCCGGGTTCTCCTTACATACCTTCCAGAAAACCTCCTCGCTAACTCCTCGCATAAGCATCCTCCTAACAAGGCGAGGAACGCTCCTCGGCCCCAGAACCGCCCCTGGACGCTTAGGATCATCTATGTAATCAGTCTCCAAAAGAAAGCGGGTACCTTTAGGCAGCACCTTACTAACATTCTTCTCAGTCGCTAGGATCGAAGGAAAAACACCGCTAGAGAAAAGGTCTAAGTCCGGAGGCGCAAAATGCTTCACCACCTTTTCAGGGCTAAGGCCAACTTTCTCTGCTTTCCCCACGACCTCCAGTAAATCACTTTTCCTTACACTCCCTGTGTGAAGCTGAATAGCACACCCCACATCCTTAGCAAGCTCCATAGCGTATATCAACAATTCATTAGATGCTTCAAGGACCTCGCCGCTCACAGGGTAATGTGGAAGACCCACTTCACCAATCGCCACTGCTCGCTGCTCCTCAACCCACCGAGCCGCAACCTCGAGGCCGCCACGCATGACCTCCACCGCCCTCCTCAAACTCATCCCTCTACTAATCATAAACGTCAACTCGGCAGGGTGTACTCCAACGACTCCATACGCAGCTACGCCAACACTCAGGAAATGGTTAACACAGTCAACCACGTAACCATAACATTCTTTGTAATCCGAAGACCTACTTACGGACACTCCATACGACCAGCTCGGCAAACTAACAAGGAAAACACAGCTCCCACCAGAAGCCCTAAAAAACTTGGCAACCTCCTTAGGCCCCAATCCCCTAACAGGATTAACATGCATATGGTTATCGGTCGCTGGAACAAGCATAGTACCACCCCGCCTAACACGGTGACGCTTTAAAAGTTATTAGCAGGTTTAACACTGATAATTGGCTAAAGCAATTCAATCAGCATCTAATTAAATATTTTTAAAAAGAAAAATTTAAGTAGGATGCTCATCTCATCTAAGAATGGGCGCGGGCTTAGTCTAGCCTGGACTAGGACACTGGCCTGCCACGCCAGTGACCCGGGTTCAATAGGGAGTACTGACTCCCTGAGCACATCCCGGAGCCCGCACCACCCTGATTTTAATGAGAGAATTAAAAAATTTTAAAAGCGTATTACTTTAATGGTTTATTTGGGGCCCGTGGCCTAGCCAGGATTACTGCCTGAGAGGGCACCGGCCTCCTAAACATTGGTTAAGTTGTAAGGTGGCGTAAGCCGGGTGTCCAGGGTTCGAATCCCTGCGGGCCCGCCACTTAAACCTTTATTTCCCTTTTCCGTTGAAGGACTGTTGCGGATGTGGAAGGGTTAAGGTGGGTTACGTTTATTTTTCGCTTCAAATTTTTTAACGCTCTTTCCCTGTCCAACGTAGACTAGTTTTGCCATTTTTACGAAAAGGCCGTTTTCAACTACTCCGGGTATGTTATTGATTTCCTTCTCTAGTTTTTCTGGATTTTCTATTATTGGGAACTTTGCGTCTAATATGAAGTTGCCGTTGTCTGTTACTACTGGCCCTACCTTTCCGCTTCCAGAGCGAAGCTCCACTTTCGCTCCGAGGAGCTCCAGCTTGTTTGCAACCGTTCTCCAGGCTAAGGGTATAACTTCTACGGGAAGAGGTGTTTTATAGCCGAGGATTTCAACGAGCTTAGAGCTGTCAATTATGATCACCAGCGTCTTAGCGGACGACGCAACTATTTTTTCTTGGGTTAGCGCGCCTCCCATGCCTTTAATCAGGTTCAAGTTGGGGTCCACCTCGTCTGCGCCGTCTACCGCTAAGTCGAGGACTGGATGCTCGGTAAGGGACGTTAACGGGATTTTATGGTTCGCTAGGAGAAGGGCTGACTGGTAAGAGGTTGGAACACATTGAACGCATAGGTCTTGCTCCCTCACCACGTTAGCTAATGCTTCGATGAACAAGGCCACCGTCGACCCTGACCCGACACCTATGACCATGCCGTCCTCAACGTGTTTAACGGCAGCTAACGCTGCCAGCCTTTTTTCATCCTCCAATCCGGGCCCCTCCACCTACCAGTAAAATCCGTACGTGAGCGAAAAAATAGAGGGACATCGAAGAGATGGAAAGCCAATTTTTAAATGTTGGAAGCCCCGGCCGGGATTCGAACCCGGGACCTTCTCATTACCAGTGAGACGCTCTAACCAGGCTAAGCTTTCCCGCCGGTCAGGCACCGGGGCGCTAAACCCGGGGCCTCCATCCCTTAAGAGGGAAAAAAGCATATAAAATGTTTTTTATTTTTGAGGAAGATGCTGTTTTCAGGTGGATGCGTGGATTATAGCTTTGCGTTAAGGTTATATTATGTTAAATGCATTTTTCGTGTAGAGTGCGGGGGTTGCCGAGCTGGTCAAGTTAGGGAAAAGGGGTCAGACCAGAGGCGCCGGACTTGTTTAAGAGAACACCGGACTTAAGATCCGGTCCCGTAGAAAGGATGCGGAAGGGTTCGTGGGTTCACGTCCACTCGGCCCAGAAATCCCACCCCCCGCACCACATCTCATTTCCACTCATTTGGTTAGGGAAGCGGTTTTTAGTAAGACTGGATGTGGAGTGAGAGTTCAGTGTTTGAAATGCTGATTGTTCCTTGGAGGCTAAGTTGAGGGGTGCCGTTCTTCTTTTTGATTTTGTTTTTTGTTGTTTGGAAGGGAGAGTAAGTCCAGTATGGTTAGCGCATATATTTTTGCTGCTGTTATGAGTTCGTCGATGGGTACCTTCTCGTTTGCCTCATGTCTTTGTTCTTCTTCTCCTGGGCCGAAGAATACTGCTGGGATCCCGTGGAGTATGCATATTTTGGCGGATGTGGATTCTTTTCCTCCTATTAGTTCCGGCTCTTCGCCGACCACTTCTTTTATGTTTTTCCTGATTGTTTGGACTAGTGGGTGGTCTGCAGGTACTTCTGTTGGCGGCTCTGAAAGGATTATTTCAAGGTTTATTTCGATGCCTTTAACCCCTTCTTCTGTTTTCTTTGCTATTTCAGTTAGTTTGTTGATTATTTCCTCCTTGGTTATGTGTGGTGTGTATCTTATGTCTATTGTTGCCTCTGCTACGTCTGGAACCACGTTTACCCCTATCCCCCCACGCAGTGTTCCTATGTTCATCGTCACCTCTCCCATGAGGGGGTGAGGGGGAACGTCGAACTCGACCTTTGACAGGTTTTCTAGTAGTTTGATTAGTCCCTGTATGGCGTTAATGCCTTTGAACGGTGTGCCTCCATGTGCAGCTTTCCCTCTGCATGTGGCTTTAATCCAGAGGAGTCCTCTCTCTGCAACGCCTATTTTACAGCTTCTCGTTTGCCCTCCAACTATTGCGTAGTCAGCCGTCAAATTTAGGTCTCTAAGCAGGTACTTCATCCCCAGCTCTCCCGCCATCTCCTCGTCGGCGGTTGCCACGAGCATTACAGTCCCGTAAAGCTGAATGTTTAGCTTTTTAATTGCGTGGAGGGCTAGAAGCATCGAGGTTAGTGAGCCCTTAGCGTCTACGCTTCCTCTACCTATCACGTAGCCTTCTTTAACCGTCGCCCTGAAGGGAGGGTAGATCCACCCCTCCCCAGGGGGGACAACATCAAGGTGGGCGGTTAAAATTACTTTTGGGCTGCCTTCTCCAAGCTTCCCTATAACGTTCGTCCTGTTCTCTTCTTTTTCGTGGAGTTCGGTCTGGGCGCCTATTCTGTAGAGTTCACCTAATACTATTTCTGCAGCTTGCCTCTCAAATCCGGGAGGGTTAACTGATTGAGCGGAGATGAGGTCTCGCAGGAGGTCAACAGCGTACTCTTTGCTTTCATCTATGAGGTCTAAGAGCCTCTTTTTTACTTCTGGCGTGACTTCTAATGGAGCTATTACTTTCTGCTTTTCCTTGACTCCAAGCAGCAGACGGGCGATGGCTGTGAACGCCTCATTAACCATGTATCTGGTTTTTGCGCTGGTTTCAAAGTAGATTGCACCGATTTTCCTAGCAACCTGTTCTGCCTCATGCTTTGGGACGCGGCGCTGATCGATTAGGTCGTGCTTGTTACCAACTAAGATTATGGGAACTTCGCCGCAGACGCTTACAAGCTCCCTATACCATTTCTCGACGTTCTCAAAGGATCTGACATTGGTTAAATCGAAAACTATTACTCCTCCCCTCGCTCCGGTATAGAAAAAAGAGCGTAAGTGTGCGAAGCTAGGTTGCCCTCCTAAATCCCAAAGCTGAAGAGTGACAATAGAGTCATCAATGTCCAGTTTATGCGAGGCGAAATCGGTTCCTAGCGTAGGCTTATAGTCCGATAGGAACTTGTCTTCGGTGAGACGCATTATTAAGCTGGTTTTCCCTACCCCTCCATCCCCGATGACAACAACCTTAAAAACGTACTCATCAGACATTGCAGCCTCTCCCAAACCAATTATAGTTTTTAGGTTCATGGTTGCTACCTTCTAAAAGGGAAAAATCTGATATAAATTCTCCTCTTCAAAAATCTAGGTACACTTTCAGATTATCATACACTTTCGTCTCGCTCCACCTGTCAGCCTTCTTAATTAAAACAGTGGTTTCCGGGTAGCTGGCTACATTTTCAACTTCGTTGGCTGTGAACCACCCATGCTCTAGGGATCCTCTCCCTACCCTACCTTGCACGTCTCCTCTAAAAGTGAATATCACCGGAGCATTCGGGATGCTCGTTGGCTGGTATACGCATATTACACCTTTAATGGCTACGTCATATCCTGTTTCCTCGATCACCTCACGCCTTGCAGCACCGTCAAGTAGCTCTCCTCTCTCAACCTTACCTCCAGGAAGAGCCCAGAACCCATCTTCTTCCTTTACAAGTAAGTATTTTCCTCCGTCTCTGATTACAACTGTAACTATAACTTCGGGACCCATAGAACCCCCTCCAACCGCTTTAGTATTAAATTTAAATTTATAAGGAGTTAGAATTAAAAATCACTAAAAACCCTAGGGTTATTAAGACTTTACCTGACAGTTTGTATTGGAGGATGTCCTGTGTTCGACGTTATAGTGGTGGGAGCAGGACCTGCAGGACTTGCTGCTGCAACGTTTGCGGCTAGAAGGAAGCTTAGGACGTTGATTCTTGAGGCATCCTCGACTGCCGGCGGGAAGCCGGTGCTTGTTTATGCTAATAAGATTGTCGACGATTTGATAGGATTCCCTGAGGGCATAACAGGGATGGAGATCGGCCGCATGTTAGAGAAGCATGCAAGGAAGTTTGGGGTTGAAATCAAGTGTAATGCTAGGGTTACCGAAATTACGCCTCTTGAGGGTGGTGGGTTTGTTTTAAAGGACGATAAGGGTGACGAGTACCTTGCAAAGGCGGTGATAATAGCTTTTGGCATGCAACCACGTACCCACGTTGGCGTGAAGGGGGAGGCCATGTTTAGGGGGAAGGGTGTAAGGTACATGCTTGGTGATCCCTCAGAGGTTGACGGAAAGAAGGTCATAGTGGTTGGAGGGGGAGAGACCGCTGTTGAAACAGCGTTAATGGCAAGCGAGAAAGCGTCTTCGGTACATTTAGTTCATAGACGGGACATGTTAAGAGCTGATGAAGCGCTTATAGAGAGGCTGATAGGGCGAGTTGATGTGATGTATAATACGATTGTGGAGGAACTTAGAGGGGAAGAGAGGCTTGAAGAAGCCTTACTTTATAACCTTGAGAGCAGGAAGAGGCGGGTTTTCAAGGTGGACGAGGTGATTTTTTGTGTTGGCTATCTGCCAGCAACTGAGATCTTAAAAAAGCTAGGCGTGAAACTTTCCGAGAAAGGGGAAGTGGTGGTGAATAGGAAGCAGGAAACGAGTATTAATGGCTTGTTCGCAGCTGGGGATGTAACTGGCGGCGTGATGCGAATCTCCACAGCGATAGGTGAGGGGGTTGTGGCATCCCTAAGCGCTTATAATTATATTAAGAAGCCGTACTGGGGGGAATAGCTACTTTCCCTCGCCATACCATCCTTTACGAATATATAAGTAAGCGTTCACGGCGGCTGCGGCTCCTTCCCCTACTGCGGTGGCAACTTGCATTACGCCGCCGGTGACATCGCCGGCAGCGAAGACGCCTTCTACATTAGTCATCTGTTTCCGGTCAACTAAAATGTAGCCTTCTTCGTCAACATTTACTCCCAGGTCTACTGCCAATCTGCTTGATGGAATCTCGCCGATCGCTATGAAAACGCCGTCTACGTTTAAACTTTCTTCCTCACCCGTTTTCAAGTTTTGAAGAACAACCCTCCTAACCAGTTGATCGCCCTCGATGGCCTTTAAAACACTGTTCCAGTGGAATATAACACCGCGCTCTTTAAGCCGTTCCTTAAGAGCTTTCTCAGCTCTAAGGTCCTCACGCCTGTGAACTAAGTGAACTTCCTTGGCGACCTCAGAGAGGTAGAGAGCCTCACTTGCAGCGGTGTTTCCTCCGCCAACCACCACCACCCTTTTTCCACGGTATAGGGGGGCATCACAAGTTGCACAGTAGCTCACCCCACGCCCTTTGAACTCTTCTTCGCCTAGGGCACCCAACTTCTTTCTCTCTCTGCCAGAAGCAATTATCACGGCGTCCGCAACGTACTCTTCAGAACTTGTTATAACCCTTAATTTTCCATCTTCCTTTACGATCTTCCTGACAGGCTCCATTTCCCTTATTTCGCACCCAAATTTTTCCAC
Source organism: Candidatus Freyrarchaeum guaymasense (assembly GCA_030587405.1). Next base: position 97,295 of record JAUQZD010000076.1, on the reverse strand, counting down.
CTGAGAACGCATTTTATCTATGAGTTCCATGCCTCTTATGTGCTCAAATCCAGGATAGTTTTCGATGAACGCGGCCTCAGCGGCTTGGCCGCCCACTACCTTCGCTTCTAGTAGCACAGCGTTGAGGCCGAGGCGGGCTGCGTAGAGAGCGGCAGCGAGCCCTGCAGGGCCTCCGCCAACTATAACTAACTCTTTCTCGACAGGCAAAGCTTCACCATCCATCGCTTTTTTACCGAGTTGAAAGCTTTCCATTAAACTTAAAATGCTTTGCCATAAGGGGGTTTAACAGAAGAACGACTTGGGAACCTTTAACGCTTCCTTGGGAAGGATGAGCCAAGGGTTCTGTTGCGTCTGCGGGTGACGGCTGAGCCTGTTACCCCTCAGTGTTGCATTTGGGAGACGCAACTTCTCCTCTTCTGCTCCACGCCTTTTCCTCATCAGCCCCGAATGGAGCCTCGTTAGGGGACGCTTCACAGTTACATTCGAGGAGTGGTCGAGGGCGAACCACACCCTCCCATCTGAGTAGGTTCAAGCAGGCTACCACATGCCTGTTCATCAAACCATGTTTTCCGCATTCCACCAGCCCATTCGGGTATTTCTTCAGCCTGAACCCACATATCGGGCAGGTGGAGGACGAGTTTCTAGTATGCTTGCTCTCGATGGTTTTAACACCTTCCCATATGCATTTATAGGATATTTGATTTAGAAACTTCCTGAACTACCAGTTGTTCAACCTTCTTTTTAGCTTCTTGGAACATTTAGAGACTGTTTGAACCTTTCCGTTGAACCTATTAACTCGTTTAGACTTCTTATTCACGCTCTTCCTAGACCTTTCATGTCTTCATGGATGGGTTCGTAACCTCTTTCTTTACACCACTTCACTATGGCTGTAGAAGTCTGGTGGAGCATAGTAGAAACTTTGTTGCGATAGTTCTCAGATAGTTTTGAGAGAGCCTTCCTCAACACTCTCCTATCCTTATGGTGTCTCCGTTGGAGCCTTCTTTTCCTTTCGAAGTGTCCGTACACGGCCTCCTTCAACCTGGTGAGGTCGAAGACCTTAACCTCACCGTCAGAGCTTACGGCTGTAACGTTGTCCTCGTTTACGTCTACCGCTATCCAGCCTCTAGGCTCCTCCACTCTGACTGTCTTGGAGAATGCTACGTGGACGGCCTTCAAGGCTAGAGTTACCGAGCAAACCCCATATTCTCGTAGGAGACTTTTAGCTCTCTTATGGAGCTGTATACAGATGTATTGTCTAGGCTTTAAGGGCATTCCCAACACCCCGTCGGCTACTTTAACTGCTTGCTTTCCGGTCTTAGCCACGAGCTTTCTGCCTCTAGGAACCTTAACATTCGGATTTCTCCTCTTAGCTTTCCTGTGATTCTTGAGGATTGCCGTAGCCACCTCGACTGCTGAGAGAACGTACCAGCTATGATCATATTCCATCAGCCTGTGATAAACCTCTCTTGTAAGCCTACTCGAGCTTACCCCCCTCTCCAACCCTACGTGGACGCAGTAGTTAACCATGCTCCTGAAGGCTTTCAGTAGTTTAATCACCTCCTCCGAGGGCTGGTAAGGTATGGAAACAGCTCTCACCACCTTGACCGCTCCCACCCCTCATACACCTCTAGGAGCTTCAGTATGGCCTCTTCATAGCTTGCCCAGGATGAACCTTAAGCTCCGCCAGCCCTCTCAAGGTCGATTTATGGAGGGTCACCGCCGTCTTTCCATCGACCTCAGACATATAATACCCTATAATGCCAAGACAATTTTTAAACATGTCTCCCGAAGGCGCAACACCAGAAAAACCTAAACACTTTATCTCCCAACACCCATAAACGCAACAGAACCGAGCCAAGAAAAGTTTTTAAAAGGATATTACGTAGCAGTCATGTACCACTCTCCTTGCTAAAAATGCTTTTAATCTTACAGAAGGAACAGTGATTGGTGGCAGAAATGGGTAAAAGGATCCTTGTCCAAAGGCGGGGTAGAGGAAGCCCTACGTTTACAGCGCCAACTCATAGGCGTAGAGGAGTCGTCAAACATAGAACCCTAGGCGATGTTACAGTTTTACGTGGAAAAGTTATTACGTTGCTACATGATCCAGGTAGAGGGGCGCCTCTTGCTAAAGTTGTGTTTGAAGATGGGATAGAGCAGCTCATGCTCGCCCCTGAAGGGGTTTCGGTCGGCCAAGAAGTAGAGTATGGCCCTGGCGCCTCATTAAAAATAGGCAACACGCTTCCGTTAAAAAACATACCTGAAGGCACGCCTATTTTTAACATAGAAAGCGTGCCAGGGGACGGCGGGAAATTCGTGCGCTCCTCTGGCGCTTACGCGACGATCCTCTCGCACACACCGGAAAAAACGCTAGTTCTCCTTCCATCAAAGAAGGTCAGGGCGTTTAATCCTGAATGCAGAGCGACCATAGGGGTTGTTGCCGGCGGTGGGCGGATCGATAAGCCGTTCGTCAAAGCAGGAAACAAGTATCACCTCGCTAAAGCTAAAGGTTGGAAGTGGCCTAAGGTTAGGGGAGTTGCTATGAACCCTGTTTCACACCCCCACGGAGGAGGAAGCCATCAACATCCTGGAGGGCCGACAGCCGTATCTAGAAATGCGCCTCCTGGAGCAAAAGTAGGACTAATAGCGGCACGTAGCACTGGACGGAAGAAAGGTAAAAAGCGCTGAGAGGAGAGCTGAGATAGGCGAATAAATTTAAAACCTTATCTCCTCCTCGTATCCTAGTACGTGATTGTTACATTGTTATTCTAAAACTGACAGGTGGTTTACTATGGGTCATAGGAAATATCATGCACCGAAAAGAGGGAGCTTAGCCTACCTTCCAAGGGGTAGGGCGAGGCGTCCCGTACCACGTATTAGAAGTTGGCCGGACTATGCTGGGCCACCTACACTACTAGGCATTCCAGGGTACAAGGCGGGAATGACCCACGTCATATTAGTTGATAACAGAAAAACTAGTCCTTATTACGGGAAAGAACTTGCAATGCCGGTAACCGTTGTGGAAACGCCTCCTGTACGTGTTTTCGGGGTAAGGGTTTATGAGTCTACTCCATATGGTTTAAGGACTTTAACTGAGGTTTGGACGCCGGAGCTCTCGAAGGATTTAGCTAGAAAAATATCATGCAGGAAGGTTTTTGAACAGAACGTTGATGAAAGGCTGGCAAAGTTTAAGAGGAACCTTGATTCCCTAATAGGGGATTTGGGTCGTATAAGCGAGGTTCGCGTTCTACTCCACACTCAGCCCCGTATGGCAGCTGTGCCTAAAAAGAAGCCGGAGATATTAGAGGTAAAGGTTGGTGGCGGCGACGTTAAAGAGGAGTTACTATATGCTTTAAGGTTTCTTGGAGATGAATTATACGGGTATGCCCTAGAACGAATCGGGAACGGAGAGGGGGACCTCCAGGCTACAAGTACCGTTGAGGTACGAGACGTGCTAAAGGAAGGGAGCTACGTAGACGTTATAGCGGTAACGAAAGGTAAAGGGTTCCAGGGTCCTGTGAAGCGGTGGGGTGTGCGGATCCTACAGCACAAGTCTAGAAAGACCAAGCGTGGCGTTGGAGCGATTGGAGCCTGGCATCCAGCAAGAGTACCATACACTACACCGCGTGCAGGGCAGATGGGCTACCACCAAAGAACAGAGTACAACAAGTACATTCTAAAGATAGGCAACGTTAAGAATGAGGGGGAGGACATAAACCCTAAGGGCGGATTCCTAAGGTACGGGTTGATAAAGGGAGATTATGTGATCCTCACGGGAAGCGTCCCTGGTCCTGCTAAACGCCTAGTTTTCATAAGGTATCCAATCCGCCCGTCACTTAAAGGATTTAGTGAGGTCCCCATGATCTCCTATGTGAGCTTAGCATCTAAACAGGGTGTTTAATATGAGTTTAACCAGAGTCCACGTCTACGATCTTAAGGGGGAGCCTGTCAAAGAAATAGAGATCCCTAAGGTTTTCCTTACACCATTTAGACCAGACCTGATAAAGCGTGCTGTCCTATCAATCCTTAGTGCGAGAAGGCAGCCTTACGGTGTTGACCTAAGGGCGGGCAAGAGGACGTCAGCGGAGTCTTGGGGGACGGGTTACGGGGTTGCTAGGGTTCCAAGGGTTAAAGGTCGTCGGCATCCATCAGCTGGCAGGGCAGCCTTTGTCCCTATGGCTGTTGGTGGAAGAAGAACTCATCCGCCTAAGCCTGAGAAAGTGTTTCTAGAAAAAATTAACAAAAGAGAGAAGCGGTTAGCTACATGCTCGGCTATAGCTGCAACAGCTAAAAAGGAGTTGGTAGAAGAGAGAGGGCATAAGCTTGATGGGGTACCAGAGTTCCCTCTCGTACTAACGGATGAGCTTCAAAAGATAGCTACGGCTAAAGAGTTTAAAGAAGTTTTGACCGTTTTCGGCTTATGGGATGATGTGTTGCGAGCCAGAAAACGCATGAAAAAGGTGAGAGCGGGAAAGGGGAAGATGCGTGGGCGAAGACGTAAAAGGGCACGAAGCGTCCTCATAGTCGTCAAAGAAGACCTAGGAATAAGCAAAGCTGCTAGGAACTATCCGGGAGTGGATGTTGTGGTTGCAAGAAACCTTAACGTAGAGGTGTTGGCTCCCGGCGGTCACCCAGGAAGACTTACAGTCTGGTCTGAATCGGCAATTAAAATGTTAGATGAGCTTTTTCCACTAAGGGAAGGAATCTTAATAGCTCACCATTAATTTGCTACTTTAAGAAAGAGCATTTTAAAACAGGAGTGCTTAGTTAAGAAAAAACGAAATGTCTATGGTAAATGATTGCGTGTTTAAAATTCGGCGGCGGGTTTAAATCCTGCTGACGGGGAGACACGTTATAGGCATGAATTCGGCCGTTGAAAGAATGTTAATGGAAAGGTGGGAATTCGTTTGCTCTGCAATTTTCCTAGGCAGCCTATGTCCCTCGGAAAATTAGGAAGGAAAACGGGATTTTAATTGCCTTTTTTCTGAAGGCGGCCTCTGGCTAAAAGTGCTTTGTTAGCTGCGTTTATTATTGCTTGGACGCTTGCCTTCACGATATCGCCGTCTGCTGCTTTAGCGGTGTAAATTAAACCGTCCTTGTCTCTCAATTTAACGGTGACAAATCCTAGGGCATCCGTTCCGCCTGTTATGGCTTCTAAGTTATATTCGATAAGGCTCATCTCCTTAAAGGCTTTAACAGCGTTCTGGAGGGCGTTGCAAGCCGCATCAACCGGGCCTACCCCTATTGCTGAAGCGATCTTTTCGTTGTTGCCTACGCGTATTTTGACCGTGGCCGTCGGTGTTATACCTTTCCCTGTAACCACGGTTAATTCCTCAAGTCTGAGTATCCTCTCCTTCTCTGAAACTTGCCCGACGATGTCCTCTGCTATGGCTAGTAGGTCTACGTCTGTGACTTTCTTACCCTTATCACCCAGTTCCTTTATACGTGATAGGATTTCCCTCAGTTGCTCTTCATTGCATGTTATTCCCATCTCCTGTAACTTCGCTCTGAGAGAATGACCTCCAGCATGTTTACCTATGACTATAGCGTCCTCCACTATGCTCTCTCTTATACGTCCTATCAGCTCGGGCTTTATAGGCTCATAGGTTAACGGGTTCTCTAGAACGGCATGTGCGTGGATCCCGCTCTCGTGTTTAAAGGCGTTATCCCCTATTATCGGCTTGTTAGGGGGGAGCCTAACCCCACTTATACGTTCGACCAGCTTTGAAGTTTCGAAGATGCGCGTTGTATCTACGTTTACCTTTATCCCGTAAAGCGCCACGGCTGACACAACGACTTCTTCCAGGGAGGCATTTCCAGCCCGCTCCCCTATACCGTTAACGGTCACGTGGACTTGCTGTGCACCTTTCTCTATTGCTGCAAGAGCGTTCGCCGTAGCTAACCCAAAGTCATTATGTGTGTGAACAGACACGACCGTACCACGAGTTAAAACCTTCTTGATTTCCTCGACGAGGTAGGCGTACGCACTTGGAGTGGCGGCGCCGACCGTGTCCGGAATATTTATAACCTCTGCTCCTGCATCCACGACGCCACTATAAATCCTTTTAAGGAAGTCTACGTTGCTTCTCGTGGCATCCTCAGCTGAAAACTCCACCTTTACACCGTGGCTCTTCGCATACTCCACACTTTCTACGGCTTTCTGAAAAACTTCCTCCGGGGAAAGCTTAAGCTTATACTTCATGTGAAGGTCTGACGTCGCTATGAATAGGTGTATTCTGTCCACGTCGCATTCGAGCGCCACGTCTACGTCTTCGCGGCTAGCGCGCGCTAATGCACAAACCTCCGAGTTTAACCCTAATTTTGCTATTTCTTTAACGGCATTTCTCTCTCCTTCTGAAACGACGGGCATTCCTGCCTCTATTACGTCAACCCCTAACTTAGCTAACTGCTCAGCGATTATCTTCTTCTCACCCGGCGTAAAGGCAACACCGGGCATCTGCTCTCCGTCTCTGAGAGTAGTATCGAAAATGTAGAGCCTTTGCGGGAGACTGGCGGATCTTACCACAGACTTTATAAGGTGACTCACACTAGCGACGAACATCGTCCCTCCGCACGATCTAACCTCCTTTTTTCCCAAGGGCTGTTCGGATTATATTCATCTTATCATTTCACGGTGAAACTTTGGGAATCTTCCTGTCAAGACGGGCTTTTAACTTTTTCAGTTAGTTAAGTTCCTTGAAAAAGCCAAATTTAACTGTTTCTTAAACGATGGAAGATGAAAGCAGGGTTTACCGTCTGCTTCGCCCTCAATGCATCTATACAATATAATCTATTTCATCTTTTTGGAGTGGAAATAGAGGGGGGTTTTATGAATGATAAATTTAAAGATTAAAGAAAGGCTTAAATTTGCTCCATTACCTTAATTCTTAGATTGAGGGCTCCAAAAGGGGAAGTGTGCTTCATAATTACCTAGCTATTCCCCCGGAAAACTGACCGTTAAAAACAAGCTTAACCCCCTATTTCAGGAGGAGTTAATGGTTGGGTGCTGCGGAAATGAAGGTGAGTAAACTTCTAGTCTTCACCCAAGAAAATTGTCCTAACTGTCCGGTAGCGAAGAAAGCTGCCATGATGGTTGGGGATGAATTAAAGATACCAGTAGAAGTAGTGGATGTTAATGAAGTTCCTGACGATTTAGAGTTCGAACTACTTCAAAATCAAATTTACGTGGCTGCCACGCCAACCATAGTTGCCGTTGAGGATGGCAGGATGAAGCCTCTAGCGTTAGGAGACCCCATCTCTTACGAGGAATTGAAGGAGAAGGTTTTAAAGGGTGAGTGAAAATGGCTGGTCCAGTTGCAAACCATAGAGAGTATCCTCTTCCTCAGGAAGAGGAGGAGCATGAGTTTTGGAACTCGATACTTCCCCCTGTCAGAACGAATAGAGGTATGATAGAGAAGTTCGACGTGAGAAAAATTATAGATAGCCTTGTGAGGGAAGCTGAAGTTAGCAGGGATGTCGCCACAGAAGTGGCTAAGAACGTGGTTAAAAGGATAATTTCTTCGAACATACGCTGGCTCTCTGGCCCGATGATAAGGGAGATGTGCTGTTCTGTTCTTGCAGAAATGGGGCTTGTAGAGGCTAGGAAGAAGTATACTCGAATTGGGATTCCTATTTATGACCTTAACGAGATGATCATTAACCCATTAAGGCACACTTGGAATGCCAATCTTCAAGTTAACCCAGAAACTATCGCAAAAGTGGTTTATGACCGTGTGATGACGGAGCACACATTCTTGACGCTGCCGGGACACTTAGAGGTAACTGTACCTACGGGAAAGAGGCTTGTTTTTGATACGAACATTGCTGATGCCCATTTGATGGGGGACAACTACCATAAGGATCGAGAGTACACGAGTATAAGGGACTACTGTGCGTCATGGGATCCACGCCTATTCATAATTTTGGGTTTGGAGCCTGATGGGTTGAATGGCATGCACTCGTCTAGTGCGGGACCGCCTAAACATTTGACGGTGTTCGTCAACCATGCCGCGATATGGCTTGCATCATGGCAAAGCAACATGTCAGGTGGGCAAGGATTTCACAATTGGATGGAGGGGATAGCATGGTACCTCCGCGGCCTTAAGCAGGAGGAGTTGCTTAAGAGCGCAAGTCTTCTAGTCTCTGAAATGAACCAGCCTGCTTTAGGGTTAACAGACGAGCTTTACAGGAAGTTCCAGCAGGTTCCAAGGGATATTGTTGATGCTATTGTAAAGTATGTTCTAAGACGGGTGGCTGAAAGGGAAATAGAGCAGGCATGCCAGCATACCCCGTTTATTGCGACTCAGCAATATGTTGCTAGAGGAGGGCAAGTTCCCTTCACATCCATAGATATAGGCCCGGGGATAAAAAAGGAGTTTATGAACGAACCTGTTATTCTTCCTGGAGGAAAAACAAGTGAAAAATATGTCTACGGGGACTTCGTTGACGAGGTGAAAAGATACTTTATAGAGTTCATGAAGGTTATGTACTATGGCGATAGATATGGGAAATTGTTCAACTACCCGAAGCTGAACATAGAGCTTAGGGAGGAGTGGATGAAACCCGAGTTTGAAGAAGCATACATTTGGGCTGCTAGGCTGGTGGCTAAATATGGTTTACCATACTTTGTGAATTACCTGAACTGGCGAAAACAGATAATCGGCGGGTGTGTCTCCTGCTGCTCCCACACCTGGGCTGCGAGGAACCCGGAGCAAGTTGAAGAATACATCTCCGGTAATGCGGTTTACGGTGCAATCCAGATGGATACGCCTAACCCTGTTGCTTCAGCTGCTAGAACTATGGGGCAAGACGAGGATGCCTTCTTCGAAGACTTTGGAAGGATAATAGAGGAAGTAACCATTCCAAGCCTACTCCATAGGTACGAGGTTGTAAAGAGAGTTAAGCGTCTTGGCTTGGCGCCGCTCTACAACGTAAAGCGACCTAATGGGAAAGATATGATTGTTCCGGAAGAAAGGGAGCTCCTAATAGGGACTATAGGGTTTGCTGAAATGGTTGAGATCGTCACGGGGTACCCGCTCTGGCATGAAGAAGGGTTAAAATTTGCTGTTAAAGTCCTTAAATTTATGAATAAGATAGCTCAGGAGTGGAGCAACGAGACAGGGCTCTCGTTCCAAGTTACGCGCACTCCGGCAGAGACAGCAGCGGGTAAACTTGCAAGAATACTTTATGAGAGGTATCCAGAAGTAAGACCGTACCTCAGAGGGAAATACCCGGACGTTTACCTTACAAACTCCGTCCATCAACCTGTGGATGCCGACATACCTCTAGCGGAGCGAATAAAGAAGGAGGCGATGTTTGCCCCACTTCTTGGAGGAGGCTTCTTACAACACATATTCCTAAACGACGTTTACCCTGACCCTTACGCAATATGGAAGTTTATCTTAAAGATTGCCCGTAACACTCTTACAGCATACTTTGACTTCACGATTGACATATGGGTTTGCCCAGACTGCCGGGCGCAGGGAACGTTCGACTGGAGGAATCAACACTTCGACTCTCCAGCAGAGCTAGTCGAGTTTAAGTGTCCAAAGTGTGGAAGTCAAAGAGTTGAAATATACTCCCGTATAACCGGATACTTGCAAGGTATAAAGGCAACATGGAATGACCCAAAGAAGCAAGAATTTCTTGACAGACGTAGATACAATCTTAACGTATAAATTATGGTGATGGGGAAGCGGGAATCCCCAGCCTTTTCTCTATTTCCTCAGCTAGTTTAATCGCACTCCCGCCACGTGCATTATCTGTTATTACGTGTTCAGGGTCGCATTTCGCTGCATATTCTATTAGTTGGTTAAAGTCCGAGTGGCCACTGTAAGAAATAACATACTCGTTTTTGCTTCTTTCAACGTAGGGCTTACCAAAGAGCCATCCTGTAAGCTCCATCCGAGTAAACTCGCCCTTTAGGTATGTTCTTTCAAACGGAGAGAAAAATGCTATGTATAAGTCATCCTTAAGAATTTTTCTCCCCACCACCCCCTCCGAGGAATAATATTCTCCAAGCGTGAAACCATACTTCTCGTAAACCCTTGAAACCCTGTACATTCTAGGCGACGTTACGAAAGGAACGGTGATTCCTTTCCGCCTAAGAAAAGACATGACCTCCTGCACTTTCCCTATGAAACCGAAGACATGTACGGGTTTCCCCGTCTTAAGGCTGCTCTCAACCAAGGTAATAAGGGCTTCGTGAACAGCATCTATCGATGGCCTAACGTTAGATGGTGCACCGTATGTTGCGTCAAGGACGAGGACGTCACACTTAACGGTTGGGGTGCCATCTAGTCTGAAGTCGCTGCTGTAAAGACATCGTAACCCGTCGCTCCGCTCGACGAGGACCTGCGCGGAACCTAATATGTGGTTTGCGGGTATTAACGTAACTTTCTCGTCTCGAATTTTTATAGTTTGATTGTAGTGTACGGGGACGATCATGCTGGTTCTGCATCTGCGGGTAGCTGACAGTAAGTCCTTTGTCTCTCTAGTTGAGACGACAAGGTCACATTTCCTAGTGCTATTACGTAAGCCATAAAGATGGTCTGCATGGGCATGTGTCACTACCCTCAAAGTGTAGCCGTCTTCATGTCCGTCGCATACCGTCCTGTTACCTAGCACTACGGCTTTAGAAAGGGATACGAAGACGCCGTGGTTAAAGTGAGCCATACTCCGCACCGTCATTAAAGTAGGAATGCTAAACTATTAAAAGATGCGTTCTCGTTTTATCACTTAGAAGTGTTGTTCCGATTTGAAAGGTTAAAAATGGTTTTTATAACTGCTCCCTTATTTTGAGGTGTTTTTAATGGGTGAAAGCAAAGTTAGATTACTGGAGGAGTATATTGAATTACGTAGGAAAGGAAGAGATGAAGGTAAAGCAGTGAGCCTCTACGTTGATGTTATTAAGCATGTCGGGGAACTGTTGAGCAAAGCCTTTTACATGAAAGCGAGGGGGAAGTACCAGGAGAGCGCCTTTCTTTTCACGCTTTGCTCCTCCATCCTTGAGGTGGAGGGGCTACACGAGCGAGCGGCAATTTTACTGTTAAAAGCTGGTGACTGTTTATTTGCTAAGGGATGCGTAAGAGAAGCATTTGAATGTTTTCTTAGGGGGTACAAGGAGGCGGTCTCGGCTAAACCATCTAAACTATCTAGGTTCGCTGCTTCGCTTAGCCTTCTTCTGATGCTCTTTACAGCGTTAAAAATGCATGGATTAGTGTCTTACAAGGAAGCCCTTAAGAAAGCGAGGGAAATTGCCGGTAGACGGCTCTGGCGCTCCATAAGAAGAACAAAATATTACAGGCTTGCCCGGGATATAATGCTGCGGGCTAATGGTGTACAGCCACCAAACATGCCTCACGATAGAATGGTGCTGGAGGAATTAGCAGAATTTAGGATCGGGGATGAAATAAAAAGTTGGTTTCAATTGAAGTAAAGGCACATAGGTAACGGTGGTTTAATGATCGAGATAATGCGCCATGATGGACCCGGAAGAGTATCCCGTTTAAGAATTAACGGGAAAGTGGTGGGAACGCCGAACCTAGTGTTTCCATTACTCAACGGCCATTTTAGCCTACCGGTTCAAGCCGAAATAACGGTAGTTGTAGCGTCAAGTAGTGGTGCTCTAGTAAATGCAACTTTCAGGGAGAAGGTTCGAATTGTAGGCACCATAGGACCATTACTTCTTGATTTAGAGGAAGCCTTAAACATGGAGTTAAAGTCAGGTGGCGACATCCTAATGGTTCCCAGTACGCCAGTTATCGGGCCTCGGGAGGTAGCCCAGCAGCTAATGCTTGAAGTAATAGAAAATACTAGGGTTTTCAGGAAGCTGGCTGGGGGATCACCTATAGCAGCCCCGATATATTACATACCTTACAAGGATCTTTGGGAAGAATATCTTTCAGGGATCAATGCTGCCGGCGCTGAAATGTACGTTTTGAAGGGGCTAAACCGTATTATCCATAACCCAAGGGAGCTGGCTGCTTTTATGACGGCTGTTAACAAGTTTATTAGCCCTAATGCTGTGGTTTACGCTGTAGGGGTTCCACCATCACACTACCTTCACCTAACATACTTGGGTGTTGACCTATTCGACGCGGCAAACCTAATCGGCGCATCGCTAAATGGGCTTTACCTTTTTGAGGGGAAATGGTACCAGTTGAAGGACTTTAAGAGTTTACCATGCTTCTGTGATGCGTGTGTAAAACTGCCAAGCGTGCTAAGTGAGGATGAAAGATTTCAGCTTCTTTTTAAGCATAACGTCCTTTCGGCGTTGGGAATCCTAAGAAAAGCGGAGTTACTCATAAGAAGCACGCAGCTCCGTGAAGGCGTGGAGGCGGCGGCACACTGTTCAACGGAGTTAACTGCTCTCCTTCGAATACTGGACCGGGATGCGCAGCGGCTCCTAGAAAAATACACCCCTATTTCGGGTAAAGGCAAGGTACATTGCGTAGGACCCGAGTCTTATTATCGTCCATCCTTAGAGCGGTTCAGAGGAAGGGTAGCTGAAAGGTATACGCCACCCAAGTGGGCTACTGCCGTCCTCCTCCTACCTTGCTCCGCTAGAAAACCATACTCTCAGTCACCGTCACATAAGCTTTTCAGAAGGGTGGTGGAGGAGGCAGGAGTCAAGAGCATCTGTGAGGGGATAGTGACTTCCCCGTTGGGGCTGGTGCCAAGGGAGCTTGAGGAGGTTTATCCTGCAGCACACTACGACGTACCGGTAACAGGGGACTGGGATGCTGAAGAGATAGAAATAGCTGCTAAATGCATTTCAAAATACATAGAGAAGTTTCCTGATGACTGTGCTATAGTAGCCCATCTTGATGGAGGATACCTTAAAGCATGCAAGAAGGCGAGTGAAATAGCAGGTAAGGACATAATTTACACGGAAATAGAGGGAAACCCGACTAGTTCGTCTTCACTACTTTCCCTAAGGGAGACATTAGAAAGAGTTCCATCGGAGGAAGTCGGCTGGTTTGAAAGGGTTAAAGAAGCCTTTAGAAGCGTTGCAGATTACCAGTTCGGTGTTGGAGCAGGAGACCTACTGGTTAAACAGGGTACACACGTAAAGGTAGAGAGGAAGGGGGTTAAGAGACTTTATCGCGGGGACGTGTTGCTAGCTGCTTCATCGCCTTCAACGGGGTTGATCGTTCCAACGATGAATGGGGGAGAAATATTAGCTAAGCGCAGCCACTGGGTTTTATTTAGGGGAGAGATGTTTAGGGGCTCGTCCATAATGGCTCCGGGAGTTGAAGATGCTGATCCTAACATAAGACCTGGAGACGTGGTTTTCGTCATAAATAGTCTTGGGAGGTTGATTGGGGTAGGGGAGGCTAACCTCAGCGGGGAGGAAATGGTGGAGGTTAGCCGTGGGGTAGCTGTTAAGATTAAACATGCAAGGAGGGGTGGAAGTTGACGTTTAGTAGGGTTCTTTCGAAGGCTATCTTGGAGCTGAGAAAGGAGTACCTCGGTCTCAGGAGGGTGGAGGGAGGGCGGCCGGTGAGGGCTTGGATCGAAGAAGATAGGGTTTTAGGTGAAAGGGGGAGGGCACTCGTTGTTGTTTTAGCTACTAGGGGGTGTAGTTGGGCACTATCCGAGCATGGTGGTTGTTCGATGTGCGGATATATTTATGAAGGCGTTAAGGGTGACGTGTCCTCCGAGCAAATCGTTAACCAGTTTAAGGGTGCATACAGAAAGGCTTCCTCAGCTAAGCCTCCTATGGCTGTGAAAATATTTACTTCAGGTAGCTTCCTCGACGAAAACGAGGTTCCTGAAGACGCGCAAAATGAAATCCTATGGTTCATATCGAAAGACCCCAGGGTGAAAGAGGTCGTCCTCGAAACACGTCCTAGCTTTGTGACGGTCGAGAACGTTAGCAGGTGCGTTCAGGCTCTCAAAGGAAAGCAGTTAACCATAGCCGTCGGGCTCGAAACGGTAAACGATAAAGTTAGGAAAGTTATAAATAAAGGGTTCACGTTCATGGAGTTCAAGAAGGCAATGGACGTGGCAAAGGCTCTCGGAGCAAGGGTTAAAGTGTACCTCCTGGTTAAGCCGCCTTTTTTAAGAGAGGAGGAGGCCATCATCGACACCGAGAACTCTATTATAACTCTATCTGAAATGGGTGTAGACGTTATCTCACTGAATCCCTGCACGGTTCACAAGGGCACCTTCGTTGAGCTACTATGGAAGAAGGGTGATTATAGACCTCCGTGGCTCTGGAGTCTAGTGAAAATAATTCAAGACGTGTATCGAGAAATTGATACGACGTTGATCTGCGTCCCTGTAGCTTCAGGAAGCCCAAGGGGCCCTCACAACTGCGGCGTATGCGATAAGAGAGTTGACGGAGCTCTGAGGAAGTTTTCGCTAAGCCAAAACGTGAGTGAAATCGAAAAACTCAGCTGCAGTTGCAAGCCAGCGTGGGAAAGCTACCGTTACGAAGAAATGATATCGATGTGAAAAACATGAAAGATAAAGGCTTTAAAACCAAAAATAAGATATAAGTTCAAGCTATGAAGTGCTCGGCAAAGCCCCCTGTTTTATGGAGGAGTGGGAAATGCCTATTCTAGAGTTTCAAGGCAAGCAACCTAGAATTGATAAAAACGCCTTTGTCAGCCCTCAAGCTACTATAATAGGGGACGTTGAAATAGGGGAGTTTTCAAGTGTATGGCCCGGCTGCGTGATAAGAGGAGACTTCGGGAAGGTTCAGATCGGCAGCTACACAAACATACAGGATGGAACAATAATTCACGCCCGCTCGGAAAGCGCTCCAGTTATAATAGGAAATTTCGTTTCCGTGGGAAGTAACGTTGTAATGCATGGATGCTACTGTGGAGATGTGGCTGTCATAGGAGACGGGGCAATCATCTTTGAAGGGGCAACAATAGGGGAGGGAGCACTCGTCGCCTCAGGATCGATAGTTGCACAGAACACGGTGGTACCGCCTAGGACTAGCGTTGCAGGGGCACCGGCAGCCCAGGTTAGAGTATTATCCAGAGAAGACATAACACGGTTTAAAGAAAACGCGGAGTTGATTGCAAGAGTGTTCAACAAGCTTAAAAAATGGACAACGTAATAGAGCGCTACTCCACTTAGGAGAACTGAAATAGTTAGTTTAAAAAATGCCCCCGTCAAGAATTACAAACGGATGGATTTCTTCCAAGCACTAAAGTTGTTGCATGCCTCGACGAGAATGCTAGAGCTCAAATGCATCTTCAATTTCGCCTTTTACGAAGTGGAACACTTTAGGTTTGAGGTCGAAGAACAAGACATGAACTTCAGGATGCTCTATGCTCAGTAGCTGGGCAACTTTTTTCATTCCGTGTTTCTCCGTGTCGTAATGGCTGACACTAACAACGTTCACCCCTTCTTCTTCCCCTGTTAAAGCCAGACTGTAAGAGAACTCGCCTGTCAGGTAAGTGTCTGCACCCTTCTTCTTGGAATAAACGAGAAGGCTGGGGGATGCGTTCCGCCCGCAGGCGACGGCAACCTTTTCTATAGGTTTTTCCCTCGCCTTAACGTACTGGACGAGTTCAGCGTTAAGCTTATGAAAAACGTAGTCTGCAAAGGTCTCTAATTTCATTTCTTTCACTTTCACCATGCAAACCCGCCCTAGTGGAACGGTACCGTTTCCATCGGCAACCTCCAAGACATCTACAATGTTTAGATTTAAAACTTCGGCTAGCGTGTCGTTTAACCCGCCCTCTGCAGCGTCAAGGTTTGAGTGGGCGACATAAAGGGCAATGTTGTTATCCAGCAGAAGCTTCAGCCGTCTTAAGAGGCCTCCATCAACCCTATTTACCGGCTGGGTGAATAGAGGATGATGGGTTATGAGAAGAGAAACACCTGCCTCTACAGCTTCCCTGATAACAGCCAAAGAAGGATCTAATGCAACCCCGCAGCGCCGGACAAGCTTATTCATCCCCCTCCTGTGCGGTTCTACCTGAAAGCCGATGGCATCGTCCCTTAAAGCTAATTCTGGAGGGGCAAGCTTCATCATGGTCTTAACGATTTCACCCACAGTATCAGCCAACACTTCTCCCTCCACGTCCTAGTTTTAAGGTGTACCACTTAACTAATAACGCCCCGAACGTTTTATAGGATGTGATTTTAAACAAAAGAGTGAAACAGGTCTTTTACTTTTTGTGGGAGGCAGCACGTTGGAGTGGCCTTACATAGCTGGAGATTATACCGTAGGGAACAGGAAAGCATCCTTTGCCGTTGTAACCTGTGGATCCCACGACCTACCTGAAAGGATCATCGCGAAAGAACCTAAACTTGTCGCAATAGCAGGTCCATGTGAAACGGAAAATGACGGAATAGCAAGGATACTTCAGAACGTAGTATCTAACAGCCACATCAGGTTCCTCGTTGTCTGCGGAGAAAAGGTGGTAGGCCATGAGCCAGGACAGACTCTGGTCGCACTTCACCAAAACGGGATAGGAGACGATTTTAGGGTTATTGGGAGCGAGGGAACAATCCCAATTCTTCACCCGAAATACTTTAAGATCGCTACCCCTCACATTGTAGTTGAAAGATTCAAAAAGCAAGTCGAGATCATAGATTTACGTGGCGAGAAGGATCCTGACAAGATAGTCTCAGTAATTCGTTCCTTCTCGGCAAGGCAGGTTGAAGCCTACCCCGAGCAGCCGCTCCTCCCCTCTCCGAGAGAGGAAAAATATGATTGGATGACGGCGCTAGAACGGGTTCTAAGGGAGGGCGAGGACCTAAGGCTAAGAGGGGTTGAGCCGGTAAATACACTTTTCCATCGCAGGAAGCTGATCGTCTATGACATTGCAGGGGTCAAGCTTGGGGGGCAGAGGGGAGAGTATGCTTCCGTCCTTGCTGGAACGCTCTTCTTCAGGAAAGATCCTTTAGTTAAAGATGGAAGGAAAGGTTTATTCGATAAAGAAGGCGCGGAGAAACTTATAATACAGCAGGCGGAACTCTCAGAGGAGTACGGGATACCTTCAATGGTCCATGTGGTTGGGGAGACCGCCGAAGCACTTACAAAATATATGTTCTTTGTAGCGGACGTAACAGATGCCCCAATAATAATCGATTCAACAAGCTTGGAAGCACGGGTGGAAGCCATGAGGATGGCGAAGGAAACAGGGTTGAACGGGAGGATAATTTATAACTCGATACTAAGCGTTGAAGAGAAGGAAGCAAGGATGCTTCAAGAAATATCCCCGATAGACTATGCAATAATCCTGGCTTACGACTTCACGCTTGAAGCCAGATTTAAAAAGATAGACCAGATACTATCCAGAGTTAAAGGAGCAGTGGTTGATAACGTTATTCTTGACCCAGGCGTCCCGATCCTTGGGGAAGGAAGCATAGAGGCTGTTTACTCGTCATGGGCACTAAAGAACCATTACGGATACCCTACGGCGATAGGCATCCACAATCTTTATGCAGGCATCCCACCGGAAATGAAGCAGAAAATGGACTTCTCGTTCATATACAGCCTTCCCGTACTCTACGGTGTAGACCTAAATCTTTATGGACCTATGAGAAACGCTCCAAGAATTTTCCGGCAAGTTGCAGCTGCAGAAGTAACTGTGGCAGACGAGCTGTGCAACGTTCTTAACGTGATGCCTAGGCCGGTTCATCCATACTACCAGTTGGGGAAGGATGGAACATGAAGGCCTACGGCCCCTACTTAGTGCGGGTATGCCACATAGACGGCGCCTGGAGACAGGTGAACAGGATAATCCTTCAGAAGGGAGTCCCCTTAACCACCGAGGATAAAAAGCAAGAGACCCTAGAAACTATAGGGTGCGTGATCCACTTAACTAACTGGAGGAGCGGCCCTCCCCTACCACGTGGGTACATTGGAATGGACTTAAAGACGCTTCAGGAAAGCTACATACCTCAATACATAACATCCGAAAGAGGGGGGCACACGTACACTTACGGCTGGTGCGCAAGAAAAAGGTTTCAAGTTGACCAAGTTAAGCAGGCTAAAGAAAAACTGAAGGAGGACAGAGTGGCCCTGATCCAACTATGGAACCCCGTTTCAGATATTGAAAATGCTAACCCACCCTGCATCAACATGATCCTATTCCACAGGGTTGCAGACGTCGTCCACGTAACAGTGTACATCAGGAGCAACGACATGGCAAGGGCATACCCAGACGATGTCGCAGGAATAAACAGGGTTTTCCTGACGGAAGTAGCATCACAATTCAGAGGGATCCGGTCCATAGGCACAACAACCACGATCTCAGCATCAGCCCACATATACAAAACATCCGAAGAAGATGTTAAACTCGCATTAGAGCAAAATCAGACTCCAACCTACACGCATGAAAGAACTAACAGGATAGCTGGGCCAATAATGTTAACGGCTACGACGCCTCAGTCAGCCATCAAGAGGGTGAGGGACGCCTTCCAAAGGTATGCGGAAAAACAAGACGATTCAACGAAATACCTGTATTTAACCTTAAGGATAGAGAAAGCCGAGCCACCGCCAAACCCCCCTGAAAGTTATTACCAGCTCCTTCAAGAACTAGAAAAATACGAAGGGAAGAGCGACGAAGGAGAAAGAAAACAAGTAAACCAGATCCGCTATGTGACTCAGAAAATAAAGACGGCACCCCAAAGCAGAAGAATAGTCGTAACCGTCAACAACCCCAAAAAAAGAGAGTTCATCAACCCGTTACTAATACAGTTTCTCCCTAGACTGGGAGAGAACCACATGATCGCATTCTACACAAACGTAGAACTGGAGCAGCTCCCCATAGAAATACAAAGAGCAGCAGCCATACAAAGTCATATTTCAAAGAAATCAGCTATAAAACCAGGGATGATAACACTAATCATAACCCCGTTACTCCAAAAAATGTAAACCAGCCTTAAAGGAAAACGGCGAAACAAAGGAGACATTATAAAAGAATGAATCCTACATGAGAAACCCTTGGGAGAGGAGGAAGCAAATCCAACAACGCAAACTCCCCTCATCCCTTAAAAAAGACTGACCACAAAAAATTAAAAAAGCCTTTAGAAGAAAGAGTCTAACTAAGGAGCCGCCGTAGCTCAGCTGGAAGAGCGGCGGACATCGCCAGACCGGAATTGTAATCCGCAGGTCAGGGGTTCAAATCCCCTCGGCGGCTCCAACTAATTAGTTAATTCCCTTCACCCACTTTTGAAACGTGTTTAGAATTTAAAGGAGAAGTGCCGGGGAGGGGATTCGAACCCCTGCAACCAGATATCCCATCTGACCCCGATACAGCAGGGATTATGAGTCTGGCACCCATTCTGGCTGTTTATCCATTCTAGGCTTGAGGCTGGCTAGGTGACCCCGGCACCATGAAGATAAGAAGTGGAACAATTATATTTAATTTTTCCCTCTGAGAAGCCTAATGCCTTTTGTTGTTTAGGGTGGAGATAGTGGTGGTTGATTGGCGGGGCAATTAAAGATTGAAAGGTGGGGGAATTTACTCCAGCTACCTTTCTAAGGGGTAGCGAGAAAGGGAGGTGTAACGCTTATATTCCTTGTCCTTCAAGTCTAAAGGTAACTAATGGAGGTGTCGTCTATGTCAGAGGAGCGGGCTGATTATTGCTGGGTGAATGGCAAGTTTGTCGAGTGGGATCGTGCTGTTGTACACATTAAGACACACGCGTTACATTATGGTAGCGGTGTTTTTGAGGGGATAAGAGGGTATGCTACTGAGGACGGGAATATTCTGATTTTTAGGCTGCGTGAGCACATTGACAGGCTTTTTTACTCTGCTAAAGTGTATAAGATGGATGTTCCTTACAGTAAACAGGAGATATGTGACGCTATCATTGAGCTTATAAGACGAAACAACCTCCATGAGACAGTATACATCAGACCTATTGTTTTCCGAGGGTATGGTCCTTTAGGGTTAAACCCTCTTAAGGTCCCTGTTGAGGCGGCAATCTACGTTGTACCCTTTGGACGTTACTTGGGCCCTGAAGCTCTTGAGAAGGGTGTGCGGTGTATGTTTTCTTCTTGGGAGAGAATTTCTCCCAGAGCGTTACCGCCTGAAGTTAAGGCTTGTGGCCAGTACATTAATAGTATTCTTGCTAAGCTAGAGGCTGCTGAGCGCGGGTTTGACGAGGCACTGCTACTTGACCATCGGGGTTTTGTGGCTGAAGGGTCAGGGGAAAACCTCTTTGCTGTTAAGGATGAGGAGCTCATCACCACTCCACTATACGCTTCCATTCTCAGGGGGATCACCAGGGATACGGTGATCACGCTAGCTAGGGAGGAGCTTGGAGTGAACGTGACCGAGAGGGACATTACAAGAGCAGAGCTTTACAATATGGACGAGGTCTTCATCACCGGGACTGCAGGAGAAATAACTCCGGTTGTCGAGATCGATAACATTCCGGTGGGGGATGGTAAGCCGGGGCCGATTACAAGAAAGCTTCAGAAAGCGTTTTCAGAGGTTACGCTTGGCAAAAATCCTAAGTACGAGCACTGGGTTACTCCCGTATACTAGCTTTTGCTCTCCCTCCTTTTTCTTAGCTCCTCGTAAACTTCGCTTATTTTCACTCCCTTCTTGGCTAAAAGCACTAGCACGTGAAATAGCAGGTCTGCTGCCTCGCTTACTACTTCCCGTCTCCCCCCGTCCTTCGCTGCAATTATAAGTTCTACCGCTTCCTCACCCACCTTCTGGAGCACTGCGTTTAGACCTTTCCCGGTCAGGTTTGAGACATAGGAACCCTTCCTAGGTTTTTCCATGCGATCCATTATTACATTGAAGATTTCGTCCAGTATCTTCGCCTGGCTGTAGACTACTTCCGGCTGGAAAACCCTCCTGAACGTTTTATTGCCTCTTATCACGTTATGGAAGCAAGTGTAGTATCCTTCGTGGCAACACGCTTCCTTTTGCTCTACTTTGAATAGGAGAGCGTCGTAGTCGCAGTCGCAGTATGCTTCACGGACCAACTGATAGTGCTTCGATTCCTCACCTTTCATCCAGATTCGCCTCCTAGTCCTACTGTAGTAGTGCATGTAACCTGTGGTGAGTGTTCTCTCTAGGGCCTCCTTGTCCATGTATCCTAACATTAGCACCTCTTTGGTTTTAACGTCTTGAATTATTGCAGGTATTATTCCTCCTCCCTTCTGGAAATCCAGCTTGTTAACAACTTCCTTGATGTTCATGTTTATAGCCTCACGGGAACCCCTTTTCTAGCTAAATATTTTTTAACCTCGCTTATCGAGTATATTCCATAGTGGAATATGGAGGCTGCCAGTGCTGCGTCAGCCCCTCCTTGCGTTAGAGCTTGGTATATGTGGTCGGGGCTCCCTGCGCCTCCACTTGCAATAACAGGCACCCTCACCCTTCTACAGACCTCCTTTGTGAGGTATACGTCGTACCCTTTCTTGGTTCCATCGTAATCCATGCTTGTTAAGAGGATTTCCCCTGCTCCCAGCCTTTCAACGGTAATGGACCACTTTATAGCGTCGATCCCTGTGGGCTGCCGGCCTCCATATATGTAGACTTCCCACCAGAATCTTCCCTCAGGGGTCGACACTGTTATTCTATCAGGGTCCTTCTTGCTTGCCAGCACTCTTTTAGCGTCAATGGCGCAGACGATGCATTGACTGCCAAATTTTCTGGCTGCGTCCCTTATTAGTTGGGGTTTCTTAACTGCTGCGGTGTTTATCGCAACCTTATCTGCACCGGCACATAGAACTTGCCTTATGTCTTCCATACTTCTGATCCCGCCGCCCACGGTGAACGGTATAAAAACATTATCTGCTGTTCGCTCGACCACGTCTATTAAAATTTGCCTTTGATCGCTTGAAGCGGTTATGTCTAAGAACACCAGTTCGTCAGCGCCTTCTTCATCGTAGAGGCGGGCTAGCTCTGCGGGATCGCCGGCATCCCTCAAGTTTTTAAAGCGGATACCTTTAACCACTCGTCCTCCAGTCATGTCAAGGCAGGGTATGATCCTCTTTGCCAGCATCTTGCAGCCTCCTTCGCTTCCCTCAAAGAGAGAAGGCCCTTGTAAAGAGCTTTTCCAATTACTACGCCGGCGGCACCGGCATTTTTAAGAGCTATGACGTCCTCTAAGCTTTTCACTCCTCCTGAGGCAACAACCATAACCTTAACTTTCCTTACTAGCTCTGAAATAACCCTTACGTCTGCTCCTTTGAGGGTGCCGTCACGCGTCACGGCTGTAGCTAGGATCCAGCGAGCGCCGGCCTCCTCAAATCCGGCGGCTACGTCGTAAACGTTCGCGTTAACTGTTTTGGTCCACCCTTCCACCATAATCATTTCACCTTTATAGTCCAGCGCCACCATAACATGGTTTCCGCCTATTTCACCGGCAAGTTTCTTGACAGCTTTAGGATCTCTAAAAGCGAAGGAGCCTAGAATTACACGTTCGGCTCCCATGGAGTAAATCTTTATGGCTTTTTCTAGGCTTCTGATTCCTCCCCCAACCTCAACGTCAATGGACACTTCTTTAAGGATTCTTCTGATGTGGCGCATATTGTCCCCTTGACCTAGGGCACCATCTAAGTCTACTATGTGTAACGCTTCCGCTCCCTGATTTTCCCAGTGAAGGGCCGCCTTAAGGGGGTCTTGAAAGAAAACTTCTTCGCTGCCAGGTTGACCCCTAGTTAGCCTTACACATTTACCTTTAAGGATGTCTACTGAGGGAATTATGAGCATCTAAAACCCTTCCTTAACCATTTGAACAAAGTTCCTAAGAAGCTTTAAGCCTATTCTGCCAGACTTCTCTGGATGAAATTGTGTGGCGAACACGTTGCCCTTGCGAATAACCGAGGGGAAGGACACACCATATCGCGTTCTCGCCGCTACCACGTTCTCATCTTTGGGCACGGCATAGTATGAGTGAACAAAGTAGAAGTATGATTCATCTGTTATTCCTTCAAACAAGGAAATGCTATGGTCATGAAGTTTTATAGTGTTCCAGCCTATGTGTGGCACTTTCACGTTACTAGGCAACCTTACAACTTTCCCGTTTACGACGTCAAGTCCCTTGTGTAAGCCACCCTCTGTGCTTTCGGTGAAAAGAAGCTGAAGGCCAAGGCATATGCCTAAAAGCGGCTTTCCACTCTTTATTTCGTCGAGAAGGGTGTTTTTTAAGCTGGCTAAGTTTTCCATCGCGTCCTTAAAGGCGCCTACTCCTGGAAGGACTATCGCGTCGGCATCCGATAATTCCTTGGCGTCCCTTGTCAACTTAGCGGAGGCACCTGCCTTCTCCAGCCCCCTAACTATGCTTCTCAGGTTCCCTACGCCGTAGTCCACCACGCACATTAACATCTTAAAGCATCTCCTTAAGGCTTGCAACCTCACCTTTTCTTCGAGGATCTATACTAACAGCTTGCCTTAACGCTACCGCAACAGCCTTGAAGGCGGCTTCGACCTTGTGATGGTCATTCTCTCCATACAACGTGTTAATGTGCAGGTTTAACCCTAGAGAGTTAGCTAGGGAGACAAAGAAATGCTTCACTTCCTGGGACGCCATGTCCTCGACTTGGCTGCCCTCTAGCTTTAGGTCTATACTTGCATATGGACGTCCTCCGCAATCTAAAGCTACAGCCACTAATGCGTCATCCATGGGGATGACGCAGCTTCCAAACCTGAAGATTCCTTTCTTGTCTCCAAGCGCCTTCTTTAGAGCTTCACCAAGCGTTATTCCAACATCTTCGATCACATGATGCTTTAAATCACCTTCGGCTTCTACTGAAACGTCTATTAAGGAGTGCTTGGAGAACGTCTTTAACATGTGATCTAGAAACTTTACTCCAGTTTTTGCTTCCCCTACGCCGCTTCCGTCCAAATTGACTTTAACTTTAACCTTTGTCTCAGCGGTTTTCCTGCTAACAGCGGCCTCTCTCATTTAACACACCTCAGCAAGTATTTCTGGCAGCTCGTTCGGGCTGTGTGCAATTATATCGCAACCTAGCTCTAAAAACTTCTCGATGGTCCTCGCCTTATTAACAGTTGAGCAGAGTACCCCAATGCTCATAACAGAATATTTGCTTTCCTTCTCGGCGTTTATTGATGCTAAAACATCGGACACGGTGTCACCTACATAACCGAACGCTTCCCGGATGCCCATTTTCGAGGCTGTTGAAAGAAGAGAATAAGGATTAGGCTTCTCTAATTTAACGGAGACGCCCACCCTCAAGAGCTCCTCCTCTTTTTCCTTTACTTCCTCTAGGAAAGTGGAAGCAGGCAAATTGAAGAAACGCTCAACACCATATCTTTCAATTATGGGAAGCGTTTGCTTTCTCAACCTTCCCGAGGCGATGCCTATTGGAGGAAAACCGAAACTAATCAGCCTTGCAAGAGCTTCACGTCTAACTATTAGTTTTTCTTTCTCTATCAACCCTTCTCCACGGTGAAATACGGGGTGAACCCTATAAACTTGGACGAACAGGTCTTTTCCAGAGTATAACTCTTCAAAGTACCGCTTAATTATGTTCGTGCCGTAAAGGTCTCCTTTAAAAGGGGATAAAGTATCTAGCACCGCTTTAGCATGACTGGTGCTTATGCCTGTAGCGGCGGAGATTCTTCTAGCTGAGACCTCTTCAACAGATCGTAAGCCGCCATTCCCAGCTTCTTCAATGTATTCCTTTAGTTCCAAGGAGGTTGCAGGTTTAAGTTGTACGCCTCTTTTCCTTAACATCCTACCAAGTTCTCTGAAGAGGGAGTAGGCTTCGTTCATTGTGCTTACAGAGGAGCTACTTGGCAGTTTGAGGTGGACGCTCTTCGTTAAGGCGTCTATTATCAGCGTTGTGAGATAATAGAGGACTAATGCATACGTTAACTCCCAGTCGTTGTTAAATCCTCCTGAGTCCTTAAGTAGCTGTATATGGTCTGGTTTGGCAAGCTCGTCCACGCTAAACCCCATGACAACGTTGAAGAACCAGTTAACGGTGAGCATTATGGCTGACCTGAACGACTCTGAAACGTCAAATATTACCCCGTCACAGTCAAAAATCAATCCTTCAAGCTTTCTCACGAGGAACACTCGATCCTTCCTGATAAGGGAAAAACCCTGCGAAGTGGAGATTTTTTCATATAGGTACGTCATAGTTCGTTTTCACCAGAAAGCACTTCTTTAAGCGCTAAAATTAACCTCTCAGACATGGGCTTAGGGCAAACAGTTATTCTCAGGCAATTACCTAGGAGTGGGAGGTTGCTTCTGTCTCGCACCAATATGCCTTTTTCCATTAGTTTTCCCTGAACGGTTGTTGCGTCTATGTCTTCTCTAATGACTCTAACCAGAAGAAAGTTTGCTTTAGACGGGTAAACTCTAATCCCCTCTATCCGTGAGAGATCTCTCCGCAGTCTCTCCCGTTCCCTTTTAACTTCCTCTATTTTTCCTGCAACGTACTCCCAATTGTCTAGAAGAGACAGGACCGTGTATTGCGCTATGCTGTTTACATTGTACGGCTGGAGGACACGCCTCATGAAGTCGGCGCTTTCAGGGTTTGAGAGAGCCACGCCAAACCTTAACCCTGCAATCCCGAAGGCTTTGGAAAATGTCCGTAGCACGATCAGGTTTTCATATTCATGAATTAAACCACTTAGTGACTTGTCGGCGAATTCCACATACGCCTCGTCCAAAACAATTATTGAGTTCGTGTTTTCCAGCACTTCCCTAATCACCGATTCCTCGTGCTGATTTCCCGTTGGATTGTTTGGAGAGCAAATATAAATTAGCTTGGCGTCTCCTACCACGTTTAAAAGGTGTTCGATGTCTATGGAGAAGTCCCCTCTTAAGAGAACACTTTTGTGTACTCCTCCGTAGAGGGTTGCAGAGAGCTCGTAGACTTGGAATGTGGGGTCAAGGGTGACGACGGTGTCGCCGTTCTCTATGAAGCAGCGTGAAATGCCGTCAATTAGTTCATCCGCCCCGTTTCCAATGACAACTTCTTCCTTGTGCACGCCATAATGCTGAGCCAGCACCTCACAAACCTCTACATTTTGCGGGTCAGGATACATTCTGGGGTCGATTCTTTTCAGGGCTTCAACTATGTTCTCCTTTACCCATTCCTTATCTATGAAGAGGTTTTCGTTTGCATGGAGAGGTAGAATGTGGTCTGGTGGTACTCCAAGCAACCTGGCTAATTCTACTCTTGACGTCTCCCCACGATATGGCTTAAGGTTCATCAGGATACGCCTAACATTTTTCATTGTTAAGTCTCACCCGGACGGATTCTGCATGGGCAGGGAGCCCTTCGAGCTCAGCTAAGGTAGATACGACTTCAGAGAGTTTCTTGAGCCCGCTGAGGGTGCACTTGACAACGCTTATTCTTTTAACGAAGCAATCTACCGAAAGCCCAGAGTAAGCTTTAGCGTATCCTCCGGTTGGTAGAACATGATTGGATCCAGCAGCGTAGTCGCCTACCGCTACAGGGGAATACTTTCCGAGGAATATAGCGCCGGCGTTCCTGACCTTCTCTAAAACGTACTCGGCGTTCTCCACTTGTATTTCAAGGTGTTCAGGAGCGTATAGATTAATAAACTTCACCGCTTCGTCCAAGTTTTCCACCAGTATAACCCATCCGTTGTTGAGAGCGCTAACAATGGTGTCTTTGGTTGGTAAGTTGCTGGCTAGCTTGTAAGCCAGCTTCACCACCCTCTCACCGAAACTCCTTGAGGTGGTAACTAAAACTACTGCTGCTGAGGGGTCATGTTCTGCCTGAGAAACTAGGTCTGCAGCTACGAAGAGGGGGTTAGAGCTTTTATCAGCCAAAACTAAGAGCTCGCTTGGCCCTGCAGGCAAGTCTACCTTCACGTCTGAGCTTACAAGCAGCTTAGCTGCGGTAACGTAAATGTTTCCTGGCCCTACTATAACGTCTACCTTCGGCACCGTGCCGGTTCCGTACGCCATGGCTGCTATTGCTTGGGCGCCGCCTATCCTAAAAATGTCGGTGACTCCCGCCTCCTTGCAAGCAACCAAAATAGCAGGTGTAACACTACCGTTTCTGCTGGGAGGGGTGCATGCAACTATTCTCCTAACTCCTGCTATCCGCGCCGGTATAGCGGTCATTAAAACGGTTGAAGGGTACGCTGCACGCCCCCCGGGGACATATATTCCTGCACACTCGACTGGACGGAAAACTTGCTTTAGAATGATGCCCGGAGCAGGGCTAAAGGTAAAAGTTGCCAGCTGCCTCTTATGGTATGCTTCTATGTTCTCAGCTGCTGTCCTTATTGCGGTTATAAATTTTTCTGGAACTTTCTCGTAGGCTTCCATCATCTCTCTCTCTTTAACTCTTATAGTGGAAGGGGAGAGCGTTACCCCATCATATTTTTCCGTGTAGCGAATGACTGCCTTATCACCCTGCACCCGGACTGCTTCTACTATTCTTTCCACCCTTCTCATAACGTTTTTAAGGCTGTTTCCCCGTCTGCTTAATATTCCATGAAGTTCCGTTTTATCAAGACGATTAAAAGATCTTATTTTCATGGGATTCACCATCATCACTGAGAAGTCTTTAACCGAGGAGATGCATTCCTTCCTGGTTAAAGGGTTCATCGGGAGAATACTGGAAATACTGGAAGTCTAGGACACTTAAGCCTATTTATCTTTTAGGCTCGGAAAAATAAGTACTAAACAAGTTTAGAGTTGCAAGGGAGGTTTAACGATGAAGCAATGCTATACCAATTATTTTCTGGTTAAGGATCCATGGTGTTTAAGTCCGCACGCTTTAAACGGCAGCTTATGGTTTAGAGAGAAGGTCTTAGAGCAGATAATCACCGAGGCAAAGCATGTTTTAGCCGAGGGAGGTTTTTTCTGCAGATTACTATTCGGTGAGGCAGGGGTGGGGAAGACGGCTATCTCGAAAAGGGTTTTCAGCGTTCTGGAAAAGAGCAAGGATTCAGTTCAAGTCTACTTTAACAGTAGAATGGAAAGCAGCGCATACAATGTAATGTGTGGGATAATACGTAGCATCATTCCCTCCATACCACGAAGAGGGGTTTCGATGACCGAACTCTTCGAGGTGTTTTTGGACGCTATTAACGGAAAAAGCGCCCTAATAATCTTAGACGACATCGACTGGTGGGCTTCAACGAAAAACGGCATGAAGCTTATAGTGAACCTCTCAAAGATGAAAGATAGGTTAAGAAACGGGCAGGGACTATACATTGTTATGACTACGAGAAGCGCTGAGGTGGTGAGGAGGGTCACCGAAAACATGCACCCGTTAAGTTTTGGGGTGACCCGCCTAGAAGGATACTCTTATAGTCAACTTTTGATTATTATTAAAGAAGCCGTCGTGAAGGCTTTCTATAAAGGGTGCGTGAGTGAGGAGGCCCTAAAAATACTGGCAAGAGAGGCTGCTGAAGCGGGAGGCGTACATGAGGCGTTTAAGATCCTGATGGAAGCCGTAGGGTACGCGGAGGAGGAAGGGAGCAGTCAAATACTTCGTAGACATGTTGAGAAAGCTATCTGTAGAAAGAAAAAAGAAGAGATAGACCTGCCTAAAGTGGAAAGAAAACTTAACAGGAAACTGATCTTAAAGGCTGTTCTTGAAGTCCTAGGGGAAAAGGGTAACGCTACCATGGGAGAACTATTCCATGCTTACAGTAGGAAATGTATGCTTATGGGAAAGCGGTCCTTAGGGCGGACACAGTTCTGGAGGCATATAAACGAGCTCAGCAGGAAAGGAATAGTTAGGGTAAAGGTGGCTAATAGGGGAAGGAAGGGGAGGACTACAATAGTCGAACTGGCAAGTTAAAAATGGAGGACGGCTTTTGAGGGAAGACGGCGCGCTTGGAGAAGTGCTATCATCAAAGGGAAGAATCAGAATAATAGAGGTTTTAGCAGAAGTTGGGGAGTTGAACATTTCAGAAATAGCCCGGAGATCCGGGTTAAACTATAAAACTACAAGCAGGCACCTTCAAGCCCTTAAGGAGGCCGGCCTCGTCCAAGAGAAAAACTTTGGAAGGATCAGAATTTTCAGGTTTAAGTCTGAAAACGTGAAGGCACTAGCAATAAAAAGGCTAGTTGAAGTCTGGAAGGAGCCATACGGTCACGAGAAGCCACCGCAAGTAGGGAAAGCAGAATGGTAGCCCTGAAGGAGGAGATGGAGGAAAAAGTAGAAGAACTTCAAGAAGTACTTGTTTTTCTCTTACTGCTAAGTGACGGGTTAAAATCAGGGTTAAGCCCGGAAGAAGCCTTCAGGAAAGCGACTCTAAGCTACAAAGGACCACTAGAGGGAACCGTAACAAGGATTAAGGACAAAATGCTTACACAAACGTTGCCCTTTAGCAAAGCGATAAAAATGCTGGCTAAAAACGTTGAGAGCGTACGCATTAAAGTAATCCTCCAAATGCTTAACCTTGCGGTAAGAAAGGACTCTAAAAGAGCAGGAGAAATGCTAGAAGAGGTAATCCAAGAAGAAATGGAGGAAATAAAAACAGTTAGGGAAAGAATAAGGCAACTGAAAGCGCAGGAATTAAAGGTCAAAATACTCGTAGCATCCGCTTCAGGAGTTCAAGGAGCACTAGCAGCACTACTCCCATACCTGAAACTCGCATTAACCGGACTAGCAACATTAGGAGCTTACCTGCCAGCACCAGAGCAGAGCTGGCCCATAGCAGCCGTGCTCTCCATATCCAATACGCTAGCAGCTTACCTGATCGCACGCTCAACAACCATAAACCCCCGCAGCATAACACTAATACCACCAGTAGCAATCATGGCAGCATTCCTCCTGGCATCAACCTTCCTCCCACCGATAACAAGCATGCAAGCATCAACAGTAATCCAACTACTCTTAGAGAGCCTCTAAATCCTCTCAAAAAACAAACAGGAAAATAAAATCCTTAAGGAGCCGCATACACACAAGCCACACAATTCGCCTAGAAACCCCTTTCGGACCCGCACGCTCGGACGGTTGGGAGTCGCGGGCTGAACGCCTCGGCCGAAGCCTTGGCGCTTACACCCCGACCCCATCAACCCCGTCTTCTACGGGAGTCCTCGTCTCCAGCGCCCGTTACAGTCGCCTGTCCCGGGCCCCATTACGGGGTTGCTGGAGAATGGCTGCCTATTTTCGGGTCCCGCTTCGGGCTTAGATGCTTTCAGCCCTTATCGGTTACGGCGTGGCTGCCCGGCAGTGCCCTACCGGACAACCGGTAGACTAGAGGCCGCGGCGCCCCGTTCCTCTCGTACCGAGGGCCCCCTACCCTCAGGCAGCCAACACCCCCAACAGGTAGAATCCAACCTGTCTCACGACGGTCTAAACCCAGCTCACGTTCCCTTTTAATGGGAGAACAGCCCCACCCTTGGCCGCTACTGCACGGCCAGGATAGGAAGAGCCGACATCGAGGAAGCAAGCCACGGGGTCTATGTGGGCTATCGCCCGTGACAACTCTGTTACCCCTGGGGTAACTTTTCTGTCACCTCCGGCCCCCACCAATGGGGACACGAAGGATCGCTAGGCCCGGCTTTCGCCCCTGGATCCCTTATTTTCAAGGATCCAGTCAGGCCAGCTTTTGGCCTTGCCCTCTACGGCGGAGTTCTGACCCGCCTGAGCTGACCTTAGGGCGCCCTTGATATCTTTTCAAGGGCGTGCCGCCCCAGCCAAACTGCCCACCTGCACTTGTCCCGGAGGGCAAGCCTCCGGTTAGGGGTACAGTCACAGGTGGGCGGTGTTCCAATGGCGCCTCCCCCAGCCCCCGGAGAGGCTGGGATCGACGGCTCCCGCCTACACTCTGCACCCATGACCATACCCCAGGTACAGGCTGCAGTAAAGCTCCACAGGGTCTTCTCTCCCCGTTGGGGGTCCCTGGACCGTTCTCCAGGTTGTGGGTTCACCGGGCCCCAGGCAGGGACAGTGGGGACCTAGTTAATCCATTCATGCACGCCGGTACTTATCCGGCAAGGCATTTGGCTACCTTAAGAGAGTCAGAGTTACTCCCGGCGTTTAGCGGCGCTTCAGCCGGTTGGACCCGGCTTTCACGGACCGCCACTGGCCAGGATTCACTTCCCGTACACACCCTTTCGGGCTAGCGGGAAGCTATGTTTTTATTAAACAGTCCGGCCCCCCTTGTCACTGCGACCTGGTGTCCCCGGCTTCAGCCGAAGACTCCAGGCACCCCTTCTCCCGAAGTTACGGGGCCAATTTGCCGATTTCCCTTGCCTGGGTTGGACCCGACACGCCTTAGGCTACTCACCTAGGGGCACCTGTGTCGGTTCTGGGTACGGGCATGGGGGATCCTTCCCAACTCCCTTTTCATTGGCTCCAGGGATCGGCTGAACCCTCCATAAGGAGGGCTATTCGCGCTTTCGCCTGGTTCTCGCCATTACGGCTCTCCCCAGGCTTATACGCTTAAACAGGGCGGCGGCCCTGCTCAGCCTACCCTGAAGCGTCAGGAGTTGGGCTTGCGTCGCCGCACGTACCCCCATGGTGCCGGAATATAAACCGGCTTCCCTTTCGGCTGCTACGGGTTACGTGCAGCCTTAGGACCGACTAACCCTCGGCTGACGACGCATTGCCGAGGAACCCTTGCCCCTTCGGCGGTCGGGATTCTCACCCGACTACGCTGTTACTACCACCGGGATCTGCAACATCGGCCGGTCCACCGGACCTCACGGCCCGGCTTCTGCCCAGCCGACGCGCCCCCCTACCGGATCACGGCCACAGGCCGTGCCCTGGGGTCTCGGCGGCCAGCTTGAGCCCCGTCCATTTTCGGTGCCCGCCACCTCGGTGGGTAAGCTGTTACGCACTTTTTAAAGGATGGCTGCTTCTAAGCATACCTCCCCACTGTCTTCGGCGGCGGACGCCCTTTGGCTTAACACTTAGCTGGCACTTTGGGGCCTTAACCCCAGTCTGGGTTGTCCCCCTCTCGGCCTAGGGGCTTATCCCCTAGAACCCGCCTCCGGCGATCTACGGCGCTGGCAGGTTCGGAGTTTGAGAGGGAAGTGAGGCTTTACGCCCCTTGCTTCCCAATCAGTGCTCTACCCCGCCAGCTACCTCCCGCCGGGCAAGCCTGCGAGCTTCTTCGGGGGGAACCAGCTATCACCAGGCTTGATGGGTCTTTTGCCCCTAGCCCCAGGTCATGAGAACGAATTGCACGTCAGAACCTCTTCGGGCCTCCACCGGGTTCCCCCGGCTTCACCCTACCCAGGGCTAGATCGCCTGGTTTCGGGTCTCATGGCTGTGACTCCGGGCCCTCTTCGGACCCCGCCCCTCACCGGGTTTCCCCGGCTGCGGGCTTGTCGGTTTCCCTGCGCCTTCGGGGTTAACCCCCTTAGGCTCGCCACAGCCATGAACTCCCCGGCCCGTGTTTCAAGACGGATCGCATGACCCTGGTCCCCTCCCCTCGTACTTCCCCGTCGCCGGGGTTTCCTTCGGGGAGGATCTATCCTTTCGGGCCATGCACGCCTCTAGCCACCTGGTTTCAGGCACTTTTCACCCCGCTCCCGCGGTGCTTTTCAGCTTTCCCTCACGGTACTGGTGCGCTATCGGTCTTGGGACGTATTTAGGGTTGGAAGTTGGTGCCTCCCAGCTTCCCACGAGATATCCAACCCGTGGTACTCAGGGGACCCAGCCCAGCGCCTTTCAAGTTACGCCTACGGGGCTGTCACCCTCTACGGCGGGCCATTCCAGGCCACTTCGGCTTCCTTGAAGAGGCGGCGGCTGGGCCCTGCAACTCCACATCCCCACCATGTTTCCATGGTGGGTTCGGTTTGCCCTACTCCCCTTTCGGTCGCCCCTACTCAGGGAATCCCTATTGGTTTCTTTTCCTCCCCCTACTTAGATGCTTCAGTTCGGGGGGTTCCCGCTCCGTGCCCGGAGCGCCGGTGGTTGCCCACCGGCAGGAAGTCCCATTCGGCGATCCCCGGTTCAACGGCTACATGCGCCTACCCGGGGCTTATCGCAGCTTGTCACGGCCTTCCTCGGCGCCCAAGCCGAGCCATCCACCAGGTGGCGTCCTTGTGTCGGGCCCTATTTGGGGTTTCTAGTTGGCGTGTGTGGCCTGTGCCTAGCGGCTCATCGTGGGTTTCCCCACTACGCTCTTCACCTAGGACGCCAGTTTCATCCCAGGTTGCATCTCGTTAAACATTAGGCAGAATATGGGGATGTAACGCTTCCAGATAAAGGTTTCGGTTTGCAGGGGATATATTTTTTTCGGAAGAAACAGAGTTATGGGAGGAACATACCTTGGGTTTTGAAGAAACAACCTATAAATTCTGCTTCCTTCTGGTCGTCCTCCGTTCTCTAACCGGGCGTCGTGCGGAAGCGGCTTCGTTTCTATTTTGGGGGGAGAAGTTAAATTTTTAATGGTTTCTTGCGTCTTATAGAGGGTTAGGATGAGTAGGGGATGTTTTCCGTTGAAAGGTTTGAAGGTAGCGGTTGCAGGGTTAATTTGCGTTATGATGTTTACAGCCATCCTTTACCTAACGCTGTCAAGCGGTAATAGCTTATTTTTCCCGCTTCAAGAAGGCCGCAACGGTGAAATGGTGAAATTAAAAAATGGAGGAACCATGAACCCCAAGCTGACTCTCTCCGGTTACTGGATTAACCATTCATGGTTTTTCACCAACGAAACAATGGAGCTGGTTCTCGAAGACGATTTTACAAACCCAGCAACAGTTAATATTTCTATCACACAAAGTTCCACTAACAATCAGTCCGTGGCGATGTCTTTTAACGTTTCCAGTTTGGGAGACGTGAAAATCAATTTTACCGGCGTTAAGCTGTACGTGTGGAGGAACGGGACGGATCCCATTAATTTGACCGTCCAGTTAAGGAACGCAACATTACATGATGGTCAGCTTGTGCCTAATGCGACATTGCTCCAAAAGTGGTATTCATATGGTAATTTCTCCACTACTCCCGGGTGGGTTACCCTGCTGAACGAATCACCTTACACGTTGAACGTGAGCGAGACGTATGAAGGCGTCTTTTTCATTGTCCTCTTCATGAACGAGACTTCTGACACTTCCTGGTACGTTTGGAAGGCAACGCCCGATGAGGAGGGCGCCAATTCGGGTATTGTCAGCTTTAACAATTACACTAGCTTGGACGACCTTAACAATATCTCCATGTGGAATTCTAGTGATGGCTACGATTGCTGGATGAGCGTTACTCTCATGGTGTATCAGGGTAGGCTCTCCTTTGAGTTTCCATTGGGCTGGGAGCTTGACTCCCTGACGGTCGATATAGCCAATGACACTTCTTTGGGTAGCGTGAGCTACGAGTTAACCGGGCAAAACGGGAGCTTCACTTTTAACGTTAGCGGTGACAGGGTGTACTCCGCTAATTTCTCCTTCGGAAACGTGAGGCCAGAGGCGGTATGGCACGTTTTAGAGAGTGAAATGAACAGTGGCGGGTATGCCCGCTGCGTCGGGTCGATGGGGGAAGCACAGATGTTCCTTCTGGGAAGGATGGCGGATGGTGTCAACATATCCATACCAGTTGCAAACTTTGGAGCTGAGGTGGACTTGGTTGCGGAGCTTCGAAATGCGACGCTGATTAATGGATGCTGGGTGCCGGGGAGCGAGGTCCTGCAAAGTGTGAAGATCTCACGCACAAGCATCGGGGCAAGCTACTCCTGGATAACCATCAACTTTACAGTTCAGCTAGGTCCAGGAAGATACTTTCTGGTGCTTCATACAGATGGATGGCAGCCTTCTTCTGGGTACTATGACTGGGGGAGCCACGTTGAAGGGTTAAACGAGGGGCCGCCTGATGAGGGATACGAGCTGTGGACTTTGAACAAAGGTGAAAGCTGGGTTACGGATGTAAGGGATCCCTATGGTAACCGTTACTGGCACTGCATGAAAATCACTCCAGACTATCCGGAGTGGGATGTTCTTAATGAGTTGATGGTTACGGTTGATGGCGTCCTATTGAGGAAGGATGGGACGTGGAATGGAAGCATGTGGCTAAGCGTTCCAAGCAGCGGGGAGGTGACGGTTCCCGTATCCGCCATTGTAGCCCAGACTTATGACGTGAACTGCACCGCTAGGTACGTTAACTACACGGGGAACCTCAGCAGTTATAGCCTTTACATTAATGACACCATGATCACAAGCATGATTGGAGGAGGGTACACTGTAACCTATAGCGGGAGCAGCATAGGATACAATAAAACCGAGGGGAAAGTGCACTTAGTGGTTAAGCTCAACGATGGAAGCGACTGGGTTAGCGAGAACCTCACAGTGTTCGCGTTTGCAAAGCTGAGCTTCCATGGGAGCCCCACTATAAGTGGGGCAAGCATAGAGTACGACTATACGCATAATGGGACCGAGGTCTCCTTCGAGCAGGAGTGCTTCTCACTCATCTATCCCGCAGGCTATACAGTTAAAAAAGTTGAGGTTAATGGAAGCGACGAGCAAAACTGGCTTGACAGGGCTGTGAACGAGAGCGCACGAGAGCTTATCATACTAAAAAACGAGAGTATAGGTGAGCTCGGCGACGGGGACAAGTTAGAGTTAAACGTAACGCTTCTGCCAGAGCTCAACGTGACACACGGCTTTGGATACGTAGGGGAAAAACTCAACGTCACCGTGGGGAACCTCCTAGACCTTCCAGACAACGTAAACGTAACAGTAATTTACCCTAATGGCACAGCCAACTATTTCTCTGGTTCACCCTCACCAACGTATAACTTCTCTTTCTCATTCACGCCTTATGCCACTGGCAAGTATATTTTAAAGGCGTCCACCGAAAGCGAGGCAGCAAGTTACAGCAGAAACTTCACTAGTGGAAGAACATATATCTTCTACGTCCACGAGCTCACGGCGTACTTCATAATTCCAAGCCAGGAGAACTGGACTTCAGGTAGAACGTACACGGTAAGCATATGGGTAGGGTATACTCCCTCTTTAGATTCAAAAGAGTTCAATGGAACAGTTAATTTAATGGTAAACGGGACGGTGCAGGAAGTAAGTTATAATAGCAATACAGGATTTTACACGGCGTCAATAACGCCACGAGGTCCTGGAAAGCTGAACTTGACGGTAACAGCGACCGATAATGAAGGACACGTCATGCAACCTAAATGTATCATCGTAAATATAGCTCCGCCGAAAACACCTAGTTCAACCAGCTTCTTAACAGTAAATCTTGCAGCGTTCACCGCGAGATACACAAAGATGAATAGTATAAATGTCCACGTGTCCATACTGTTTCTCGCGTTAACAAGCATGCTCACAGTACTCAATTACGTGAAACCATCTTTCGCCAGAAGAATTATGTATGTATTGCAGAGAACGCTGGGGAAGAAGGGTTAAACTTCTAATCCCTTTAAGTAACCTTTATTTTTAAGCCATCTAGCTTCTCCCTCACTATACCTCCATACAACATCTGCCCTTTCATCCTGAAAATCCCATGGGGAAACCAGCACGACGTCACCGCTTTTTATCCAAACCTTCTTCTTAAACTTTCCTCTAATCCTCGCCAACCTAGTTTTTCCATCCATACAGCTAACTAGGAGGCGGTCATTACCAACCAATTTCACCACAACGCCTAAAACTTCACCCTCAGAAGGAAGCCTTACATCTTTAATTTCAACTACATCATGAATTTTCTTTTTCTTAGGCAAATAATCCCACCCTTAGCTACCCTCTTTTTCAGCCTAAAACTCTTTAACAGCAAAAATACTTTTAAAACTTCTGACTAGAAAGCGGGTAAAAATGAGCGGTTTCGCTTTTGGAAACTGTCCCCTGTAAATTTAAGGGGGTTAGGGAGGGGGAGACGCCATGTTCCCTAGGTAACTAACACACGGTATCACGGTGGAACATACGTCCCTCTCAACCGTGCTCTCGGAACCTGGGAGCAATCTTGGCGTCTCCAAGCCGCTGTCTCCCATTTGGGTTAACCCTACATCATCGGCTGGTTTAATACCAGCACCTCCGTGAAGGCCCGTCAAATGGGATGTTACGCGGCACCCTCCCCTTCACTGTAGCCCCTCTCCTTGCCCTAGACCTCATTCCAACCTAACCAGGTCGGTTGGCCTAGTCCTCGATGAGGGGGCTATGAGTAGGTATGGTCCGGGAATATTTGAACTTTACTGTAACAATGGAAGATAGGAAGGTAAAAGTTTTAGAGGCATACATGAAACGGTTAGGAAAAGCTTTAAACTTATAGCAGCTTAATTGTGCCTTGGAAAGGTTCAGGGAGCGGACAGCGTGTTAGTTGATGAAGACTTCTCCTGAGAGACGCCTTAGGTGGAGTATAGGTTGCCCAGTGTGGAACTTGTAAATGTCAGTAAGAGGTTTGGTAGGATCGTGGCAGTGGACAATGTCAACTTGAAAGTTGAAGACTGCGAGTACGTTACTATTGTCGGCCCAAGTGGTTGCGGTAAGACTACTACCCTACGTATAATTGCCGGACTTGTTAAACCTGATAAAGGACGCGTTTTAATTGACGGCGTGGACGTCAGCGAGCTTCCACCTGAAGAGAGAGGTATCGGCTTTGTTTTCCAGAACTATGCCCTTTTCCCTCACATGAACGTTTGGGAGAACGTTACCTACGGCCCGTGGGTGAGGGGGTGGGATGAACGGAGAACGGAGGAAGTCGCAAGGGAGATGCTGAACCTGGTCAATTTGTCAGGGAGGGAGGATGCTTACCCTAGAGAGCTAAGTGGAGGTATGCAGCAGCGCGTTGCACTGTCTAGGGCTCTTTCAACGGAAACTAGGCTGCTCTTATTGGACGAGCCTTTAGGCGCCTTAGATGCGAAGATAAGGGTTGAATTAAGGAGGGAGCTTAAACGTCTCGTAAAGGACTTGAGAATAACGGCTATCCACGTCACTCATGATACCGAAGAGGCGATGGTGGTTAGCGACCGCATCGTGGTTATGCGTAGAGGACGAATCGAACAGGTTGGAACGCCGATGGAGGTTTATTTGCAGCCGAGAACGCTCTTCGTAGCCGGGTTTATTGGAGAAATGAACTTCCTTGAAGGCGTAGTAATTGGGAGAGAGAATGACCTGTTAAAAGTAAAGTTGGAGGGAAGCACCGATTACGTCGCTGTGAAGGGCGAAGGCTTCAGTAGAGGTAGTAGGGTGGTTGTAGCCGTAAGACCCGAGAAAATATATTTCAGAAAAAGCGTGGAGGAAGGTGTCCTGCAGGGGGCCGTCGACGACATAGTGTTTCTAGGCGCAACGTCTAGGGTTACGATCCGCCTTAAAAACGGTGTAAAAGTGGTAACGTACCTCCCTCCATTGAACAAAGTGAAGGCCGGTGAACGAGTATTTTTAACGTTTAAGCCAAGCGACTGCAACGTCTACGCACATCCAAGGATACCCTTAACGGAAGCGTTGAAAGGATGATCCAGAGTTTGGAAATTGAAAGTTCAGGTGAGAGATTTTCTAAAGATGAGTGTTCCGAAGGATAGGAAGAACAGTGTAAATGCGGAAAGCACTGCCAAGTCCTTCATCAGTTTTGGTGCGATATTTATTAGTGAGAAGGGTGGTCCGAAGGCTGAGTAGGGGCCGCCTAGAAGGCTGGTTCTCAGAGCGTCGACAGCGTAGGTTAACGGGTTCCCGTAGGCGAATACTTGCAACCAGCTGGGCATGAATTCTATAGGCATGAAAGCGCCGCTCGCTAGGAAGAGAGGAAGCGTTATCATGTTTATTATTCCGAAGAGAGCTTCTTGGTCTGCTAGTTTTAACCCTAGGGATGTTGAAAGAGCTCCGAAGCCAAGGCTGAAAAGCATCATGAAAAGG
The DNA here is from genome assembly GCA_030587405.1 of Candidatus Freyrarchaeum guaymasense. The sequence continues at coordinate 58,643 of JAUQZD010000076.1, read as the reverse complement.
ATCGCTAATGCGACGCCTAAAGCTCCGGTGTACACCTTTGCGCCAATCAGGAAGCTTAATGACAAGATTATAACTCCCTGAAGGGTAGCTCTTATCATTGCAAACAACGTTTTCCCAAGCATTATTGATAGGCGAGGGATGGGTGCAACGAGAAGCTTATTGAGAAAGCCGAAGCGTTTATCCCAAATCACCGATAAACCATTAAATATGGATGCGAACATCACGGTTACAGCTATAACGCCCGAATAAAAGAAATCCAAGTATGAGATTTCCAACCGATTAGAGAGGATCAACCCTAACGGTTGGGGTAAATTTAGGCTGGCGATGAACAATTGAACCATGACGTTTCTTTCGCCTCCAATGATGGCGCCTAAACCGCCAAAGCCAAGAGGCATCATACTCATTGAGTACCCGAAGAAGACGAGCCATATCACCGGTGTAGCTATGCTTGAGATTATTTGAACACGCATCCTAGTGAAGTGCTTAAGCTCCCTTTCACAGATGTACCATGCTTCCTTCAGCAAAATACCACCTTCTACCGTCTTCTCCTTCTCCTCATCAACATGTACTGCTTATACCGCTCTATTTTATCGATCTTTTCCTCCCTCAAACTTCTTCCAGTATATTTGACGAAAACATCGTCTAGGGATGGTTTACTCAGAGAGACGCTTTCAATGGTTACTCCAATTCTTTTAGCCTCCTCGAATATGATCGGTATCGCCTTTTCTCCGTCTTTAACGGTTATCCGTAACAGCCCGTTTACAGGGGTTATTTCTCCAATAAATGAAAGATTGGCTAGGTGCTCCATGAGGAGGTTGTCACCGTTGGAGCGGAGTAAGAGGACGTCTCCCCCCACGCTCCTTTTAAGCTCATTAGGGCTGCCCACCGCCTTAATTTTACCAAAATCTATTATGGCGATGCGGTCACAGAGCCTATCAGCTTCATCCATGTAATGGGTTGTCAGGAATATGGTTACCCCTTCCCTATTTAACTCCTTTAATTGCTCCCATATAGAGAGCCTACTTGACGGGTCGAGGCCTATTGTTGGCTCATCTAAGAAAAGCACGCTTGGACTATGAAGCAGTCCTTCAGCTATTTCAAGCTTACGCCGCATACCCCCAGAAAAGGTTTTCACTAGATGGTTGCTTCGCTCGTATAACCCAACCAATTCGAGAACCTCGTCTATTTTCCTTTCACGCTCATGCTTAGACATATGATATAATTTAGCGTGGAGCTCTAAATTCTCTCTTGCAGTTAAGTCGTCGTCGACGCTTATATCTTGGGGAACAAAACCTATTCTTTTTCTTACCTCGTCTGGGTTCTTCGTGACGTCGAAACCACAAACCTTGGCTAAGCCGCTTGTGGGTGAAATAAGTGTGCATAGAATGTGGATCGTCGTCGTTTTACCGGCACCGTTCGGCCCTAAGAACCCAAATATTTCTCCTTCCTCCACTTCAAAACTCACTTTGTCAAGCGCTAAAACTTTCCCATTGTAAACCTTTGTTAGGTTTCTCACTTCGACTATTTTCATTCACGTCACCTGAGGCGGCGCTGTAAAGGCGCTGTAATAATATTATGAGCAGTTGCGATTATATCTAACAGCAACATATTTAAATATCCTTTTAAATTTACCGCTAGGTGAAAGTAAGAGGTCTGACCAAGAAGGTTTTGAGGAATCTAGGGTGATTAGTTGCCTACAGGTAATGATGATGAGATATGGGTAGAGAAGGCTAAGGAGAGCATTACAAAGTTCATGGTTTTACTCACCCTCAGTCAAAAGCCTACCCATGGATACGAGTTGATGAAGCGTATACGGAACTGTACTGATGGATGGCTGAAGTCTACTAGTGGAAGTATTTACCCTGTGCTTAAAAAGTTAGAGGAGGAAGGATTGGTAAAGGGTGTTTGGGTGCGGGGGGAGGACACGCCCCGTATGAAGAAAAGGTACTACATAACCGACAAGGGATTGAGCGCTCTGGAAAAAATGATCGTAACACGAAGAAAGGTAGCAAGACTCTTTAAGTCAATTTTTAACAGGACAATGTATGATCAGGAGAATGTTGATTATTCAGCAATAACGTCACAGATCACTTTAGACCTAGATGAAATAGACCGCTTAATCACGTTTCTAAAACAGAAAAGAGAGAAGATAGAGTTACTGCTGCAAAGATTAACCCAAATCAGGGAGCAAATGAAGGTGAAAGGTAAATGAATGAGCTAAACAACCAATTCATCGTTTACGCTTTAAGCTACTTAATCCTTTTCCTTATATGCTTCCTCGCAGGCTACCGGCAAGAGCTGGTCTTCTTTTTCGAGTTCAGAGACCTGAAAAGGTTTCTGAAGCAATTAGAAGAAGAAGTTTCTGATGTAAAGAGAATCATCAAGGAAGAAATCAAAAAAATTGGAGCAAGCTGGCAAGATGTTGAACCACACTATGAAACGTTAACCAACTTTTTCATCGTTCCTCCAGTTGGTGACGAACCTGTTGGCTCCATAGAAAGGTTAAAACAGATTCTAGAAGCAGCCAGCGAACAAGTAGAGAGGAAAATAGACCTTTTAATTCCTCAAGCGGACAGCGAGCTTAAGGCGAACATGAAGCAAGTTTTCCTAGAGGCCTCTAGGCTAAATAGAATATACAAGGTAGTGAAGCATTTTTACTTTACGGGGGTAAAGTCTAGGAATTTAACAGTTTTAGTGCAAGCACTAACACAGCTGCATTTCCTGAAGAGGGAAGCTGAAAGGAGCTTCAACGCGGTAAAAACGTACCTCCAGGGATCATTACCCATGGGGTGTGGTGTGGGAGCGCTTACCGCGTACGAAATGATGGAGGGAGCAGAGGACGTAAAAGTGGATGGTGAAGTTTTGATTGCGGAGAAACGCGACCACAACAAGCAGATAGTGATCATTAAGCCGAAAGGTCCTGGAGCGAGAACCGGGAAAAATATGGGAGAGGTCGTCGTTAGAGAAGTGCGTAGGCTGGGGGAACCACTCATAATCATAGTGAACGCGCAGGTGAAGATGGAAGGAGAGAAAAGCGGTGCAATGAGCCAGGCGATAGGTGTAGCGGCCGCCCCTGAACCATTAAAATATCAAATTGAAAAAATAGTAGCGAGGAAGAGGCTCCCTGTAATTTCGATTTTAATAAAGCTTTCAGAAAAAGAGCTCGCTGAAGAAATGAATGAAGACTTGAGGAGGGCTGTGGAAAAAGCGAAGGATGCCGTGAAGTCGCTACTTGAGAAATGTAGGCAGCCAGTATTAATCATAGGTTTAGGTAACACATTTAGGATCCCGTAAATAATCTCTTGAAAAGATAATTGCCATAAGGAAATATTTATTCCAGTGTGGAATGTTGCTTTAAGAGATCCTCTTCTCTCTTCCCTGTTTTCTCCATTAGCTCGGCGATGAGGCCATCTAGGAACGCTAGAACACTGCTTTCAAAAAGAGTTCCTAGGGGGGTTAAGGGCGAGTGTTCACCCTTTATCTGTCTGGAGATGTAATCATCTCTCAAAGAGTACTTAGTGCGTCCTTTAACCACCACAACATGATCGGCTATTCTTCCCAGTGGAGAGTCGGGATAAGACGTAATAGCTATAACTTTAGCCCTAATGTCCTCCTTTGCTATCTTAGACGTCTCCACGACAAGTTTTGTCCTTCCAGACCCGCTTATTGCGATAAGTATGTCGCCTTCTCTTAGGGCGGGGGTTATCGTCTCGCCCACGACGAAGACATCATAGCCTAGATGCATAAGGCGCATGGCAAACGCCCGTCCCATAAGCCCCGATCTTCCTGCTCCAGTAATGAAAATTCTCTTGGAGTTCTTCCACCCTTCAATCAGCAGATTAACTAGTTGGTCAACTTCGTCGTCATTTATGTTTTCGATGCAATCAGAAATGCTTTTACATATTTCAAGCATGGCACGCTTTAGCGTTCTCAAGGTCACAACGCTCTTCCAACGTTTTACCTCAATTCTTGACACATGAATTCATTCATAAAAGCTTTTTGTTTCCCTAGGAAATCTTAGATTAGAGGGGAAGTAATGAAGGCATGAGAAAAGCAATGGAATACTAAAAGAGCGCTAAAGAGATTAAGTAGGCTATTAAATTGGAAGAACCATTGGAGGAAAGGAAAAGATTTATTTTTGAAAAGATGGGTTTGATCGGGAATTTTATCCATCAAAACAAGCAAGGGGCCTCCTTATGGGGCGGGGGAAGTTAAAGGTCTTCGAGGTTGACCTGCGGTGGCTTAGGGATTTCCTTTTTGAGGTTAAAGTAGCTGATTTCTCCGAGTTTTACATGGATGAACTTGAACCTGAGGGGCACGATTCCGCACCTAACCCTGCAGACTACCTGCTTGTCTCGATAGGGGGGTGCACCGCATCGTCATTCGTATATGCAGCGCGAAAATTTGGTGTACCCATTGAAAAGGTTAACGTTAAAGTTAGGGGAAGGTATGTTCGTAAGAAGGGAATGGTACGTATCGGCTTAGTGGACGTTGAGGTGGAGGCGTTCCATTCTTCTATGAGCGAAGAAGACTTGGAAAACTTAGAATGGTGCATTAAGGTTTTTAGGAAGTACTGCGTCATATCAGAGTCTCTGAGGGAGGGGCTCCCCATACACGTCACATTGAAAGTTAACGGAGAAACAATAGAAGTGCCTACCCCTGAAGAGTAAACGAAAGTATTTCCTTATAGAGCCGTTTAAGTTTAATGCAAATCCTTTTCAATTCTTCTTTGGAAACCGTTTTGCTATTAGGGCAGAGGGGATCACGGATGCAGCGCCTGCCATTTTCCGATAATATTACAGGGTAATATCTGCAACCTTCAGGCCTATCCTTGTAGACGCTGCATAAACCATCCTTAAAGAAGTAGCATACACCATTGACGTTCCTAAGCTGGTATAGTCCATTAGGCAGCCTTACGGCGAAATCGCTTCTCCTATAGCCTCTCTTTTCTAGCCTCTCTATGTCTCTTCGTGAAAGAAGCATTTCAGTTTCATGGCAGCATTTGCCGCAACGAGCACACTTCACGTCCTTCTCCCCATTCATTGAAATGCTTCAAATACTCCCAAAGCGCTCAACCAGCCACCTTACATATCTCTTTACACCTTCCTCTATTGTAACCTTGGGCGTCCAGCCGATCTTCTTCAATTTAGAAACATCCAAGAGAACTAAGGGGACATCCCCGGACCATCCCTGCTTTCCACCGGTATAATGGAATTCTACGTTTTTGAGGTTCAACTCTTTAACGGTTAGCTCCGCCAGCTCCTTTACTGAAAGCCACTCTTCAGACCCTACGTTGAACACTTCAAAGCAATCCACTTTTTCCGCTATGTGTAATGTGGCATCGATACAGTCGGAAATGTACATGTACGATTTCCTTTGGCTTCCGTCGCCAAGTATTAAAAGCCGCTTCGGGTTCCTCTTAAGCTTCCAGTAGAAATCATATATGACACCATGGGTTGAGCGAGGCCCAATTATATTAGCGTACCTTAATGATATGGCTGATATTCCATAACATGCATGGTACGCTGAAAGATACATTTCAGACGAGGCTTTCGAGGCGCCGTAGGGGCTAATAGGGGCGGGAGGGGTGTCCTCCGGCGTCGGCATCCTTTTAGCGACGCCGTAAAGCGTTCCACCACTTGAAGCAAATATGATCTTCTCAGCACCGCTGTTCCGCATTGCTTCGAGCACGTTTACAGTACCATGAACGTTCACATTAAAGTCTGTACGAGGATCTAGCACGCTTCTCCTAACGTCTGCTTGAGCCGCGAAATGGAAGACAACGTCAACGTCCTCCACGCACTTCTTAACCATGTTATAGTCACATACGTCTCCGACCACAACGTTGACTTTACCTTCCCTGCGGTGAGGTTCGAGGTACTCAGTCGTGGAGCTGGAAAGGTCGTCTAGCACGGTGACATTGCACTCCTTTTCAACCAGTCTGTCTACCAAGTGGCTTCCTATGAAGCCGCATCCGCCAGTGACGAGGACGCTTTTACCTTTAATGTCCAACTTAGCACCTCTCACGCTTTAGTCGGTCTTGATGGGGGACGCCGTATAAACAGTTATGGGGGCAAATAAAATAATTCTTTTAGTGGGAGGATGCGCCTTAAAGAGGAAGGTCTCTGGTTAGCGGTTAAATGTTAAGTTCTTGCGCTGAGATAGTTAAAGGTTATCGTAAAGATAAATGAGATCAGCATGAGGATGGATGACGCTAGGGCGGCAGCAGGCCATAATTGCTGCTCCACTAGGTCAACGACCAGGACTGGAACCGTTCTGGCGGGGCCCATGACGACTAGGGTTGCTCCCGTCTCTCCTAAGCTTCTGGTGAAGGCTAGAATTGCGCCGGATATTATTCCCGGCTTAATCACCGGTAACGTGACGGTTGTAAATGCCTTTAATGGGGAGGCACCTAGAACCCTCGCCGCCTCTTCGAGGGAGACGTCGTAATTCAGTAATTGCGCGTACACCGACCTTATCACGTACGGTGACGTGAAAACCACGTGTGTGAGCATTATAAGCCATAATCCCGGTTGAATCAGGGAGAAGCCTTTAGGAGAGCCCCAAAGAAGGTAAACGGCGAAGCCTAGCGCCGAGGAGGGAATTATTAAAGGGACGTTTGTTAAAGTGTCCAAAACAGTTATTCCTGGAAGCTTTCTCCTAACAAGGAAGAAGCCGATTGGTATTCCTACACCGATGTCGATCAGCGTCACGGATGCCGCAATTAAAAGGGAGTTTATTAGGCTTTCAATGAATCTCTCATAAACGTTTTGTGGTGAATAGAAAAACTGGTATTGAACACCCGCCGTCACGTCATAGGTATAGGGGGAGTAGTTCCACCACCTCCAAGTGTAATAGAAAACATAGAAGATGGGCGCAAAAACGACTAGCGTTAAGACGAGGAACACCAACGAGTACCCTAAAAGCTTAACAGGCTTAGAGGACAGGATCGCGTCGATCCTTCTGACAGCCTTCGACATCTGCCTCCTCCGCATCTCCATCATCCCCTAGAGTGCCCTTGCGAAGGCGGCACCCATCAGCTTTCTGAAAACGAAGATAGAGATGCATGCCAAGACGACAAGTATTATGCTTAGAAAGGCGGCGGACGCTATTAGGACCTCGGCTTTCCACTCTACAACTAAGATTGGCGCCGTAACGAAGACGCCTGCAACTATTATTGAAGCCCCTGTCTCCCCTAGGCTTCTGGTGAACGCCAGAATCGCCCCTGCGAAGACCCCTGGAGCCATTAGGGGGAGGGTTACTGTGCGGAACCTTGTGAAGCTTTTGGCCCCAAGGGTCTGGGCTGCTTCACTATACGTCACATCTATTCCTTCAAGTACGGCTGACACCGAACGAACAATGTATGGGAAGGTGAAGGAGACGTGGGCTAGCAAAAGTAGCGGAGGAAAGCCGAAAATGTTCCCGCCGACGAGCTCGTCGAGGCTAAATAAACCTGTCTGAAGGCCTAGAATGCCGCCGATGCCAGCCCGGGTCCCCCAAAAGATCAACGTGGCGAAGCCGAGGGCGCTCGTTGGCGTAGCGAGGGGGACGTTGACGAGGGTGTCTAGGATGCGTCGTCCTGGAATGTCCTTCTGCAGTGCGATGGCAACAGGGATTCCGAGGGCGACGTCGATTAGGGTGGCGTAGAGTGCTAGCTTAAAAGACAAAATTAAACTGTTCTTTATTGCCTCCCACCTGGTCGAGTGGATTACAGGATGGTTAAACACGTTGAAGTCGATTTCCCACCAGTCTGTTATTGCGTACTTCCCGAGGTAAAGGATTGGTGCTAGTAAGAGGACGATGATGGCTAAAATTATAAGTGAGTCCCTAAGGAGGAGGAACCATCTAGCCGAGAAAACCGATTCTAACGCGTGGTAGGTGGCAACCCTCGTTTTTCCGCCTTTCTCTCTGCTGGAGCTCAACTATTTAACCCCCTGATTTCTCACGGCATCCCAGGCAGATACCACGGCCTCCAGTACGTATCCTGGGGGTGGAGGCAGTACTCGGGGCAGCGTGGCGTTGACCCCGTTTTCGGGGTTAAATATATTCGTGTCAAGGGGGACTGAGGGGTTTGCGGGTCTAAAACCGTATTTCTGGGCTTCATTCTGGACTTCAGGTCTCATCAAGTACTCGTAAAGTTTCTCGGCTGCAAACCTTTGGAGGGGTGTAACCCATGGCGCGTTAAGGATGCAGAAGGGGTGATCCGATAAGATCACGCCTTCCTCCGGGTAGACGGCTATTAACGAGTCGCCCCAGACCTGCTTTGCCTCCTTAGACTTTTCGATAACGACGTTTTCGTAGACGGCGAAGACTGATATCGCCTTTGGCCCCCCTTCCACGGCCCAGTCGCCGAAAAAGCCTGTACTCTTGCCGTACTGGACGGCTTCATCCTCTAGGGGTTTCACCCATGCTTGCACTTGAGGGTTTGCCACGTCAAAAAGAGTTAGCTTGTCGGGGTCCTTGCCGGCTGCTACCGCGAACTCGAGGAGAACTATGCATGCTCCGCTATTTGACAGGTGAGGATTGGTGTGTCCGTACTTTAAGTCTCCGGCCCCGCCGTCGGGATCGGTTAAGGCGATCTCCCTTAGATCTCTGATTCCTTTGAAGGGGTGCTGCTGGTAGAAGCTGTTATTCCACGTTGCTAAAACTACTGGAGAAATAACTAGCGGCTTAACGTCGCCCTCGCCAACTAGAAAGCTGCCATGAGAGCTTTTCCACTTCTCATTTAGGAGAGGCACCCATATGGATGATGCCGGGCTCCACGCTACAGGGTGCAGTTCCTCGTTAACAATCTGCATTACACTTTCCTTGCTTCCCATCGGGATGAAGTTGCACTTCACATCGATAAAAAACGTTGATTCAAACCATTTTTCAAACCCGCTTTCAGCCTCCTCAATCCACCCTTGTTTTTCGCTGCTATAAACAAACGTTAACTCGACAGAGCTCACCGTCCCTCCAACGCTAATCAGCCTGTATTGAACAGACGCGTAAATGGCTAGGGCGCCAACCAGCACGCCAATTATGAAAACCAGCAATAAAACGCCTAAACCATACCTTCTCCGCCTAGCCATCCCTACGCAACCACCAGCCTCCCTCACAGACCCAGAACGAAAGAAGCTATAAAAATATTCCGAAAAGGAGACTGCTCCTAAACAATTGAGGAGGGGGAGTGGCATGATAAGCGGAGGGGCTATTGGAGGGGCTATTTTTAAGGGGTTATTAAGGGTTACGTTTTAGCGTGGATTCTCCGTCCCTCACCCAGCACCTTGCTAATTAACTCGCCGTAGCTTGTGTTCTTTCTCAGCTTGATTTTACCCGAGCCGTCCGCCTTCAACGTGAAAAGATAATCATCATCGGCGTAAATGTCCACCGTTTTCCCTGAGAAATCGTCGGGTAAGAGGAGAACTACGTGTTTTTTCCTTACTTCAACATCTACGGGAACTTCAAAGCTCGCCTTTCTCCTTCGAGATCGCTTCCTAGCCTTCCTGAAGGTTCTTGGTGAGATTGGAACTACGACTGTTTGCTCGCCAAACGTGTAGATTTCGTATTGTAGCTCACCGGTCTCGAAATCCCTTATCTCTATTACGGGTCTCGCCAAGTCTGCCTCGGTCATCCCGGTAGGCACCTTAACCGTCATATGTAAGGAGAGAACCTGGGATACTTCCCCGTCTTCTATAAAGATGACAGTGTCGATCACCCTGCATATCAAGCCGAGGTCAACTCGACCTATAAAACGTTGAATGGCGTCTATCGGCTTCGACGCGTGGACAACCCCTATGAGGCCTACACCTGCAAACCTTAGATCCGCGAAGACCTGGAAGTCCCTGGTCTTCCTGAGCTCATCGTAAACGCAGTAGTCGGGCCTTACCAGTAAGAGAACGTCTGCTGTCCGCTCCATGTCACCCTTCAAAGCGGTATATTGTGTTATTTCCGGTCCAACCTGCAGGTCTCTGGGTTTCTCTAGTGTCTTGACGATTTTACCCTGCCTTTGGTAGAACTCCGCCAGCGCGCTCGCGAAAGTCGACTTTCCGGCTCCGGGCTTTCCAGCGATCAGGATTCCCTCGGCCTCCTCCCGTAGCCGCTCCTTAAGCTTATCTGAGAGGGCGTAATCCTCCAGCGTCACTTTAAGGAGGGGACGGACAGCAGTTATTTCCATCCTCTCCGAGAACGGAGGCCTAGTTATCGCTATACGGTACTCCCTTAACTGGATGACGGCAGCTCCCTCCTCATCTATTTCTATGAAGCATCCAGGGGACGTTCTGGCCTCTTCAACTATCTGTGAAGCGAGCTCTTCGAGCTCCTTCCTGGTGACAGGCGTGTCCGAAAGCCTTTCCAGCCTCCAACTTCCCGGCCTCCCCCTCTTCGTCATGGGAGGGACATCCTCTTTTAGATGGACCGAAAGAGAATCCTCCAAGAAGTAGTCTTGTATCCTCCGCTTAGGCCTCTCAGCTTCCCTCAGCAGGATCACGCTTATACCTTCCGCTTCCCCCATTGCCGCCTGGATCTGATCGCTTGTGATAAGGGTTGCCCCGTGCCTCTCCGCCTCCCTCCTGATTAAATTGTCTAGCTCGCCTCCGGGGGCAAGCCGTATCTGCTGAAGGTTAGGCCGTTCGCCGGTAATTCTAAGCGTGATCCTCCCTTCCCTTTCAAGCGCCCTAAGTTTCCTCAGCTCCTCGAGCCCGTGGAAACCCGTGGTTTTAGCCATGTTAGCTTGGTACTCTATTTCGGCCAGTACAACGTTGGGAATGATTATTTCGACGTTGTCACCTAGCCTCCCCGACTCCACCTCTTTAGTTATCCCTGACCCTACCAGAACGCTAGTATCAACAACATACTTCATTTTTAATCATCTTTGGCAGCTTAATAAGGTGAGAACAGAAGGGGAAAGGAAAGTTTGCGGCGGACTCAACGGGCTGAAAGGGCGATACGCTCTATCTGGTCCCTCTGCTTCACCGCGTAGCTTCTAAGATCATTACTTGCAGCCAACATTATCTCCTCAGCCAAGCACTCGTCGATTGTTTTCCTATTACCAAAACTTTTCTTCCTAGCACCCTCCGTTAGGAATCTCAGTGCAAGGTCCACGCGCCTCATAGGCGCCACATCACACGCGGTAAAGTATATTGCGCCGCCGTAACTAATCCTAGTAGTCTCCTCTCTAGGAGCAGTGTTCTCTATAGCACGCACTAATACTTGAATGGGATTCTCCCCTGTTTTAAGCTCTACGAGCCTAAACGCGTTCTTCACTATGTTCAACGCTTTCACCTTCTTCCCCGTATTCTCACCCGGCCTCATAAGCTTATTCGCAAGGCGCTCAACAAGCGGAACCCTAGCCTTCATGAAGCGCCTATGCTCATGCCGCCCCCCCGTGTGGGGAACAAGGATCGGCTTAAGGTTTATGTACTGCCTAATCCCCGGATCACGGGCCTCAATGTTAGAAGTATCCCATAAACCAAAGATCTTAATTTGAGGCTGAAGAACTTCCCCCTCTTCCCGCCTTCCCTCTCCGCCCTCCTCCACTTTCCCTTTGCTTCCACCTTTCTGCCGCCTTCCTTCTTCTCCGCTTGCCTGCCTCTTACTCACGGTACCCCCTCTCACCTAATAGGCTTCTCCTTCTTACCCATCAAGAGAGCTTCAAGCGATACGCCGTTAACCTTAATTACCTTCCATCTCACTCCTGGAATGTCACCCATAGAACGCCCCTTAGCTCCACCTATACCCTCAACTATCACCTCGTCGTGTTCATCGACGAAGTTTAACGCGCCATCGCCAGGGAGAAAAGCCGTTATCTGCTTACCATTCTTCGCAAGTTGAACCCTAACCGCCTTCCTTATGGCAGAGTTCGGTTGCCTGGCCTCAATGCCGACCTTTTCTATAACGATTCCGCGAGCTTGAGGGGCGCCTTCAAGAGGGTCGACTTTAACCTTAAGTCTTAGCATCCTTCTCTTATAGTATATGTCGCTCCACCTGAACTTTTTCCGCTTTTTTGCAAGCGGACGCGCCGCGTATTCTCCTCTGGGCGCCTTTTTCCCCATGTTTCACCATCTCTATGGCTTTTAGGATGAGACATTAAAAGTAAGTATTTAAATATTACCTTTTTTAAGGCTGTTTTCGGTGATTCTCGCTAGGGGGTGGTTCAACTGGGAGGGTTGATGCTGGGGAGACTGCTGGTTCCCGGTCTTTTAAGCGGGGCCCTCCGGCTTAAACTTTTCGCTTGCAGGTTAGGAAGCGGGGGAGAACGGAGGGTAATTAAGGCTGCGTTCGAAGGTAGATGTAAGTGCTAAGCCGGATTTGAGTGGAGGGTTTCAAGGAGGTTTTAAAACCGGTTTTTCGGGGGAAACCTTTAATTTTGAGGAGAAGCAGATAGGGTTAGCGTGTGGTGTTGCCCCTGTCTAACTGTGAAGGGGGACTGCTTAAAAGGGTTGGAGCCCATTTTCTTGATGGAAGGCTGATCCAAGATGGGTGTGAAGTTTCGCTTTAAAAAGCAGGAGGACTTCAGGGGCTGCGTGCTCATAACCGGTTTTCACAGTGTGATCGGGGAGACAGGCTACATCGCCATCAGGCACATAGTGAAGAACCTTGACTTTGAAAGGGTTGGCTTCATCGAGACGGACCTTATGCCTCCATTTGTATGGTTTGAGGATGGAGGGCTCACGCTTCCCTTTGAGATCTTCAAGTATGAAAGGTTCGTGGTGGTCTTCCCTAGGGTGTTGCCCTATAGGGTTGAGCAGAGGGAGTTTGCGGAGGCCATCGTGGAGTGGGCTTTAAGGGAGGGAGTTGGCAGGGCGGTGATGATCGGTGGGCTTGATAGCAGGTTTAAACGAGGGGATGAAAAGTTCAGGGTTGTGGCCACTAGGGCTGGCTACAGGGAAGCCTTAAAGCTTAACGCTGCGTTCCTGGAGGAGGGACTAAGCGTCTTCGGCCCCTTAGCTTTAATGCTGGCGTACTTTGAGCTAAACGACTTTCCAGCGATAGCGATCTTGCCCTTCGCTGAGAGGGGGCGGCCTGACCCGAGGGCTGCAGCCGTCGCCGTGGACATTTTAAGGAGCAATTATGGCCTTCCCGTTGAAACCGAAAGCCTAATTCAGGACGCGAAAGAGATAGAGGAGGAAATAGAGAAAATAATAAGGCAGCAGGAAGAGAGGGAGGGAGAACAGAGGGGCGAGGGAATGTACATTTAAACACCGCCGTACATTTAAACGTCGCTAGGGTCGCCTGGCTTCTCCACCTTCCCCCCTTGGTAGCCGAAAAAGTTTATTACGACTCCCTTACCACTTTAAGGTGGGCGGGTCTGTGGCCTAGCCGGGAAAAGCGTCTAGGCGCGCTTACGGGCGCCGGCCTTCGGAAGGAAAGCTTAGGTTTTTCCTTGGGGAAAGCCGGAGGGCGAGGGTTCAAAACGGGTTACCCGGGGGAATCCCTCCAGACCCGCCACATAAACCATTTCCTCTCTGGGATGGTTGAACCTGCATGTTCAGCTGGAAAGTAATAACTGGAAAGTAATAATAGAGAGAAGTAGATGTGGGAAACACTAACGCACTTTTTCGTTGGTCTCCCACCGTCAGGCAGCCGTTAGCGGTGGCCATCGGGTAAGGGTGGAGGTGCACATGCCGCGTGGGGGAAGCGTGCTTAGCGGGCGCGAGATAAGAGAGTTGATCCTTAGAGGGGAGCTGATCAGGGGAGCCATAGACTTGGACGTTCAGGTTACGCCTAACGGGTTTGACCTTTCCCTCAAAGACATTTACATGTTTACGGGTGCTGGGCGGGTTGACTTCTCAAACGTGAACAGGAAGATTTCGGAGGTGCGTAGGGTGGAGGCGAGGGATGGAGTCTACTTCTTGGATCCGGGAGCCTACAAGGTGGTCTTCAACGAGGTCATCAGTTTACCTAGGGACATGGTCGCGTTTGGAGCGCCCAGATCGTCCCTGCTGCGGTGCGGTGTGATGGTTGCATGCGCCGTCTTCGACGCGGGATACTATGGGAGGAGCGAGGCGTTAATGGTCGTCGGCAACCCGTACGGTTTCACCGTGGAGCAGGGGGCGAGGATAGTGCAGTTGACCTTCATCAGGATCGGGGAGGAGACGGAGGGGTACAGAGGCCAGTACTTGGGCGAGAACCTGTGAGCTTCAACCTGCCCGTTTCCAGGGGGTTCAGCTTTAACGTTTACGTGGCATACGGCCCCTCGAACCTGCGCCTACTTTGTTACGTTTAAGGCAAAAGTAAAAAATGCTTAGTAACATATTAAACCTGAACCGTGGAGGGAAAGGTGAGGTCTTTGATTAAGGAGACGCACGTGCTGGATCTTCAAAGACGTATGGAGGCAGTCGAGCTCCTTAAGCTCCTAAAGGAAAGGTACACGTACGAGGAGCTCCACGACCTTACGGGTTTACCCATAACAGTCCTTAACCGCTACGTTAAAGGCCACGTGCTCCCAAGCAGGAACAGGGCGGAGGAGCTGTTTAAGCTCTTCAATGAGAAGTTCAGCCTAGAGGAGGAGATAGTGAGGAGGATAAGGTTCGACGAGCGGGGCTACTTTGACAACACCGCGCTCCTAAGCGACACGCTTCTCCTAAGGCTGATCGCCAAGGTTGTCGCAGGCAAGTTCTCCAATGAGGAGGTAACCGCCGTCTTCACGGCCGCCGTCGACGGCATACCCATCGCAGCCCACGTGGCCAACGTGCTCGACGCAAGGCTCGTCTACGCGAAAAGGGAGCGCGAAGTGGGCATAGACAAGTTCATCGAGGAAACGTACATCCCCTCCTTTTCAGGGATGATAATGACCCTCTATGTCCCTAAGAACGCCCTCTCCCCCAAGGACAACGTGCTGATAGTTGACGACATAATCCGGACAGGTGAAACTCAAAAGGCACTGTTTAAAATGGCGGAGAAGGCAGGGTCAAAGATCGTTGGGATATTCTTCATGGTCTCGATAGGGGAAAAATGGAGGCAGACTGTGGAAATACCCGAAGACTGCAAACTGGAAATCCTGGTGAGGCTCCCGGAGCCCGGGGAGCAGGCGGAGGAAACCTAAAACCGGAGGGGAACCCTGCCTCCCCGCAGAACAGCCAGTATCTCGCCGTGCAGCGTGGAGTTGGCCGCCGCAATAATGTTCCACTTCTTCTCCAGCCTTATCTCCCCCCTTATGGGGGCCCCCCTCTCATCCGTCACCTTTCCCCCCGCCTCCTCAAGGATAACCTTAGCCGCCAGGAAGCTTTCACACGTCAACAAGTTTCTGACGTCGACGAACGCGTCGTAGCCGCCATGGGCGACGTAGGAGATCTCCAAGGCGTTACTTCCAACCTTCCTAATCTTCCTAGCCCTAAGCATTAACGGGAGAACCTTCCTTAAATCCTCCTTATCCGGAAAGTCTAGGTCGACTCCGACGACGGCGCCATCAAGGGAAACGGTGTTTGACGGCGCGATCGGAACCCCGTCGAGGAACGCCCCCCCACCCTTAACAGCATGGTACGTCTCACCCGAAAGAACGTTCTTAACCACCCCCACACGCGCGCTCTCCAAGTAAGGCTCCTCCGCCACGGCAACAGAAATGGAGCAAACCCCGACCCTCCTCAGGAAGTTCGTTGAGCCATCAACAGGATCCAGCACGAAGAACGGCGCCTCCCCCTCTACCTCCCCCTCCTCCTCCGCGAAGAAACCCACCCTCCCCCACCTTCCCCTAATCTCCCTCACCAAGTACTCCTCAACCCTAAAATCAAACCCCCTCGTCTCATCCCCCTTAACGTTAACCCCCACAACCCCGCGTTCACCACGCCACTCACGCAGCAGCCTAACCCGCGCTCTCTCAAGAAGATCCACCAGAAACGACACGTACCTCTCCACGAAGAACCCCCGCACATCCAGACAAGTCAAACCGGCCAAGACGACACGAAACCACAACCCACAGGCAAGAGCAGCCTTACTAGGAAAACACCAGCCAAACCAAAACTAACTCACTATAACATCCTCTATGCCGAAATGGCGCTTGGCAAGCAGCCGCGCCCTCGCAATAGTCCGCCCGTTCTTACCTATAGCTAACCCCTTATCCCTGGGATCCACGCTCACAATAGCAATCTTCTTACCATCCTTCTTCTCGGTGATGTGGACGGACTTCACCCTTGCAGGTGCAAGAGAATTCTGGATGAAGGCGGCAGGGGAATCCGCATATTCAACCACCTCAACGTTCCTCCCCAAAACGCTACGAACCTTCTTAATGTTAGCGCCGCGCCGCCCAATAGCCATCCCAAGATTCCCCTGCTTAATGACAAAAATCAACCTGCCATCCTCAGGGTCAATCACGCAATCCTTCGCCGTTGCACCAGTCAAAGTTTCGAAAAGGGCAATGTACCTAAGCTCCTCAGCCGTCAACCTAACCCCGTAACCAGCCAACCACACTCACCCCCTACCAGCCAACTCAACAATGTCGGAATCACCAGGGTCAAGAACCGTCAACACCGCAACCATATGCGGCCTACCACAAACAGCACCCAAATCCCAACTCGACCCAGGAAACACGATGAAAGGAACACCAGCAAGCCTACAGTAATACACAACCTCATCCCTCAACTCCTCAGGGCAATTCCCGGAAAGCACGATCAACCTGGCGCCACCAGTCTTCAAAAGCCTAACAGCCTCCCTGAACCCCATCCTAACTTTCCCCGACCTAACAGCCACCTGAATAGCCCTATTCAAATCCAAAACCTTAGCCCCCCGACCGCCTCTCGCGATAAACCAGCAACTCAACAGCACCCGTACCAACAGGGATAACCTGCCCAATAATCACATTCTCAGTAATACCTCTAAGCGGGTCAACCTCACCCCTAACACTCGCCTCAACAAGATGCTTCACCGTCGTCTCAAACGCAGCCCTCGCCAACACACTCTCCTTCTCACCACTAACACCATGCCGCCCAATCTGCTGAACCTCACCACCCATCGTCATCAAATCAGCAACCAGCAAAATATGCCTAACATCCACATCAAGACCCTGCTCCTCCAAAACACCCAACGCCTCACGCACAATCACGTTCCTAGCAGCCTCAATACCCAAAACAGAAGCAACCTCATGAATATGATTACTAAAAGTCCTGGTCACATCCACACCCGGAACCCTCAAAACCTCAGCTAAATTCGTACCCTCCGAATAAAGAACATACTCCCCATTAGCCTCCCTCTTAAGAACCACCCTCTCCACGCCAGCAATACCCTTAAGAGCAACACCCCTCACACGCTCAACCAGCTTATAAAGATCGATCAAACTCTCACACTTCGGAGACAAATAAACAGTAAAACCATCATAATCCACATCACCCTTCCTAAGACCAGCAAGCCTCCTAACAACATCCTCCACACTTAACCCCTTATCCTCCAACAACTCAGGATCAAGATTAATCACGATCTGCCCCGTAATCCGATCAATCTCCACACTCGAAGCCACACCCTCAACCTTAGTCATCTCAATACGCCGCTGAACCTCCCGCGCCTTCTCAGCATCAAACCTACACTCCTCATCCAAAAAAATGGTCATCATGGGAGTCGAAGGATTACGACGAGCATCAACAATCTCAATCAAACGAGGCAAACCCAACGTAACATTCAACTCAGCAACACCAGCATAATGAAACGTCCGAAGAGTCATTTGAGTCCCGGGCTCACCTAAAGACTGTGCGGCAACGGTCCCTACAGCCTCCTCCGGCTCTATTAAATTTTTCAAGTATGATTTTTTCACTTCCTGTATTATCTCGTCTAGTTCCTGCGGGGTGAGGTCGCGTACTTCAGCTCGCTCCTTCAGTTTCTGCTCTAGCTGGTCTATTATAAGGGGAGGTAATGTTCCCTCCTTTCGAAGGCGATTGATTTTCTCGGTTAACTGCTCGTCAGTCAGCATATTACTCACTTCTAGCTCTTCCTGTTAAGAATGAGGACTAAGTAGGTTTGAGTTTAAAGTATGGTGGAGGGCTATTTAAATTTTATTTCCAAACGAGTTTAACAGGGCAACCACTTAAATATCTTTTGTTTAGTTTGAGCCGCTGCTCCGCCCACGTCACGGCGGCTCGTGGCAAGCTACTCTGATCAGTGGCTGTTTTTAGCTGCTTGAGCATTAGCCTAGCTTCCGCTGTGGGCTATTGCTGGCGGTTTGCTGCGTACTGGGCTGAATGGCTGCGGCCAGCTGCGTCTACAGCGTCTCTGCACGTACCTCAGTCCCCCTAGCGCCCCCACTCCACGGTCTAGCTTGGCTACTCTGGCTCCTTCCTAGCTTCTCAGGCTGGAATGGGCAGGTTTTGGGGTAGATGGGGTTTTGTGGGTGTCTACTCCTTTCCACGCATCGGCCTGGGTGGTCTCGTGGGCTATCGGGGGAGCTCGGGAGCCCCTCATCTGAGGGTTCCGTCCTCTGGGGCCGCTAGGCGGCTGAGCATCCGGGGCAGCCTCCACCTGTTCACTCACCAACACCCACAAATACCACCAAATACCTAACTGCTTCGCAAGGCTTCCCGATCGGCCAAGCTCGCAGAAAGCCACGTGAATCCACGCCATACCCATCCGAACCCACGCCGCATGCGCCGTGCTGCGTGAGTCCCGAGTTGTAATGTTACGTGCTTACTAAGACTCCTGAAGGATTGGTGTAGGTTGGGTTCACGCTTGATGGGTTTTTATGGGTAATGTGGTTTTGGTCTGTCAAGCGTTTCCCCGTCATAGAGGCATACGCCTCTAATAGGGCTTTCGGGGGACCCCGGAGCACCACATCCGAAGACTCCACCCATAGGCCACCCCGTGGCCAAACCAGCACCCCAAACACCTACCAAACATTTAACTGTTTCGCAAGGCTTTAAGGACGGTGGCGAACTGCTGAGCAGGGGCGGCTTCACCCATCTGCCTTCCACGTTGCCTGCGTTCCCCACAGGGTCGTTAACGGACTTCAGACTGACATGTGTTACTGGCGATTGCGGACGCGAAAATTAACAATCATTAAAACGCGGTCGCAGGTTAAAGGCCAGTCACAGCCAAACAGCTACTCTAAAGGTAAACCCTCCCCCCTAACAAACTCTACGCGTGACGGGCGAGGAAGCTTCCTCCCCCCAACGTAAAACGCCCTCTTAATAGCCTCCACAGCCCTAGAAGAATCCACGGCCCAAACACTACAAATAACCTGACCAGCCCTAACCCTGGCAGCACGCAAAGTAGGCTTCCCAAATGAAAGCCTCATCCCATCTTGCAGCCGGTCTGCTCCTGCAAACGCTAGCATTCTCCTCTCTCGTATGATGTGGTGTGGCTTTGGTCTGATTTTAAGGTAGTAGTTATCTCGTCCGAGTCTAACTGTAAGGTGCCTATTAACCGCTATTCTTAGGGCTTCGAGTGCTCCATCTGTGATCTGGCATGGCTCTTGAATGATCAAGTCCGCTCTTAACGTATAGTTCTGCTTGGGGTTTCCCATCTCATAAATTCTTATCTTGGATGGTGGGCTTCCGTGAATATACTCAGAACGGGTGTACGGTGGCCCATCCACCTTCGTATAACATCTTGATGGACGTCTAGGCAATGCCGCCCCCTCGCCGAGCTCTGACCTGTGGATTCTAACCTGCAGTTTCACTTATTAATTTTTCCTGTCCGGATTGCCGCAGTGGTGGCTGTTACAGATCCACCTCTTCTGGCGCTGCTTAATGATGTGAACTGCTTTTGTTTGATATCCGAAAAAAATAAAAAAGTGGAGTTTTGATTAATCAGCGTGCATGAATGAGTTAGGAGGATGTTAGCATGAGTGCTTCTAAGCCGCATTTGAACTTGGTGGTTATAGGGCACGTGGATCACGGCAATATTCCCCGGGCGGTGTAACCTGTCTTCCCGGGGAATGCCGAAGTCGACTCTTATGGGTCATTTGCTTTACCTTACTAAGGCGATTGATGAGCGGACAATTAAGCAATATGAAGAGGAAGCAGAAAAGCTTGGAAAGGGTAGCTTCAAGTTCGCTTGGGTTATGGATAAACTCAAAGAGGAGAGAGAACGCGGTCTAACCATCGACATCTCGTTCTGGAAGTTTGAGACAGATAAGTATTACTTCACCATCATTGATGCTCCAGGTCATAAGGACTTTATTAAGAATATGATTACTGGGACGTCGCAGGCTGATGCTGCGGTGCTGGTGGTGTCTGCTAGGAAGGGTGAGTTTGAGGCGGGGATTGGTCCTGGTGGTCAGACGAGGGAGCATGCGTATCTTGCGTTTACGCTGGGTGTTGGTCAGATGCTTGTTGCTGTTAATAAGATGGATGATGCGAGTGTGAACTGGAGTAAGGAGAGGTATGAGGAGATCAGGAAGGAAGTGGAGACGTTGCTTAAGCAGGTTGGCTACAAGGTTGACGAGGTGCCGTTTGTTCCTGTTTCTGCGTGGACCGGTGATAACTTGCTTGAGAAGAGCGGTAATATGCCTTGGTATGATGGGCCGACTTTGATTGAGGCTTTGGACATGTTGAAGGTGCCGCCTAAGCCGGTTGATAAGCCGCTTAGGATTCCGGTTCAGGATGTTTACAGTATTACTGGGGTGGGGACTGTTCCTGTTGGCAGGGTTGAGACTGGTGTCTTGAAGACTGGTGATACTGTCGTCTTCCAGCCGCCTAACGTTAAGGGTGAGGTTAAGTCTATAGAGATGCATCATGAGCGGATTGACGAGGCTGTTCCGGGGGATAACATTGGCTTTAACGTGCGTGGTGTTTCCAAGAAGGACATTAGGCGTGGGGATGTGGCTGGCCACCCGGCTAATCCGCCTACTGTGGCTGAGAGATTTGTGGGTCAGATAATTGTTATTCAGCATCCGACGGCGATCGCGGCGGGCTATACTCCGGTGATTCACGCTCACACGGCTCAGGTGGCGTGCAGGTTTTCGAAGCTTCTGGCTAAGCTGGATAGGCGGACGGGGCAGGTGATAGAGGAGAACCCGGACTATATTAAGCGTGGTGACGCGGCGCTGGTGGAGTTTGAGCCGACGAGGCCGATGGTGATTGAGCCCTATAAGGAGATTCCTCAGCTTGGCCGCTTCGCGGTGCGTGACAGCGATTACACGGTTGCCGTCGGAGTGGTTAGGGAGGTTAAGGCGAGGTCGTAGGTGCTCGTGTTTCCCGGGTGAAGGCTGGGCTGTCGGGGTTCTCTCCTGTTCCTTTTTTGAGGTTTGTTCTGGTGTTTTTCTTTTTGTGTTGGCTGCCGCTGGTGTTGGATGTGTTTTGCCTGTTCTGGGAGGCTTTCCCCTATGGCTGTGTCTGCCGTGAACGTGTGTAAGTGCCGTGCTGGTGGGGTTCGTGTTTTACGTGTTCTGTGAAAGGTCATGTTTATATTGTCTATTGTAGCGTATTTAGCTTATGAAGTCGACGTCGTTTAGGGTTCCTGAGGAGTACGTTAAGGGTTTGAGGATGCTTGTCGAGCTTGGTGTTTACAGGAGTAGGAGTGAGGCTGTCCGTGTGGCTGTCAGGGATTTACTCTACAAGGAGGGGGTTCTTCCCGGCCGTAAGGGTGAGGGTGAGGCTTTAGCTGTTCTTGAGGTTGCCTCCCGGAAGGTTGCTGAGGAGTAAGGGGCGGGTTTCTCTGGCTGGTGCTGGCTTGTTTAGGGTTTGCGTCTCCGTGAGGGCTGACAGTGAGGAGGGTATGCTGGAGAAGGCGCGTAGGGCGTGTGATGCTGGAGCGGACCTGGTGGAGTTGCGTTTAGACTATCTTAAGAGGAGGAGGGTTCGGGTTGGGAGGCTGCTGTCTGACATTGGGGTGCCGGTCATCGTGACTGTTCGGCGTAGAGGTGAGGGGGGTGTTTTCCCGTTTAGCGAGGGTGAACGGGTGAAGCTGATAGAGAAGTGTGTTCTTTCTGGACCGGACTTCGTGGATGTGGAGGCGTCAACTGACCCCGCCCTCCTCGGCAGGCTGGTTTCACTGTGTAAAGAGGTTGGGGTTACCCTTATCCTGTCCTACCACGACTTTGAAGCTACGCCGACGTGGAGTTTCTTGGCTAGGAAGGTTGACATCCTCTTCAGCCTCGGATGCGACGTAGCTAAAATCGTAACCTTGGCGAGGAGGATCACGGATAACCTCCTCCTTTTAAAGCTGGCTTCAACCAAGCGTCGGGGGAGAACCGTGTCCTTCTGTATGGGCAGGCTGGGGGCTGTTTCGAGGATCCTTTGCCCCCTTTTCGGCTCCCCCTTCACGTATGCCTCACTAGACGATCCTGTTGCGCCGGGGCAAATAAGTGTGGATGTGATGAGGAGGATACAGGAGGAGATAGGCTCCCTGCTAAACGATGCTGCCCGACCCCCCTAAGGGGAGGGCTGAAGGGCGCCGCACCGTGGACTCCTGGCCGCTCCGCCCTGAGCAAGGCTTCTCTACTGTTAAGGGCAGGTTTTTAACCGTGGAAGCAGGTGACGGTGGAAGGTGCTAGCTGGATGCAAGAAACTTTTAAAAAGACCGCTGGAGAAAAGAAAAGTAACTTCACACTTATTAAAACCTGATGGAGGTTTATTTTTGACGGGGAATGCTGGCGCATTTGAGGATGCTGCAAAGTCGCAAAGCGTCGTAAACATAGGCACCGCAGGACACGTCGACCACGGCAATGCCCATCCATGCTGATGGGGGGCGCCGAAAACCACCCTTGTGCACGCGCTTACAGGGGTCTGGGCTGACCGTCATAGTGAGGAGAAGCGGCGCGGCATCACCATCAAGTTGGGTTACGCCGACGCTGTTGTTTTGAAGTGTCCCTCCTGCCCTCCCCCTCAGTGCTACTTCACGTTGGCGATGGCTGGAGGGTACAAGTGCCCGCATTGCGGCGAGGACGCCGTCTTCCTGAGGAAGGTTAGCTTCGTGGACAGCCCAGGGCACGAGCGTCTCATGGCTACCATGATTAGTGGCGCCGCCCTGATGGATGGCGCCGTCTTGGTTATCGCGGCGAACGAGCCTTGCCCTCAGCCTCAGACGAGGGAGCACTTCGCCGCGCTGGAAATCACCGGGGTTAGGAACATCGTCGTCGTGCAGAACAAGATCGAGCTTGTCTCTAGGGAGGCGGCAATCGAACATTACAGGCAGATCAGGGAGTTTATTAGCGGGACATTCGCCGAGGGCGCCCCGGTCATCCCCGTGTCAGCCGTCTTCGGTGTGAACCTTGACGTTTTGGTTCAAAGCATCGAGGAGGTGATCCCCACCCCCACTAGAGACCTTAGTAAGCCCTTAAGGATGTACGTGGCTAGGTCTTTCGACGTTAATAAGCCTGGTACGAGGCCTGAGGACTTGGTTGGGGGCGTTATTGGCGGAGCTATCGTTCAGGGGAGGGTTAGGGTCGGTGACGAGATCGAGATTCGCCCTGGTGTTAGCCTTGGCGGAGGGTACGAGCCCATCTATACTGACGTTGTGAGCTTGCATGCTGGTGGAGGCGTGGAGCTCGAGGAAGCTGTCCCCGGAGGGTTGATTGGCGTTGGAACGAAGCTAGACCCCTCCTTGACAAAGGCTGACGGACTTATAGGGAGCGTGGTCGGGAAGCCGGGTACCCTTCCCCCAGTATGGGATGGTTTAAGTTTAGAGCTGCATTTAATGGAGCGTGTTGTCGGCAGCGTGGAGCTTTCTAAGGTGGAAGATGTAAAGGTTAATGAGCCGTTAATGCTGAACGTTGGCTCATCGGTTACTGTAGGCGTGGTGTCCTCGGTTAGGGGCGGGGTCGTCGAGATCAACCTGCGCCGGCCGGTCTGCGCCGAGGAGGGGCAAAGGGTTGCCGTGAGCCGGATGGTTTCGGGGAGATGGAGACTCATCGGGTGGGGAATTGTGAAGTGAACGTCGTTAAGGTTCTGGTCGACACTAACTTTCTGCTTGCCCCCTTCTCCCTCGGGTTAGACCTTTTTTCGGAGCTTGATAGGGTTATCGTTGCAAAGTACGAAGTGGTGGTTTTAGACTGCGTGTTAAGGGAGCTGAAGGAGCTTGCTAGAAGAGGAGGAAAGATTGGAAGGATGGCTAGGTCAGCATTGGAACTTGTTGATCGTGCAAACGTGAAGTTTTGCTCCTTCAGCTGTGGGGGGGTGGACGAATCAATTTTGAACTATGCCAAAAAGGTTGAAAGGTGCGTCGTAGCCACCAATGACAGGGAGCTTCGGAGGAAGCTTAGGGAGGCCGGCGTCGCCGTGGTCTTCCTCAGGCAGGAGGACCACCTGGCACTTGACGGGGAAGTTTTATAAGGGGATGTCGCTTACAGGTGAAGCAAGCCAGTTATAGTGGCGCTTAGGGTTACCGTAGCCTCCATCAGCACCTTCTACCTTTTGGCTTTCATAGGGGTTCCCAAAGTGTCGCTCCCTCGTTTAACGAGGCCCCGTTTACCTTGGGGTTTTGTTGAGGTGAATGGGAAATGTACAAGCTCGTAACTCTTAGAGACGTGCTTAGGATCCCCCCTGACAGGTTCGGGGAGCCAGTTGAGGAAGTAGCTCTTGAAATGCTTAGAAGAGAGTACGAGGAAGTGATGGACCCTGACTTGGGGATAGTTATCAGCGTTATAGACGTGGAGGACGTGGGGGTTGGAAGGCTGATCCCAGGAGACGGAGGCGCCTTCCATCAAGCCACGTTCAGGGTTCTCACCTTTAAACCGGAGCAGCACGAGGTCGTAGAGGGCGCCGTGACGGAGGTCGTCGATTTCGGCGTCTTCGTAAGGCTTGGCCCGGTCGAAGGCCTCATACACATTTCCCAGCTCACGGACGACTTCATCGACTTTGACAGTAAGACCCCTGCCCTCATAGGGAAGGAGACTGGGCGGCGTATAATGCGGGGCGACATGGTGAGGGCGAGGGTTGTCTCCGTGTCCATGAGCGGGGGGGCGAGAGGCGGGAGGATAGGTTTAACGATGAGGCAGCCGTTCCTCGGGAAGATCGAATGGATAAAGGAGGAACTGGAGCGAATATACGGGAAGCAGGAGGCAGGAGAAGAGAAGCACCCCTCTTGAGGTGGAAGGTTGAGGGAAAGGGCTTGCCGCACATGTAAGCTTCTCGTGAGAGGGCAAATGTGCCCTGAATGTAAGTCGTACTCCCTGTCCGACGACTACGGGGGGTTGCTGATCGTATTTGACCCGGAGGGCTCGCAGATAGCTAAAAGGCTGGACATTAAAAAGAAGGGTAAGTACGCGTTGAAAGTGAGGTGAAAAAGGGGAGAAGGATGATTCCTGACTGCGACTTGAAATTGCCGCTTCACCTCAGAGACTCCCTTAAGGAGCCTTTTGGATTGCTGGTTGAGGGTGAACACCCAGAAACAAGCTTGAAAATTAAAGGTCTTATCGCGACGCGGAAGCCTGCCAAGGTGGTGGTGGTGGGCGACGTCGCTACGGACACACTGCTTGACGTCGGCGTAGAGTTTGACGTTAGCATCGTCGACGGGAAAACTCTTAGAACCGTTAGTTTGAACCGGAGTTTAACGGACGGGGTCAGGCTTAACTTGAAGAATCCTCCCGGGACGATAAGTAAGGATGCTTGGAGGGTGCTCAGGGAGGCTTACTCGAAGACTGGCCGCGTCTACGTGGTTGTTGATGGAGAAGAAGACCTACTGGCGATACCGGCGATAATACTCGCCCCTGAGGGGGCGATAATAATTTATGGCCAGCCGAAGCAGGGGTTAGTAGTCTTGGACGTAAACGATGAAGCTAGGAGGAGAGCGATCAGCATCGTTAGGGAGATGATGGAGGAAGCCTGTAATGGAAGTGAAGGTTGTCTCTAAACGTAGAAACCCGTTCTTCCAGAGAGAAGAAGTTGCCTTCATGGTGTTGCATCAGGGGGAAGGAACGCCTAGCAGGATGGAAGTGAGAAGGAAGATAGCCGCCCTTCTAAGCGTCCCCCTAGAAAACGTCTACGTTAGGAAGATCGTGACGGAGTACGGTTTAGGCCGGTCGAAGGGGACGGCGATGATCTACGATTCAAAGGAAATAGCTTATCAGGTGGAGCCAGAATACATTATTAAGAGAAATGAGGTGAAGGAAAGTGAGGAGGCAGCGTAGCAACACGCTAGCCGACCTTGAAAATAGGTGGCGGAGGCGGTCGGGTGAGCGTTAGCAAATATTATAAGATTGTTGATGGGAAGCTTGTCCGTGTTAAAAGGTTTTGCCCCAGGTGCGGCCCCGGCGTTTTCATGGCTGAACACTGGCGCCGTTACACGTGTGGCAAGTGCGGCTACACAGACTATGTGAGAGAGAGAAAGAAGGAAGGTGGCTCAGAGGAGAAAGAGGCGTAACGGAATGCCCCTCCCCTCGCTGGTGAAGAGGAATCTGGGTGGCCGCCGAATACTATGCATCGGGATTGAAGGGACAGCGCACACCTTAGGCGTAGGGATCGTGGACGGTGAAGGCGAAGTGCTCGCCAACGTTAGGGATGAGTACGTTCCGGCCGAAGGAGGGATACATCCCAGGGAGGCCGCCCAGCACCATTCGAACAGCGCTAAGCAAGTAATCCTATCAGCTCTAAAGGATGCAGGAGTTAACATGGAGGACATCAACCTTGTTGCCTTCTCGCAGGGGCCGGGGCTAGAGAACCCCCTAAAGGCCCTTGCTTAAGAACCGTTGCAACCATTGCCAGGGCATTATCGCTACTGCTTGAAGTACCCCTAGTAGGCGTAAACCATTGCCTGGCACACATAGAAATAGGCCGCCTTACCGAGGACGTAAGAGACCCTTTAACTCTGTACGTTTCCGGGGGGAATACGCTGGTCGCAGCCTACGAGAAGGGAAGGTACAGGGTTTTCGGCGAAACACTAGATATAGCCGTGGGGAACATGCTCGACATGTTTGCTAGGGCTCTCGGTTTGAAACACCCTGGAGGGCCAAAGGTAGAGGAGCTTGCAGGCGAAGGAAAGTTGTTTATTCAGCTTCCATATGTTGTCAAGGGCATGGACCTCTCGTACTCGGGTTTGTACACGGCTGCCATAGGAAAGATAGGACACTGCAGGATAGAGGATCTATGTTACAGCGTCCAGGAAGTATGCTTTTCCATGCTTGCAGAGGTGACGGAGAGGGCGCTGGCTCACACCGGTAAAAGAGAGGTCTTACTAACGGGTGGCGTGGCTAGGAACAAGCGTCTACAGGAAATGATCGAATACATTTCCAAGGAGCACGACGCAGAGTTCCATGTGGTTCCCCCCTCCCTGGCAGGCGACAATGGGGCAATGATTGCATGGACAGGAATACTGGAGTACGCCAGCGGGAGAATAATAAGAGTGGAGGAAAGCCGGGTTAAGCCTAGATGGAGGCTTGACGAGGTGACCGTCCCCTGGATGGAGGAGTCATAATTGCTTTTCAGGAAGGGCGCGGAGGCTCACCTTTTCCTAGAAGACCTCTTCGGCAGGAAGGTTCTCGTCAAGGTGAGAGTCACCAAAAATTATAGGGTTACAGAGTTGGACCTTCTTTTAAGGCGGCAGAGGACGGTGCGTGAGGCTCGTCTGCTCCACGCCGCCAAGAGGGCTGGAGTACCGGCGCCAACTGTTTACTTGGTAGACGTAGATAACGCAACCATCATAATGGACTACGTTGAAGGTGGAACCTTGAAAGAGCTTATTAAAAGTGGCAGGTTGCCGGGTGAGGAACTGCGTAAACGACTTTACGAGGTGGGAAAGTCGATAGGGAGGCTGCATAGGATGGGAGTAATACATGGGGACCTGACAACTTCTAATATGATACTCAGCCGTGGAAAAATCTTCTTCATAGACTTCGGACTGGGCGACTTCTCCCGAAGCGTTGAGGACCGCGGTGTAGACCTTCACCTGATGAAGAGGGCGCTGGAAAGCACCCACTATGACGTTTTTGAAGAGGCCTTCGGCATCATACTTCAAGGCTACCGGAGCTCGTTCAGCGGGGCAGACGCTGTAATAGAGAAAATGTGGGAGATCGAGAGGCGAGGGAGGTACTCGGAACGGTGAGAAAGGTTTTTTTCGCCACCGGAAACCCTCACAAGTTGAAGGAAGCAAAAAGGGTTCTCTCCAAGTACGGTATTACGGTCGAACAGTTAACTGTTAAACGGGTTGAGGTACAGTCAGAAAGCTTGGAGGAGATAGCTAGGTTTAGCCTGGAACATGTTATGCGTGAGGTCCACTTAGACGGCGTCGTCCTCGTCGAGGACGCCGGCTTGTTCATAGAGGCTCTTAATGGCTTTCCGGGGCCATATTCGTCCTATGTTTTTAGCAAAATAGGTAATGAAGGCATCCTGAAGTTGATGGATGGCGTTGAAAACCGCAGGGCAAAGTTCGAATCCGTAGTCGCAGCCGTAAACCAGAGCCGAATCGTAACGTTTAGAGGGGAAGTCCTCGGAGTGATCGCGCACGAGGCTAAAGGCGGGAAAGGGTTCGGGTTCGACCCTATATTCATACCCTACGAAGGCGACGGGAGGACCTTCGGAGAGCTTGAAGTGGAGGAAAAGAACGCCCTTTCCCATAGGGCAAGAGCTCTTAGAAAGCTTGCGGAATGGCTCACTGGAAGCTCGAAAATTATTTAAATCTTCGAACCATAGTTCCTCCAGCTTTCACGGTCTAAGACTTCTGAAGGGTTCAGCCATGGCGAGGATGTACGCCAGGAAGAGAGGGAAGTCATCGTCGAAGAGACCCCCGGTGAAAAGGCCGCCTGAATGGTTTGATAAGACGCCGGAGTGGGTTGTAGACAAAGTAGTAGAGCTTGCCAAAAGCGGCCACCCGCCATCCATGATTGGAGTTATCCTAAGGGACCAGTATGGTGTCCCCCTTGTTAAGCCGATAGTAGGCAAAAAGATCACCCAGATCTTGAAGGAGCACGAACTCGCCCCTTCCCTTCCAGAGGACCTCATAAACCTCATGAGGCGGGCTGTGAGGGTTAGACGTCATCTTGAAGAGCACAAGAAGGACCTCCACTCAAGAAGGGGTCTTCAACTTATAGAGTCAAAGATCCACAGGCTGGTAAAGTACCACAAGCGGAAGGGAGTTCTACCACCAGACTGGAAGTATGACCCTGAGAAGGCAGCCATACTCATACGGCAGTAAAAGGCGGGTTTGAAGGGAAAGTGCCTCCACCTCAACTCGTTAAGGCAGCTAGAGACGTGGCGAGTTACCTGCGTGAAAAAGCACGGGAAAACGCTCTTTTTCAGGTAGTTTCTCACTTGGACGCTGACGGCATCGCAGCGGCAAGCATCATTTCAACCTCCCTTACACGGCTTAATGCAAGGTTCCACGTCCGGATAATCCAGCAGCTAAGCAGGAAGAGCCTAGAGCGTATCCCGAGAAGGGAGAGAGTGTTCGTGTTCACCGACATGGGTAGTGGACAGTTAAAGCTTCTGGAGGAATCCCTGCAAGAAGACACCGTAGTAATCGATCATCACCCCCCCGAAGAGGGCGGTGGAAGGCTCATCCACTTTAACCCTCACCTTTTCGGCTTAGATGGAGGTGTCGACGTCAGCGGCGCCGGAGCAGCATACCTGGTGGCAAGAGAGATTGACGTTAAAAACAGGGACCTGTCCCCGTTGGCCATCGTCGGAGCCCTCGGGGACAGGCAAGACAAAGGAAAGCAACGTAGTCTAACAGGCTTAAATGCCGAAATAGCTAGGGAAGGAGTGGAGCACGGCATTCTGCAGGAGGTTAAAGACCTGATAGTTTTTGGACGTGAGACACGTCCCATACCAGTTGCTCTTGAATACACGACAGACCCATTCATACCCGGTTTATCCGGGAACCACGGTGCATGCTTAAAGTTTCTCGTGGAGAGAGTGCAGATACCATTGAAGGCGGGTGATCGCTGGAGGACAATAGCCGAGCTTTCACGTGAAGAGAAAGCTAGGCTGGTCTCCGAGCTTGTAAAGTACATGTTGGGTCCGGGAAACATGAGCGCTGACGAAGCCCAGAGCATTATAGGTACTGTTTACGTCTTAAGCAGGGAGAGAGAGGGAACCCCCATGAGGGATGCAAGAGAGTACGCGTCGCTCCTTAACGCCTGTGGACGTACCGGGAGGACCGGGCTGGGATTAGCCATATGTATGGGGGAAAGGAAGAGGTCCCTTTCCGAGGCAGCGGAGGCCGTTGACGAGTACCGGGTGAAGCTAGCAGACTACATCAACTGGGTTGAAGGGGAGGGGATGAAGAAGCGGAAGAACCTGTACTGGTTCAGTGGAGTTGGCCGCATCGACGCAAGGATGGTTGGAACAGTTGCGTCCATACTCGCATCCTCTAAGAAGTATCAAAGCAAAGTTATCGTTGGATTAGCCTACTCTGACGAGGAAGACTGCATTAAAGCTTCCATTCGGCTGGGGAAAGGAGGGGAGAATGTAGATTTAGGAGAATTGGTGAGGAGGGTTATGGAGAGGATGAAGCTTGAGACGGCGGCTGGAGGCCATGAGTTAGCTGCTGGAGCATACATACCTGTCGGTAAGGAAGAAGAGTTTCTCATGTTATTCGACGAAGAACTGGGGATGGGCGGCTGTGGCGGAAGATAGCAGATCTAAAGCGGTGATCGAGATACTATTTGAGGATGCCCACATGGCAGAGGTAATGTTTAAAACGCTGCTCCCAGACAATAAGCCTCTTCCTAAAGGGTTAAAGTTAAGCATGAAAAACGTCGGAGAGAAGCTGATCATAATGGTCGAATGTGAAAAGGGCCTTAACACCTTCTTATCAACGATCGACGACATCCTTGCAAGCGCCTCTCTCACAGAGAAAACCGCGGAGTTAACCCGGAGAAACGTTAAAAAGTAAGGGTAGACGTGTGTCGCTTCTTTTACCGCTTCCTTTTTTCCTTCCACGTGTGGTGGCATACTAAACACTTGTAAGTGTACTCAACCCCTGAAGTTAACGGCTGCCTAAGTAAAACTTCAACTTGGGGGGAACCACACTTAACACACTTCTTCTCCAAGCTCAATGTAGACACCCCGCAAGCATCATTAAGCTGGTTGGACAGCCTCCTGACCTACCTCCACCACCCGTGTGCGAAGCTTAATAGGCTTCGACTTCCAAACATCACATTTCCTTAAGGGCGCTATTTTCCTAGCTAAGTTATAAATTTCAGAGCCCACCTTGCCCAGCACCATCTCTTGGGCGAAGTCGCCATAATCCAACTGCTTCGCCTTGTTTTCCACTATTTCCTTCATTACCTTCCTGATAGCTTTTTCCTGGCTGGTCTTGATCCTGTTTACAGTGAACGCTACAGGGTAGACGCGTAGCCCCCGTCCATCCCTGGTTACAACGTCGAAGATACCTTCCACTTTACTGCTTCCCCGCCTTATAAGGCTCCTAAGGAAGTCTCGTGCAAATTCGTGGCCGTGAAACTCTGTCTGCGCAACATCCCCTGAAACGTTTATTATTTTAAAGTAAAGTTTCACGTGGATCAACGAGAAGTCTCCTGTAATGTCGTACAGTGTAGTCTCCATCACTCTACCAAGGATCTTCTCTGGGCTGTTCGCCGGAGTCAACCCGATCTCAACGTTACCAAAGTAGGGTGGGGCTAGGACGGTAAACCACTTTTTAGTGCTCCATGTATCCTTCACACGCTCTTTACGGCTCATCAGCGACCGCCCCGGATCCAACTGTAACATCTTGACTAATATCATCTTTGACAAAGGGACTACACGCACCCTTTTTATAAAGCTTATCCATCCACAGCTCTCTCATTCCACCAAAAAACTTCTTATCATGGAGGATCCGTAAGGGAAAGATATCTTTAAAAGAGAGGTAATGTAAAGAGGAAAATTAAATAAAGGGAGAAACGGGATGAGTCCGTTGGCAAACAGGAGTTTTCTGGCAAGCCTTTTCGACGACATCCTCCGGGTAGTTAAGGTCAAAGTTGATAAAAAGCTCTTCGTCCTAGCTGCAAGCGTCGCATTAATAGCACTTCTTGCCTTCTTAATCAGGCTTTTCCCGTTCTTCCTGTATCCCCCCTACATAGCAGCGTATGACCCCTGGATCCAGTACTATAACACCGTGTTTATAACTACTTACGGGTATGGTGCCTGGTTTGGATGGTATGACAGGATGAGGTGGTACCCGTATGGGCAAGATATATCACGCAGCTACCTTCCAGGAGTCCCCTTCACAGCCGCTACATTATACTTCTTACTAAAAGCATTAGGCGTTAACCTCGACGTGTACATGGTTTGCTACGTCCTCCCAGCCGTCATGGGCGCCGCCTCCTGCGTCGCAATGTTCTTCCTCGGACGTGAAGTCCTAGACGAGAAAGCAGGCCTAATAGCCTCCTTCCTGCTTTCCTTCACCCCAGGCTTCATTGAACGGACCATCGCAGGCTTTTTTGACAACGAGTGTGTAGGCCTATTCTTCTTCATATTGACAACTTTCTTCTTCATAAGATCCTTGAAGAGGAAATCGGTTTTTTCAGCGGTTATGGCTGGGTTAAGCCTGGGAGGGTTCATAGCCAGCTGGGGGGCTGCAATATACATGCTGTACGTTCTCCCGTTAACAGTCATCCTATTAATCCTACTTAAGAGGTACTCGAGCAACCTGCTAATAGGATATAGCATAACCGTAACACTAGGCCTCTTCGTGGCCACACGTGTCCCGGAATACGATGCCGGCTACCTAGTTTCAGGAAGCGCACTTCCCGCAATAATTGGGTTACTGATACTTGTGCTCTATGAAGTGTATCCGCGGGTTAAACCTGCAATCCGCAGCATCCCTGAAAAAATAGCTAAGTACCCGCAGATTCACAATCTCATAAAAACTAGGAGGAATGCCGCACTCACGCTAGCAGCGGTCACCGTAAGCCTCCTAACATGTGTAATGCTGCTTTTATATTCAAATCCTATTCTCTCCCTTGCTTTATCTTACAAGTTAAGTTCGTTTTTAAGTGTTAGCGGACGCTATCTGTCGGTAGCCAATCCATTCTACAGAGAAGAAGAGGTAATCATAGCAAGCGTCGCTGAGCATGCTTCCACAGCGTGGGGCATGTTCTTCTACGACCTTCACGTTACAGTAATACTTTTCCCTGTTGGAATGTACTTTGCGTTTCAAAGGAGAAGGGATGAAGATCTCATGCTGTTAATCTTGGGCGTGACGACTGTCTACTTCGCAGGGTCCATGATCCGGCTCGTACTACTTTTTGCCCCCGTGGCGTGTCTCATGTCGGGCTTCGCCCTCGCCATGATATATGACCCGCTTTCACGCGTACTCCTAGGCGAGGAAAAGATAGCCATTAAAAGAAGGAGAGCTATTGTAAGGAAGATCTTGGGTAAAGAATCTGCCTTTGCCGTTTTTGCGATAACTGGAATTCTCCTTTTCTTTGCTTTCCATCACGGTGTAACGGCAACGGTCTTTTCCGGCTCGCCTCAGATGGCTCCAAGGGACAGCTATGGGAACTTTTACCTTGACTGGGAGGAGGCGTTTGCATTCATGCAGAACGAGCTGCCTCCAAACGCTATTATAGTATCTTGGTGGGATTATGGCTACTGGATTACCGTCAGGGGCAACAAGACAACCGTGGTTGACAATGCAACATTTAACACAACTCAAATAGCGCTTGTTGGAAGGGCGTTAACGTCTACCAATGAGACGGAAAGCTTGGAGATCCTGCGTCAGTTCAACGCCACCCATGTCCTCGTGTACTTTGGGCATAACGACGCAAACCTGCATGGAGACGAGGGGAAATGGATCTGGATGGCGAAGATCTCCTTTAACGTTTTTTACACGCCATGGGAGTACGAGTATTATGCTCCCACGCCAACCGGAGTAAAATACCTTCCAAGCTTCTTCAATATGACCCTCTACAAGCTTCTCTACTACCACGACCCTAACCCCGAAAACCCGTCTCAAAACGCGTTGGAGTACCGTCTTTACAGCTACATGCAGGATAACGGTTACCCCCTCGTGATAGGGTACAATGAGGTTGGAAACCCTCCGGGATGGTACCCCAATTGGCAGCACGGCTTCAGCGTTTTAAAACACTTCAAGCCGGTTTTCATATCGAGCAACCACTTGGTTAAGATCTTCGAAATAGATTACTCAATTCTGGACGCAAATATGAGCGTTGAAAGTGTAAGCATCGACGCGTCAGGGAACGGCGTAGCAAGGATAGTTAACAATGGAAAGGTCGCGTTCAACGTTACGGGAATCTACCTTAATGGTACGGCATGCGACTTCTCCGGTGTGATTATTCAGCCGGGTGAAAGCGTGGAGTTATCCTTCAAAGCAAGCGGGTTAACCCTTAACAGTGGCGATAAAGTACCCCTAAAGATAGTGGCATCCATCCCTGATTTAGAGAGGGAAATGGAAGTTACAGTAAGCTGATAAGGGTGCTCCCTAATGGGGTTCCTACTTAGAAAGTGTGTTTCATGTGGCCGGTACACTCTAAGGCAGGATGCCTGTCCCTACTGTGGAGGAGAGGTTAGGATCCCCCACCCGCCGAAATTCTCCATAGAAGACCGCTTAGGCGAGTGGAGAAGGAAACGGAAGAAAGAACTAATGGAGTTAAAGTCAACGTAAAGAAGGTCTAAACTTACCTTACTTTTCACGTGTGAAGGATCCCTGCCCGCGCTCACTTTTAATTATCGCTAATGCAGTATCCACCACCTTCTTTAACGCGGCTTCAGCTTGCTTATAATCCTTAGCCGTTACCTCGACTTTATATCTGGGGGCCCCCACCGTGTATATTTCAACGGATACGTCACCGTTCCCTGCGGCCTTTTCGGCCGAGATTAACGCCTTCTTAATGGCGTCTATTCCGTTAGGCTTCCAGCAAGTTAGTTCGAGGAACCCCCCTATCCTGACCCTTGGAATTTCAACGTATGCTCGGGCTAGCTCGGCTACAACAGCGGCCCATTTCTCGTCAACGCCTGCGTCGAGAAGAGCTTGCTCCCCTCTCTCTGAAGCCTCCTCCAGTCCAGCATATATCTCCCCATATTTGTCTTCAAGAGGCCATCCTACCTTCTCGTAGACTTCATCAATGGTTGCCTTAAGCTTTCCTGCAGCCAGCTCAAGAAGGTTATCAGCCTTCTGCGCCCTCTTCCACTCCTGTATTTTCTGCTTCCTCTGATATTCCGTCACCCTTCGAAGTGAAAGATCTATGAACCCTTTCCTAGGATCGGTTCTAAGAACCTTAGCAACAACCTTCTGCCCTTCTCTAACAAAGTTTCTTATGTTCCGAACCCAGCTTTGAGAAATCTCTGAAATGTGGATTAGCCCCTCCTTCCCCTCGTACTCGTCTAAGGAAACATAGGCTCCATGCTTAGCAACTCTCGTAACGGTGGCTATCACAAGGTCCCCCTCGCTCGGAAATCCTTTCCGCAACCTAACCATTTTCACCCACACTCTCTTACTTTTCCTACTTTCCTTCTCAAAACTTCAACTCAGAACCTGGATGATGTTCTTCTTTTTAACTAGGAGACGGGCCTTTCCTCCTCCTGGCTCAGCTAACATCGCTCCACACACGTGGCACTTAACGACCGTGCTGGCCCTGTCGAAGATTATGGTTTCCGTACCACAGTCTGGGCATTGAACCTTCAGGAACACGCTTCTAGGCTGTGGAATTATCTCACGCTGCTTCCGCAACCAAGCACCCTCCTTTAGACAGTTTCAACCTTCCTAAGGCGGATACCCTTAGTATGAATAATATGGCCACACTCCTTACATTTGAGCTTAAAACTGACTTTCTTCGTAGTTTTTGCAAACACTCTCTGGATCGGTTTGCCCCCCTCTACGCAGCGTAGAGAAGATTGGGCTGGCTGCCGTAGCCACGTTTCTTTCTCGCGTACCTTCTAGCGCCCTCCGCTAAAGCCCTATCCTTACCTTTCTTGTAAACACTCACTGAATGCTCGGTGTGCCTCTTACACCTAGGACAGTAGGTTCGCCTTATTTTAGGATATTTCACCGTTAACCCTCCACTTTTCCTCTAAAGAACCTCGATCTCGTTCAAGCTTGAGTAAGGAGAGAATGAAACCAATTTTATACTTTTCGCCCCGGAGGGGTCAGGTTTAAAAGTTAGGTAAAGAGCAGATGCCCGTAGGAGAAAATCCACTTTTAAGGCGAAGAATCCGACTTTGCATCCTCTTTTTTCTTCCAGAGAGGCGGGTACGTCCCCTTCTCCATGATTACTCTCTTGGTCTTAACGGCCAACCCCTTCTTTTCTCTAATAACTTGCTCCGTCGACATTAAAGCAGATCCCAATGCGACGAGCTCTCCTTTAAGGGTAAGAATGGCCACCATCCCCCCCGGCTCGATGCCCTCCTCCAATTTAACCACACCAGGAACTGCTAGGTCAGCGCCATGACATATGGCGTCAACAGCCGAGTCACGAACGAATATTTTAGGTAGGTGTTGAACGGCTATTTCGGCTGGCAATAAAAATTTCTTAATAGTTAAATCCCCCTCTTCCATCCAGAAGACATATGCATCCTTTAAATCATGCAGCGTCACAATATTTTCCTCCGTGAATGGCCCACTCCCGATTCTTCTAAGCTCACGCATATGTGCTCCGCACCCCAAAACTTCCCCTATGTCATGGCACAGCTTCCTAATGTAAGTTCCTGACTCGCAGCGTATCTTCAGCAAAACGTTTCGGCCGTCCATTTCGAGAGCTTCTATGCTATGTATTCTCCTAATCCTAAGCCGTCTCTTGACTGATGATCGAACTGGAGGTCTCTGATAGACCGGGCCAGTAAACTCGTTGCAAACCATTTTAACCTGTTCAAAGCCAACGTCCCCGTGCATCCTCATTACACACACGTATTCCTTACTTGCAAGGTGCAATGCTTGAATAAGCTTTGTGGCGTATCCTATAGCTACGGGTAAAACCCCGGTAACCTTAGGGTTTCACCGCCCTTACGTGAGTAAGGGCTCTAGTGTGCCTGCATGCCCGGTCTTCTTACAGTTAAGGATGCGTCTCACCCAAGAAGAGACCTCGTGGCTTGTAGGCCCAGCCGGTTTGTCGATGTTAACAAAGGATCCCTCTAAAAGTTCCTCAACGCTCCTCTCATCGGGGTACTTCCCGTACTCCCTTGACGTCTCATCCTCACTTTTAACGAGCATCCTCCTCTTCGTGTTTAATGAAGACTTCTCCATACACCCATCTCCCATTAGAAAGAGAGGAAAGCAGTTTAAAGCTTAATCTTCTCCTTTACTTTCTCGGCTAAGTTCGCCTCCTCCAGCTTCTTGAGAACTAATTCATCATCTGCTCCACGAGGAATGTCTATGTAGTACCCTGTCGCTTCCAGATGTTTTATGTTCGCTCTTCGACGTTTAACTCCTGTTAAGCTGGGGGGCCCCGTCACTAAAACAAAGTTTTTGTCTAACACGTCCACAACAACGCACTTCCTTCCAGCCTCTCTTCCAGCGGTTTTCACACAAATACTTCCGGGCTTCAATGCCACCGTATCCACCTCCATTCCAAGCCTTCACTTTCTAGTCTTTATTAAAGCCTTCACTTCCCTTCGGAAGACGCCAAATAAGCTTCAACCAGTAATTCTAACACCTTCCTTATGGTTTCCTCATCCCACAAAGCCGTGTTTATAACGAGATCGAAAATGCTACAGTCATCAACATCTACCCCGTAAAGTTCCTTGTACCTTCTTTTCTCACTCTCTTCCCTTACGATAGTCTCTTTTAAAGCTTGTTCAAAGCTTTTCCCATCTCTCACAGCAATCCTTTTAGCTCTGACTTCAAGGGGCGCCGTTAAAAGGATCTTAATGTCCGCTTTATCCCCAGCCATCCAGGCGGCCAAACGTGCATCCAAAACCACGTTCCCCTTTTCAGCTTCGGTGATGCTCGCGGCATCGATTAGCTTGTCGATTTCAGGCTGCTCCTCAACGATCCTTGAGAACTCGTCTAAGCCTATTCCCCTCTCTTCGGCCATTCTCCTCATTATCATTCCAGCTGAGAAGTGCCTCAGCTTAAAGCGCTCCGCTATGTAGCGTGCCTGCGTCGTCTTTCCTGTTCCGTGCAGCCCGCTAATGGCTATGACGACCACGGCTCAAACTCCCTCTCGAACTTTAGCCTTTATCATGGCCCTGAGGCAGCGGTGGCAAAGGTATCCTCCGTACGGTCTCTCCGGCCTCTTCTTGGTCTTCGCTAGTTTCTCGTCTTCCTTGCTGGTGGGGCATCCATGGAGCACTCCCCCACACACCGCGCACCGATACTTCCTCACCGTCCTTCTCCAATAATGAGTTACAAGTCTTCCCCCGGGAGTCCTGACTTTCTTCCTTTTTAAAGATCTAGACCTTAGTCTAGGAGCTGGCATGCCACTTTCACCTCAAGATTGTTGAATGTAAACTCCGAAAAGACGCTGAAAGAGTCCCCCGAAAGCTATGCTTGAAATGAAATACCACCATATGAACCATAATCCAAATCCGGGAATAGGAGCCCACCCGTCAAGAACAGGGGGAATCGGAAGGTTTACACTTGATTTTGTCAGTATTTTTAGGACGTTCAGGGATTGTTGAACTGCGGTAAGTCCGGGTAGCACTTGCATGAGGTATATTCTAGGCCATAAGGTAGCGAATAGAGGGTAAACCGTTGAAATATCTGTGAGGAGAGGGCTGACGAATCCACCGAATGTTCCCGGAGAAAACCCGGGTACGTCAAACAGGTTGACTGGGAGTACTGCAACGATTGTTGGTGAAACGGTTGGTCCAAACGGTGCACTGTAAAAGCTGTTCAAATAGTAGAACAATACCAGAAATGGTATGAGGTAGACGAGCATGGGTCTAAACTGAAGTGTTGCTTGCTCCCTTTGCATCTTCTCAATAAGCTTTTGCCGCCTTTTAGCCTTCAGCATCAGTTTTTCGTCTCCCGTCTCCTTTGCCCTCTGCATCATCTCTCTCCATTTCCTTATCTCCTTAGCGTACCTTCTAATTTTCGGTATTGGCAGAAGCACACGGTTCACCACGCTTGACGTTAACGTCACTAAAATCGATACTGCCAAGACAATTAGAGTAGACGCTGGCGGAGCTGCTGGATCCCAAAACACGGCCAGAACCTCCTTTCCGCCTACCTTAGCTTTCCTTTAACGTCCTGAATAGTTTGAACACTTGTTCAGCCGCCTCGTGGGCGCGTCCGTCATGATTAGGGATAACCACGATCGTGGCCCCGGTTAAGGCTGCGCATGCCGCTGCAGCAGACCTGCACATTTCTTGGTGCATCTGTATTTCCTCGATGGACTGTACATCTCTTTCCCTTGTTTCGTCCTTCTTCCTTCTACGGGCTATTTCTTCTGGTTCCGCCTCGACAAGCACTAATACGTTGGGCTTCAACTCTTCGGCGACCCATGCTGGGATTCCGGGGAGGAACCCCTCCGGTGTACGAATTAACATGTGAGTGTCAACCAGCACTACGTGCCCCTTAGCATCCTCAGATATCCTACGTGCCGCAAGCCTTTGGATTCTCCTCTGCACGTGTGATGGCAGCCTCCTCATTTGGTCTCTGTTTTCAACTAGTCCCTCAGCCTTAGCTATTTCAAACATGACCGTCCCATAATTCATTAAAGTGACGTTCATGTTTTCTCTCTTTGCCGCTTCCATCGCCGCATCAATAACCGTGGTTTTCCCCACTCCTGGTATTCCGGTGATAACTATTACAAATCCTTCCTCGCTCAAGTTTAACCCTCCTACTCTAGCCCGAGTAAGCCGCGTATTGCAGGGCTTATTGAGGCAAGCTGTTCCCTTGCAATTAACTCATA
Source organism: Candidatus Freyrarchaeum guaymasense (assembly GCA_030587405.1). The sequence goes on along the minus strand of JAUQZD010000076.1, from coordinate 19,060 downwards.
ATAGTTATATATTATTCCTACGGTTAGCAGAACCCCCGTCCCCGTTCCTAATGCACCAAGAAAATCAGCAAACGCAGCCAGTAACCCTACGGCGAAGCCGCCAAGGATCGTAACGGGAGGAATATACCTTTCGAGAAGCCTCTCAACTATTTTAGGCGACCTCCTGAATCCTGGAACCTGCATTCCAGCCATGATAAGCTGGTTAGCCACATCTCTTGGAGCCATTCCCGACACGTCTATCCAAATATATGAAAGAGCCGCACACAAAGTTGAAAATATGATGAGGTATATAAGTGCCCGCCCCGGATCCTTAAAGACGTTATCTAAGCCGTAGGGAGTTGAGAAGTAGTAGGCGATTCCGCCTACCGGAGTAAGCTGGCTCATGTTCGGTGTTGAGGGAATAAACTGTCCTATTATGTTAACCAAGGAGTTATAGTTCCACCCTAAGCTCGCTAGTGGTTGGAGCTGGGTAACGTCGATGTCCGGCCAGATTGCTCCTAAGAGCGGGATAAGCTGCGAGAAGGGGACATACCCAACATTCGACCATAAAACCTGTGAAACCAATAAGATGTTAGCGATCACTGCTTGTACGAGGATAACCGGTATATTAGATGTGTAAAGAAACTTTATCGGGTATCTCCCTCGGAATCCTCTAAAACGTGCGTACTGGAGAGGGATTTCAACCCTAACAGACTCTACGTAAACTACTACAAGAAAAACGATGATTGTACCTATAACCCCCATCATGCTGGGTTGATTATGAGACCTGAAAAAAACGTAGTAGACCCCCGTATAAGGGTAAAATGCCATGTAGTAGAGCATGTATGATGCGGCCTGCGTCGCCGACGTTAAACACTCAACACTAAGTCTTTGGTCAGGTGGGTAGGAATATAAAATTTGAAGGAACATGGAGGCTGCTGGCCAGTAAGGAAAGGTTAAAACTTGTACTAGTGCCACTAAGGCCCCCACGCCAAGGTAGTCGTATGGGCTCGTATTAGGGTTTAGGGAAAGCCAGAGTATTTGTCCTGCTACGTTAGCAGCTATAAAAAGGCTGACCCCACTCCCTAGTCCCCAGCCTTTCTGAAGCATTTCATCCATAAGTATCAAGACGATCCCTGCCGTGGTTAACTGCAGGAACACTAAAGCTGCTTGGTAGATGGTTAGGTCGCCATATGCCTTAGCGAATATGTAGACGCCGGCCTCCACCATGGTCATCAGCACAGCGAGAACCTTCTGTGCTCCGGTGAACAGCGACCTATCTTCAGGGTTCGACAAGTCTACGTCGATAAGTTTTGATCCAGCAAGCAACTGCATGACAAGTCCCGCGGTAACTATGGGTCCTATACCCAACTCCATTAAGGTTCCTCTAGAAGACGCCAGAATAACCCTAAGGAAATACAGGTAGTCAAACCCTTGCCCTCTAGGTATTCCGTAGAGTGGGATGTTCGCCATTATAAGGTAGAGGATCAAAACGACACCGGTCCAAATGAGCTTCTCTCTGAAGCTAACCCTACGATCCGGGGCTTTAACTTCCGGCATGAAGCGAATGAACGGTCTGAAGATGTTTAGGAAGGTACCGGCCATAGAAAGCCCCCAAGAATTGTGAAATTGCCCACCTAAGCAATTTCCAACCTGAGCATCGGCCTTCTTCCCGTTAAATCACCCTATTTTTGCGGTCTTTAAACTTTTATTGCTTTTCCACCTGCCTCCTCAATTTTTCTAATAGCCAACTCGGTGAATTCGGTTGCTTTTACTATTAGTGGCCTTGTAACCTTGCCTGACCCTAAAACCTTCACATATCCCAAGCTGGTCAAATCTATAATCGGTACACCCTTCTCCTCTCCCGATTTAAGGAGGCTTACGTTCTCGTCAAGCTCCCCTACATTTAGCGTTGCAACGTCCCTTGTCACACCGTGCCTTTTAAAACCGTGCTTTCCAAAGTATTCTCGGTCATATTTTAAAACCCAGATCCATAAGTGTTTATGTTTTCCGGCTCCTCCTTTTCCTCCACGTTGCCCTCCTCCACGGTGCTGCCCAACCCTGCCATACCCATGCGTTCTACTACCACGCATTTTACGCACTTTTCTTTTCCTTCTAATCAATTGCCCGCACCATCCTGCTTTTAAGGCTCAAAGGAACATAAACTAAATTTATAATTTTTGTTTCTAACGGTTCAACAAGATTAAAGCCGAGTCTTACCCTGTTATGCCATCCTTCTTATTAACTCGTTTATTGCTGCTCCGCGATAACCGAGTTCGCCTCCGTCGTTGTAAGGCCTCTTTGTCCCTCTTTTATAGCCGCCTTTTGGAGGGTGTAGTCTAAACACCGGCTTAAGTTTGGGGACATCGCTTATTTTCGCCTCACCTTTAAGGATTTTATCGGCGAGCTCCCTCACCGAGTTAAACCTTGTATTTTCTTTAAGGAACTCGTTGGTTAGCCTCTTACCTCCTTCAAGCCTGCCCCTTCTTTCAAGAAGGATGCTTAGCGTTTCAGAGTCTATCTCACCCCAAGTGATGTAGTCCTTTGCCTTCTGAAGCATTCCTCTATAACTTGGCACATCCGGCACCAGCACTGCATGATGAACCCTGTGCAGCCTTAACATCTTTAAGGTGTCACGTATTTCCCTTCTAACACCTACGTCTCCTCTTATTCTTACCACGGCAAGGATCCTGTTGTTACTGCTCAACGCTTCACCGCCCCCAGTCGGATGGAATTAAAGTTTTCATTGTCTGTTTGAGAGCGTTAAACGTCGCATACGCAAGATTTAAAGTAGTTTTAGTATGTCCCTTCGAGAAGGACCATACATCTTTCACGCCGGCCAACCTTAAAATTATCTTAGCAACATCCGACGCGACTAAGCCAAGTCCTCGAGGTGCGGGTATCAGTGTTACCCGCACACTTCCCGCTTTCCCTAAAACTTTAAATGGGACTGTGTGCGGTGCACCGCAGCCGCACTCCCAGCTCCCACAAGCCAACCTGATAGGCGTCACAGCCATTTTAGCATTCACCACCGCCTTCCTGATGGCTGGTCCTATTTCCGCCGCCTTAGCGCTTCCAAGTCCAATATATCCCTTCTTGTTTCCGACGGCTACGAGGGCTTTAAACCGTGTTCTTTCGCCAGCATCTGTCTGTTTCTGGACAAGATTTATTCCAACAACCTCATCTTCTAAGTCTGGTAGGAGAAGATCGATTATTTGCGGCTCCATTATTCTAAGTCCCTGAGCGAAAATCTCATCTATACTTGTGATGTAACCTTCCTTAACAAGCCTTCCTAGCTCCGTCTTTGGCTTCCACTCTTCAAGCTCATCTAACGCCATCAACGTTTACCTCCCAGATCTTCAAGAATTGCCTTTTTCACCTCATTAAAATGCTTAGGCATATCTTCAGGTCTTACTCCTCTTTTTATCTGCGCTGAGAATTGCCTCGCGTAGATTGTAGGATCTAGCTCTAAGAGGTAGCGTGCGTATTTCGCTATGTGGCCTCCTGATATGCGCTCCTCGGAAGGAAGTATCTCTTCACCGTGTGGAACGTCTAGTCCTCCGTCAAGTACCCCTTTCAACGCGGCGAAGACCCTACTCCCCCTCACCGGGGTATGTAACCCTATGTCTAACACTGCACGTTTAACCTTCCCTTTAGCTTTTAAGGCAAGTAGAAGTCCCGTTAAGTACGCTGCCGGAAGGTTCCCACAATGACCCTTCCACCCGTACTTTTTCATCAGCTCCCTTGAATGGGCAGAAAAGAGTACTTTATCTCCTCCGAATGACGGCTCAATTAACTGTACGGTAATGTTGTTTAAGCTTCCACGAACCACGACTCTCGGAAGTTTTGAGAGAATAAGCTTCCTCCTAAGCCTGTAGTTCGTTTTTCCCTCCCGTCTCCGTCTAAAGGGAACCCTGTACCGAGCGCCTCTCGCCATTTTCACGACACCCTCTCAGTTTTCACCGTCTCGCAAGCTTCCTCTCCCTTATGTAGCTCTTTAGGTACGCAACGCTTCCAAAAGCGCCTCCCTTCGCCATCCTGTAAAGTTTCCTGTATGTACTCTGGGTGATTATCCGTCGTGCCCTGAGGCGCTTAAGAAACTTTCTTATTGCTCTAATTTTCATCATCCACTTTTCCTTTCTTGGCATCCTGGCTGTAGCAGCACCCTTCCTGCTACCTGGCCCTCTGCGTTGCCCTCTACGCTTCTTCTCGTGCAGCCTTCTTGCCCGAGCTCTGCTCACTCCGACCTTAGGCTTCGCCTTTATTGCTCCCTGCTTTATCAGGCTACGCACATCTTCACGTGTAACCGCCGTTGAAATGTCTTCTATGCGTTCTGGGTCAAACCAAACTCTGTTCTCGCCGACTTTAAGTATCTCCGCGGCGATCCTCCTCTGAACCGATAGGTTCACGTTTCACCCTCCTTAAGCATCTCCCTAGCCTTGCTAACCCATTCTTCAAGCTTCTCCAAGGGGATCTCTGTTATCTCTGATAACTCCTTTAAGTCCTCCTCCTCAGCCAGTGCTTTAAGGGTAAATACTCCAACCTCCTCCAGCTTTTTAGCGCTTTCCCCGTCAATCCATTCAACCTCTGTCAACCGAACCCCTTCCTCTTCCTCTACAACTTCTTCAAGGTCTGCTGCCTCTATGACCTCTTCCTCTTTAACAAGTTCCTCCTCAACTTCCTCCTTAACCACGCGAGGATTAAGGATCCAAAGTCCCTTTTCTTCGGCCTTATCCATGATTTCCAATGCCTTTTTGTTTCCAACAGAGCCAGCTATTCTGACGGCGTGCTCTTCAGGGTTTAACGGCTCTAAATCCTCAACCCTATAGACGATAACTTCCTGGAAGCCTGAGGGATGTAATCCTCTAACCTTCTTAGGTGCACGGTATCCCACGTTAGGGCTTTTTGGCCATCCTTTACGCTTCTCCCGCATCTTATTATCGATACCCTTCGGCCTTCTCCAGCTACTCTTCACCCTTACATACCGCCAACTCTCACACCGTATGAACTCTGGCTTTCTGGCCTTTAGCCTCTTCCTGAGTGCTAAGAGTCTCTTTTCGCTCAAAGCGTCCCCATCCTATGAATTCTTGAGTCCATTTCAGGTTTCTTACCCAGTAAGAAGGGCGGTTAAAAAATGTTACGATTTTTTAACGAAGAATCCTTTAAGCATCATTCAAATAAACATGTAATTTAAACTTTTTCAATCAAGAGTAAAAGCTCCAATTCTCGGTTTTTTTAAGAGCGTCTCGGCTAGGCCTAAAGGGAAATCTCCCTGTAGGGCAAGTACATTGAACTGGCAAATGTCCTGTGAAAGTTTGGCTCAGCCGCCAGCTCAACATAATTAACTTTTTTAGCTATCTTTTCGGCTTCCTTCCTCTTCTCCGCCGAAATAAGGCACATTCTTGCACCCATTATCGCGGCGTTGCCGACGAACCTTATTTTCTTTGATGAAATGCCCGGGAAAAGGCCTATTCTCCTTGCACTATCAGGATTAATATAGTTTCCAAAAGCACCTGCAACCAGTAACTGGTCGAGTTCGTCTACTTGCATACCTCTTTTCCTGAGCAACGTTAGCCATCCGGTTTGGATAGCTGCTTTCGCCAGTTGAATCTCTCTGATGTCCCTCTGCGTAATAACAATTCTCTTCTCCGTCTCCGTTTCGCCCTCCCAGGCTATAACAAAGCATTCCTCTCCGTTGCTTTTTAACATGCGGGGGTTATTGAACCCTCTGAAACGTCCCTTGTAATCTATGATTTTTTCCTTAAGCATTTCAGCTAATGCGTCGATTATTCCTGACCCACAAATCCCAACGGGTTTACTGTCTCCTATCGTTTTAAACTTAACTTCAGAGCCTTTTATTTGGACTGCTTCTATTGCCCCTGAAACCGCTTTCATGCCATGTTTTATGTGCGCTCCCTCAAAGGCTGGCCCAGAAGCACAAGAGCAAGCGTAAAGCTCCTCTCTATTCCCAAGAATAACCTCAGTATTAGTTCCAATGTCTATTAGCATGGAGGCTTCCTCAGATTCATGTATGCCTGTAGAAAGAATGCAGCCTACAGCATCTGCACCAACGAAGCCGGCAATCACCGGGAGAAAATACACTTTCATATTGGGGTTAACCTTCAACCCCAAATTTTTAGCTTTAACTTGGACGCCTCCTTTAACCCCTGGGACGTACGGGGAGTTAGCAAGATACCTTGGCTGTATGCCTAGAAAGAAATGATGCATCGCAGTGTTCCCCACAGCGACTAACTCGTAAACATTGGAGGCTGAAACCATATTTTCACTGCAAACCCGCGTTATTAGCTCACTAACCCTTTCAATTACGACTCTCTGAAGTTGTTCTCGCCCGTTTTCGTTGGTGATTGCAAATGTAATTCTCGAGATCACGTCTTCTCCATACGATATTTGAGGGTTCTCGGAGGAGGCAACACCAACCAGCTTTCCAGTTTTTAAGTCGACTAGGTGAACTACAAGCTTTGAGCTACCAACATCTAACGCTATACCGTAAACTTCACCGGTAGTATCTCCCGCTTCAACGGCAATTACCTCCCTTCCCCCCCAAAGCGCAACAGTGACCGCCCACCCTCCCTCCCTAAGACGAGCCGGCAACTCTCTTAAAACGTCATAATCAACTACAACATTATCGAGGTTTTGAAGGCCCGCTAATGCTTCAACCAGCCTCTCTAGGTCAGGTGTGGTGTCTGAAAGCGTGGGACGCGGCAGCTTAACAAAAACCTTTTTAACTAGCGGTTTTAACCGGGCTTCACGCCAAACACCTGAAACCTGGATCTTCCTTTCCCTAACACGGCTCTCCCTCGGTATTTCGATAACCAAATCGCCTAACGCCACCGTTTGGCATGCAAGTCGATAACCTGCTGAAATTTCTTGAGGTGAAAGATGCTTCTTCTCAAGGGAAGATATGGAATTCACATGTTCTCGATCTCTAACGATTACTTTGCACTGTCCACATATGCCTCGTCCTCCACACTCGGACCTTATGGCTCCCCCAGCTTCTCTCGCAATAGACAGTATCGTCTCCCCTTTCACAGCCTTAACCTTCATTCCCTCCGGTTCGAAAACGACGGTGATTTCCTCGTTGAACATTATTCTCGGCAACCTCCGAAGCAAGGCTTTCTACTCAAGCATCAGTCCCCCGTTCTGCAAAATAGAAAAGTATTTGACATACCTAAAACTAAATTCTTATTTAACGTTAATTTAAAATGAGGGGGCGCCTTTTTGGAGGGAAAAAATAAAGGTTTCGAAAAAGTCCTAGAAGAAATCCTAGCCGTTAAAACGATCCTTGATGATTTCTCAAAAGCCATATTCAACGTATTTAACGATGTTAAAAGCACGATGGCAAACCTTCAGAACAGCTTAAACCTCACGCTTCAAGCGATTAGGGCGTTAAGCGACTCTCTTTCAAGCTTCCAAGAAAGTATGCAGCAGAACATAAAAAGCCTCGAGGAGCGGATTTCAGGCAAAATTGAAAGTGCTGCTGGAGGCGCACCCTTGCAAGTTGCCTCGACGGAGAGCGTCACCCAAAGGCAAGTCCTACCCGCCGCTGGAGAGCCTCTCATGGTTAGAAGCTTTGGCGTGAGGGTCTCTCCGGCCTTCTCCACAGTCGTGGAGAAGCTTGAGGGAGGCAGACCTGCAGAGGAGATAGGACACGCCTTAGAGGACGCAAGAGATCAGCTGCAGTCAAAATACCCTATGAGTCCTGTCTTCTATGAGATGACACAACTTATAAAGCAATTGAAGTCTAGTGGAAGTGCTAAGTTAGACGTTAAATCAGCGGAGGAGATAATGAAAAAACTAGAGGAGTGGAGTGAGCGGCTTAAAAAGTAAAATCTTTACGCCCAATTTCGGCTGCGAAATAAATTTAAACCTCCTCCCATTTTCCATCCTAAGGAGGCCTCCAATGCCTCTCATGGAGGAAACGGTGATGGTTAAAACCGTCCACGCGAAGTTAGAGGTCAATGTGCCAAGTGACGTTGAAGTCAAAATAGAGGGTAAACGGGTGGAGGTCAAAGGTCCTCTAGGGAGCCTGCAGAAAGACTTCTCCCATGCAAGAGACATATCAATAAAGATGACTGATGGAAAAATAATTCTGGAAACATACTATCCTAAAAAGAAGCAGTTAGCTGTTCTTGGAAGCGTGAGAAGCCATGTTAGGAACATGATCGCAGGCGTCACCAAAGGATACAAGTACGTTATGAAAATAGCATATGCACACTTCCCCATTAGCGTGAAGTTTATTCCAGAGCAGGGTGAACTTGTAATTGAAAACTTCTTAGGAGAGAAAAGTCCTAGGAAGGCAAAGATCCTTCCAGGTGTAAACGTTAAAGTAGAGAAGGATGACGTGATTCTAACGGGTACGGATGTCGAAGCTGTCGGGCAGAGTGCCGCAAACATTCAGCAAGCAACAAAGATTAAAGAGAAGGACCCCCGAGTCTTCCAGGATGGAATATATGTTTATAGAAAGTATGTCGGAGACCAGCTGGTCTGGAAGATCATTTAAACTGGTGTGAAAGAAGCATTTGCGGAAAAAGGGAGCTAATACACGAAAGCTAGTAACCGTCCGCCAATCCTCTTCTCTTTCGCTTCATAATGGGACATTACGCCTTCGGGTGTGGTTAAAATAAGGATCCCTATACCCTGTCCAGGAAGGTATTTCCTTTCTGCTTCGTCTATCTCTTTGAACTTTACGGGGAAACGGGGCTTAATTACGCCGCACCTATTTATTCTACCTAAGAGTTGAACACGAAACTTTCCCGCTCTCCCATCGTCTATGTGCTCGAATTCCCCTATGTAGCCATATTTCTGCATGACGTGGAGCACGTTGCCCACAAGCCTTGATGCAATGTTTATTATTACCTCCTTCTTGCCAACTCTTTCATTGTTTAAAATGTTTGAAAGTGCATCTGCCAGCGGATCCAGAAGCAACCTTTAACCTCCCCTTTCAATTGTACTTTTGAAACCCCATCCTTTCAGCTTTCTCCCTAAAGCATCGGCGACAGATCATCAGTCCATACCGCCTTATTATACCCCTATGCGTCCCACAGTTTCGACAGGTCCGACTTCCTTTACCCATCTTCCTCGTCATGATTACCACCTTCTCCTACGTTCGCCAAAAACCACATTAAACTCTTTCTTCAGGATTAGCATCGCCTCCTCCTTCGTCACCCTTTGCTTCTTAGGCATCCTTGACCGCCTCCTTCTCCTCCTCTTAACACGGTATCCGGCCCGCTCAAACGAAACACACACATCCATGCCGAAGACTCCAAGGTTCGGATCGTACCTAGTTCCCGGAATGTCTATGTGCTCCCTTATCCCAAAGGAGACGTTCCCATGCTCATCAAACGAGTCCGGGTTTATGGTCCTCTCCACAGCATCTAACGCCTTCTCTAGAAACGTTCTCGCAGCTTCCCCCCTTAAAGTTACCTTGCAGCCTATGGGCTCACGCTTTCTTATTCCAAAATCTCTTATTGTCCGCTTAGCCCTACATTCAACCGGCTTCTGCCCGGTTAGTGACTCTAAAACCTTCATCGCCTTTACAAGCCGTTCACCACTGGCTCCGACACCAATGTTGACAACTACCTTTGAAATAAAAGGCTTAAACATAGGGTTCTTCCACTTTTCCTCTATACTCTTCTCATCCAGTACGTACTCCATTTCCTACGTGCCTCCATCACTTGGAAGTTTTATCAGGGGGGTTGGCGCTCCCACTGGGAAGACATAGTCCATTACCGTCTCAAACCTCACTCCATCACCTTTTTGGATAACTGTGGTGCTCGCTCTCCGTCCGAGCCTCTTCCGGATTTCAACTATTTCCCCCTTCTCTCCCCTCAACTTTCCGCCAACCACTATCGCATAGGCTCCCTCACTATAAGGTATATGGTCGAGTATCTCCTGGTCTTCTAGTGAGATTTTTACGGTGTCTCTTGTCTTGTAGGGGTAAACTTCGTGGGGAGAAACCTTAGGGTTATCAATGGGAAGGAGGATGTTCCTGCCATCATGGAGGGCTAACTGCACGTTTCCACCCTTCACCGTTAGCATGTTTTTAATTTGGCAGAGCTTAAAACTTACCTCCTCCCCCTCGATGGGCACAAGGGTGAACCCCCTCTTTGAGGGCAAAACCCTATATGCCTCACCCATTATGGGGACTTCTATGACGTCCATCAGCCCAACCGGGAACTTATGATCTTTCCTAACACGCCCGTCAACCTTAACTTGACCATGAGTTATGATCTTTTTTGCCTCACGGGAGACAGTAGCATACTTTAACACGTCCCGCACCAAGATCAGAAGAGGAATACACTCCTCTACGGGGTGAGGTCCAGGCCTCGGCTTCACAGTCCAAGTTGCCGTTTTACGGGGAATAGCCCATTGCTTCGGAGCCGCTATCCTCTTCATATGCCTCCTTTGTCCCATCCTAGCCATTTCCCATCACCTATGATGATTGCTTCCTCTCCAAAACCACCCTTCTACGAGGATCATCAAGCTTAAGGTTAGTTATCATCACCTTCGAAGGGTGAATCGGGTAATAAACCGTTGTCCCATCAACCTTCTCTATGGTCGCGTTCTCCACGTGAATCCTATATCTCTTCGTGTCAACTTTAACAACCTTCCCCTCAGTTCCCCTAAACGTCCCCCTCATTATTAGGACCTCGTCCCCCTCACGGACTGGAAGAGACTTAACCCCGTACTTTTCCCTAAGCTCTGGAGACAGCTTCGCACTAAACATCTTCCGCCGCCTATGAAGGGGCGCATTATACAGATATCTCCTCTGTTTTCTAGGACTCACCGTCTTAACCCTCATTAAAACCCCCCTTCCTAACCCGTTAAACTATTATGCTGGCTATCCCCGCTATCCTAGGCCATCTCTCTGCGGCTTCACGCGCTATTGGCCCCCGTATCTCGGATCCCTTCGGATCTCCCTCTGGAGAGACTATTGCCACTGCGTTATCTTCAAATTGGATCCATTCTCCGTTCTTTCTTCTGTAAGGCTTCCTCTGCCTAACGACGACTGCTCTTAGAACTTGACGGCGCATTTCAGGTGTTCCTTCCTTAACCGAAACGGAGACCATGTCGCCTACGCCAGCCGTTGGGTACCTGTTAAGTCTGCCTTTATATCCTATCACCGAAATTATCTGGACGACTTTGGCACCGGAATTGTCCGCGCATATAACTCTGGCGCCCACTGGCAGCCCGCGTGAAACCCTCGGCTTTATGCCTGCACGTAGTTTTGGTCCACGCCCTCTTTTAGACATGCTTTACCTCCTCATTCCTCTATTTTTTCGATAACAACGAATGAAACGGTCTTGCTTAGAGGACGGCACTCCATTATTTTAACTTTATCACCCACTTTCGCATCTATGCATGGAGGATTATGAGCGTGAAAGTTGGAATGCCTCTTTTCGTATCTTTTATATTTTGAGTTGTACTTCAGGTAGTCTCGTCTAACTACGACGGTTCTCTGCATTTTATCACTTACAACTTCGCCTTCAAACATCATGCCGCGAACCGGGAGTGTCCCATGAAATGGGCAGAATTTGTCGTCGCATTCCCGCCTTGGAGGCTTCACGTCAACACCTATGTTACGGGTCAAAGCAGCACACCACCTCGCCACCAGCTTTGCAACGTTTAAGCTTTGCAAGGGCCTTCTCGACGTTAAGAGGCCAGACGACCTTTCTTTTCTTCATCTTTAAACGGTCCTGTGGGCGTCCTGTTATGGCCCGCCCGTCAACTCTGACTTTCTCTCCCTGCGGCAACTCAAACTCAAAAACACATACTTCCTTCGGTATTTTTCTCACAGCACCATTCTCGGATTTCAGTGTAATCATGTTCCGTGACTCATCAATTAAAACACCTGAGAACCCTATAAATTTGTCGTTTAGACTTTCCACGACAGCAACATTTAACCCTATTAGTTCGTGCCTGACTAGGTCCCTAACAGGTATTACAAACCTGTTTTTACCGTTTTTCTTATTCTTCACCTTTCTCTTTCCTCTTTCTCTCGTTTATCACGGTTAAAATCCGAGCGATCGCCCTTCTAGTATTCCTTATCCTAGCAGGGTTTTCTATGGCGCCGCCGAGAGACTTTAAAACCCGCTGGTTTAACTGTTCAGACCTAAGCTCCTCTAATTTCTCCTTGAGCTCCTCAAGGCTCCAAGACCTTATCTCCCTAATCTTATAGCTCACAGTATCACCTCAAATCATCCTTACTCTTCTGTTTCCGCGGTAGCCTCTGCCTCCTCCTCAACTTCCTCTTTAACCTCCTCTTTAGTCTCGACCACGTCCGGCATGACAGCGTTAGGCAGCATTATCCTTACCTTAACACCTATTACACCCGGCTTAAGCAACGCATACGCTACAGCTTCATCAACGAACTTATTTGACGGCTCACCGCACTTAACCAGGACGCCCTGCCTAAACTTTTGGTAACGTGCTCTCTGGCTCGTTAGCTTCCCACTAACTATTATTTCGCATCCAAGCGCTCCCGCGCTCATTATTCTCCTGAGAATGAAGTAGCTTGCTCTACGGTAATGGACGCCTCTCTCCAACTCTGTTGCGAGGCGATTGGCCATTACACGTGCATCAAGCTCGGGAGCATTTACTTCCTGAACGTTTATCTGAGGGTTATCAACCTTAAACTGCTTCTCAAGGATCTCTGTTAACTGCTGTATGTTCCGTCCCCGTCGCCCGATGACCATCCCTGGTCTAGACGCGTAGATCGTCACATTCGTCCCTAAGGCTGTCTTTTGAATGTCGACTCCAGCATACCCTGCCCTCCTAAGCTCCTTAGCGAGGAACTCGTCTATTTCAACCCGCTGGATCGCGCTTCGAATGAAGTGCATCCTGGTCGACATTTAATCTCTCCCTCTTAACTATTCTACAGGCTCCTCCTTGACAACTATTTCAACATGAGTTAAAACCCTAAATTTTGGTGTAGCTCGCCCGAAGGCACGTGGCATGTAGCGCTTCATAACGGGCCCCTTCTGGGCGGCGGCATGAATTATCCTTAAGCTGTCGACGTCAAGTCCCTTCTGTTCAGCGTTAGTTTCTACGTTATCCAGTATCTTCATTATGGCACGGGCTGCTTTAACAGGGTAGCGGCCAGTATGCCATCCTTGGAGACCACGTTTATGAGCCTGCTTTCCCTTATGCCTCCTAAACGGGATCGGACGTCTAAGGGCTATAACCTCCTCTAAGAGCTCCTTTGCCTCGTATAACATCATACCCTTTATTGTGTTGCATATTTCACGAGCTGCCTTATGTGAAATTCTAAGGTCTCGCCCGCTAGCCTTGGCAGTTAATGCTGGGTCGAGTCCATAGATGGAATACCCGAACTTTGGCATGCTGGCTCCACCTTCTAGAGGGGCATGGTTTTCTTCAACGGAAAGTTTATAGTATCCAAAAACTGGCAGTGTATAAAAACCTTTTCCTTTTTTCCTTCAACGAAGAGTTAATAAATGTGAATGTTCTCAGAAGAGGGGAGACGGTGCTTTACCTGAAAGGATTAGTTTTAAGAGTGAAGTACCTCATCTAATAAGCGGAAATTAAAGGGGAATTGGGTGTGCGGGTATTGGAGGAAGCGGAGGTTGTCATCGTCTAGGTTAGCTAACTCTATTGGTGTATTTTATGATTTAACTAGGCCAGCTTTTACAGCGCTTCCGATAGCTCTTCTCATAGTGGGAGAGCTGGGGTCTCTACTTTCTCCTCTACTATCCTTCCTTAATGGTTTATGGTTTTTCTCCCGATTGGTGAGAGATCTCGTTTTAAACTTCATCCTCGGTGGAGGCGTTATTCCTGCTTACATAGCTACCTTCTTAGCGGCATTGTCAGGGTGCAACGTGAACACGTACGCCGACTCGCAAGATAGTGATAAGTGTAACTTTGGTAAAGACTATAGCAATCCGATAGTTAATGGTAGAGCGTCAGCAAAAACGGTTGCTAACTTAAGCGTTTTCTCTGCTGTTCTAAGCCTCCTTGTAAGCTTAGCTGTTTCGTACCTCCTTTTCATGGTGGTGCTTCTGGGCCACTTCCTCTCTTTCACCTACTCCTATAAGCCCAGATTAAAATCTAAGGCTCCCTTAGACATCACCTGGAACACGTTAGGTCTCGCATCGTTGCCCTTCGTCGCCGGCCACATCGTCTACCAAGAAGTTTTCGAAGGAGCCGCACGTTCATCCCTTATAATCTCACTATTTTACAGCATATTTCTTCCTTTAACCAACTTCAGCTATTTTCTCATTTACTTCTCTGTGAAAAACTGGTTTCCTCTCAAGCTTTTTTTAAGTGTAAACTTCTTTGGAGCTGCTTTTTACACGGTTACAGCTACACTAGATTACGAGGCAGATAAGGCTGCTGGCTTAAAAACGTTATCAGTTGCCTTAGGGAAAAGAACGTGTCTACTCGTAGGTTTGCTTTTAAGTATTCTAGGCGTTTTCACAGCGTTTGACATAATTTTGGCAGACGTGAACGTGATGATGGGTGTGGCCTTTTTCCTAGCCAGCTTCATATGGGCAATCATAAATCCTGTTAGGAACCGTATGTGGGTAGCACTAAAAATACTCATGTTCATGTTCGCCCTATGCTGTTTTAATGAGTTTTTGGTCAGGTTCGTCTTCACAGTTACCTAACTAAAAAGAAGGGTGATTTAAAATGAGTTTGGGGAAAAACCCGTGTTGCATGGAATGCATAAATAATATCTACTGTGCCGAAAAGGGAATTTGTTGCATTAAGTGCAACAAAAACTTTAAGGGAATCTGCGGTATCCTCGAAGACTTTCTTTACACTCGTTAGAATCTGAAAACTCATACTTTCTCAGCTTTCTCAAACTTCTTCTCTTGAGACTTAATTTCGGTCACAGCGTCTTCAAGCCCCAGCGCTCTGAGAGCCTCAAAGATCGCTTCTCTATCGCTAACCGGTGTAGCCTCCTCCTTAACTGTGACCCCTGTTGAAGGATGGGCTGGTCGGGGCACTGTAGCTGGTGTCGGGGCTGCAGCCCTAACCTTCACTTGGGCGAGAAGTCCGGCTATAGAGTGTGCGTAGCGTTTTAATACTCCCAGGTTTAACCCTAAACGTACAATGTCCTTACTTGACGCCACTAACATGTGGTTTTCATCAACACGAGTTATAATCAGGTATCCTGAGTCTCCCTTGATTATAATTTCAGAGAGGTTTCCATGTCCAAGCTGCACCGTGGTTGCTTCACCTGTACTTATTATCGCTGCGGAAGCTGTCGATATAACGTCGACGTCGACGCTAGCGGATTCGGCACATGCCACCCTTATTCCATCTTTGGTAATTAAAGCTACCCCCTCAAGCCTTGTGGAATCTTCTATTTGCTGAAGTAGTCGAACCAGTCTACTAGCCGTTTTCTCATCTAGAGCCATCTTTCAGAACCCCGCTTGTCCATTTTTACCTTTCCATTTTCAATGATATAAATTTTGATGTCCATTTAACAACATTCACTCCCTTCGTAAATTAGAGATCACCTCTGAAGGAATTATCCGTTAACCTTCAGCCAACGCCCAGCTCCACCCCCCTTAATGAAAATGAAAAATTTGTTCTCTTTAGCCTGCCCCTATTCAAAGAAGCCTTTACCCTTCAACCTTCCAATGCTTCCTTACTTCTCCATTTTTCACCTCAATTATGTATCCCTTCAGTATGCCTTCCCCGTACTCTGACCCGGGATTTATGCATAGGGTCCTGCCAAAATGTTTTTCTCCAGTACTTTCATGTATATGTCCATGTAACCCAAGCATGGGCTCAAACTCCTTAATAACTTTCAGAACAGCCTTAGAGCCCACCGGGCTAAACTGTGGTTTACCCATGAAATATTTAACACGCATCTTCTTATCCAATTTCGGAGCTAGATCCAAGCCGCTTTTGTATGGTGGCGCGTGGAAGTTACAGATGAGCTTCTCATAATCCCCAACCCTGTCAAACTCCCTTCTCAAGCGTTTCTCCAGTTCCTCCTCACTCGTTTCCCTAGGGGAGTTCCATGGGGTAGGATTAACCCAGCAGCAACTTATCATGGGGTGTTCATCAATGTAGACGACTCTTTCCTCTGGGTATATGACTCTCTTTGAAGACTTTATAACGTCGTCTATTACGAACCGGTCGTCGTTTCCAGGGGACACTACGACCATGACGTCGTCTTTAACCCTTTCCTCCGCCATGTCCATCCATCGCTTCACGCTTTCAACCATTAACTTGTCAAAGAGCTTATCAACCTTCCTATCGTCCGCCTGTAGCTCCTCAACTTCGGCTTCGGTCGTTACGTATGGGTAATATCCACTAAACCTGATTTTTTCCTCCATCTCCTCTATCTCTTTCCTGCTCCTTAGCACGTAGTCTTTCCCGAAAATGGAGCACGTATAGCTGCCATCATTCCTTTCTATTATAGGTACTATAAGTTTGCCTGTTAAGTCTCCACCCATTATCAGTACGTCTACGTTGTAAAATTCCGCTGCACGTAAAAATTTCACCCAGCACCTTTCGGATCCATGAATGTCACTAGCAAAAAATATCTTAACCAATTCAAACACCCACGCTTCCACTTTTATGAAGAGTTTCCTTTCAACGTTTTATTCGCCACGTCTAGCAGCAAGCTCTAGCTCATAGAAACGTTTACTTTTTGCATTTAAAAAGTTAGCTTTCACGTTAAGGACATTGCTGCTTTGCTTTCTTATAAATTTCATTTATCAATTTATTGTATGTTGAGTCACCACATATTCTCTTAACAGTATCTCTGTATAATTCTATAAGTTTTAATAGTTTTAATGCTTGGTCAAATTTTCCAGCAGTGATTAAAGGTGAAATCCTCGTAAGGTGGATTATTGCTTCGAGAATAAGACTCGGCGCTCTGCAAATAGGTTTAGTGCAGGGATCTAGAACGGTGTAGTTTACGGCCCTTAAAAGTATTCTAGCCCTTCCATTGTAAGTAACAGGTTTCCCTTTAACAGTGCATTCAATATACGCTTTAGCTTGACTCAATGCCGGCGCCGAAACCACCTTGCCCCTCCTAAACGGTAACATTTTTACTTTTTCTTTTTCGATAGCTGTTATGTAAAAAAGAAGAACATCATCAACTATGTTAACGACTGCCTGCTTCTCTCTGGCTAAGTTACGGTATGTTTTAGTGTCCGTGTAGGGTTTAACGGTGAGAGTTTCCGGATCTATAATTGCAACTCCCATAGGGGCCGCGTTAAACGTACCGTCCTCATTAAGTGTAGTAATAATCACCTCGTAAATGCACCCAGATTTAAATCCAAGCTTTTCCAGCATTGCTCCCACACTTCAGCCTCCATCAGGAAAGTATTAAAACAAGAAGGCTAAATTAAATCTTTAAGGGAGAAATAAGAAGAGTTTGGAAATGAAAAGGGCGGAGGTGTCCGTTAATGTCGTCAAATTCGCTAGAGGATATCCCAGGGGTAGGGCCAGCTATTGCTAAGAGACTTTACGAAGCCGGTTTCAGGACTCCAGAGTCCATAGCGGTAGCAACGCCGAGGGAAATTGCCATAGCGGCGGAGATAGGCGAAGCAACTGCAGCAAAAATAATAGAGGCGGCTCGAGAGCTCGTTAACATCGGCTTCATCTCTGCTGAAGAGTATCTAGAGCAGAGGAAGAGAATTTCTCAAATTACTACTGGCTGCAGGAACCTAGATGAATTACTAGGAGGCGGAATCGAAACAAGAGGTATAACGGAATTCTTCGGAGAGTTTCGCACAGGGAAGACTCAGATATGCCATCAGCTATCGATCACGGTTCAGCTTCCTGAAGAAGCAGGTGGCTTGTCTGGGGAAGCCGTTTACATAGATACTGAAGGCACATTCAGACCTGAAAGACTGGTTCAGATTGCAAGCAGGTTTGGATTAGACGTGAAGGAGGCGCTTCAAAAAGTTACATATGCTAGGGCGTATAACTCTGACCATCAGCTTTACTTGGCTCAGAGCGTGGAGGACATCATTAGTGAAGGCAGAAACGTGAAGCTAGTAATAGTCGATAGCATAGTCGGCCACTTCAGGTCTGAATATGTTGGCCGTGGTTTACTGGCTGAAAGACAGCAAAAGTTGAATAAGCATCTTCACACTCTTCTGAGGCTTTCAGAGCTACATAACTTGGCTGTGGTGGTAACAAATCAGGTTATGGCTAAGCCCGATACCTTCTTCGGTGATCCGACCCAGCCTGTTGGAGGGCATATAATAGCTCACAACTGTACAACGAGAGTTTATCTGAGGAAGGGTAAAGGAAATCAACGTATAGCTAGAGTTGTCGACAGCCCCTATCTTCCAGAGCAGGAAACCGTTTTCCTAATAACCGAAGAAGGTATAGTTGATGCTTGAGTAGGCTCCGTGACCTTCTTATTGTAGTGGAGCCTTTTCTCTTCGTTTCCTTGTTACGAGCTCAATAACCCTCTTGGTCTTTTCAAGCGACTCGAGGGCAGCTCTCCTAGCGGATGCCATGAACTCTTCCTTTCTTAGAGGTGCTTCTTCACCAACCAACTTCTTAATTTTCGTGTAAGCTGCCTCCCTGTAAAGTGGCTCTAAGCATGTTTCCTTTCCATCGCTTACTAAAATTGGTCTGGCAGGATCGCTTATCACTTCGCCCACTACGTCACACTTCACGTTAACCTTTTTCAAAGTATAAAGGACTTCCTTCGTGTGCTCTGGTGGGCTAAATATGAGAAGTGCATCCATTGAAACGCCTAAATAGTCTATTGACAACGTGTCAAGCATAGATAAGACTTTCTTGTTTAGAAGGGACCTGACCTTTTCCTCATATATTCTCATTCCCACCTTGACGGTCCTACAAATCTCGCTGCAGTCTCCTCTAAGTCCCCCGTTTGTCCAGTCCGTTGCGGCATGGATCTTACTGAAGAGTCCGCTTTGACGGAGAGCCTCACACGCCTCAATGAATTGAATGTTAAGGGTTTCAAGTAAAACCTCAGGCATCCCGCTATAAATTGCTGTGGTTGCTATTGTTCCCCCACCGGCACCCTCGGTCATGATGACGTCGTCACCCGGCTTTATTCTACGTCTAGCAGCTATCATGTCCTCCCTTTCTATTA
>JAUQZD010000078.1 GCA_030587405.1 Candidatus Freyrarchaeum guaymasense | reverse complement strand
CCCGAAGTTAAGAATGTAAAACCGAGTTATGACCCATTCGCTTAAAGAGGTGAAAAAAGTTGAGTGAGGTGACCGATAAAGTAAGGTGGAGAGCAGTAGAAGTGTTAGATAAAAATGACAATTTCATAAATCCGGCTACTGAAGATACTCTCAGTGCTTTGAATTCAAAGCTGAGTAACGTGAACTCGAAATTAGAAAATGCTGATGAAACAACAGCACAGTCCATAACTTTGAATAATGACTTTAGGTCAATACTCGAAGTATATGCGAGTGCTTCGACAGCTACTAACTTTTACCTAGATGTAAGCTTAGACGGAAGTACTTGGTACAACTGGGCTTCTTGGAGTTCAGTGACTGAAGTTAAAGAGGGTTACTATAAGGCGTGCATCCTTGAGAGGATTGCTGAGAGCTATGTTTCAGCGGGAAGGATAAGTGAAGCCGTAGCGCTGGTTAGGAGGGCGAAGGCTACAGCTGAAGAGATAGGTGAGCCTAGGAGATCCTTGGTGGTTGGGGGTTGCTCAAGGCTCCTTGCCAAGATGGCTGCCATGGGGGAGAGAGAGCTTTGGTCGGAGGCGCTTAAGTGCCTTGAAGGCCACGCGGCGATAAGCAACAGGATTTACTGTGAAATACAGGTAGCTAAGGAAATGTTCAACGCTGGAATGGCTGACATGGCTGAGAAGGTGGCTGGAAGAGTGGAGAGGGAGGTGGACGCCCTAGACAAACCAATCCCAAAATACTTACTTGGAAGGGAGTTGGCGCTAACCCTCCTTGAGGCGGGATTTAAGCATGGAAAACGTAGCTTAGCGGCAAGGGCTACCGCACTAGTAAGAAGCGCCAGCGGCGTCGGGAAGCAAGCAGAGTTCCTGCAAGAAATAATAGAGAGAAGCATTGGGATAGTTAAAGGTGGAAGCGGCTGCTCCGTTTAGTTTGCTTACTCGCTATTCTTATTCAACAATTGTTATATTTGGCAATTAATTATTTTATCTATTTCCTTCTATAAAATTTAGAAATATTTATTTGAAACGATAAATATAAAAAGAACGAGCCATTAGGAAACTCTGCAAAAGTGGTGGGAAATCAAGCGGGTGGAAGGTGCATAAAGGCTGGAGGGGAGAAAACGAGCAATATAACAGGAACAATTGAAGTATTAAAGTCGACTCTGGACAATAGGTTCGTCAGGTTCATGCTGAAGCGCTTCACCAAGAAGTGTGGTAAGGATGGAGAGAGGAGGCTTAGGGTAGCCCTCGAACTCTTTTCAGGAGTGAGGGATCACGCCTGCTACACCTGCAGTCACATTGTTAAGCCGCTGGTTGAATGGGCTATTAGGAAAGGTGGGGAGGCGTTTGGGGTATCGGAGGACGAGTTGAAAGAGAGGTTCAGGGACGCATACTGGTGTACAGGTCTCATGGACGTTATTTTAGGGATCGCTAAGTTTGGGGTTAGGAAGCCCTTCGTTCCAGGAGCCCCGTTCCTGATAGTTTGGGATTACACGTACGCGTGCAACTTGAAGTGTAAGCACTGTTACGCTTCCGCAGGGGTGCCGCTGAGCAACGAGATGAGCCTTAACGAAAAGATTAAGGCGGCAAGGAAGCTAGCTGACGCAGGGGTGACCGCCGTCGCGTTCTCTGGCGGGGAACCCTTAGTGAAAAAGGATGTTTTCACTGTAATGGAGGAGTTAAGAGAGAGAGGTGTTTTCGTGGCCGTAGCAACCAATGGCACCCTCATAGACAGGGAGATGGCGAGAAGGCTCAAGGAGGCGGGGGCAGGGTTCATCCAGATAAGCCTGGACGGAGCCACGCCGGAAGTCCACGATGAATTCAGGGGGGTTCCCGGGGCGTACGAGAGGACTCTTCAGGGGATAAGGAACTGTGTTGAGGAAGGATTATTCGTGGAGATTTCAACAACGGCAACCAAGATAAATTATGAGGAGGTCCCCAGGATAGCAGACCTCTGCGAGGAGCTAGGTGTTAACTGGTACATGATATTCAACTTTGTTCCAACGGGCAGAGGACGCTTCATAGTGGAGAACGACCTTACACCCGAGGAAAGAGAAAGGCTGCTTAGGCACCTTTGGAGGAGAATGAAGGATAGAAGGAAGGTTGAGTACCTTTCAACTGCACCCCAGTTCGCCAGGGTGGCCCTCCAGGAGGAGGGGGAAGAAGGTGTAAAGAAGATTCCAGGGCACTTCTACAATCCTGAGCTTTACGGGCAGCTTGAAAGCCTCGGAGCCTTCATAGGTGGATGTGGAGCCGGACGGATGTACGCAGCCCTAGAGCCGGACGGGAGTGTTCAGCCATGTGTCTTCATGCCCTTGAAGGTTGGAAACATGAGGGAGGAATCCTTCGAGGAGCTCTGGGATCACCACCCAGTGTTCGAAACTCTCAGGGATAGAGATAGGCTAAAGGAGAACTGCAGGTCGTGCCCCTACAGGGATTACTGTGGAGGGTGCAGGGCGAGGGCTTACGGATACTTCAGGGACATAACAGCCCCCGACCCTGGATGTATCAGGAACAGGGAGTTTTTCGAGCGGCTTGTGGGGGAGGGAGCGTGAGGGTCCTCCTAGTTCAGCCTCCTTCCCGCTCAGCCATAAGAGAAGTCCTCGAGACGAGTAGTCCTCCGCTTGGACTCGCCTACCTTGCATCATGCTTGGAGGAGGAAGGGGAGGAAGTCAGGATCATGGACTGCATCGTCCTCGGCGCAAGCCATAGAGACGTTAAACGTGAGATCGAATCTTGGAGCCCGGACCTGGTGGGTGTGACCGCTACGACTCCAGCCCACAACGACGCCTTAAGGGTGTTGAAGGAGGCGAAGGAGGCGGGCGCGTTCACTGTCGCCGGTGGACCGCACTTCTCCTTCATAGACTTGGAGGCGTTGAGGAAGTACCGGTTCATCGACTTCGTGGTGAGGGGGGAGGGAGAGGAGACGTTGAAGGAGCTTGTCAGGGCGCTTGAAAGGGGGAGGGACGTATCCGAGATACGTGGGTTAACCTACAGGAGGGGGGAGGTGGCGAAGAGGAACCCTGACAGGCCTCTCATAGAAAACCTTGATAGCCTGCCTATGCCAGCCTATCATCTCCTCCCGATGGGCATGTACAGGTTTGAAGGTTACAGGCATGCGACCACTATGACCAGTAGGGGCTGCCCATTCAGGTGTACCTTCTGTGCTTCATCGAAGCTTTTCGGTAAGAGGTGGAGGGGGAGGAGCCCGGGGAACGTGGCCGACGAGCTGGAGCTGCTCGTGTACAAGTATAAGGTTAGGAATGTAGAGTTTCTAGATGACACCTTCACACTTAACGCTAGGCGCGCCGAGGAAATATGTGACGAGATTAAGAGGAGAGGTCTAGACATTTCCTGGGCATGCTCGTCGAGGGTTGACACGATAAACAGGAGGCTGCTTTCCAAGCTTAAAGCGGCTGGATGCTACATAATATATTACGGCGTCGAGTCTGGGTCTCAGAGGATCCTCAACTTGATGAGGAAGGGAATCCGGATAGCCCAGGTGGTTAAGGCGTTTAAGGAGACCGTTAAGGCGGGGATAGAGAGGCTTGCATCATTCATACTCGGGTTCCCGGGGGAAACGGTGGAAACCATTAAAAAAACGATAAGGTTCGCCCGCTTCCTAAACCCCGACTACGTGCAGTTCACGGTTTGTACCCCTTACCCTGGAACCGAACTCTACCATGAACTTAAGAGCAAAGGGGCGATACTAGTCGAGGACTGGAGCAGGTATGACGCGTTGACCCCGGTGTTCTGGGTTAGAGAGGAGGGTATGCCCCCCTGGGAGGTTGCCAGATGGGTTAAGAGAGCCTACGTAAGCTTTTACACTTCACCAAGGTTCCTCATTCAGCAATTGAGGAAGAAAAGGTTCATCATATGGAGGAAAGTTTTCAAGGCGGTTCGTGCATACCTAACAGGGAGAGTTGAGGGAGGCGGAGGCATCTAACTACCAGTATCTCCTCCGTGCTGAATGAAAAGGGATATAGTGCCGGCTTCAACTGAAAAACGGTTAGAAGGCAACGGAGGCGTTAAGGCATTCAATACTTTCCTCCGGTTCGCCCCCACCAGCCTAGCCAGGTGGATGGTTAGTTAATGGCTGTCTTAAAAGGGGGCGCCTATAGGTCTGATCGTGTGGATGAGGTGTTCCCATTGCAGAAAGAGGTGTTGCGCACCCTCTCCTATGGCGACGTGCTCGTTGCCGCTATGGCCGTCGATGGAAAGATGCCTAGCCGGAGGTAGAGGTTTAAGGTGTTTACTGGGGGGCCTTGGAGAGTTATGGGTAATGAACGTTTCGTTTAGCGTTGCGTGGCTATCCGTCGAATAGGAAAACTTTTTTAAACGCTTCCTCACCGGAGATCCTCCAATTTCGCCCGTGACACCGTGCTTCCAAGATGTTTGCTGCCAGTGGAAGCTTGCTGGAGGCTGCTTTCGCCGGGGAAGGGAGGTTTATGGAAGACCGTTAACATTTTTATCCATGTTTGTGCCACCCATTCTTTAGGTGGCTTTTTGAGGAAAGGGGTGGTGGTTTTGGATGGTGGCTCGTGGATGCAGCTTACACCTCTCTACGAGGCTAGGAGCGTAGCCTTGGTGGGGGCCTCGAGGAGCGAGGTTAGCGTTAGTGGAGCTGTCATGAGAAATATTTTGGAGGGAGGCTACAAGGGTGAAGTATACCCCGTGAACCCTAAGGCTGACCGCGTGATGGGGTTGAAGGCGTACCCTTCTGTTTCTAAGATACCTGCTGACGTCGATATGGCGGTGATAATGGTTCCCGCCCAGCGTGTCCCCGAGGTGATGGAGGACTGCGTTGACGCAGGGGTTAGGGCAGGGGTTTTGATTAGTGCAGGGTTTTCCGAGACTAGGAGGGAGGAGGGGAGGAAGCTGGGGGAGGATGTTTTGAGGGCTGCGAGGAGGGGGAGGTTAAGGTTCACCGGCGGTAACTGTAATGGCGTCTGTAGCGTGTCTACGAGCTTGCACGCGCTCCTATCTCCCGTTAGGCCCAGACTGGGAGACGTGGCTTTTGTGAGTCAGGGAGGGTCGCTGGGCGTCGTGACGATGGGGCTAACTTGGAAGTATGGCGTGGGTCTAAGCAGATACACCAACCTCGGAGACGAAATGGACGTTAAAGTTCACGAGGTTATGGAATACTACATTAACGATCCAAGGACGAGGGTTGTGGCTGCTTACCTTGAAAGCGTGAGGGACGGGAGAATGCTCATGGAGACTGCTAGGAGGGGGGTGCTTAAGAAGCCTATAGTGGTTTACAAGTCCGGTGTGACCGAGGCGGGTAGGAGGGCGGCTGAAGCCCACGTGGGCGCGCTAGCCGGCTCAGATGAGGTGTTCAACGCGGTCACCAAGCAAACCGGGATGGTGAGGGCGCGCACCGTTGAGCAGCTTATGGGGATAGCTGCCGCCTTCTCCACTCAACCACTACCCAAGGGGAGGAAGGTTGGAATAGTGACCGTTGGAGGGGGGTGGGGAGTGGTCGTCGCCGACGCCCTAGGTGTTGGAGGAGGAGAACTCGTAGAATTAACCGAGGAAGAGGTGGAATACCTTAACCGGTTCCTTCCTCCCCACTGGAGCAGGCAGAACCCGGTTGACACCACCGACGGAGCCTTCGACCCGGAGGTGCTCGTCAAATGTACTGAGATCCTCATAAGGAAGGAGGAGGTGGACGGCGTAATAGTGGTTGGCGTCGGGATAATAGAGGCTTTCGTGAACCTCATGGTTAAAGACGAGGATCTTAGGGAGCTGGGCGTCCAGAGCGAGGTTAACATAGCTGAGAGGATAGTTAAGCTGAGGGACAGGTACCAGAAGCCTGTTCTGGCAGCGACGATCTACGCTGAAAGGGATAGCAGGGTGGTGGAGGCCCTTAAGGAGATGGGTATGCCAGTCTACGAATCACCCCACACGGTGGCTTCAGCATTCCTAGCGATGGCAGAATACCATGACCACGTGGAAAGGATTAAGCGACCGTACAAGCCACTCTAAACGATATCGATTGGCCACTAGGAATGGTCTCTTCGGCTAGGCGGCGAGGCTTCAACGTAGCCTGCCAAGGTTGACGGGGCCGTAGCTCGAAAGAGATATAAAGGTGATATGAGGAGTGTGCAACGTTCCGAGGGTCCATCGCGGCTTCTTGGAGGGTGGTCCTTTGCCAGGCAGAGGAGGAAGTGTTACGCTGGCCCTCGTGCTGATCATGGGTGCCATAGGCCCCTTTGGAGGAAATATGATTTTACCGATGATCTCCGTCTTGAAAAACGAGCTGTCTACCGACGTGTCCATGATAATGCTCTCCCTAACCCTCTTCATGGTTCCCTTCGCCATCATCCAGTTCTTCTCGGGGGGGATCTCCGACGTTTACGGGAGGAGGAAGCCCATAGTGGGGGGCATGGCTGTTTACGCTTTGGGATCAGCTCTAGCGTCTGGGGCCGTTAACATATGGGGTTTCATCGCCGCGAGGGTCGTGCAAGGTGTCGGCTACGCACTGGTCTCACCGGTGATAATAGCCGTGATAGGAGACCTAACCGACGTGGCGAATAGGGGGAGGTACATGGGCTTCCTCAGCTCGGCGATCAGGACTGGCATAGCGGTAGGGCCCTTTGTAGGGGGAGCCATGGCTTACCAGTGGCGCATGTTATTCCTTGCTTTAGCGGCAGCCTCAGCTGGCCTAGCAGCCTGCTCGTGGGTTTGCCTGAGGGGTTTAAAGGCTGGAGGAGAGGGAGCGCTCGGCGAAGTCATGGCGGAGCTTAAGGAGGCCGCAAGGTATAGGGAGGTTTTAGCTGTAAGCGCCGCCGGTTTCATAGCGTTCTTCTCATACATAGCGCTCATGTCCCTCAGCTCAGATGCGTTGACCAGCTTCCCATACTTTCTGGATCCCAACTCCGTTGGGCTCATCCTATCGATCAGCGGGGTATTAGGGATTGTTTCCTCCTCCGTGGCGGGGTTTCTAACGGATAGGCTTGGTAAAAGGATCGTTCCAGCAGTGGGGGTGGCAACAGCAGTCCTCGCCCTTGTAGCACTGACCTTCGTCACCAAGTATTCGACTCCCATTTTCCCATTCTACCTGATCCCCAACGTAGCCGAGAACTGGCAGACCCTGCCGCTGGACTGGCAGACCCTCACCAGCCTTTTCACGCTTCAAGGCATGCTTAGGGCGCTGTCAGGCGACGTCTTTATGGGCTTCCTCGTTTTCATGAGCATGATGGGGGTTGGGATATCATTCATTTGGCCAGCCCTCCTAGCACTCTCGGTGGAGGTTGTACCCCCTAGGATGCGGGGGACGTCGGCGTCGATATTCAGCGGGACAAGGTTTCTCGGGTACGCTCTAGCCCCCATAGCCTTCACCCCAGTCTACCTTCAAACAGGACTGGATGCAACATTCCTCCTAAGCGCGGCGCTGCTAAGCCTAGTGGCTTGGATGATACATGTAACCACTAGGAGAAGAACAAAGGGAGAGGAGATAAAGAGAGAGTAAACGGTGGACGGAGGCGTCGCTGGTTGTGAAGGGGAAGGGTCGGCGGAGGGAAAAAATGGAGGCGAATTATTTCACGGTGATGCTTATGGCGTTCTTCGGGCACTTTTTAACGCACAGGTTGCAGTGGCTGCAAAGGCTTGTAAACATGGCTTCGACCTTCCACTCCTTCGGATTATGAAAATCTTCGTCGGTGAAGTACATTATGAACACGGCTGAGGGGCAGACTTGGAGGCAGACACCGCACTCCTCAGGGCTAGTGCACTTTGAATAGTCTATCTCCACGATGGTCCTCACTAGTACACCCCCCTAACCATTGGAAGCTCGTCGCGGGGGACAAGCCTTATGGCACCCTCCTCGCATGCCGACGCGCATAGGCCGCAGCCCCAGCACTTCTCCACGTTGATCACGGGTCTCCCTAGGGAGTCCGCGTAGACCAAGGCTCCAAACTGGCATCGGCCAGCACACTTCCTGCAGCCGACGCACTTGTCAGGGTCAAGAGTCGCTACGTACTCTCCCTTGTAGACGGCCTTTATTCCGAAGTCCACTCTGACCCGGATGGCGGCGCACTGCGGGTAATCGCAGCTGCACAGGGCTGCGATGTATGGCACAGGGCCGGTCCATATGGTGTGAACCCTCCCCCTCCTGTCCATCTCCTCTAGGAAAGAGGCTGCCTCATCCCCGTCAAGCTGTTTAAGGCCTGTTTCTGGTATGTATCGTGGCAGACGGGGGAGGACTTCGGCTAGGGCTGTGAACGCTAGGCATGACTCCTCCCTCATCCCCCGGTGCATCCACCTGCATGGGCATATGGCCCTAACCACCGTGTCCGCCATTTCTGTTACGATCCGCTTAGCCTCTTCCAGTGGTATGACTTGGCCGAAGTGCCCCTCGTTGGTTAGGGGGTTTTGGTTTCGCTCCTTCTCGATCCCCCGTTGAATGTACCACCTCGCCACACGCCCTATGATTGGGAGTTTAAGTTTGTAGTCTATGCCCTTCGATGATATGCCGAGAACCTTTCTTATGTATATTTTCTCGAAGTTCCCCCAGAGGGCTTCAAGGTAGTTGAAGGCGTCAACCGACTCGGCGGTCTCCCTAAGGTAGTTTTTAGCGTTAAGGTACCATTTTCCTCCAGCCCCGTGCTTGAGACACCATTTACACAATTCATCCACCCCTCTTGAATATTTAGAGGGGTGTTAAGGTAAAAATGTTCCTGAAGGGAGCAAGTTGGTGCCTACATTCGCATTTAGAGTGTTTAACAGGACTCTCGGTGGAGGGAGAGAAAAAATAAATAGGATTATGGAGTTTAAGGGTTTGTGCCCTATGGGCAGGAGGGAAATGGTTGGTTGGAATATTATCTTACGGGGCTTACATACCATTACACGCCCTCAACAGGGAGCTGATCGCTAAGGCGTGGGACTTCCCCCCTGTTCCAGGAAGCAAGGCGGTCGCCAATGCAGACGAGGACAGTGTAACCATGGCTGTGGAGGCGTCCATGGACTGCCTCGACGGGTTGGAGCCACGGGAGATAGACGGGGTTTTCTTCGCTACGACCACCGCGCCGTACGCTGAGAAGATGAGCGCGCCAACCATAGCGTGGGCTCTGGACATGAGGCGGGACGTGATGACCACGGACTTTACTGATTCCATCAGGGCGGGAACCACGGCTTTGATAGCAGCATACAACACTATTAAGAGTGGGGGTGCGGGAAGGATCCTTGTCGCAGCCGCAGACTGCAGAATACCTGAGCCGGAGAGCATGTACGAGTTCCAGTTCGGCGACGGGGCAGCCGCCATCCTTCTAGGGGAGGACGGGGTGGCGGCGGAAATAGTGGACTATTACACCGTGAGCGACGAGTTCGTCGGTCCGTGGAGGAAGGGCAGAGACGTTTGGGTGAGGGAGTTCGAGGCAAGGCACGATGTACTGTACGGTTACGGTAAGAACATTTATGATGCCGTGGCCGGGTTGATGGCTAAAGCGGGTTTGCAGCCTGGGGATGTGGCGAAAGCTGTTCTCTACGCTCCCGATCCCAGAAGCCATGGGAGGGTGGCCAGCATGCTTGGGTTCAAGTTCGAGCAGCTCCAGGACACGCTCTTCTTCACCATAGGCGTGACAGGGACTCCTCACCCCCTCATAATGCTTGCCTCAGCCTTGGAGGCGGCGAAGCCGGGTGACAGGATAGTGGTTGCAAGCGCGGGTGACGGAGGGGACGCCATCCTCCTCGAAGTCAAGGACGGCATAGAGGAGGTTAACAGGATGCCGAGAAGGGGTGTGAGGGGTCACCTAGAAACCATGAAGCCGCTGACGAACTACGATGACTACATAAAGTTCAGGAACCTCTTAGGGAAGCAGAGGTTTACCAGGAAGACATCAACCGTAACTTACTGGAGGGACAGGAAGGAGATCCTACCTCTTAAGGGTGTAAAGTGTAGGAGCTGTGGAGCCGTTCAGTATCCCCTTAACAGGGTTTGCTGCGAGTGCGGTACAAAGGACAACTTTGACGAGGTGAGGCTGGCTAAGAGAGGGGAGGTTTTCACGTTCACCCTGGACCACCTTGTGGGAGGCGAGTACTACGCGACGCCGGTGCCAAGGGTGGTGGTAGACTTGGAAGGAGGGGGGAGGGTGTTCGTTGAGATGACGGACTGCGACCCGAAAGACGTAAAAGTCGGGATGCCCGTAGAGTTAACGTTCAGGGTAATCCATGAAAGTGAGGGGTTCTACCATTACTACTGGAAAGCTAGACCGGTTAGAGAAAGGAAAGGAGGGAGTGGGCAGTGAGAGGAAGAATTAAGGATAAGGTTGCTATAATAGGGGTTGGATGCACGAAGTTTGGTGAGCTCTGGGAGAAGGACATGGAGGACTTGCTTGTAGAGGCGTCCTATGAGGCGTTCGAGGACGCTGGAATAGAGCCACGCGATGTTGACGCGATATGGTGTGGGGTCTTCTACTACTTTACCGGGCTTGCGGGGACAGCTGCGGCGGAGCCTCTCAAGCTTTACGGTAAGCCTGTCACGAGGGTTGAAAACTACTGTGCTTCAGGGATGGACGCTTTCAGGAACGCTTGCTTTGCCGTGGCGTCAGGTGCATATGACATCGTGATGGCTTGCGGCGTTGAGAAGATCATGGATTCTGGAACTAGGGGGCTGCCGGGTCTCACAGACTTCGGCCACCCGTTCTATGGTCAGGTGTCGGCTCCCGGAATGTTTGCCATGGCTGCGACGAGGTGCTTCCACAAGTATGGGTGGACTAAGGAGGACCTTGCACTCGTGGCCGTGAAGAACCATTATAATGGGGCGGCTCACCCTAAGGCCCACTTTAGACGTGAAATTAAAGTTGAAGACGTGTTAAAAGCACCCATGATCGCGTGGCCACTTGGCCGCTACGACTGCTGCGCCATGTCTGACGGCGCGGCTGCGCTGATCCTGAC
>JAUQZD010000058.1 GCA_030587405.1 Candidatus Freyrarchaeum guaymasense | reverse complement strand
ACTCTTCGACTGCAGCCCTATAAGTGATGGGGCAGCGGCGGCCGTGCTGGCTAGTGAGCGGAGGGTGAGGGAGCTTGGGGCGGAGAGCCCTGTTTGGATAAGTGGGGTGGGTTATAGCGGTGACACTGCCAACCTTTCAAGGAGGAAGTATTATGGTGGGTTGAAGGCGAGCGTTGAGGCTGCACGTATGGCCTACAGGATGGCTGGCATAGAGGACCCTTTAAGGCAGCTTGACGTTGCCTCGGTCCACGACTGCTTCACCATAGCCGAGATAATGGCTTACGAGGATCTTGGATTCTGCAGGAAGGGGGAGGGGGGAAGGTTCGTTGAGGAAGGAGAGTCCGACCTTGGGGGGAGCCTCCCGGTGAACACCTTCGGCGGGTTAAAGGCGAAGGGACACCCTCTAGGCGCCACAGGCGTAGCGATGGTGTACGAAGTTGTTAAGCAGCTTCGCGGGGAGGCTGGAAGCCTCCAAGTGGACCTTAAGAGTTATAGGGGGCTAACCCATAACATAGGTGGAACAGGCCATTTTGGATGGGTCTTCATCCTCGAGGTGTGAGCATGGAGAGCAGAACCCTCGTATTAGAGCATAAGCTGCCCGTTGCAAGGGTTGAAAGGTACTGGAGGGGGCTGGAGGAGGGGAAAATATACGGGACGAAGTGTAGGGCGTGTGGGGCGAGCTTCTACCCTCCCCAAGCGGACTGCAGCAACTGTTACTCGAGCGACATGGAGTGGGTTGAGGTTGGAGGGGAGGGAGTGGTGGAGTGCTTCACCCAGATCCATCGCCCCCCTCAGGGGTTCGAGTTCACCGGGGAACCATACACCATAGTTATAGCCAGGTTCGGAGAGTTCAGGGTGATGGGATGGTTTAAGGGGGAAGACCTTCCAAGGGTTGGGATGAAGGTTAAAGCGGAGGCAGGGAGGGACGAAGCAGGGGTCTGGAAGGTTTACTTCGCACCTCTATGAGGGTGCTACGGCGCCGCGATGGGGGACACAGGTCGCTGTCAACGATTATGGGGGATGCTTCGAGGAGGGGTTTAGCCTCACTTGGAGGCTGGATCCATCCTCCCCCCCCAGGCAAACCTTGAGAACGCTCCTAGCCAGGGAGGGGAGAAATTATATTTTTACTACCAACACCTTTGTTCTAGTGGTGGGGTGGTTTTGTGAAGTGCTTGGTTACTGCCGCCTTCCACGAGGACGGGTTAAAGGTTCTCAGGGAGCTCATGGACGTCGAGTATAGAAGCTGGAGGGAGACCAAGAAGATATACTTAGATGGCGGTGAGCTTGCATCACTGATCGAGAATGTCGGGGCGGACGTGCTAGTCGTCGAGGCCGACTTCGTCACCAGGGACACCATTGAAAGGTGCGACTTAAAGGTTATAGCTTCATGTAGGGATGACCCCTACAACGTCGACGTTGCAGCAGCTACCGCGAAGGGGATCCCTGTGGTCTACGCTCCAAGGAGGAACACGGTTTCCGTCGCCGAGCTCACGATTGCCCTGATGCTCGCGGCCATGAGGAGAATTGTTAAAGCCGACAGGCTCCTAAGGTCTGGGAGGGTGAAGTACACTAGTGAAAGAGACTTCTTAGACGTCTACAACGCCACCATAGGGTTCGAGCTTAAGGGCAAGAAGGTTGGGATAATAGGGCTTGGGGCGATAGGGTTCGAGGTCGCCAAGAGGCTTAAAGCATTCGATGTTGAACTACTAATCTACGACCCGTACGTCGACCCAGAGAGGGTTAAAGCCGTCGATGGGCGGATGGTGGGGCTGAAGGAGCTGTTCAAGGAGTCGGACATCGTAACAGTCCACTGCAAGCTCACACCGGAGACCGCCGGGATGATAAGGGAGGAGCACTTTGCAGCCATGAAGCCCACCGCCTTCTTCGTGAACCTTGCAAGGGGTGGAATAGTGGACGAGGACGCACTCTTCAAGGCACTGAAGGAGGGATGGATAGCCGGCGCAGGTCTAGACGTCGTCCAGCAGGACCCTGCACAGTCGGACAACAGGCTCCTGACCCTAGACAACGTCGTGTTAACCCCTCACATAGGAGGGAACACGTACGACGTGGTGAGAAGGCAGAGTGTGATGGTAGCAGAAGACATAAGGGAGATCATAAAGGGAGGCAAACCAAAAAATGTGCTCAACCCGGAAGTGTTAAGGAGGAGTGGAGGCAACCAAGGAAGGCCATAGATTAGGTTAGGTTATCCATTGGGGCATGGAGAGGAGAGGTGGCGGAGGAACTTAATCCGGGATTGAAGCCTCTTTCACGGGTCGAGGAGGGGGAGCTGGTCTTCGAGGGTGACGGAAGGCTGAGGCTTCCCCTGGGAGGCGTGGAGGCAGATGCGAGGGTGCAACCCGGCAAGAGTTAAAAGGCTCGAGGAGAAATGATTCTGGACTGATGCTGGATTTCCGCTCCTTTCAGGGAATTGTTGGTGGTGAGAGGTTGAAGGAGTTGCTGGCTGTCGTAGATGTTGGAGGCGGCTCAGCTAGGGTTGCGTTAGTAAGCGGGGAGGGAGAGTACGCTTACTTCTCATCCGTTAGGATGAGCTACTCTTTTCCGGAGGATCTCATGGGGGTTGGGATGGAGCTGGACGCTGAGGCCCTCTGGAGGAGCATTGCATCAATGATCAATAGGAGCGGGATGGGGGGAAGGGTTGTCGGCGTCGGCGTCACCAGCCAGAGGTACGCAACCGTCTTCACGGATAGGGAGGGAAAGCCGGTTTACGCCGGGCCAAACACGGATGCAAGGGGGCTGACAGTCCAGCACCTCATCATCGAGAAGGTTGGACGGGACCTCCACAGGATAACTGGTCACTGGCCCCCCCTACTATTCATGCCTGCAAGGATCCTATGGTTTAAAATGGAGAGGCCGGACGTCTACGCTAGGATTAGCAGGTTCCTCAACTTGAACGACTGGGTTACCTTCAAGTTCTGTGGGGAATATGCTACGGACCTCTCAAACGCGGCTGAAACGGTTATGTTCGACGTTTCAAGGCTTGAGTGGTCGAGGAGGATGCTGGACGAGCTGGGGGTTGACGTCGAGCAGCTTCCAATGGTTGTTAGTGCGGGCGAGGTGGTGGGGGAGGTGACGGAGGAGGCGAGCAGGGAAACAGGGATACCGGAGGGGACACCCGTCGTGATGGGTGGAGGGGACACCCAGTGCGCCGTCCTAGCGTCTAAGGCGAAGGATGACGGGGACGTATGCGTTGTTGCTGGAACCACGGCGCCGATTCAGATGGTGCTCTCCAGCCCGCTTATAGACCCGGAAATGAGGATTTGGACTAGCTGCCACGTTCTTCCTGGCAGATGGGTTCTCGAGAGCAACGCAGGAGTCATGGGCAGGCTTGTCGAGTGGTTCAAGGAAGAGTTGGCGGGGAAAGAAATGGAGGAAGCGGAGGGGAAAGGGTTAAACCCTTACGATGAGCTATTCAGGATGGCGGAGGAGGCGCCTGTTGGCGCTGGCGGGATAATGGCGTCCATGGGGCCGCAAGTGATGGATTATAGCGGGGGAATCAGGGTTTTCCCTCCAACAATATCGTTCCCCCCCTTCATCATGGTTGGAGGAACAGTCACCAAGGGGGAGGTTTTCAGGGCTCTCCTCGAAAACATGGCATTCGCCGTTAGGGGGAACTGCGAGCAGCTTCAGGAGGTTTCGGGGAGGGAGGTGGAGGAGTTAAAGGTGACCGGTGGGCTGGCAAGGAGCAGATTCTTCCTGAGGCTTATCTCGGACGTTACTGGGCTACCTGTCTCCAGCCCCCTCGTGGAGCAGGGAAGCTCGCTTGGATGCGCCGTCTGCGTCGCTAAGGGGGCGGGAGTCTACAAGAGCTTCGATGAGGCGTTGGAGGGGATGGTGAAAGAGGGGGAGAGCATCCATCCATCACGGGAGAGAAGCAAGGAGTACGAGGAGTTGTACTCCAGATGGAGACGTTTCTATGGTAAGGTCGTAGGTTTAGGGTTCTGAGGTGGAGGAGGTTGGGGGGCGGCGACGAGAAGGTTATTGGAGGAGGCGTATCCTGTCCTTTATTTCCGCTGCCCGCTTAACCGTGAGGTCGACGTGTGGGGAGTCTGCTGGCTTGTCACTTACAAGGATGGTCTTCATGCCCAGCTCCTTCGCTGGGGCAAGGTCCGACTCCACCATGTCGCCCACCATTACGGCTTCCTCCGGCTTAACCCCGAGGCTTTCAAGAACCTTCTTGAAGGCTGATGGGTGAGGTTTCAAGAGGTCAAGGTCGTCGGCTGTCAAGACGACATCGAACAGCTCCTCGCCTAAGCCCAGCGCGCTGAACACCCCCCTTAACCCCTTACGGCTGAGGTTGGTTAGCACGGCGAGTTTAAACGAGTTCTTCATCTCTCTAAGCGTCGACGCGAGCTCTGGGTCGGGGGCAACGTGCTCGGCGGGGTCAACCTTGTCTATGGCTCCGTAGAACTCCTCCCTCGTCACGCCGAGCTTCTCCGCTATGAGGGTTGAGGGGGGACGCTCAACGTAGCCCTCCCTTCTAAGCTCCTCCATAACCCTCCGAAGCTCGCTGATGAGCGACTCCCCGCTTAACCCCTTCTTCTCTGATAGAAGCCTCAAAACCTGGTCACGGTAAGCATCCGTCAAACTCTTAGACTTGAAGAGAGTCCCCTCAACGTCAAACACAACAGCCCTAACAGGCAAGAACACACCTCCAGTCGTTAACCTAAAGCGTGAAATATTAAAAAGTTTCCTGGGGAGGGATTCGTAGGACGCCGCCGGTTAGAGCCTCAGAGCCACCTAGCAGTTTACCCCTTCTAGAAGTGTTTAGCGTGGACAACTTAAAAAGTTAAAACTGTTTTTTATTGGTTAGGGGGTGGAGATGGTTGCGAGGTGTTAGTGATTGAAAAGGTTAGATTCAGACTTTGTTAGTGGTGGTTTGAGGTGTGCCGGGTGGCTCTACATTCCTGAAGGAGTAAGGAGGCCCCCTGTTGTCGTCATGGCTCACGGCTTCGCTGCGGAGAGAAGCTTCCGCCTCCCAGCTTTCGCTGAGGTGTTTTGCAGGGAGGGTCTAGCTGTTTTCCTCTTCGACTACAGGCACTTCGGGGGTAGTGAAGGGAAGCCGAAGAACCTTGTGAGCCCTAAGAGGCAGCTGGAGGACTGGGAGGCGGCGCTCAGCCACGTACGCAGCCTAGAAGAGGTTGACGGGGGGAGGGTGGCGCTCTGGGGGACCTCTTTCAGCGGGGGTCACGTCCTGGTCACGGCAGCCCGGGATCACCATGTCTCAGCGGTCGTATCCCAAGTCCCCTTCGTGGACGGGCTGGCTACGGCGTCCCTCCTCGGCTTAGGGTTCACTCTGAGGGCGGTAGCCCACGGCTTAGCTGACGCTCTGGCATCGCTCATCGGCAGAGTGCATCACGTGCCTGTGGTATCAGACCCGGACGAGTTCGCGGTCATGAACACTCCGGGGTCGAAGGAGGGGTACCTGTCACTTGTACCTGAGGGCTCCACCTGGCAGAACAAGTGTCCCGCAAGGACGCTCCTATCGGTGCCCCTTTACAGACCGGTAAGACATGCTTCCAAGATTAGGTGTCCTGTGCTCGTCGTCTACGCGAAGAGGGATACGCTGATTCCGCCTGGAGCCGTCGAGAAGGCCGCAAGTAAAATGAGAAACGTGAAAGTGGTAGGCTTGGACGTGGGACACTTTGACGTTTACTTCGACCCCGTCTTCAGCGAGGTCGTAAAGATGGAGTCCGAGTTTCTAAGAGAAAACCTTCTCGGGAAGGAGCCGTGATCCTGAGAGTTGAAAGGCGGCGTCCTCGTCGACCCTGACCGTTATCATCGCCAAGCCATCACCCAACTGAAGCACTGTAAACATAATGTGAATGCTTCTGCAGGAGAGGACTCCCTATTACGAGAGGTAGCTAGTATTGCTGTCGGTGACTTGAGGCGGCCGGTTGCACGGCCAATTTATCGCTTAAGCACCGCAGGGTTAAACGGTTCACCATGGACGGTAACGCAACGTTCAGGAAGAGTGTAAGCTGGTGGAGCAGCTGAAGGTAGGTTCGCGCAGAGTGAAGCCCGGGTTGAGGAGGAGGCCTTGCCCGTACGTAGCTCTCCCCTTACCCCCTTGACGGTGTAAGGGGCGGTGGGAGGCAGCAACCCGACTGGAGGAGGTGTTCTGCTCGCAGGTGAAGGGTGTGCTGCTAAGCCACCGTCCAGCCATTCCGTTACAGGACACTCTACGAAGCCTCCCATGAGGGGGTGGAGGCCGAGGGTGTCCTGGGTTATGGCTGAGATGGATGACGCTCCGAGGGCGACCGGGCGGGGACGGCTCGTCACCTACCGGAAAAAATAAGAGAGGCGGGCTTCCACTTTAGGTGGGACTATACGTGACTGGGGGGTTCTAGCGTGGATGAAGAAGTGAGAAGGGTTGGTGAGGAGATTGTTAGGGTTGCTAGGGATATGCTTCGGAGTGGGCTGGTTGAGGGGACTTCTGGCAATGTCAGTGCTAGGGTGGGGGATAGGGTTCTGATAACTCCGAGCTCTGTGGATTACATGGAGATGACTGTTGGCGACCTCGTCCTGCTCGACCTTGAAGGAGAAGTTGTTGAGGGTGTGAGGGCTCCCTCAAGCGAGAAGCCCATGCACCTGAGGGTTTACAGGGCTAGAGGGGACGTTAAAGCCGTGATCCACACCCACTCGGTTTACGCGTCGGTCCTGGCGGTGCTCAGGAAGCCCCTCCCACCGCTGATCGACGAGTTCATATTCAAGTTTGGAGGGAGGATAGAGGTTGCAGACTACGGGCTCACGGGGAGCGAGGAGCTGGCCGAGAACGCTGTCAGGGCGCTGGGCAACAGGGCGGCGGTGCTCCTGGCAAACCACGGCGCGCTGTGCTGCGGGAAAAGCCCAACCCACGCACTCGAACTAGCCAAAAGCCTCGAGAGAACGGCGAAAGTGTACGTTATAGCGTCAATCCTAGGAGAACCCCACATGCTACCAGAGAAAACGCTAAAGGACGGAGCAGCAGTCTACGAACTACTCAGGAAAGCAACATGATAAATAAAAATTAAAACCTTGACCAGCACCGCCTGCATGGGATGATCCTTTAGGGTGGAACTCGCAGCCCGCTCATAAACCATACGGCCACCAAAAAGGTTGAAATGTTAAAGCCGGAAGCCCCTCCACCATTTAGAACCCACCTCCTCCCCGTCGCCGCCACCCTACCCCCGTTTCCGCAACGCCTTCGTCACACGTAAGAGAGAAACTTAACCATTTAATCATCCAGCCCTAGGAGAGAAAAGTCAAGGACGGCTCCGACAAAGTAAGGTGCCATAAGCAGAGTTAGTGGAATACCAGCAAGAACCAATGGGAGTTAAGCTTAGTTCGATGCCAAAGCCATCAGCCATAATGAAGTAAGAAAAGAGAGGAGGAAGATGCGAAGTCCATGATGCCACCGGGGCAAATCAGTCATATTACCGCCACACAGAATTACGTGGAATACGGAAAGGTTCGGGCTTCTCCGCCAAGCAGGCGAGTAGTGGTGTCGAGTTCGCATTGGAAGGAAATTTTCTCCTTTTTAAGTTCTCTCTGCTAAAAGAAGTCGCTTGAGAGTATGGAGGATATGGAGGGCTCCTAGAACCCTTTAGGGGTAATAAGGTAATTCCGACTTAGAACATTGTGATTATTAAAGAAGTAACTTGGAGAAATTTTTTAAGTATTTAAAGGATAATAAATCGGCTTAGATATGGCATGGTGTTGTTGCAGATGTCGGAAGAGTTGATTGCTTCGGTTGCTGAGGCTTTTTCTTACACCTTTAGGTTTCTAAGGGAGAACTCTCCAGGGATGAGGATTCTGCTTAATAGTGGGGGATGAGCTTAGCGCTTACGAGGACGAGGAGCTCGCTTGGATCATTGTAAGGGACCCCCGAAAGGTTTTACATGGCTCTCCTCAACGTTCTAGGTTCACGGATCGTCACGAACGCTTACGCTTACTATCATGAACACGTTCTTCAGGAGAGTTAACGTTAAGGCGTCGATGTTTAAGGTTTCAACGGCCATCCACAGGGGGAGCATGGAAATGTGGCGTAGCTCATGAGGGAGGTCATGGATAAGATTTCAGGGGAAGGCTAGCCGGGGTAGTGTGCACCCGCCCTTACAGGTACTGTCAGCGCGTTAGCCACCACCGCCAGGCTTAACCCTAGGTCTCCTACACCTATGGCTATCTAGAGTGTTGTTAGCCCTATGATGGTTAACGCTACGAGAGCCAGCTTTATAATAATCGACGCGGCGACGTTCTCCTTCACCACCCTCATCGTCTTCCTGCTTAAATCTAACAGGTAAACTATCTTTGAGAGCCTATCTTCCATCAGCGCTATGCTGGCTGTCTCGAGTGCAACGTCGCTCCCCATCGCCCCCATCGCTATCCCGGCGGACGCCCTTGCGAGGCTTGGAGCATCGTTCACCCCGTCGCCAACCATCACAACACCATATTTCCCATCTAACCCCTCTACTACCCTAACCTTCTCGTGGGGTAGCAAGTCGGGGTTCACGCTTGATAGGGTTTTTATGGGTAAACGGTTTTGGTCTATCAGGCGTTTCCCCGTCATCGAGGCGTGCGCCTCTGTTTGGGCTTTCGGGGTAATCCCGGAGCCCCACATCCGAAGACTCCACCCATAGGCCACCCTGTGGCCAGACCAGCACCCACAAACACCTACCAAATATTTAACTGTTTCGCAAGGCGTAGTACTCGTCGACTCCGAGCTCTTTAGCCACGGTTCTAACAGCTTTCTCGTTGTCACCACTCATTATAACGGCCTTCATTCCCCTTCTCTTAAGCTCCGTAACACGGTAGTATGCGTCATCCTTAATGGTGTCCTCGAGAACTATTACGCCCATTAGGGTGCTGTCTGACCCGACGAACACCATGGTTCCGCCGTCAATGCTTGGGATGGTCACCCCCTCGAAGAGCTTCCTGTTGCCTACAAGGTAACGTACACCGTCAACCTTCCCCGCGACACCCTTACCCGGGATGACCGTGAATTCCTCGACCTTTCCGAGGGTGACCCCGAGCCGGGAAGCCTCCTCCACCACCGCTTTGGCTATCGGGTGCTCCGAGAAGAACTCGAGGGAGGCTGCAACCCTTAAAACATCTTCTAGGTTGCCGTCGGAGTTTAACGGGATGACCCTGGACACCTTCAGCCTTTCCTCCGTTAACGTTCCAGTTTTGTCGAAGGCGAAAGCCTTAATCCGGGATAAGGTCTCAACGTAGGCTCCGCCTTTAACCAGTACGCCTTCCCTTGCAGCCCCGGTGATGGATGAAACCATCGTTACGGGGGTTGATATGGCTAGGGCGCACGGGCAAGATACGACTAGGAGGATGAGCGCCCTGTAAATCCACGGCGTTAACGGATGGCCAAGCACCAGCGGGGGGACCGCTGCCACTAGGAAGGCTGTGAGGATTACGAGTGGGGTGTAGTAGCGGGAAAACTTGTTAACGAACCTTTCAGTTGGAGCCCTCCTCTTCTCTGCTTCCTCGATGATCTTCACTATTTTCGAGTATAGGGTTTCGCTGGCAGGCTTCGTCACCTTAACCTTAATGTAGCCCTCATTGTTCATTGTCCCGGCGTAGACCTCGTCGCTAACAGCCTTCCTGACCGGGACGGACTCGCCGGTTATCGATGACTGGTCGACGCTTGTCTCGCCTTCAACAACCACCCCATCCAGAGGGATCTTCTCTCCAGGCTTAACCAAGATCACCTCCCCAACGCCTACACTGTGAGCGTGCATGAGCACTTGCTCACCGTCCCTTAGCACCGTTACAACGTCGGGGGCGGCCTCCATAAGCTTCTTAACAGAGCCTTTAACGCGCCCCTCAGCGTACTCCTCCAGCAGTTCAACCAGCATGAAGAGTATTGCTACGGATGCACCCTCCTCAAGGTGTCCTATGGCGAAAGCCCCAACTATGGCGACGGTGACGAGAAGGTTAATCGTGACACGCCTCCCCTTAACCAGATCCCTGACACCCGCCACGACGATCTGGCAGCCTGAAGTGGCTGCTGCCGCCGCGAAGGGCAACTTCACCATTAAAGGCTCCCAGGGGGCAAGCGCCGGAAGGGAAAGGGTTGACGATAAGTACTCTAGCAGTTGAAGGTAGACTCGCTGGGGAAGGAGAATGTACGAGTTGGCATAATAGTGTTCAAGCAGGAACCCTGCCCCCATCAGGACGGCGGAGACGGCTATGATAGCTACCTGCCTACCTAAATGCTTCTCCTCTCCTGCTTCCTCCAATTCAACCCTGCAAACGGGGCACTCGGCTTCAAGCAGGTGCAAGCGGCACACCCACGTAAGCATGAGGGGGAAATGTTATTAATTTAATGCTAAGCAATGGGGGGAAATTATTAAATGTTAATAAATTCTTTTATCAAACATGTGGATGGTGATCTGGTTGACCGTGATAAGCGTCTCCCTAGACCCGATCCTTCTCAAAAGGCTCGACCAGTTCATAGCGGAAAGGGGCTACTCTAGCAGGTCCGAGGCTATAAGGGACGCCGTCAGAAACTTCCTCTCCGAGTATGAGATAAGAAGAGCTGAGAGAGGAAAGGTGATCTCAGCGATAATAATAATGTGGGAGTATGAGAGAAGGGAGGTCGACGAGCAGCTTGCAAGGCTACGCCACGAGTACGACGAAATAGTAACAGGAAACATGCACATGCACCTGGCAAGAACGTATTGCCTCGAAATACTGGTTGCTGAGGGAGAGCTCGAAGAAATATACAAGCTAATAGGCAGAGTGAGGGCGATAAAGGGAGTGCAACAGGTCAAGTACACTTCAGTCCAAATATGAAAGATGGTTCAGGCAAGCTTCCTCAGCGACTCCAATGCCTCCTCCATGGAGAGAAGCACCAGGCCATGCTAGCGCCCCTCTTTAACAAGCACGGCAGTATCAGAGGATCAGCCCCACGATTATCATTCCCCCTTCTTTCCCTCAATGACAACTTCATGACCAGTGGTCTTCTTTATGCTAGAAGATGAAAAGGGCATTACTGCTAGACAGAATGATGACGGAAAAGTAGCCTTCGCCCTCCACCATCCGAGCGTAATTGAACGACACCATAAAAGAAGCAAACTTAAGAAGTTAATATCTGGCAAATATTACTGAAAACACTTTAAATACTTTTCAAGTAAAAATTATCATGGTGGCCGCGTTGACCCTTAAGGACGAGTTCTTGGACCTGCTGGAGAAGGATAGGGAGTTCAGGTACGCAGTCCTGGGCTACCTGGGACTAGACGAAGTAATAAAGAGAATGGACAGGCAACAGCAAACAATACAAAAAATACTGGAAAGACTGGAAAGAGCAGAAGAAGAAAGAACACAAATAAGGAAAGAACAGACGAAGATCTGGGAGGAGGTCAGGGGCCTCAGGGAGGAGCAAACAAAAATCTGGGAAGAGCTTAGGGGGATCAGAGAGGAGCAGGTCAAGCTCAGGGAGGATTTTAATAGGATGCTTGGAAGGATTGAGAGGTTGGAGGTTTTGTATGGCCGTTTGGATGGCCGTCTCGGAAGGATTGAGGCGACTTTGGAAAAGCTTACGTTGGACATTGAGGAGGAGGCTAGGTCGGTTGTGGGGTGGAGGCTTCGCGAGATGGGCTACGAGGTGAACCTGGGGGTGCTGAGTGTTCCTGAGGCCGAGGTAAACCTTTACGGTGTCACAGATGACCTGTGCGTCATAGGGGAGGCGACCGTCAGGGCCGGAGCCAAGTTGATAGACGAGGTGGTTGGGAAAGCCAGCCTTCTCAGCAGGAAGTATCCTGAGAAGGTTAGGCCGAAAAAAATACTCGTCGTGTATACGTCTTGGATTACGCCTGAAGCAGTGGAGAAGGCAAAAAAGAAAGGGGTGTGGGTGGTAAAAGCAATAGGAGACGTAACACCAGCAAAAATAAGTTAGTGAAAGTAACTTTTTAGATGAAAGCTCCAACTTCATCTGTTTCCCATCCCTTTGAAAGCTGTTACCCGAGGTCAAATAGGCTCATTAAGAGTTAAAAGGCGGAGATTACCTATCTCTTAGAAACCGGGTTTTTAATATGCTATGTTTCAGTTCCCATTCTTCTACAGGAATAGAGCTGGGAAAGCTATGGACGGTCTTCACCTTTAATGGTCTGTTGTTTTAAGCTGTTAGTGAGCGATAAAAGAAAGTTTGCGGTCAGGTTTCCCACCTATTCATGCTTCAACTTTTCCAGCGCTGCCCCACCAGAAGAGCCTAAGAACTTAATACCCGCCAATCTTGCATTCGACCTCTACACTTCAAACGTCACAGTCCTTCCACCTAATGGCAGCAATAACCCTCACCGTCACCGCCTCCGTTCCTTCTAGCTAGAAGGGTTGCCGCTCCTAACCTGACGGCTAAAGTGGAAATTGAAAGATAGAAATAGTTTTGGCCGATACCTCGCTGACCGAGATAAACCACGTGTAATACTGGGATAACATAGCTCGTGTCCATTACTCGTACTGGCTCTACCAATACTCCACCTCTAAGGCATCATGGTGCCTCGACCTCGCCTTCGTCGCCCGCAAGTAAAGGAGTGTAGGGTGGTAGAATGTTGACGTCAGGATAAGAGGGTCGTTCATGAAGTCTCCTATGAAATTAGTCTTGAGTACACTTGACGAGGAAATTCACACTGTTGTTCGACCACCTCCATTCATTAAATTGCCCGTAAAGGTTTTGCTTTGTCCTTGTGTGATTTCCTCCTGCCACACTTA
The DNA here is from genome assembly GCA_030587405.1 of Candidatus Freyrarchaeum guaymasense. Next base: position 6,902 of record JAUQZD010000058.1, on the reverse strand, counting down.
GAGATGTGAAAGGCGACACTTGGGTTGTCTGTAGCGTTAGGGCGGGATTTTGCCTCGGTCGAGGCTCCCGACCCAAACGAGGGTTCGATGGCTTCGTAAGGGTTTAAGGTTCCATTTTTCCATAAAAGTCTACCCTCTTAATGACGTTTTATAGATCTCTTAAGGAAGCGGGACGGGTCTTCTAGCGTTGGTGGGAAGTTGGAATTTGATTTGGTTGGGTCTCTAATTTTTGTTAGATTTGTATGGGGGTTCATGTAGGCGGCGTGCAGGTTTGTTTCGTCTAGTAAAATTCTCTAAACCCTTTAATGCAGTGGCCTGCTCATCGGTATCCGTGTCCTCTATGGGACGCTGCCTTCCGAACCTTGAAGGTGGAATTCTAATTATTCGTATAACTGTATGTACCCGCATTTCTTGCATTTAACGGCTTTAGCTGGCCTGAACGAGGGTAAGGCGATTTTTACCCAGCGGCCGTAAAGGCTCCTCTCAGGTTTGAAGCCTACGTGTGACAGGTAGCCCCGCTCCATTTCCCCGCCGCAACGCGGGCAAGTGAGGGTCACCCAGCATGGCTGCACGGTGCCAGCCGGTTGGGGGCTGCCACAGTAAGGACAGTACCTCGCCCCCTCAGGAGTTTCGCAACCACATACTTTACAGAAAGGCAACTTACCCCCTCTGGTAACCATTCCCTAAGCTAGGAACCGTTAAACCTGCACCTCCTCTCATAGTTATTTGGTTATTTAGAGCATATGAGAGTTTCTAAGGTTTTAAGGGAATCAGCCATAACCAGAAAACAGGAAATACTCGGAGGCTGTAGGGTGGCCGCACACTCCGCCTTTAAAGTTTACGTGAACGAGATTTCCCGTATGCGCTGCAGATAAGTGTGCTAAGAAGGTAGTTGCCGGGTGCCTAAGGCCTCAAGCCACCCGGCATCCGACACACGCCATCCTGCCGTGAATGCTATGTATCCTCCGGCGCGGGAGACATCCAGTACTCTAAGTGGAGGAGCATTAAAAGAGCATTAAAACTTGCTAAAAGAGTGGAGATAGGCTGCAAGTTAGAGTTGAAGGCACCCCTAAAGGTGGAAAACCCACCTCAAACCTCGTAAACGGAGAAAACACCAGCCCTTCATAACGAAAAAAGGAACTACAAAGTTCACTAAGGCAGGTCGAGAAAAGCAAACGTTCACAAGGGGGAATAACAAGTGCATAACCAGAAAAAACAGAGAACAAGTAAAATGCAAAAAACACCACTAGAGACGTAAATCCCCGCCTCCCTCCCAACCAGCCGCCCCTCTTGGAAGAGAGGAAGAAGACGTGGCCGCCGCTAACTTTGACGTGCAGCCGCTCTTGGAGCCCCTTTCACCTCATCCGATTCCCTGCGGAATACACAGCGACCCTCACATCCTCAATTTTTCTCTACTTTCCCCCATAAATTTGTGGTGGAAGCACCTAGGGCTTCTAAAACATTGGTACTATGTGGAAGTTGCCAGCCGGCAAGGGAGCCTTCACCTAAACGGAGAACCTTACTGCCGGGTTGAAGCGGGGAAAAATGGAGGGGGGTGGGTTACTTCTTCTTCCGCCAGTAAATTAGAGTTGCTGCTCCAGCTCCCGCCACTATGGCTACCGCCGCCACCACGCCGGTGTTTCCCTGGTTAGACGACGTTAACACGAGTAGGAATAGCAGTGGAAGCAGGTTCTGAGGCTTAGACTCATAAATCCCTGTCGAAATGTATGATATGTACGACGGGTCGTTGTCCACGTCCTCCCCGCCCCACACCGGGAAGCACGAGGCCATGAAGTAGGTCTCACCTGTGATCGTTATGTTCGCTATACTCTCCTCCGTCTCTGCCACGTACATCGCCTTGAACGCTGAAACCGGGGTCGTGGAGGAGTACGCCGTGTAATTCTGCGTACCGTCCAGCGTGTACGTTGACCCACCCATCTGGAAGTCTCCTATCGACGCGTTGCCAACCTTGAAGCTGAACTTGTTTGCCATCATGGAGTCGCTGTCAGGGTCAACCGCTCCTACACCCTCAGCCATGAACGTGGCGGTGTAGTTCCCCTCGACGAACCTTCCATAGTAGGCTATCGCCATGCTCCTATTCGTGAGGTCGACTTGGGCGCCGCTCCCGCCGGTCGTCACGTTCCAGTCTCCCACCGCCTGGTCAACCTTGAGAACCCCCCTGTAGTTGTCCTGCCCAGCCTCCAGGTAGAAGTGGCCCACCAGTGACAACTCCGTCACGTCGGCGTGAGAGGGCGACTTATCGAAGTCGTCGGGGTCAATGTAGAGGGGGATCTCCCTCATGAAGTGCCAGACACTGTGCACCCTCCTAGCATTCCCAACCTTGAGAGGGAACAATGTTCCGTTAACACCGGTAAGCCCGACTCCAAAGTCAACTTGGGTTCCGCCGGGAACCGTGACGCTGCCATTAACCCCGTACTCACCATTGAAGGGAAGCGACAGGTTGACGCTGTCCGCGTTGCTTATTAAGAAGACGTGGGTTGCCTCCTCCGGGTCAGCTGCTCCCAAGAGCGGGCTAACCCCCATGTCCAGGACTCCGTCTGCGTCCTGATCCACGTAGAGCAGTATGCCGGCGAACGCAGCCTCAACGGTGCTCCAGGACAGGCCGCCTCCCGGCAGGCTGGTCGCGTATACCTCACGCACGTCGAAGGCAAGCCACGCCCAATCAAGAACATTACTGGTAATCCACCAGTACTTCGGGTTCCTTATCAGGTCGTCTATGGAGGCGTTAATGGTCAGGTGGCCGAGGCCGATGTATCCCAGCTTCTCAACGTTATCGTCAAGCCATATTGTGCTGTTAATCTGCTGCATTTCGGCGTCGCTGACCGGCGTCCCGTCACTGTGCGTCCAGATGTAGCTCCTGTTCCACTTCAAGGTAGCGGTGCAGTGGATGTATCCGACCCTAGCCACCACGGTCATCCCTGGAGGGGACGTGATAACCGTCCTGAGCAAGTTGTAAGTGATTTTGAGCTCGATGGTCCCGTTGCTGTGCATCCTAACGTAGTAGTTTGGCGTCTGCGGGTTATCGTCTAGGTCGAGTGAGCCGTCCTCGCCCACCGAGTAGCTGAACCAGTTGAACGTCGGCGTGTTGAAGGCGATCAGCCTCATAATATCGGCGTGATCCTGAAGCTTCACGTTCCATACTGGTTGGCCGGACGCGTTCTTGAAGAACCCTGGGACAACGACGTATGGGCCGTAGAAGTCGGAGTTAGACGTGTTAAACTTCAGCGTGAAGTTCAAATGCAGGTGGTCTCCAGGGGTGGCGGAGGCGACGCTAAGCAGCTCAACCGGCAGCTCGTCCATCGGCGTGTTGCTGCCTGGCCCCGTGACCCAGAACCCCTCAGCGGCGTAGCTTCCACTACTGATGTTGTATAATAGGTTGATGAAGAATTCTGGAGGTTCTCCTTCTACCAGCTCAAGGGAGAATGGCACCAGCCTCATGCATACCTTGTCCACCTCTCCTATTTTCTCTCCGTAGATGTCCACTAGGATGCTGAACACGTCGCCAGTCCCAACCGGGAGCTCTGGGAGCTCGTACGGCTCCAACCACTCAGCCGCCGAAGGCCAGTAGGACTCCACGCGTATGTAGGGTTCACCGACTATGATCTTTGGATCCGGCGGCATGTTCAGCCACGTCAGGACGTTTCCGTACTCGTCCAGGACGTTGACCACGGTGAACCTGTACTTGCCCTCTGCCAGGTTGAGGCTGCCCACGAACGTGACGTTGGTGTTCGAACTGGAGCACGCGTCCTCGTCCAGTGTGAAGTTGTCAGATCCCTCACGCGCCACCATGTACTCGAACTCCGAGAGCCTGACGCCCTCCTCGACGGTGAAGTTCCCCTGATCGAACTTCAGCACTATCCATGTCCCGTTACCCTTGTCTATGCCTACCACTGCGTAGTTTATGGGCGAGGTTGTGTTCAGCACGATCTGGAACTCCTCCCCACTCGTAACGTACTTGAGCAGCTGCCCATTACTGTCCAGGAGCTGAACCGTGAAGCCGCTGACCCCCTCAAGCGTCAGCACCCTGAACGTCCTAAACATGCTATGGGGAAGCCACCCCACGGCGCCCAGCTTGACCTCTTTCCCATCGCTGTCAAAGATCTTGACGGTGCAGTAGTAGCTACCCCTCGGGGCGGCGTCCGTGAAGTGGCCGGTCACATTGACCGTGTAGAAGCCGCCGCTCCTATCCTCGCTTGTCCCCGTGAAGGAGAACGGGATTTCAGCCTCCGTCCCGTTAAAGTAGATCATGACAGCCTTCTTCTCCCATGTGCCAGTAGTGTAGTTGTAGCCCGCTTTCACGCGCACCCTCGTTCCCCCAATGCCGCCGAAGACCTCCACCCCTATGTAGCCGGCATCCAGCCCTAGCTCGCTGAACAGCTCCTCCGGGACCACGACGGAGAGGGTGTAGTCCACACCTCTCTCGACTGCGACTTCGTAGCCTCCTGCCCCAGCTCCAACCTCGCCCCCCGAGGCATCGTACACCTTGAGCACTGGGACGGGGCCGAACTCCCAGGCGTTAACCTCCCAGCTCCCGCTTTCAACGGTGCTCCCGTTCAGCGTCGTCCACGTGACGTTCATCATGGGCAGGTCTTGAACGGCGTACACGGGGGCTTGAAGCTGCTGGCTGGCCGCTGCCGTGCCAGCACCAGCGGCGACCACACTCACCACAAAGGCTGCCAGAAGGACCGCCAGCAAAGCTCTCCCGTGCAAAAGCAGTCCCTCCACACACGAACCTATTTTTAAAGTCACTTATGAAAGTCAGGGGATAAATATATTCTGAAATGGGCAAACTGTTAAGGGCGTCCCCTGAGAAAATTCGCCGAGGCCTCGAGGCAGCATGCAGGTGAATCTTCACATCCAAGGAAAAGCTATTATTAAAAGCTATTATTAATGGTTTACTTGCTTGATCCTGAGGAAAAAGAAATTAATGATACACACAATAAAATATCACTTAAGTAGAAAGAACATGCATGATAAAATAAGATAACATAAATGGCATAAATAGTAAAGTAGTAGTGTAGTGAAAATTAGAGGCCATAGTGTCCTTCTCAGTTTGTAATACCACTCCTTTTTTATTTTCTCCTTAAGCATATGATGTCCACCTATTATTGATAATTGTTCTTCGAGTTCATGTATTCGTTCAAAAAAAGATGTCGTCGAGTTTTCTTGTAGTGTATTCCATGAAACAAGCGATTAGTACTAGTGAGGACGCTACAAGTACGCTGATGCAAGACGAGAGGATACTGGACTTAATGCAATATAACATTGAAATTATTAGTGATGGGGGAAGCGGGTTTGCCAAAACCACATTAATAATTTGGGTTGAATGATTAAGAGTGGTTGTGAAAATTAGAATTGAGCTAGTAATTAAAAATAGACTGAACAAGGGCGAATGTTTGGCCACGGTTTCGAACAGCTTCATTAAGTTGCCGATATTCCTCAAGGAGAGTATGTGTTTTTGCTTCACGGTCACTAATTGTTTTTTTGATAGACTAATTTCGTAAGAATTAGAGGCCACAGCGTTCTTAAGGTGTTTCTACGGATAATGCGATTCTGATGAGATGTACGCTTCATTTTAACACTCCCTTACTCTTTATTAAAGATTTTTAACTTAGACACTCATACCATTCATTAATTATTTTTTTTCTCTGTTTCTAAACCTAGACTTAGCAAGACTTACATTACTGAAATTTAAGATCAGCACAATCATTTAAAACTATTAATTGAAAAACCGCTAAATTGCATAAATTTTACCCAAACTTCTAAAGATAAATACTATTAAATACCCTCACCATGATTAAGCTATTTTTCAGCGTCTATTAAATAAAAACAGTTAATTTAGACGACCCTCAGACTGTAGACATCATCAGATTTAAGTTTTATTATTATTAAGTCTGGATGCTCTCTTCAAGAAATTCTCTATGTGACTTTTCTATCTTCGCCGCCTTCATTAGGTTAGAGAGAACCCCTCACGAAGCTACTATGAAAGTCCACGCTCGTTATTTGTAATAATTTCGAGCATACTCGTATGACCGCACTCATTAAAGGAGCATAGAAACCTAAAATTAGCGGTTAGTGGAAAAGAGAGATTCTCTGCATTAGAGAAGGGAGAAACTCCACCTTTAATGTCTTAAAGTAGTTGGTATGAAATTTAATTCCTAAAAGTTTTTAAACTATTAATTTGAACTCTTAAAAAGTGGAGTTCAACTCTGCTTGGAGGGAAGGAAGACGTGGATGGAGACACGGGAGAGTATAGTATAGAGTTACTTTCAAGCGAGAGGAAAACTATTCAAAGACTATTAAACTCTTTGAAGGAGATTAAGAACTTATCTTCCAACCCTCATGATAACTTAAATAAGATAAAAAAGAGAATAAGCGGGATTGAGAAACTGCTGCCTCAATGTAGGTTGGAGCATTCTCTCAAAAAGGAGATTCTGCGGTATGTAGAAGGTGTAAAGTCGAGGATTCCGGGGTGGGAGGAGGAGGTAAAGGATAGTTTTGGGCGGAAACTGGATGAAGAGTTAAGGAAGTCGGGGTTTGAGCTGAGAGGACAATATCCTTTCCTTAAGGTAGCCTTCTATACCCTTAAAATGAGTCTAGAGGATTTTAAAGTTTTGATATGGTATGGTCCCCAGCAGGAAAAGTTGGGAATGTGCAACCTTAACCCTAACGAAGTAGCTAGGAAGTTGGTAAGCGAACATAAAAAAATTACACAGCGGGAATTTGATGACCACGAGTTTCTGTCGAGACTATACGAGGCATACAGGATCGCAGCCTTCCGTCAGGGTAGAAAGCTAGGCGACCAAATACGTATTTCTGATGTCCTTTTTGAATACGCACTTCTAGTCCAAGACGACAAGTTTAGAACAGACCCTGTAAAA
>JAUQZD010000066.1 GCA_030587405.1 Candidatus Freyrarchaeum guaymasense | reverse complement strand
TTTATAGAGGCAATTCTTAAGGGGGCATTCAGCACCCGAGGCGAAAGCATACAAGTAACACCATAATGTATGATTCCCTCGGAAGAGCCGCCGAATACACCCATCAACCTTAACCTTAAATTCCCTCTTAGTTTCATTAAAAAACTAAAAGAAAATAATTTTGTTTGGATGCGTCGAATTCAGTTAGATACGTCCGACGTGTATCTTGGTACCTTGCCTTACTTGGCTGAAGAGTTCGAGGCCTTTTGTTATTTTCCCAACGGGGTTAACTTCGGAGTAGGGTTTAATCTTTCCGAAAAAAATGCATAATGCGTCGCCTAGAGGCCAGTAGGCTATGTCCCCTACCTCGATTTCTTTCACCGGGTTTTCTAATCCTTTCTTGATTCCAACCGTGAAGTATACTTCTTTCCCTTGCCACACGCTTGCCACCCCTGAAATCGGAAGAGCGCTCAGCAACGCCTCAACGGTTAAGGGAGCCTTAAGCCGGTTAAGCTCGCCCTCGGCTTCACCTATGCCTTCCATTACAAAGCGAACCTTAAACCTACTTAGCTCAGTCCCCAAGCGCTGACCCCCCTTCTCCGGCAAAACCGCTCTTCCCTTAAATGAGAGAGGCAAACTACTTTAAACTTTTCATCAAGGGATGGAGAAACGTGCCAGGAAAACGGATAGGAACATTTGGCTTACTGATTAACCTCCTTAGATGGAGGGAAACCTGATGATTTAGTTTCCCCCTTGAGGGCGTGCTTTGGGTTTTTCGATGAGATGAGGCTTCGTTGGGAGTTCATGTCTATTTCTTGGGGAGAAGCCGGGTTGACGGCAAAGTATAATAGCGTTCATTTTTATGTTGGATGGTTGAAGGGGGTATGGAAAGTGTTTCGCAAGATTCTAGTTGCTGTTGACGGCTCAGAATATTCAGAGAAGGCCGCCAGCTACGCTCTTGCAATAGCTGAAAAGTTTGGTTCTGAAGTAGTGGTCCTCCACGTCGTAACCACGCCTTTCTTCTTCGTTGGAATCGGGAACGCTGGAGTCGCGATAGCAGAGTACGGGACAGCCAAGCTTCTCGCTGAAGAACTAGAGAATGCCGGTAAAAAACTTCTCGAGGAGTATGAAGTAAAGTTTAAAGAGGTGGGAGTAAAGGCGCATCTGGTCTTGAAAAGGGGGAACCCGCCAACTGCGATTATAGAAACGGCAAAAGAGGAAGAATGTGACCTAGTAATTGTAGGAAGTAGAGGTTTAGGAGACGTTAAACGGTTCCTCCTTGGAAGCGTGTCGGATAAGGTGAGCCGCCATGCCCACTGTCCTGTCCTAATAGTAAGATAAACTAGAAAGAGGCAGAAAGAGCTAAGGAGAAGGTTTAAGGCAAAGGCAGTAAAAAAGTAGACGGAAAGGTGGATTTTAAGAGTTCCTTGCCGCTTAGTTACTTTTTCAGTTCTTCAACCAGTTTCTCGCATGGAACTACGGTTACGTCCCATCCAGTAGCTTTCTCGATTTCTTCTTTGATCGGTTCGGCTTCTTCAGGTATGATAAGCTTCTTATGGCTTACTTGCTTACCGACATCCTCCCTTTCCATCATGGACTTGACGGCGTCTCCCGTAAGCTTCCTTTCTTTTATTGCTTCACTAACCGGTAGACCATCCGTGTTTACTACGAGAAGCCAAGCGTCGATCTTTCCTTCAAGAAGAGGCGTTTTAACCCTGTAGAAATCCCTTATATTGTTTACTGTCACTATGACGGGCGAGTCGGCGCCGGGATCGCCGACATACCTTAGGCCATCGCGAGGCCTGTACTTGGTCTTCAAGAAGCTAGGTATTCCACTTGAGTCCTTTGGTCCAACGTAAACATCCCATCCACTTGCGTCTTCTAGCTCCCCTGCAAACCTTGCAGCCAGCCCGGGAATTATAACCGACCTATGCCTAACTTTCTCAGCAAGCTTATACTCACTTAGGGCTTCAGCCATCTTGGAGGCGTTAAGCTGTCCTCCGGCGGCGGCGGACTCGACTCCTATTCCCTCCGTGTCGATAATCACCAGCCACGCGTCTATTTTGGATTGTTCCAAGTCTGACCTGACAACGAACGCGGTTGACGCGTAGTTGGTCGTTATCAGTACGGGGCTGTCTTCGTTAGGATTACCTATGGCTATGAGACCTGGCTCAACTGAAGGGTGGATCCGAGGGTCAGTATAGAGGTTTTGCCTTAGTGTGACTAGTGCAAGGAACGTCCATAGTTCCTTAGAATTGATTATTAAGAGGTCAGCGTACCTGCATATCAAAGCTGCCGCCAGGAGGGTTTCGACGAAGGCTGTTTCAAGGCGCTCACCCTCGGAAGCCTCTTCCTTTCCGATCCATAGAGTTGCAGGCACACCAACCAGAGGCCATCCTACACCCTTATCGCCACGTTCTATAGCGGCTCTCCTTAGCATGGTGAAGCTGTCTATTGTGTCTGCGAGGACGCCTTCCCCCCAAGCCGTACCTGGATCGAGCGCCACATCTATCCCCGCGCTTGAAAGAGTGACGGCAAGAGATTTAAGAGTGTCTAAGTCGCCTGGAGAAGACACAACGACAGGGCACCCCGCGTTTAACGCTATCTCGGCGACTTCACGCCAGTTATCCCTGGTGGCCGCGTACAGCAGAGGACGCCTGTCCTTTATAACATCCACACCGGCTTTAAGACATGCGGGGTCCAAGGAGCAAAGCACAATCGGGTAATTCGTGTTCTCGGCTACCAGCTTAACGGCTTTAGAGAACCTTTCCGGATCCCTCGAAACAGATTTTACCGCTACGGCGTCAAGGTAGAGGTTAACTCCCACACGGAACACATACCAGTTACTTATGAACTGAACTGTTTTCACCAGTTCGTCCTCGGGCATCTCGTCATGGACGCATACGGCGATCACCGTCGGGTTAAAGTACGTTAGCTCATGCCTGTACATCACCTCTTCTCCGCCGATTACAGCCTCTTTCCCGTCTCCGCCAAACTTCACAGGCCTAACAGGAGGGGTTACGAGTTCCTTAAGTTCCTCAAATGCCTTCTTAAACTTGGGATCAGTCGCCAGCGGCTTACAGGCTTCAACGTCAATCTCATGTTCAATCAACTTGTAAGCGAACGCCATACAACTATCCAGCCCACATTCACCGCAGTTCGTCTTGGGAAGGTAATTGTAAATGTCCAGCGGCTTTAAACGTGGCATCGCATACACCCCAACTAAACTCTGGCGGTTACCCAGTTGAGGAGGGGTGGAACCTCCGCCCTCTTAGGAGAAGACAGGTACTCTACGAACGTCTTAAAGATCTGTACGCTCGCCGGGTGGAGCATCATGAACACGTCGCATCCAACCAGCGCTAGGGAAACAGCCGTTATGGCCTCCCAGATGGGGCCTCTAAGCCTCTGTGGACCCCACTCGGCACCCCTCTTCTTATCGCTCATGAACGCTTCCCTAGCACCCCACGCATTGGTTGTGCCGGAGGAGAGGGGCATCTGCAGGTCGGGGTCTCCTCTCAGGGCAGACAGCCTAATCCTCTCATAAATGCTGAAAGAGTACTCTAGCCCGTATCCTAAAGAAGCCGTGGTAGCATCCTGCACAATTCTGTTCCTCGGCATCCCCTCATCCAGAATAAGCTTGTTAAGCTTCTTCTGGTTGTTCACGTCGAGCTGGGTCCACGAAAGAACGTTATGACCATACTTTTTAGCCGCGTCGGCAACCCGTTTCCAGTCAAGGTTAAGAGATGCGGAGTTAAGCATCAGCCGTTCTCCCTCTGAAACCTCGGCTGCGGCCTCCAAGACCTCAGGGTCTTTATCCGGGTTCCCGGATCCACCGATCAAGATAGGCGTGTCAACAGCCTGTAGCACGTCCTCGACGACCTTAGCAGCCTCTTTGGCAGGGGTATCCTTAATGTAAGGGTCGGTGCTTATAAGGTGGACAGTAACCATGTCCGCACCGAACTCGTTAATAGCCTTCTTAGCCCAGGCAGCAGGGTCCTCCATGACGTCCTGGAAGTGCTCGGTGATAGGCTTCGGAAGCTTGATGGGAATGTCAAAGACGTCAAACGTCACCACCGGCCTATTAGGATTATTAAACTCGAACCTGTAGAAGGCAGGCGCCTTCTCGCCGCCAACCTTAACAACCTTCTTGCGGCTTCCACCCTCAGCCCTAGTGGCGCCAAACTGAACCTCAACGATCTCTCCCGGATACGTCTCCACAGGCGGCTCGAAGCGCTCCTCGACAAGGGCGGACGGTAGCCTAGCCCTAGCAGCCGGAGGCAAGGCCGCAGCAAACATGGCCGGAATAGTCTTAAGCACAAGCTCCTCCGCTTCAAACGTAACGTTCTCCAGCTCCAACTCCCCATGCTTTTCTAAGATCTCGAGGATCCGCTTACCCAATGAAATCTCGTCACTAACCATCTACGTTCCCTTCTTACCTTTTTCAACCCTTCTAATGATCAACCGGTCAGCACGGATCTTAACGTTCTTGAACACCAGCTGGATCCCGCCGCCCACGGCTGGGACACCCTCAACCGGAACTGCAAGCTCAGGCACAGCAGCATCGGCCTCGGCCTCCACCTCAGCCTCGGCCGCAGGCACCTCCATAGCCTTCCACCGCTCAACCACCGGGTGCCCTCGCTCCCTCAGAAACTCCATGAGCTCGGCTGTGTTTGAAACGTCCTTCTCTGTCGCTATCTTATCCCTCAACTCCTCAGGAATAGCGTCGAGAACCCTCTCCTTAATGTACGAGGGAAGCCATACAACCCTGTTCCATCCGCCATCAGCCTGCAGAAACTTCGGGCTCCTCATGTACTCGATAGCAATCCCAAGGAAGCCCTCAACCTGCTTGCCGCCACCAGTCTGGTTAGCCATCGTCGAAAATGGTAACCCATTAACAGCGGGGCCCTGATAGTTCCTGTCAACGATCCCCACACCGTCAACCTCGGGAATATAGAACGCAATAGCCTCAAAGCATCCACAGCTGGTATGCGGGTAACCAAACATGCTGTAAAGGTAAACCCGCTCGACCTCCCCTAAAGAGCGCTCCTTAACCGCCTCGTTAGCACCACTATACTCGCCCCTCACAGGGTCCAACAGCTCCCCTTTCTCAACCTTGAAGTTAGGCCCCTTAGGGTCAACCCTAGCAGCAGCCCTAGCGTCAAACCAGCTAATAGATCCGCAAAGCGAAATCCTATTAGGTGTAATAATGCACACATGCGTAGGAGCAAAGCTCTGGCAGAGCACGCAGCCGTAAAACTCCTCAACATCCTCATCCATTAACCCTCTAGCCCTAGCATCCCTAGCCTCATAGATCTCAATCGCCTTCTCATACATCTCCCTGACCTTCTCAGGGTCAGTAATATAAGTCACCTGGATCTTCTCGATGATCGGAAACTCAGCCTTATAAAGCCTAACCAAAACAGCCCCAACCTGCTTGAAGCTGTTCAACCCTTTCTTAAAAGAAGACTTAGAAAGCCGCAGCCAGATGTCATACCTCTGATTCAAGTGCATCATGCCTTCAATGTAGTTAGTGAACTCGTGGATTCGCCGCTCCAAGACGCCCTCCAAGTCCTTCTCCACCTGTGGCCCCGCCACTTCAACCAGTATTCCCAGAGGATAGGATTTGCCCTCTTCCATGTCCTTAATGTCCGGCCCGATCACCTCAACCTTCTCGTCCTCTATTTCACCAGGGTCTCGCACCTGCACCAGCTCGAACTTATGTTCAACCTTAGGACCGCCGAACTCGACGTACATCTCCTTACCACGAATCCTTTCACCCTCATACACTGGGCCAACGTCAACGGGACACACGTCCTTAAATGACGACGCCATCAGACAACACCCCTTCTTGAATCCCATGAGACATTTCAATGAAACATCGAGATAATCTATTTTTTAACTTTTTGCTGTCCACACTTACATGGTAACCGCCGGGAACATTCAAACTTTTCGGAAGGCGGAGACCCGCGAACCCATCACTTAGCTGCTGCACCCGGCTTCCTCAGCGTTCCCGAAGTGTTAACCTTGCCCAGCTTGGAAGCGAAGCCGAGTCACCGTTTCCACTTGCCACTTAAACACGGATCATGACTCGGCAGCTGGAGACTCCTTCTACCTTCCATCATCACCATTAACAGCTCACCCATCAGTCGACGGCTTAGCTGCTGTAGCGGACATCAAACACTCCGAAGCTCTAGCCACGACCGAGAGGCTACCACCCAACTAGTCACCCGCCTCAGTTAACACCACCCGTAATTCAGCGAACCCGGAGAGTCGCTGGAAGACCAGTTGAGCCTTGCTTGCTGCCTGAAACGTGAACCAGGCGTTTAAACGCCGAATAAACCATCCGTTACCCGGATGCAAAACGGAGAGTTACAACCAAGCTCAGCCACCCGAAAGCAAAAACCAGCCAACAGCCACCAGACAGCACACCCACCTACAAACAACCAAACCAGCAGCCCACAAACCCACCAAACACCACACTTAAAACACCCACCACCAACCCAAAACACTAACAACACCAAAACACACTAGCAACACAACCAAACAGGAAAACCAAAAACAGCAACCCAAGAAAACCCAAACCCAAACCGCACAGCCCAAACCCTGCGGTAGGAGGTGATCCAGCCGCAGGTTCCCCTACGGCTACCTTGTTACGACTTCTCCCCCCTCACCCGGCCCAGGTTCGACCCCGCCCAGAGGACGAAGCCTCACCCAAACCGGATTCGGGTGGAGCGACGGGCGGTGTGTACAAGGAGCAGGGACGTATTCACCGCGGGATGTTGACCCGCGATTACTAGGGATTCCGTGTTCACGAGGGCGAGTTGCAGCCCTCGATCCCAACTGAGGCCGGGTTTATGGGATTACCTTCCCCTTTCGGGGTTGGAACCCATTGTCCCGGCCATTGTAGCCCGCGTGTGGCCCGGGCGTTTCGGGGCATACTGACCTGCCGTGGCCCCCTCCTTCCTCCGCCTTCTCGGCGGCAGTCCCCCTAATGTACCCGGCGACCCGGACGGGTCCCGCTGGCAATTAGGGGCAGGGGTCTCGTTCGTTGCCTGACTTAACAGGACACCTCACGGCACGAACTGGCGACGGCCATGCACCTCCTCTCAGCTAGTCTGGCAAGGTCGTCAGCCTGGCCTTCATCCAGCTGTCGCGCCCGGTAAGTTGCCCGGCGTTGAGTCCAATTAAACCGCAGGCTCCACCCCTTGTGGTGCTCCCCCGTCAATTCCTTTAAGTTTCAGCCTTGCGGCCGTACTCCCCAGGCGGCCGGGTTAACGGCTTCCCTTCGGCACTAGGACGGCTCGTAGCCGCCCTAACACCTACCCGGCATCGTTTACGGCCAGGACTACCCGGGTATCTAATCCGGTTCGCTCCCCTGGCTTTCGTCCCTCACCGTCGGGCGCGTTCCAGCCGAGCGCCTTCGCCACTGGTCGTCCTCCCAGGATTATCGGATTTCACCCCTACCCTGGGAGTACCCTCGGCCTCTCCCGCCCCCAAGCCCCGCAGTATCTCCGGCGGTCCGACGGTTGAGCCGCCGGGTTTGACCGGAGACTTGCGGGGCCGGCTACGGACGCTTTAGGCCCAGTAAGCGTCCTAACCACTCGGGGAGCTGGTTTTACCGCGGCGGCTGGCACCAGCCTTGCCCTCCCCTTATTCCACCGGCTTCTTACACCGGTGAAAAGCCGGCTGCCGCCGGCACTCGGGCTGGCCCCGTCACGCTTCCGCGCATTGCGGAGGTTTCGCGCCTGCTGCGCCCCGTAGGGCCTGGGGCCTTGTCTCAGTCCCCATCTCCGGGCTCCCACTCTCATGGCCCGTACCGATCGTAGGCTTGGTGGGCCGTTACCCCACCAACAACCTAATCGGCCGCAGTCCCATCCTCAGGCGGAGCCACAGGCATGCCTGTGGTCCGTTTGGGCGGCGAACCATTCCAGGCGTCGCCGCCTATCGGGGATTAGCCTCAGTTTCCCGAGGTTGTCCCCGTCCTGAGGGTAGGTTGACTACGTGTTACTGAGCCGTTCGCCGCTCCCCGGCGTGGCTCGGGGCGCGCGACTCGCATGGCTTAGTCCCAGCCCGATAGCAGTTAGGTCCGGCAGGATCAACCGGATTTTTGAGGGGTTGCTCCCCGTGGTTGGAGTGGCCGCAAGGTTTTAGGGTCTGGGCTGTTCTGCGGGGGTTTGGGTTTCTTGGATCCGAGTCTCTCGGCTGGGCCGGGTTGCTCGGATCCGCACTGGGTTTGCCCGCAGCTGGAACGCAGCTCCTTCATTGTTTGCCTATCCGGCTTTCCTCAGGGCTGTACCGGTGCTGCGGGTTGCTCCAGAAGAATGGTGGATGGTTGGGAAATATATCTTTTTCGGTTGTTGGGTTCTGTCGGCTGCTGGCTGGGTGGGGGTTGTTGGGTTTTTTGTTGGGGCTTGACGGTTTGATGATGGTGTGTTGCTTTTCTTGCTGGGTTTTCTCGCTTGTTTTGGTTCTGGGGTTTTGGCTGGTGCTTTTGGGTTGGGGGTGGGTGGCTGTTTAGCCGTGTTGCTGTTTTTTGTTTTTTGGTGGTTGTGCTTTGGGTTTTATTGCTGTGTGGTTTGTTTTCCTTGTGGGGTTGGGGTGTTTGCTGCTGGGGTTTTTATTGTTTGCTATTTTTCTTGTTTGTTGTAGGGGTTGTTTGGGTGGTTTTTTGGGGTGTTGTGTGGGTTGGCGTTGTACTTGTGGAGGTATTTTCTTTTTATTAGTTGGTAGGTTGCGTATAGGGTGGCTATTATCGCTGCGGCTATGGTGAAGAAGATGGTGTAGGGGTTGCTTGTGAGGGGGTTGATTGCGAGGAGGGTGTAGAGGGTGTATTGGGTCGCTGTGTCCTGTGCGGTGTAGATTAGGGTTCTTAGTATTTGGGGGATTAGTACGAGGTTTTGGTATATTGTTTTTCCGAGGTATGCGTACATTAGGGCTCTTGGGAAGGCGCCGACTGCTGTTGCGGCTATGAAGGGTTTGAAGCCGATTTTTGTTAGTCCTGCTCCGTAGGATACTGCGTCGAAGGGTATTGGGGGTGTTAGCCGGGTGACTAGGACCGCTATGGCGCCCCATTTTTCCAGCCAGTTGTCTGCGATGAGAATGGCGTCGCCTATCGTTACGAGGAGGGCTCGCTCTATTCTGCTTACCTTCCCGGTGCTTACCTTCCCGGTGTTTGGGTTTTCTTCATGGGGGGTTTGCGCGACCCTTTGCTCCCACCTTGCTATTAGCGGGCGGCCTATTGTCCTTGCAATGAAGAATCCGGCTGTTGCTCCGGATATTTCTCCTATTCCGCCGATTGTGGCTGTGACCAGCATGGCGTAGTCGTATCCGTATAGTATGTTTAGAGGCCAGTAAATGTAGCTGTAGGCTATTCCTCCGAACATTAGGATTAGCTCGCTTGGGATTACTGCTATTATCGCCTGGATTATCATTGCCGCGTAGAAGCCTAGGAAGCCGTACTGGATTATCCACCAGAGGACTGTCATGAATAGTCCTTGGAGCCAGCCTTCTAGGTTGATAAGGAGGGGGAGCATTGTTTAGCCTCCGTGACATTCCACTTTTTTCAGGGTTGAACCTTATATTGGTTTTGATGTATGCTTCGCTTGCGGCTGATGCGTGGGCGAGGCGGCTGGCGGGGCGTGTTACGGTTGGGGTGTGTTACTGTTGATTGCTGGTGTTTGGGTTCTTCTCGCTGCTTTCAGGCTTCGGGCGTTTACGTTTAGGGTTGGTTCTGTGTTGCACGTGGGGGCGGGGTTTAGGTGGGTTGTTTTGGCGGTTTGGTGTTGGCTTCCTTAGGGGGTGCGTCGCTGTCATGCCGTGGGGGCGGCGCTCTTTTCAGGGTTTGCTAGGGTGAGCAGTGCTAGGGCGAGTTTTACCAGTATTTTCGGGTTTGCTATTAGCTTCTTGATGGCGGCCGACTCGAAGTCCATGTCGCCGTAGGCTTCCATTGTTTCGGTGCCTCCATGCTCGATGAGGGCTTTGAAAAGCGAGTCTAGGGCGTGATCGCTTAGACGGTTTAGTACCCGGCGGGCCAGCTTCATGTAGGAGAACTCCTTCCCCAAGATTTTTTCCCATCTTTGCTGGTACCGCTTCAGGAAACCGCTTGAGAAGCGTTCTTCCTGGAGTGCTTCGGATGCCACTTGGCCTGCTATCCTCGAGCAGATCCCCCCGGTAACCACGCCTCCCCCCGTGGTAGGTTTAACTTGTCCTGCTGCGTCGCCCACGGCCATGAAGCGGTCCGTGAACGTCCTTTTAACCGGGCCATTAGTGAGAACCGCACCGGCTACTGTACGGGAGACCTTTGCCCTTGGAAAACGCGTGCTTAAGAACTTTGCCAGACGTTTCCGGGGGTGAGAGCGGGCGGCGAGCCCAACCCTTGCTCCTTCATCCGTCGGGATCACCCATGCGAAGAAGCCGGGTGCCAGTCTGCCGCCGAAGTGTAGCTCGACGAAGTCGGGGTCTACGTCTACCCCGCGTACTTCGAATTGGACGGCGGGGAGCCGGCCTCTGAGGGGGGGCAGCCCTGCGATCTTGGCGAGGCGAGCCCTGCAGCCTTCAGCGTCTATTAGCAGTTTGCATTTCTCTTCGCCTCCGCCTTTAACGTGGACGTGCACGCCCTCCAAGCTCCTCATGAAGGAGGTAACCTTCCTTTTCAGGGTGAGGTGTGCCCCTGCGCTTTGAGCGAGGGATGCGAGCCACCGGTCAAACATCCGCCTGTCTATGACTAGTGCCTGCACGCTTCTCCGGGACACGGAGAACGACACGCCTGAAGGGGAGTAGAAGCGGGCACCGTAAACTCTGTTTAGGACGCATTCCTCCGGTACTCTGAGGCCGAGGCGCTTCAGGCCTGTAACGCTCACCAGGCCTGCACAATGGTCTGGTTCACCTACTTTCCCGTGTTCCTCCAGGACGATGACGTTTAACCCTCTGATGGATGATTCGAGAGCTGCAAGGGACCCGGCTGGGCCGCAGCCGACGACTGCGACGTCCCAGTTCAACGCTTCCACCCTTCACGCTTATCTAGGGCTCACCGTAACCTTCACTTAACTTTTCAACGGTTCCCCCTTAAGCTTTTTAGTGAGTGTTACGTTGTGATGGCTGCTGGAGGGGCGCTGGTTGTTTAGGTATAAGATGGTTATTCTCGTGAGGACCGACCTGAAGATGAGCAAGGGCAAGATTGCTGTTCAGGCTGCTCACGCAGCAGTCTCTGCCGCTGAGGAGGCGAGGCGTAAACGTCCTGGATGGTGGGAGGAGTGGCTCAGGGAGGGACAGAAAAAGGTCGTTTTAAAAGTTGCATCCCTTGAAGAGCTGGAGTTCTTCGAGAGGGAGGCTGCTAGGAGGAAGCTGCCTCACGCCAAGATACAGGATAGAGGGTTAACAGAGGTGCCTCCGGGAAGCGTTACAGCCTTAGGTATAGGGCCTGCCCCAAGCGAGGTCATTGACGAGTTAACGGGGGGGCTCCCCCTGCTTTAACGTGTCGCAGCCGGGGGAGGCGTCGTGAACGTGGAGGAAGAAATCGGCATCCTTTTCTTCATGACCAATACTCCCGGCGTGGGCGGCCGCCTCAGGGTTAGACTGGAGGATTTCATCGTGGAGGAGGTTACCCCTGAAGGGAGGATCCTTAGGTTTGGGATGGAAGAGAAGGGTGGAGGAGGGGTGGAGGAGAAGGGTGGAGGAGACTACTGCGTCTTCGTCGTTGAAAGGTACGGGGGATATGACACTTTTGAAACCGTAAGAGTGCTTGCTAGGGCTTTAGGGGTTAGCAGGAAAAGGTTCTCTTACGCGGGGGTTAAAGATAAGAGGGCGGTGGCTGTTCAGAGAATGAGCGTGTGGAGGGTTGACCCGGAAAGGTTGAGGAGGGTCAGGGTTAAGGGTTTAACGATAAGGGAGGTTTGCCGTTCAAGCGAGAAGGTTAGGCTGGGCGGACTCCTAGGTAACAGGTTTAAGGTGAATGTGAGAGAGGTCAGGTTGCCCCTCTACAGGGCTGAGGAGAGGGTTGTAAGGATCATTGAGGAGCTGAAAAGTAAAGGGGGAATGCCGAACTTTTACGGGCATCAAAGGTTTGGGGTTGTGAGGCCCTTAACACATGTTGTCGGGCTGAAAATTTTAAGGGGAGACTATGAGGGGGCAGCGATGGACTTCCTAGCTAAGGTTTACCCTTTAGAGGGGGAGGATGCTAAGGACGCTAGGGCGCACCTTCTAGAAACAGGAGACTTTAAGGAGGCATTAAGAAGGTTTCCCGAGAGGCTGCGCTATGAAAGGGCGATGCTTAACCATCTGGTTAATTCCCCTAGAGACTATGTAGGGGCCTTCAGAAGGCTTCCACGAGGATTAACTAGAATGTTCATTCACGCCGCTCAGTCCTACATTTTCAACTTAACGTTGAGTCTGCGGAAAAGGGAGGGGCTGCCGTTGAACACCGTCCTGGAAGGAGACTACGCTGCAATCCTACTTAGAGGTGTTCCCAGCACGTTCATAAAGGTGGACGGTGGAAACGTCGAGAAGGTTAGAGCGCTGATCAGTAAGGGAAGAGCTGCACTAGCTCTTCCGGTGGTGGGCTACGACACCGTTATCCCGCCGGACAGCCCTTCAAGAAAGCTTGTGGAGGAAGTGCTTTCAAAAGTGGGAGTAACCATGGAGATGTTTAGGGTGCCGTCGATGCCCGAGTTAGCTGCTAGAGGAGGGTTCAGGACGGCGCTGGTTAACCCTCAAGCGTTAAGTGTCGCAAGGGTTTCAAGGGATAAGGTGGGTGGCGGAGTCATGGTAAGGCTTGTCTTCACGCTTCCGAAAGGAAGCTATGCTACGTGCCTGCTCCGTGAGGTGATGAAAACCAACCCTGCAAAATATTAATAATGCGAGCTTACCCAACACCATCCAAAGCTGAAAAATGCTAAAGTTGTACGGTGACGTTTGGCCATCTTCTTGAAGGGGTGAAGTAGGTGCTTGAGGAGCTCGGCGGGCTGAGAAGGACACATTACTCAAACCAGATAAAGCCGGAAATAGATGGCGAAGAGGTAACCGTCTGTGGATGGGTTGAGAGAGTAAGGGACCTGGGGGGTCTCAGGTTTCTCGTTTTAAGGGATAAAGAGGGGAAGGTGCAAGTTACCTTCTCCAAGAAGGACACGGAGTTATTCGAGAAGTCTAAGGGCCTCGGTAAAGAGTACGTGGTTGCTGTACGTGGCAGGGTTAAGGCTGTGAAGAATGCGCCCGGAGGGGCGGAGATAATACCGTTAGAGTTAAAGATTCTAAATTACGCTGTTTCGCCTCTCCCCCTAGACCCAACTGGCAGGGTAGAAGCCAACTTGGATACAAGGCTAGACAACAGGGTGCTAGACCTTAGACGGCCAAAAGTGAATGCAATATTCAGGATAAGGCATGAAGTTCTTCAAAGCATAAGGGAATTTTTCCTGAAAGAGGGCTTCATAGAGGTACAAACTCCTAAAATAATCGCTTCAGCAACCGAAGGCGGAGCAGAGCTCTTTCCAATATCTTATTATGAGAAAGAAGCGTTTCTAAGCCAGTCTGCTCAGCTCTATAAGGAGCAGCTATCAAGCGTCTTCGAAAAGGTCTTTGAAATAGGGCCGTGCTACCGGGCTGAGGAAAGCAGAACTGTCAGGCATTTAAGCGAGGTTTACGTGGTGGACGTTGAGGTAGCGTTCGCAGAGGCTGACGACGTGATGCGTATTCTCGAAGAGCTCATCTACTACGTTCTCAGGAAGGTATCAAAGAACTGCAGAAGCGAACTGGAACTACTGGGGAGAAAGATAAAGGGGCAGAAGCCACCCTTCCCCAAGTACACGTATTCCGAGATTATCAGCATGCTGAAGGAGAAGGGGGTCACGATTAACTGGGGGGAAGATATATCTACACCAGCATACCGTGAACTTGGAAAAATAATCGGGAACTTCTACTTCATAACAGAGTGGCCAACCAAGGGGAAGCCATTTTACATAAAGCCAAGAAGGGATAACCCGGAAATATGTGAAGCATTCGACTTAATGTATGGCTGGCTTGAGCTGGCATCAGGAGGGACTAGAATTCACGATAAGGAGATGCTTATCAGAAGACTTAAAGAGCAAAACCTTGACCCAGCATCCTTCGGGTTCCACCTTAAAACCTTTGACTGGGGGATGCCGCCTCACGCAGGATGGGGACTCGGATTAGACAGGTTAATGATGACCATAACGGGGGCAGAAAACATAAGGGAATGCGTGTTTTACCCGAGAGACAGAGACAGGCTTATACCTTAATGCCGCCTTATTCAAAGACGAACCTAACCTTTTCACCAGTTAACTGGTTAATGACCTTCTCCAGCACACGAGTCGAAGTAGGCAACCTTTTACTGTCAGATTGACGTACACGGATTTTCTTCTCATTTGTTCCATCAGGAAGCCAGACCGTGTTAACCCCCAGAAGACTTGCTGGAGCGATTATGTCCTCAATTATTTTCTTCAGCGAAGAGGATTCCTCGATCACGCGGACCTTTCTGCCAAGCTCGTCACTTAAGCTTTTAATTATGCGCCCCTTAGGCCCTATCAGGTTGGGAATATCACCTTGCCCGACAACTATGATAACTAGGTTATTCGACTCTATTGCTTTAACAAACTTAACGTCTTTGAGGCTGGAGAAGCGCTCCTCAAGCTCGGTTAGATATCTAGCTATTTTAATATCGAGCTCGCTAACCTCGCCACTATCCACTTTCTCTTGGCAACGTGAGCATAGAACGCCACTTTTCAGGCAAAACGTGCAAATCGGCGTCTTCATCAGCCAGATCTCCGCTCCAACCTTGCGATTAACAAAAGGAAGACATCCTTAAAAAATTTTCTTTGAAGCGAGCCTACACCCGCTTCTCAGTCCAACCCATTGAGGGGAACCTATTAAGTTTAAAATAAGCAGTACCAACTTATAAAAAAGGAAGCTCAAGTTGAAGGTTAGCAACGTGATGCAAACAAAGCAACCACTGTTTAATTCGCTCTTCAAAAAAGTTTAACCAAAAAATGGAAGATCTGTTTTAAGAGGGAAATGGTAGCTTGAGGATTACTTTGCTATTTTTTGAGGAGTGAAACCAGTTCATCCATTATCGCTTTCCAGTCCTTGGGGTTTAAGTTGGCGAAGCTCCAGTCAGCGTTGGGATGATACTCCCTATCGAGACTTATCGTTTCAACGTCTGAAAAATGCTTTAATGCTGAAAGGGACTGGCTTTGCGTATAGTAGAGGCCGCCCAGGTATAGGGCAAGGTCGGGCTTGCCTTCACCGTCAAATCCTTTCCAGTCGGGATCCCTTAAACGGTTTGAGATGTCAGCCAGACCCATAGAGACCACGTTGGGAAATCCTGCGTCTATAAATTCTTTGACTACATGGGCTGTCGCCACGATCGGAATCCCAGCTTTCCCCATCTCGATAGCGTACTCAATAAGTTTTTTCCCTTCAACTTCTCTAGTAATATTGGGGCCAACGATCAAGATAGGGTTCTTTTTTCTTTTGAGGCGGGCAAGCACAACCCTTGCATTATTAATAACTTTAGCTGTTTTGGGACCTTGTATATTGCCAAGCTGCCAAGGGATAGGGCCAAGAGACATTTCAACCACCACTTCTTTCACCTAGTTAACTTACGTGAAGCCTATTGATTAATTACCCTTTTAAACTATACGGTCTCTGCCTTCCACACATACGATACCACCGCGACTTCTCCCAGAAAGCTTAGAAGCCATAAGTTATTTGTCAGCTTACCTTCTGGGACTAGATGCGCCTAACCATCTCCACTTCTATTTCGCTTACATCATCTACGCTTGATATAGCCTTCTCGACGTGGGAGGCTCCACCCTCCTCCTCGGGAACCAGAATGTTCACTCTGAGAGCATTCAGCCCAAAGGCTATTGGAACCTTTTCTGAGCTGTGAAGCTCTGTTCCCTCAGGCAGAGACGCTCTAATTTTTTCCAGCAACTGGTCTAAGGGGACATCCGTTGACACGGGGAAAACCTTAACGGTCACCACCACTTTCGCCACGTAAACCCCTCCTAACACATTTAACTAACGTGAAGGAACTTCATGGCCCTTCAAAGTCACATACTGGGCACTTGTATGTGTTTCCAAGCTGCCTACATCTGTAACAGCGCCAAATGGTTACTTTGCCACAGTTTGGACACAAAAACTTAACGCCACCCTCATCCGGATGGATAGGCTTTGAACAGCTACTGCATAAAGGTAATTTTACCTCTGCCATCCTTTAGCCATCCCCTTAAAATCGCTTTGACACATTAATCATCTTTCCCTTTTAAATTTGCCTCATCGAAGCCTTTACTCCTCTTTAAACCTGCGAGGAATTATAGCAGAGTGGCAGAGGAGTCTAAAATGTCTCTTTAAGGAAGCATCTTAGAAAAGTAGAATACGTTTTCCATTACCTGCTTAAAGCGCCCTTACACGGATTCACGATGGCAGATCGGAGGGTATTGGCAATTTTTTTATAATGATTTCAGTTAGTTATGGTGGAACTTTCGGAGGAGACGTAAATGGGCAGAGACGAACTTCTCATGATACCGGGTCCAACATTTATGGCCGAGAGGACGCTTAAAGCCATGAGTAAGCCCATGATATCTCACAGGGGGGAAGAAACCGGCAGAATGCTAATCGAGTGTATTGAGAAATTAAAGAAGGTTTTCAGAACGGAAAACGACGTATTCATATTAACTGCTTCAGGTACTGGCGCCATGGAGGCGGCTATTGCAAATGTGGTGGAGCCAGGTGACAGAGTCCTCTGTACAACATGTGGGAAGTTCAGCGAACGATTTAAGAAAATCGCTGAGGTATTCGGCGCTGAGGTTCTAGAGGTAGCCTCCGAATGGGGCGACGCCGTTGATCCGGAGAGAGTTAAAGAAATTCTGGATGAGCACGACGATGTTAAGGCCGTCACGGTTACCCACAATGAAACGTCTACGGGAGTAAGAAACCCTGTAGAGGAAATATCAAGAATAGTTAAGGATTATGGAACGCTTCTCATAGTGGACGCTATTTCAAGTATGGGAGGCGATCACGTCCCGGTCGACAAATGGAACATTGATATTTGCCTGGCAGGTAGCCAGAAGTGCTTCGCGATCCCGCCAGGATTCTCGTTCATCTCGGTCTCAGACCATGCATGGGAAGTCATAAATAAGACTAGAAGAAGAACATTCTACTTTGACTTGCCAGCTTACAGGGAGAGTTTAAGGAGGAAGCCTCCGCAGACCCCGTACACGATATCGATAACGCTTCTCTACGCATTAGAGGACGCATTGAAACTCATGTTCGACGAGGGATTAGATAATGTCATAGCTAGACACCATCACGTAGCTAAGATCGCAAGGGAAGGAGTCAAAGCGATGGGACTCAGGCTCTTCCCAGTAAGCGAAGACATATGCTCAGCCACCGTTACAGCTGTTAGGCTTCCAGACGGAATAAGGGAAAAGGAGCTACGCCAAAAAGTGAGAGATTATGGCGTCGTGATCTCTGGAGGACAAGATAAGCTTTCAGGGAAAATATTCAGAATAGGGCACATGGGACGCGTTACCGAGAGGGAGATCCTAGCAACTCTACAAGCTATACAACAAGCACTTTTAGACTTAGGAGTTAAGGTTGAAACGGACGCATATATGCAAGCTATAGAAAAAATACGGTAAGAGGCGGGGAAACAACTTCCTTTTACCCGGTTTATTGACTGTTTTTATTCTACCTCGTCGCGTAGCATTGCCCTACGTCCCTTGGAGGTTAATACTACCTTATCGCCTTTAAGGTTTACGAGTCCTTCTCGCTGCATCAGAAGGACGACGCGCTCCACTTCCCAATCCTCCGCTTTAAGACGCCTAGCTAGCTCCTCGATTGTACCTGCAAATTGAAGCGCCCTCATAACGTTCTTAAATGAAATGTCGGGTTCCTCTCTGCCGCTTTGCACAAGCCCGCAGACACTGCAAACGCGGATCCGTTGAGAAAAATCGAAGAGAACCGGGCCACCACAAGCTTCACATCTTTGCCTTGTATAACGCATGCTATAACGCCTTTCCCTTGACAAATTACCACCAGCAAATCCTTAAGGGAGGCAGATATTAACCGGTTTACTAAGCGGATTGCCTTTTAAAGTGCTTTATCCTCTCTCTCATAAACTCTATGACTTCCTCAGCTTTTAACTTTACCCGTTCATCTCTCTCGTTTAACAGTACACCCTCAATGATAGAGACTGCTTCCTCGGATATTTGAGGGTTATTCACGCTAATCCAACCTATGGACTCTACCGCGCACCTTCTAACCTCCGGATTCTCGTCTTCAAGGAGGGAGGAAACAGCGTTAATTGCCGTTTTTGCTGCTTCTTCGGGAAGCTCGGGGTTATTGCCGATGAGCCAGCCTATAGCCAGCGTAGCCGTCGCCCTTACAGACACCTTACGCGATTCAAGCGCCTTTAGCAGTTCGGGTATCATGTGAGGTATTGCTTCGGGGCTCCCTGTCCCTATTAAACCAAGGGTTACTACTATTTTCCAGTCTGCTCCCCCTTCTAAAGACACATTTTTAAGTACAACCGAGGCAACGGCGCGCGCTAGTTCACTCTTCTCCTTACATACTTCTATTATGGCTTCCATTGCACTGCCACGTATGTTCTCGTTTTCGTCAATGACAGATATTAACGCTAAGTCCTCCACTGCACCCTCGAGTTTTAAAGCGTTCCCGTGAGATATTGACGCTAGGGCATCTATAGCGCTTAAACGGACTTCTTCCGCCTCACCGGGTTTAGACAGCTCAAGTAATTGTGGAATGTACTTCTCTACCAGCTCGGCATCTATGCTACCAATCCATCCAAGAGCCATAGCTGAAGTGATCCTGTTAATCTCAAAGCTAGATTTAAGCCCAGCCCCGATCTTATCTATGAATGGGGCAATCAAACCGGGCTGGCTCCCGCCGATCCACCCAAGGGCTACAACAGCATTCCATGCTAAGTCACTATCTTGTAGGCTGAGGTTTGACACCACTTCATGCACGTGCCTTTCGACTATTTCAGGAAATTCAAAACTCACTTTTCCTAGTAATTCAAGAGCGTTTCCCCTAACATAGACGTGAGGATCTTGAAGCGCCATCCTAAGAACCTGCGGGAACGCCTCCTCGATTATTCGGCGAAATTTTCCCATAATAACACTGATTACGGTAAGCGATGCCACTTTAACTTCTGGATCCTCGTCGTTCATTAACTCCTTTAAGATTTTTAACGCTCCAAGCTCGTCTCCTTCATGGAGGAGGAGGCCAACTTCTTCAAATAATTTTTCCTTCAAAGACGCACGCTCCTTCTAAGCTTAAATTGAACATGCATTGCATTTTTACCTCAGCTTTCTAAGCTCACCAACGGATCTCATGTAAGCTTGTGCAATCTCCTTGGCAACGGCAGGAATTAAGTAGCGGTCCACGTCTCCCTCCATTACATGTTTCATTGAGCTTTTAGGCGAGAGTTTCCCTTTTATCTTAAGCTCAGAAAAAATGGACTTTACGGTTTTAAGTGCATCGCTAAAGGACGATGGCTTACGCAGCCGCTTCGCATTTTGTGGAAGGGCTTCCTCTATGGTTTTAAGGGAGAGAAAGTAAAAGTGAGCTAAAGCTTCCAGAGGGCCTTCAACAATAGGGGTTACGTACCCATGCTCTGGGCACACATCATCCTTCAGTTTTCGGGCACAGTGAGGGCATATTCGGCTTCCAACTTCTTGCCTTATGAAGAGTTTGCTTATGGCCTCTATTTTTTGAGTATCTTTCTGGGTCCATTCGAGTTCAGCCTTCTCTATTCCGCTCGGCGCCTTAAGGGCGATTTTTATTTTTCGTTCAAGTAAGCTGGTTGGCTCTAAACGCTCGTATACCCTTCTCTTGGCTTTCTCCTCTTCTTCAAGCATCCTTGCCCTAGCTTCCTTAACCGTTTTAGCCTGTTCAAGTTGAATGCTGATATATCTTTGAGCCAAATCATATGCAGTAGCATAGCTTACTGGAGGTAACGACTTAAAGTTTAATGGGGCACTTACCGTACTCGCAAAAAGAGGGCTCGGTGTTTCTTCAAGGATTCTTACAGATTTTTCCATGGGGATCATTGCTTGACGCGCCCATATAAAGCCACATATCTTTAACGTATCCAAATCGGGGAAGGCCTCACGTATTTCCATTTGCCTTCGTATTATGAGTTCAACAAGCATCTCCTCCTTTACACATCTTATGTTAACATCTGGTTCCTCTATGACAACTTTGAAGAAAATCTTAAAGCGTTCACTATCCTTTTTAAGCCGGTTATAGAGTTCTACCACACGTGACGCGTGCGCTAGACACTCAAAAAACAATGCCTGCATGACCTGTCTAACTAAGTTATCCAATGTTACTTCAAACTCTACAGCAACCTTTAACATGTTAATGTCCGTAGTGCCTAAGGTATTCAGTATCCTACGCATCGAAGCTTCATTTTCAAGTAACTCCCTAAACTCTTCTGGGGGAGGCGGAGAAATATGTTTTTTAACCTCGTTTATTATGAGCTCTTCCAGCTTACTTAACTTAGAGGGGGGAACAGTAAACATCTCTAGGTTAACTGTATGAACAGAGTAGCCCTGGCCTCTGAGACGGGGAATCACTTTTTCCGTTAAGACGCTTCTCACTCTTTCAAGGCGCTTATATCTTTCTAGCATGAAACTAAGGTCGCTTTTACTCATCCCTAGCTCCTTAAACTTGCTCAGTACATCCTTTGATGACGTTTCCCCTGAAAGGGCTGCCTGAAGCATACTTAAATCTATTCCTAGACGTTCTATCCTTTCCTCTCCAGCTAGGAAAGAAAGGATTCTCCTGAGAACTAACACGTTTTTTGACTTATCTTTAATGCTGGATGTAAGCGTTCTTAATGTTTCATTGAACAGGTTCACTAAGCTTGTCTTTTCACGCGTATATTTTTTGAATAAACCTATTAGGAGAAGCTTTAGTCCGCAAGCTTCTATATATGTTCTTAGTTCTGCTTGATCTTTTGGGAGGCGACTAAAAATACGTGATGATATTTCCTTTGAAAGATATGATAATTGCTTGACATTTAATGGTGACTCATTTAAGCCGGCTAGCTCTCTTAGTCTGTCTTTAACTTTTATAAACGTTGATATTTCGACGCATTCCTCTTCATGAGGGTTCTTAACCTCTTCCTCAAGCTCCAGAGATAGAGGTTTCAGCCCGTAAGTTTTCTTTAAGAACTCGGATCTGAAGTTATAGGAGATACCTAGTAAATCACCTAAGAAGTCTATTAGATGTGTAGTTGGAAACTTGGAGGATACCTCTACAATGTAGCGTTTTGGGATATCTTCAACGCTGGGTTTTCCGTCAAGTTTAGCCTTAGCCATAGCTAACTCAAGTTCTGTCTTTTTCTCTAAGAGAAGAACGTCTTTCTGAAAATTATCGTTTAAAAGTATAGATATTTCTTTAAAAAGGTCACGTTTCTCTTTTATGGTGGTATCGTCTTCTCTCTTGAACGATGCTCCTGCATCCATGGGGGAAACTGTTCGAATACCAATGTAGCTATAAATTTGCGATACCATGGCGGCTTTTACGAAGTCTTGCAGAAAAGCACTTTCCCCCACAAGCATTTCAAACCTAGACCAGTTAGATTTCGAAGCAAGAAAATTGCTTAAAAATTCTCTGACAGCAAACCCTGGAGCAACCTCTCTCAGAATATCCCTTTGCGTGGACGTCCACATTATTCCCCCTCCGTTTCGCTCAGCTTTAAGTCAAGTAAATTGTTTCCTATAATCATCCTAACAGTTTTTGGGTCGGGATATTCATAGAGAACTAGATAATTAAGTTTCGGCTGGCTTTCGCTTCGTAAAAGAAGTCTTGCAGGCCTAAGAAGAATGTAACTAAACGCCTTAAGAAAAATGCGTTCCATATATGTCTTGAATTCATCGAAAAGCCCTTCAATTGCTATGTGTGGAACCTCAGATACGAGTTTTTCACGTATGAAGGGCTGTAGTTCCGTCTTCACTATATGCGGAAGGAAAAGAGTTTCCTCAGACGTATGAGAGTAGTTTTCAAGAAACTTTGTAAGGGCTGACTTTATCTCCTCTTTCCATCTTATTTCATCATTCAACTTTGAAATTTCATCTGAAATTTTCTCTAAGTCCAGATGCAATTGTTTTAAAGCATTTTTAAAGCGTTCCTTCGCCTCGATCGCTTCACCCAGCGCCCTATCAATCCGCTCAATTTCAGAAATGATTTTTTGCACTTCCAATGTTGTAGTTTGTAGCTCCGCTTCTAAATTGTTTTTCTGCTCTAATAGGGGAGGTTTATCCTCTTCACGTGCCGAGGCTAAAGTTTGACTTATTTTCTCAAGAAGGTCTTTCTTTTTCTCTAACCGCTCCCGTAGTTGTTTTAACGTTGAAACTTTCACGCTGTAATCGGTTTTAAGACGGATCTCAAAGTTTTCCGTCGAGTCTAATTGTGACTGTACAACATCTATTTGCCGTTCAATACCATTTCTTTTTTCCATTAACTCGGATAAGCTGCTTAAAAGTGAATCGATTTCTTGCTGATGGTCTCTAAGCTTAGTCTCTAAGATTTCTTTTGGCTTATCCTTTGATGATTCTTCATCTCTAACTCTGTTTATGAAGTCAACAAACTCCGCTACGAGGCTGCATATGTCAGGTTTACCCTTAAAGGTTAATGCGAAAAGTTCTAACCAGCTTTTCGCTAAGCGCTCCCATTTAGGGAACTCCTTAACGTCCCGAAGGATGAAGCTAAAGAATTTTTCAGAGAAAACTTGTGGGGAAGTTATGTCTGGATTATGCTCTAAGAAGGCGCCTAGAACATTGTGGCTAAGAAGGTAGTCTGAAAGGCCGGGAACAACCTCTGAGACGTGCTCACGCACTTCCTGATAAACGTCTTTAACTATGTTGCGTGTTTCTGGCGTTATTTCGGCTAGTGTTACGTTAAAAGCGATTTCCAGAATCTCTGGAATCGAGAAAAGGTCCTCGTCGCCTTCAAGTTGAGAGATGAGATCATCTTTAAGTCTACTTCTGAAAATGTTGAAATCCCAGTTTAAAGGGATCTCCGGACTTCTATTCTCAAACCAGCTCTCCAGCTTTTCTTTAACTTTATTAATATATGCTTCAACCACTTTTCTGCGGATGGGGTCAACGATGTTTCTAACAAAATCTTCGAGGAGCCTCCTAGCTACGATTGTTTCGATCTGCATGAAAACGAAAGATGAAATGGCCCTTTCAAAGAAACTAAGTCCTTTTTCCGCTTGTTCAAGGAAATATGATACTTCATCTTTGAGATCCCAACTCCAAATCTCCTCTTCAGGAGTCCGTTCATTAAACAAGAAATTAGCTAGGACATCTTTAAACTTTTTAGCCAGACCTTCAACGTCGATTCTATCTAAGTGATTTCTTAGTAGGTCTTTCTCGCCGGCTTGAAGGAGGGAGTTAAGCTTCTCTTTTAGCAGGTTGAATGAGGCTTTAGCTTCATCCATGAGCAAATCACAATCTTCTAGGATGTTTTTAACGTCGATCAAACCTGGAGTAATTCGCTCCCATAATGTTTCAGCTAAACGCAATGCAATATTTTCTCCAATCTCGTTTACAGTGTAATCATTGATTAGAGATAATATTTCCCGACCTATAAGGCCAACATCGTTTATGAGAACTTCAAGCGCAGTCTTCGTGAAAATCAGACTTTTAAGGTATTCGAAATCCTTGGAGACGTTTTGCTTTTCAAACGAGATCTTTTTAACTGACGCGTTAAAGCCGAGGGGTTTAACACCATAGTTTACTTCGATGGGGCCTTCAACTATTAGGCCGCTTAGAATTTTTAAATGAGCTAGGAGATCCCTTGCATACTTTTCCCTATACTTTTTCTGCGATGCCTCGCCGTAAATCCTTCTAGTAAAGCGCTCTACAAATGACTGCATAACAAGCTTCGTATCCTGAGAACTTAATTTTGAGGCAGTGCAAGCTAGTCGGATATCCTTAAGCCTACTTGAAAGTTCTCCCGCTAACTCCATAACCTTAAATACGTCCACTAAACCCTTCTCGTGCTCTAACAGTACGATGAAGTTTGATGATTCCTCATCGCCTCCTGTAACCAAAGCCATCGCTTCAGGAAGATTTCCCTTTTCAGTCCCAACAATATCGAACTCTATGAAACCAAGTGAAACGCCACTTTCCTCTGAAAGAAGACGGTTGAGCATATGGACTGCTTCCGCAACCTCTGAAGCTAGTTTTTCAGCCCCCTTCCTACTGAGACCTTTAGGGCCAACAGAGAACCCAAACGAGCTCTCGTCTATTGAATAGCCAAAAACTGAAAAGTCAGCGATCCTTAATGCTTCGATGGTACTCATGGAGCTTCTACGAGACAACAATTACCCTCCCAGTAACAAATTAAGAAAGGTAATGAAGACCCTTTCATTTCAAACACTAAACCATACCTCGATTTCGATGTTTAAATTAAATAAATTAATTAAAGGTTTAATAAGATTTGCCACCAAAATGACTCTTTAAATACCCAGCAGGGGATGATTCCCATTAAAAGGGTAAATAAAACGTCATGAGGGAGATAAGGTAAATTGACCCGATTTCTGATAATTGATGCTACTGGCGCGGGGAAGGGAATTAGGAAGCTTACTAGGGACGTGATAGGAAGCGGTGCACGAGCAGTAGCTGGTGTCTTAGAGAGTTTTGGATGTGAGGCTAGAATAATGGTTCCAGAGGTGTTCTTCAATGCAAAATCAGAAGTGAAACAGTTTGACGTTTTAATGTGTGGCGGAATGAGTATGGACCTAGAGGTTATGGGAGAAATTGTGAAGATATGGAGGAAAATCAGAGGAGGAGTATGTATAGCAGGGGGGCCTGCCTCTGCCGAAGCGGAGAAACTGTTAGAGAGAGGGTATGATTTAGTCATGGTTGGAGAGGCTGAGGACACTATCGCGGAACTACTTAGGGGAGGGTTAGAGGACGGGTGCCTTCCCGGTGAGGACGAATTAAGGAAAACTGCGGGGGTGAGCTTTCTCTCTTCAGATGGGGTTGCCGTTAAGTCCGATCCAAGGCGCACTGCTAGGCTATGGGAGCCGTCCATTGAGAGAGTTAAGGACTATCCGTTCTATAGGGTTGCTAGAGTTTATGTTTGGTGCGTGAGGGGATGCTCGAACTTTTACAGGACTAGAATACCGTTACCAGACGGGAAAGTGTGTATAGAGTGCAGTAAGTGTAGAAGCGGTAACTTAAAGGAAAGATTAGAATGTCCAGTGGGAATCCCTCCAGGATGCGGGTACTGTTCGGTTCCTAGCATGTATGGGCCGCCAAGGAGTAGGAGTGTAGAGTCCATTTTAAGAGAAATTGAAGGATTGCTTAGGCAGGGTGTTAGACGAATATACTTGGGAGCAAGCTGCTTCTTAGAATTTCACAGAGAAAGGAAGGTGAATGGAGGGGTTTTAACGGACCCTAGAGAGCCCGAGCCAAACTACGAATACATAGAGAAACTCCTCATGGGTTTAAGGGAGATTGTAGGTGATAAAGCATACGTTAGCGTTGAGAATGTAAAGGCTTCCCTTTTCACTAGGGAAGCAGCGAGCCTCATATCAGAGTACCTCCCTAAAACCACCATTCACTTTGGGGGGGAAACGGGAAGCGCGAGTCACGCAGCCGCCTTGGGACGTCCTGCCCATCCCCGTGAAGTTCTATCAGCTGTTAAAAAGGCAGTTACGGCGGGATTACGCCCCTATGTATACTTTATTCATGGCCTTCCAGGCCAGACGATTAAGACTGCCCGCCAGACTGCTAGAATGATTAGGGAGACATTTAGGCTGGGAGCTGAGAAGATAACTATTTACAAGTTTAAGCCCCTCCCAATGTCTGCATTTGAAAAATTTAGGGAGCCTCCATCGGCTAGCAGAAGCAAAGCAAGTAGGATAATAGTTAAAGAAGTCATAAGAATCAATAAAACATTGAAGAAAAAAATGATCGGTGAAACGCTTGAGGTCCTGGTGGCGGAAAAGGGCGAGGGGAGATTTAGAGGGAAATTTATTGCTTACCCGTTACGTGACGGCCCGACCGTGATTCTCGATGGAAAAGCACGGTTAGGGGAAAAAGTTAAAGTACGCATTGTAAATGTGATGAGCGATAAACTCGTAGAGGGAGCGGTAAGCGACTCTTAGCATTTAAGAGAGAAAGAGTTTTTAAAGAGAGATGATTAAAGGAGGTTACTTGAAGGAAGGACGGTAGGAAGTGAAAGCGATGCCTTACGTGTGCGGACGTTGCGGAGAAGAACTTAAAAACGAAGAGTTAATGATGATTCAAGGTATAAGATGCAAATGCGGCTCACGAATAGTATATAAAACGAGGCCGCCAGTAACTAAGAAGGTTATGGCAAGATGAATTGGCTTTTGAGGTTTTAGTGGCTCCTTAAAAGTTTAATGGCTGGTTAAGTTTTCTCAATCAATGAAATAATAAAATACCATTAGAAACTTCAAAAATTTCTAGTGTAGGTGGTGTTCTTGGCCCGCGGAAAAGGGAGAGGTGGGACACGTGAAAAAACGCTCTTCGAAAAAGTTTGGACGCTTGCTCTACACAGGGGATTTATTGTTCCCACAGCGGAGATCTATGGTGGCATAGCTGGGATCTATGATTTTGGGCCCCTAGGCGCCCTTCTCGTTAATAAGTTAATAGAATTCTGGAGGAAGTTCTTCATAGTTAGAGAGACAAACTTTCAAATTTACGAAATTAACGGTTCAACCATTCTTCCGTATGAGGTTTTAAAGGCTTCAGGGCATGTTGACTCCTTCGTGGATCCAATAGTTAGCTGCTTAAAGTGTAAGGCGAGAATGAGAGCGGATCATCTCATCGAGGAAAAACTAGAAATCAGAGTTGAGGGCGCAACTACCGATGAACTCACCAGAATCATACGTGAAAACGGGTTACGGTGCCCTCATTGTGGAGGGGAGCTTTCCGAGGTTACACTGTTTAATCTCATGTTTAAAACCGAGGTGGGCCCCGTTAAGGGTAAGACCGCGTTCCTTAGACCGGAGACCGCACAAGTCATTTTCGTAGACTTTAAGAAGGTTTTTCAGTCGATGAGAGGTAAGCTCCCCTTTGGAATAGCTCAAGTTGGGAGATCCTACAGAAACGAGATATCGCCTAGGCAAGGGCTAATACGGTTACGCGAGTTCACCCAGATGGAAATAGAGGTTTTCGTGAACCCGAGAGATATTAACAACTGCTCCGGCATAAGTGATGTTGCAGAGTTCAAGTTTAGGATTTTAACACGGGAACAGCAGAAGAAGGGAGAGAGGAAAGCAATCGAGGTAACGGCCAAGGAGGCGGTTGAAAGGGAAATCGTCCCTAACGCATACATGGCATATTACTTAGCGAAGGAAGCGGAGTTCTTTGAAAGAATAGGAATACCTAGAGAGAAGTTTTATTTTAGGCACATGCTGCCTGAGGAGACACCATTCTATTCGGGTGGAAACTTCGACCTTGAAGTGGAGTTAAGTATTGGAGTGAAGGAGGTTGTCGGTAACGCTTACCGAACAGACTATGATCTTAGGAGCCACATGGAGCATAGTGGTGAAGACTTATCAGTTGACGTCGACGGGGAAAAGGTGATTCCTGAAGTAATTGAACCGTCGTTTGGCGTCGAAAGGATAGTATATTGCATCATGGAATGCTGCTATAGGGAAGATGACGGGAGGGGGTGGAGCTGGTTTCAGTTCCCCCCTGAAATAGCCCCTATAACTGCGTTAATACTTCCATTAATGAAAAAGGAGCCTTTGACTTCAATAGCTAAGAAGCTCTTCAAGAAAATTAGAAAGGAAGGACTATTCGTTGAGTATGATGATAGAGGTTCTATTGGAAAAAGATATGCAAGGGCAGACGAAATAGGAGTGCCAATCTGTGTAACCGTAGATCATCAGACCATTGAAGATGGAACGGTAACCCTACGAGATAGAGATACGAGGAAGCAGGTTAGAGTCGAAATGGACGAGGTGCCGAAAATACTGTCTAATTTGGTATCAGGGCGGACAAAGTTTCAAGATATAAAAGGATCGTGAAAAGAAGATGCATGAAGCGTTAAATTTAAGATTAAAGAGTAATTGTTTCTCCGTTGCGAGGCGCGTACGCCTCAACTTTTCGGAGGGATTCTATCCGTTCACAGAAATTCAAGACTTTTTTCTCTTCTCCATGAACACAGAAAACTCTTTCGAGGTTCTTGAAGAAGCTGAGGAAACGCAGTAATCCAGGGTAGTCTGCGTGAGCGCTGAAATCGAAAAACTTGACTTGTGCTTCAACGCGGAGACTTTCACCTTCAAGCTGTATTTCACGCTGACCATCGTAAAGAAGCCGGCCTCTCGTACCTGGAACTTGGTATCCTGTTAAGCAAATTAGATTCTTTGGGTCGGCACCAAAAATTTTAAGGTAGTAGAGAATAGGGCCCCCCTCAAGCATTCCTGAAGTGCTAATGATGATCATAGGCTCTTCAGCCTTTAACACGTCTTTTCTGGATTCGACTTCGATGAAAAGGTTTGATTCTAAGGGGTTTTGTTTAGTGTAGCGGATCTGCCGTTTAATGGGGTCGCTTAAGTCAAACCAGTACATCCGGTAAATTACGTTCACCTTCCGTATCATCCCATCTATGAATATTGGAACCCTCGGTATGATGCCGCTTCTAACATATGCTTCAAGACATAACATCACCTCTTGTGCTCTTCCCACAGCGAATACAGGGATCAATACTACCCCACCGTTAGTTAGGGTCTCAGCTACAGCAGCCGCGAAATCTCGTTCAATTTTCTGGAGGCTTGGATGCTGGTCAGAAGGAGAGGAATACGTTGACTCTATTATTATTGTATCAGCGTCGTTCATTGAAACATCCACCATCGTCTGGGTTCTTGTATTCCGGGCGCATATGTCCCCGGTGTAGAGGATCACATGGTCACCTATTTTGAGGCGGACCATCGCACTTCCAAGAATGTGACCTGCTCTAAGGAGGGTTGCTTCGATTTCTCCTCCGAGATTTATGGGCTGCTTGTAGAGAACGTCTACTGAATGTTTTCTGACATTCATTATTTCTGTGAAAGTGTAAGGGGAGGCATCCTTCTGAAGTTTAACGTAGTCTATGTTTAAGGTTTCTGAAAGATCTTGTGTGGGGGGAGTACCTATTAATGGGACATGGTATTTTGAAACTATGCTTGGAGCGAAGCCGGCATGATCTAGATGTGCATGTGTTAGTATGAGAGCGCTTGGAGGGTTAGGAGGGTCAAGCGGAAACATGCTATCATTACCGCTCAGAGAAACGCCTGCATCCAGCATTATACCTCTGTCACCATACTCAACGAAAAGGCAGGACCGTCCAACCTGTCGTGCCCCGCCTAAGAAAGACAATTTCGTTTTCAACGAGACACCCAGCTAGGTTATTACTTCACAACCGTCATCGGAAACTATCACTGTTTCTTCTGCTTGGGCAACGTAGCTTCCTTTCCTATCGGAAAGCACCTTGTACTGGCGAAGAATTCCTTTAGACGCAAGCTCTCTTAAAGCGAGGCGCAGCCTACCTCTTGAGAACTGCTTAGCCAACCACCTTTCCGCAAATGGCAAAGTTTTATACTCACCCTCAACGAACCTAACTATTCGGCGGGCTTCTCTAAGCCTGATAGGAGCTAAAACAGGCTGAATGCTGAAAATATATGCGTATGGCGCTTCACTAACACTTCCAGATCCCGTCGAAGCAAACGTCTCGACAGCGTAAACTTCTCCTTCCTCGATCTTTGCTCCATGAGGGAGGGATATATTTGGGATCACTTTGCCCCCATGAAGCACGTACTGGCTTAGTAAATGTCCTGAAAGTTCGCGGACAGGCCGGAAACCATACTCTTTTATTATTTTTTCGATCTCTCCGCCGACGGTGTTAGTTTCAACTCCGGGGGCTATTAGTTTGAGGGCAGATTTTAATGCTTCATCCGCGGCTTCCTTGAGAGAAAGAAGGTCAGGGTTAAAGCAGAAGGTCACGGCGGTATCAGCGATGTAACCGTCAATGTGTGCTCCAAAGTCCACCTTAACTACGTCTCCATCCTTAATAGTAAGAGTGTCGCCTACCGGGGAAGTGTAGTGTGCCGCAACATTGTTGATCGAGATGTTGCATGGGAAAGCTGGCCTAGCGCCTCTCTCAATAATTGCAGCCTCCACCTTCTCACATATATCGATACATCTAACTCCTGGTTTAACAAGATCACCGAGTAACTGTTTAATTTCCTGCAGTACTTTTCCAGCTTCCCTATGTTTTTCCAATATCTCTAAGGTGTCTTGAGATGTTTCCTCGTGCTTATCGTCACTCAAGCTTCCGCCTCCACCTTTTTTTAAGAAGGGGCATCCACGCTCGTTAACAAAGCCAACTACCAGTAATTATTTTTGAAATAATATAAAAGGGACCGCGACAAGAAGGGAGCGAACGAAAAGGACTAGCCAATATAAACATAGAAGAAAGGAAAATATAAAAGGATTTATTCTTTTTTCTTATTAGCTCTATTTTTCTCTCTCCTTGGAAACTTTAACGATTGCGTAGCTTGAACAAATAGTATCCCGGAAGACATGTATAATAACCTTTTTAAGGTTTAAATTTAAACAAAATGAACTGGAAATGAGGAAAATAATCATATTTTATCTTTTAACCAGTTTCTAGTGGAAGGGTGAAATATTTGACGAAAATTGATGAAATTTTAGAGTTACTTCGTAACATGGAAGCATCCACGCCTGGTATCGAGGCGAGTGCGGTAGTAAGCACTGAGGGACTTCCAATTGCATCGGCGATGCCACAAGAAGTTGATGATGCTGTTGTGGCGGCGATGGCATCAGCGATCCTCAGCGTTTCAGAGAGAGTTAGCACCGAGCTCGTCAGAGGCAAACTGCAGCAAGTTTTGGTTCAAGGAGATTTAGGATACGTGATAATTAAGGGTGCTGGAGAAAACGCGTTGATTACCGTCCTTGCAAGAAATGATGCTAACCTAGGATTGATACTTATGGTCCTAAAGAAAATCTCGGAGGAAATTAAGAGGCTACTTGAAGAATAAGTTAATCGAGGGTAAGGGGTCTCTTTAAGTTATTTTTAATGGCTCAGACCGCCTGTCGTTCTTCATCCTCATGTCAGATGTTTAGGGTCTTCATCGCCAAGAAATGATTAACTGAATAGAAGAAAATAAAATGTTCGGTTTTTAAACGTTCTTTTCTAAGAAGGAAGCAACTACTTTCCTTAGTTTCTCTTGAACTTCCTTTAAGGGTAGTGATGAATCTATTATGAGGTATCCTTTTTCCTCAGCTCTTTTAAGGTAGTTTTTTCGGACCAACGCGAGAAACTCCTGTTCCTCATATTTTTCTCTTTTCTTCTCTTTGATCCTTTGAAGGGCGATTCTTACATCCACATCTAGCAGAACCGTTAAGTCTGGTTTAGGAACCCACTTGTTAACTGTTTCAATCCATTCCATATTGAGTCCTTCAGCCGCTTGGTAGCAAATGGATGATTCAGTGTAACGGTCTAGAATGATGATAGCACCATTTTTGATGAAGGGCTTTAGTTTTTCGAAGTGATCTACACGGTCAGCTGCAAAGAGGAGCGTCATTACTGCTGGATGAGAAGCTTTTTCAGCTAGTTTTGTCCGTATTAGTTTTCCTATGGAGCTTTCGGTGGGTTCACTTGTAACTATAACTTTGTATCCCTTCCCTTTTAACCACTCTGCTAGAAGTAGAGCATGGGTTGTTTTCCCAGCGCCATCTATGCCCTCTAAGGCGATTAACACTCCTCGCTTCCTCATGGTCAAAGAGTGCACCCAAGGAGTTAACTATGGTAATAGATAAGTTTTTTACTGTTTTTCCTCTTCTTCAATGGAGCAATAATGGAGAAAGGGTGGAGGTTGGTGCCTGTTAACTTAGAAGTTGATAGGTTCAGTATATCTGAAGTTAGAGAGAGGGGGATTACTAAAAAAGTGGAAAATGCACTGTGTATTCAGGGTATGCCGGGAATAGCAAACGTCGGTAAGACGGTGATAAACGTTATGCTTAAGCAAAACGATGCAGAAAGGATCTCTCAAATATATTTTTCAGATTTCCCATCGCACGTATCCGTCGATGAAAGCGGAAAGGTTAACGCGTTAAAAAGCGAGATATATTTTTACTATGATGAAGCCTTGAGAAGGGATATTTTCCTTCTGACAGGCGACGCACAGCCCACTTCAAACGTAGGCATGAACGTTCTTTCAAAATATATCGCGAAAACGCTGCATGAAATGAATGTTAAAATTATTATAGCATTGGGTGCAATGCCTGTCGAAAAGCTAAGCGATGAGCCACGGATTTTCGTAACTGCAACCAGTAACACGTTACTAAAGGAATATGGCAAACTGCCAAACGTGGAGGTTCTCAGGAGTGGAATCATAATAGGAATGAATGGTATAGTCCCATGCCTCGCCAGCAATCTTTTTAACATTGATGGTATGATACTCCTTTCGGAAACCCTAAGTGTTCTCCAAAAAGACCTTAGAGCTTCTCAAGCACTGGCACGGATCTTAAAGGAAAAGTTGAACCTTAAAATAGATTTAAGTGCTTTTAGTGGGGGTACAGGGGAGGAAGGGAAAAAGATAGAGAAAGGTACTGGACAGCCAAAATACATAAGCTAAATAGGGAGTGATGCATGAAGAGGCCGACTGAAAAAATTAAAGAGAAAATTTAACATCATGGGAACGAAGTTTCATATTGAATTATTCTCTTTTTTCGAAAATATGCTCTCCGACTAGGGATCCAGCACATATTGAGTCACCTAGCCCAACCGTTCCCTTTAGCTTGGATGCTAACTTTGACGGGATAAACACTAGGTTGGGCTTACCTTCCACGAAGCCGCGCTTCAGAAGTAGTTCCCCGTTGACGCCTTCCTCGGATTCTAGGAAGACAGCTAGTTTCTGGTGTTCCTCCAGTCCTTTACCACTTAATTTAAGGGCTTCTGACGTCATTAGACGCTCTGCTTCTTCAATTGTAGGTGTGCTACCTGTAATGGCCAAGGTAGCTGCTAGGCTAGCACCTAAGAGGAGGGAGAGCAATTCACTCCTAGGAGAAACCTTGTAGTTATCATCAAGTAGACTCATCGAAAACTCCCTAGTATGAATGAAAACCCGTTTTAATGAGTACTTGCTCATGAGGGAGCGGGCCTTAAGATATATTTCTGGAGCAGAATAGGATGAAGAGTTCCAGTCTACACTACGAGATGGAAATGAAAATTGTAGTAGTTCTGACTCATTGAGTCCTACCGAGTCGACGTGTGGAAAAAGCAAGTTAAGAATGCCCTTTCTAACCTTAACGCTGGCAGTAAAGCCCATTTCAGCATGTACGGTCAATTCGGGATTAACGGATTTCCAATCCTTAATTAAGGAGACAGTCCTCTCAATGTGCTCTTTATAAGTTGTACCGTCCGAGTAAACTTCTTGAAGAAGGTGGTATCCGGCGACTACGCATGCTGACGCTTCCTCCACTTTAAGCATACTACCCTCCCAGAAGCCAGGCGCGATTTCAAGACGAGCGTTTATGTCGTCAAACGTGGCGATAAAACGGTTTTCTCTAGGAGCTTTCACCTCTAACTCTCCTAGTTTGACCCTGAAGCCCTCTCCAAATTCGAATATCCAGTGGATTAAAGGCTCATCTCTACTTCTCACGGCTTTGCTGGGAGGTTTAAAGCGTACTTCGCCGTTTGCAAGGGTAGGTATCAGCACGTTCTTATCATGAAAGAGGTCGGCTTGCTGTTGGGGGAGAGAGGGGGCATTCGGTATAGCCAAATGACCCATTCCTGCTATTATGTTAGACATGTTACCGCCTTGACCGCCCATACGAGTAGAATCCCATCCTAATAGCTCCTTGAGACGGTGAGAAATGGCGGCGTCGCGTATAATCCACTCTTCTCCTAAGCCGTTTCTCACGCAAAGGAGAAAGCCTGCTAGGAAATCTTCTAGAGAATTGATTTCCATTGGCGGTGACTCGATTTTCCGTATAACCTCACTTGGGGAAACAAAGCTGAAAACACGTTTAACGTCACCTTCATTAACGTGCTTCACAGCATCTATGTTAACGTTAAAACCTACTATGAAGGTTAAGCGTTGCCTTACGCGTTTAGCGGTTTTTAAGGCGTAACTATATGCTTTACTCCACATCCTTTCCATGGGAACCCTCCTATAAGGCTAGTAATCGGCGAGTAGGTGTATGTTACCTATCCTAACATTGGTAAGCCCTTCCCCTCTAGCAGCGTCGGCACATTCCAATGCAAGCTTACGGCTCGTCGTAGGTAAGTCGCGCATAACGTAGTGTGGATGAAAAGCCAGCAGAGAGTAGGGTATATCCGGGTCTATGTCTGCTATGAAACTTGCTATTTGCCGAACTTCTTCGACGTCCACATAGCCAGGAACCAGTAACGTACTTGCAATCAAGAATGGAGGCTCAGGGGACTTGCGGATGAAGGGCTTTAACCTAGCAAAGTTTTCTAAGGTGCGTTTATTAGTTACACCGCAAAGGCCTATGTTAAGAGGTTCACTCCACGCTTTCAAGTCAAATTTTATGCATCCTCCAGTTTTAAGAGCTAAGGAAGCCGCTTTCCTCAGGAGAGGCCAACTCATTGAACCATTAGTTTCCCAGCACACTCTCATAATTCCGTTCCATTCCTCCGCCCTCGCAACGGCTAATTCGCTGGATTTAATCGAGTGAGGCATTTGAACTGCGGGGTCTCCTCCAAAGTAACAGATGCAAGAAACACGGTCATTACATTTCTCAGCGAGCTCACGTGCACCCACGATTGGCCTAAGGCTTCTAGCATGCTCCCGGTAATGCCAGTTCTGGCAGAATAGGCAATCAAAGGAGCAAGCAGCATAGAAAACAGCCAAGTTAAAGTATCCGTACTCGGCTCCCATTCGGTACGCGTACTTTGGAAATCCTATGCCGGTGCATCCAGGACAAACCCATGCTGCAACACAGTTTGTAGGTAGAGGATCATAGTACCATTCTAAAAGTCCCTTAGAGGGGGTGCCTGCAAGATAAAACAGCCTCCCATCCCTATTCTCGACTATGCCACAATATCCGCGTTCGCCCTCAGGGATCATACACTCGTTGACACAGAGCCTACATGGAACCCCACTTTTGTCTTTAGGAGGATAAGGAGGCAAGCCAAACCGCTTCCTACTTTCAGAGTGAACGGCCATTGCAATGGGTAAAGCGTCATCAGGTCTCTCCCTTAAGCATCTACCACACACACCCAAGTTGCCAGATATCAAAACGCTTTCCCGTCCGCAAACACTACATCTAGACAGCGTAGTTTTCTTAAGGAATGAAATAATCATCCCTCCATTTCCCCTATGCCACCATCTTAAGCGAAAAAACATTCTTTAAATCAAGAAGTTTCCAGGAGGAGTAATGAAAGATTCTAGGATGGACGCTTACATCGCATCCACCAATTTTTTACACATGAGAAAAGCGTCCTCTCCATCATGGTAATAACCTTTAAGTGTTTTAACTATAGTGAAGCCCATTAACGTATAAAGCTTTATAGCCGGGTCATTGGACACGCGAACCTCTAAAATAACCTCCTCTGCACCGTATTCCCTCATTGCTTTAAGACCTCTCTCCATGAGCTTCTTTCCTATACCCATCCTTCGATATGCAGGGAGTACAGCTATTGAAACAACATGTCCTTTCTTTAGAAGCTTAAAGGGTGAAGGGTTAAAAGAGGACATACCCTTCTCAATTCTATTCATCATGTAACCTACCACTTCCCCGTTAACCTCAGCCACTATGAAAGCCTTAGGAAAACGCTCTAAAATATGCTGAAAGAAATAATACGGATAATTTTCAGGTAGACATATACGATTGATTTCGACGACTTGTGTTAAGTCCTCATAGCGGGCTTCCCTAATAATAACAGCATATTTTTCCTGCAATTCCAGATCCTCCAAGAGGGCAGAGTTAGACTAAATATTTCAGTAAAATAACGGTCAAATATACCTTTCCGTACGATTTAAACGGGAAAACAAACGGAAATGAATTTCGGAGGTACCTTCCGCAAAACCACCAGAAACGGCTAGAAACACCCAGTCCTTCTCAAACATTCTATGGACATTAAAAGAGCTACTTTAAAAGGAGGCGAATTGAGAAAATCGTCGAAAGAAGGGAGAAAAATTTGGAAAAGCTTAAAAAACTTAAGGTCATTATGAGGAAGCAGCTTATAAAAAAGAAAAGGAAAAGAAACCTTTTAAATAAAGAACAATAAAATATTTAGGAGAAAATGCCAAGTTGAGGAGGGTAACATGTCCGAAGTCACGCCGACACGAGTTAAATGCCCTAAGTGCGGGAGTGTTGATGTGAAACAGGTTGAAGATAAAAGCAGAGTGCTTAGCTATGTTGGAGGACAACCCATTTATAAGAAAATATGGAAATGCAAAAAGTGCGGGGAAACATGGGAGTAGCTTCTCCGAAAAACAATTTAGGTGGTCAGGCTGGCGGAAAAAGACAAAACGGGTGCTACAACCCAGGTTTTTTTTACTTTATCTATCCTTCCAGCCGGTATAGTTACATGGTACATTTATTACTTCGTTAACCCCTACATAGCATACTGGCTTGATCCATCTTACATGATATGGGATCTTTTTAGGTTGTGGATGAACCCGTTAGCTTGGGGTATGTTCTGGTTTTCGAACTGGTTTCCTGGAGGAGACTTAGGAGTATATATAGCGGTGTTCCTCGTTAGCATATTCGGAAACATTTCGATTATATTTCCTGTTCCATATGTTATCTTCTTATGGTTCCTTGTGGTCTTTAGGGTGACTATTAATCCGTTTATTTTGGGTGTATCTGCTGGGGCTGGTGCAGCTATAGGTGAAACCAGCGCTTGGATTCTGGGGAGGGGGGCGTCGGAAGTGCTGGAGGATACGCGCTACGGGGATAGGCTCAGACGTTATGGAGAACTTGTTGAGAGGGGATGGGGGATTCCATTGGTTATCCTTTT
The DNA here is from genome assembly GCA_030587405.1 of Candidatus Freyrarchaeum guaymasense. The sequence continues at coordinate 43,270 of JAUQZD010000066.1, read as the reverse complement.
TGCTGCAACGCCATTACCAGATGACGTGCTACTTTTAGCTTTAGGGATGGTGGAGTATTCGTACGTTAAGACGATCGTGAGTTGCTTCATAGGGAAAATTTTGATGTGTGTGATGATAACTTTTGCAGCCAGAACCCTTTCGAACATTAGGATTTTTGGGAAGACGATTCTCGGATGGTACTCGGGGGAAGCCGGATTGGCGACCATGATTGCGAGCATAATACTTATGGTTTTGGTATTTATAGCCTTGGTTTTCGTGGATTGGAGGAAGATCTACAATAAATTAAGGAGGCGATGATAGGCGGGAAGGAAGGGTGGCATTCAGAGAGGTGATGCCTGATAAGTAGGTAGAGAAGGATTTTTAAAGGGGGCTTCGTGTCTGGTATTCCATGAAGCGAGTATAGTGGTGATGCTCGATGAAGAAAGCTAGAGAGGAATATGTCCATAAGCTAGTTATCAGTGATCCTGAGACTGGTAGAAGCGTCACCGTAGGGGTTGATGCTGCAAAGTTCAGAAGCTTGATTGATGTTAAAATAGGGGAGATAGTTAAGGGTGACCCGTTGGGCTTGGTCGGCTACGAACTCCAAGTTATGGGCGGCTCGGATAAGGATGGATTCCCTATGAGACCCGATATTGAGGGGCCTGTCCGTAAGAGGGTGCTGCTGAGTAAGGGTCCAGGTTTCAGGCCTAAGAGGAGGGGTGAGAGACGAAGAAAGCTGGTTAGAGGGAATACGATTTCAGAGGAAATATACCAAGTTAACATGAAAGTTGTCAAGAAAGGAGCTAAGGACATTTTTGAAGGAGCACCTGCTGAGGCTTAGAAGGGGTTTTTGAGCGTAATGCTTCTTTTCATTTGTGATGCTATGCTTGGTAGGGTTTGCCGATGGTTAAGGTTGCTCGGATACGAAGCGGACTATGAGCCAGACGAAAGCGATGACACCTTACTTATGAAGGCGGAAAAGCTTAAGGGCATACTTCTGACGAGAGACCAGCAGCTTTACATGAGAGCTAAAAGGGAGGGCGTTGAAGCGTTTTATGTGGAGGGAGACGACTTTTATAGTCAGCTTTCAAGCATCGTTTTAAAGTTTAAGTTGAGGCTACAGGTGGACCCCTCAATCTCACACTGCCCTAAATGTGGCGGGAAGATAGTAAGCGTGGCAAAGGAAAGCGTGGCGGGGGTCGTACCTCGAACAACTTTAAAGAGGCATAACGAGTTTTGGGTCTGTGAAAAGTGTGGTAAAGTTTACTGGAAAGGAGGGATGTGGAAGTCGATGCTTAGAGTCGTTGAGAAAATTAAAGAGAGGAGTGGCGGAGGATACTAGGAAACATTTAAAGTTAAGTTATCAGAGATCTTTTCAAAAATGTGGCTTGGAGAGGATGATGAAGTGGCCGGCTACCATGAAGTTAAACTAAGTGATGAGGAAGGAAGGTACTTGGTTAGACTCGCAAGGCGGACAATAGAGGAGTACGTCAGGTCTGGAAAAGTGATGGAAACGCCTAGTGATGCTCCACCAAGGCTGATGGAGAAGGGAGGCGTATTTGTCACTATTAACAAGTTAGTGGAGGGAGGAAAGCACTTGAGAGGATGCATAGGCTATCCACTCCCTCACTTTCCATTGGTGGAGGCAACCATAAGGTCAGCTGCCGAGGCAACAAGAGACCCTAGGTTTCCACCTCTTAAGCCGGATGAGCTTAGCGATGTTGTTGTTGAAGTGACTGTTCTAACTGTTCCAGAGCGGCTTAAGGTTCAAGATCCTAGGGAGTACCTTGACAAGATCAAGGTTGGACGGGATGGGCTCATGATTGCACGCGGCCCCTTTAGAGGCTTACTTCTACCGCAGGTGCCTGTTGAGTGGAACTGGGATGCTGAAGAGTTTTTGTGTGAGTGCTGCATGAAGGCAGGTTTGCCTCCTGACGCATGGTTTGATGATGAAACTGAAGTCTACGTTTTCCAAGGCGTTATTTTTGAGGAGGAGAAGCCGCGGGGGGAAATTATTAGGAAAATACTTTCTGAGGGACATTAGATGAAAGTGTACTTTGCCCCTAACGGTATGGCTTTAGGACATGCTGGTAGATGCGTTCCCATAGCAAAGAAGCTGGCAAGCAAAGGTATTCAAGTTCTTTTCTCAACGTATGGCGACGCCGTCGAGTTCATTAAGGCGTCCGGGCTTCCCGTCATCACGGTTCCAGAGATCAAGTTGATTGAGGGAGAAGATGGAACCGTTGAAATGCTACAAACGAGCATAAGGTGGCCGAAATACGTTGCGGTGTTCATTAGGCAGCTTATCAGGGAGATCGAGCTACTCAGGAGCTTTAGGCCAGACGTTGTCGTATCCGACTCTAGGCTTTCGCCAGTGCTCGCTTCTGCTTTGCTAAGAATCCCATGCATACTCTTACTTCATCAAATCAAGCTAATAATACCGCATAAGAAGCCTTTAAGTAAGATTAAGAGAAAGCTTAAGGCTTTCGGTGAATGGATAATCCTCAACGTGCTCTGGCTGATGTGGAGTCGGAGCACGAGAATTCTAGTTCCAGACTTCCCTCCGCCATACACTATAGCTAAGGAGCATGTAAACGTTCCTGTGAAGTTCCTGAAAAAAGTCAGGTTTATCGGCCAAATAATAGATAAGATGGCTTACGAGCTACCAGATAAGGAGGAAGTTAAGCGGAAGCTGGGATTTGATGGACGCCCCTTAATTTACATAGGCATATCTGGCACGAAAAAAGAAAGGAAGGCCATAAATAAAATTCTTAGAAGGATAATCCATGATTTCCCTAAGGACTACCAAATCATAATGAGTACAGGGGATCCGGGGGGAGTGAGAGAAGTTTACAGGGGGAATGGAGTGAGAATTTTTAATTGGCTCCCTGACAGATATGCCGTTCTTAAATCATGTGACCTTGTTATTTCGCGTTCAGGCCACAACACGATAGCTGAGTCAATGTATTATGGCGTCCCATTGATTTTGATACCTACTCCCGCCCATACGGAGCATCAGATGAACGCCAAGTCGGCTGAAGAGATGGGCGTGGCGAAGGTTATTCAGCAAGATGAACTAAACAGAGAGACGCTTCTTAAAGCGGTTAGGGAAGTTCTGGAGTCAAATCTCATCAGGAAAAGAGTGATTAAGATCCAGGAAAAATTGCTGAAGAACAATTCGATCCAAGAGGTTATTAACGAGATAATTTTACTTGCGGGAAGGCGGTGAAAACAGTTGTTAGAGGGTGTTAAGAGCGATCTAGAAAGGTTTCTCTTGGAGGACTTAGGTTTCGGGGACGTAACGAGTGAAGCCGTTATACCGGAGGAGGTTGAAATAGAAGGAGAAATAATTAGTAAGGAAAGAGGCATAATTGCAGGAGTGAATGAGGCAAAAATGGTTTTCGAGATGGTTGGAGTTAAGGTGGACGTGAAGGTTAAGGATGGAGATGCCGTCGAGAAAGGACAGGTTATCATGAAAGTTAAGGGACGGGCAAGGACAATTCTAGGGGCTGAGAGGACGGCGCTTAACATTCTGATGATTATGAGTGGGATAGCCACCGAGACAGCGAAGATCGTTGAGACGGCTCGAAGGCTGAACAGCAAGGTTAGGGTAGCATGTACCAGAAAAACTACTCCTGGATTCAGGTACTTTGAGAAGAAGGCTGTTGAGGCTGGAGGAGGCGACCCGCATAGGTTCCGACTAGACGACATGATATTAATAAAAAATAACCATGTCAAAATAGTTGGAAGCGTCTCAGAGGCCATCAGAAGGGCGAGAGAGAGAGCAAGTTTCTCCAAGAAAATAGAGGTGGAGGTAAGTGAGCCTAGGGATGCGTTAGAAGCAGCATTATCTGGGGCAGATGTAATAATGCTCGACAACATGAGTAAAGAGAAAGTAAGAGAAACGTTAATGCTTCTAGAGCAGAAGGGGGTTAGAAAGGACGTTATAATTGAGGTATCAGGAGGGATAAGTCTCGAAAACGTTGAAGAATATGCTGAGCTGGACGTGGACGTGCTCTCCTTAGGCTACGTAACACACTCATCGAAAGCCTTGGACTTAAGCCTGTATGTAACGAAAATTCTAAAAACATGACATAGAAAGAACTGGAAATCAGATTGAGCGCCCGAGAGGTAAGAGATTCTTTAAGCAAGAATGCAAAAACGGGAATATACTGCCTTCTTCATAAACGAGGCCTCCATTAAGGGTTGGTATGATAATTTGATTAGAGGAAAATGAGCAGCTTATACGTTAGATGAGCGGGAAATGCTTTAAATAATTCTTCCATCTTGGAAGAGAATATTTAAAATAAGCAAGGAGGCCTGCAGAATTAATTAGTTAGAAGAGCAAGATAACCTTTATATTCCGTCTGAATCTTCTTCTTAACAATAATGAAACAATTTAGACGAAGAGTGGAAGGAGGCAAAGGAGAGATAACGCGGATATGAGAAATTAAGTTTTAACACTTGGAGGATGTCTTTTTTGGAAATTACGTTTCTAGGTGGCTGTCAGACTGTAGGTGGATCTGGTGTTTTCATATCTGATGGGAAAACTAACGTTTTAATAGATTATGGAGTTTACATGGGGCGGAAGGAAAAGCCAATGCCGAATCTACCCCCAGACAAGGTGGATGCGGTCTTCCTCACCCATGCGCATTTAGATCACGTAGGGGCGACACCTATCCTTTATGATGAGAACCATGAAACCAGCCCACCAGTATATGTAACGCCGCCTACACAGGGACTGCTGCCATTGCTAATAGACGATATGCTGAAGATCAAGAAGTTTCCTTTTGGCAAGAGGGAAGAAAGAAGGATGCTAGGTAGGGCGAGGCTAGTAAATTATGGGGATTTTGTCAAAGTTGGAAGCATAAAAGTAAAGATAATAAATTCGGGGCACATACCGGGAGCGTATTCTGCCCTAATAGAGGCTGATGGAAAACGAATATTTTATACGTCAGACTTTAACACTAGGGCAACTCGCCTTGTGCAAAACGCAGACTTCAACGGGATAAAGCCTGAAGTGGTAATTATAGAAAGCACGTACGCACTAGAAGAGCACCCGGAACGGTTAGAGACGGAGAAGGCGTTAGTAAATGCGATAATGGAGACCGTGGAAAACGGAGGAGTGGTCCTGATCCCAGCATTTGCCGTAGCAAGGTCGCAGGAGATACTTTGCGTCTTAGAAAGGTACAACTTAAACTACAGTTACAGTATAACTCTTGATGGGATGGCGCGTGACGCGAGCAGAATATTACTTCAATACCCGGACTATCTTAAAGACTATGAGAGCCTTCTTAGAGCATTAAGCAATTGTAAGTGGGTGCGCAGGTTCCATGATAGGGTTGAAGCAGTAAGCCGTCCAGGAGTAGTCGTTTCAACGGCAGGCATGCTTAAAGGCGGCCCAACCATTCACTACATGAGAATGTTAGCAAAAGACCCTGAAAACGCTGTCTTCCTAGTTAGCTTCCAAGTACCCGGAACACCGGGAAGATTGCTTCTTGATACAGGGTACTTCCCCCTCTATGGAAAACCAGAACGTGTAAACGCTCAAGTTAGGTTCTTCAACTTTTCATCTCATGCCGACGGAAAACAAATACGTCAAGTAATAGAAACACTCAACCATAATAATTCACCAATATACTTTACAATGCACGGTGAGAAGGAGGCTTGCAGAGCCCTAGCAGAAGAAATACAGGAAAAATACGATAAGGAGGCTATAACGCCAAAAGCCGGAGAAACATATGAGATATAATTAGATGACACTTAAAATTTGCAACCCAAAAGTTTTGGAAAACACTTGATTATCGAGGTTTAATTTTCCTTGCTTCCCTCTCAGTTTCTCTTAACATAACTATGTCACCGACTCTGACGGGTCCACGAATATTTCGGGTTAGAATACGTCCTCTATCTGGACCATCAAGAATGCGTACACGACACTGAATTATCTCGCCGTAAACGCCAGTTCTATCTACTATGGCTATTACCTCAGCTGGTGTCGCAGTATCCTGCTGGGAACTCATACCTTTACCTCCTTTTTTAATCGGGCTAAATTTAACACTTTCAGCAGCCAACTGTTGGAAGGAAGCAATAAAAAGTTTTCTGGAAATAATGTTGAAAAGGAGAAATAGCTTCTAGTAGCATTTAAAAGAGAGGAAGTTAGTCAGAGTAAGAGGTCGCCGAGGAAACTTGCTTCGGGATTGAATGCGGTATGCGGTATCCTGAGGAAGAAGTTTTTAGGGGATCATTAACGGGAATTTACCGGCTTATTATCCATGGCATAGGGTATGTAACGTATCACGTCGGTGGCTGTTATATGGTATCCACTTTGTTGCACGGCGAGGTCTCCGGCTTTCCCGTTTATGAACGCGGCAGCTACAGCGGCCTTAAATGGTTCCTTCCTCCAAGAGAGAATGGCGGCGCAACATCCTGTAAGAACGTCCCCTGTCCCTCCAACGGTCATGCCAGGATTTCCAGTAAGGTTTAATTTCACTTTCTCTCCGTTAGAGATTACATCCCAGTGGGCCTTTAAGAGTATTGTTGCATTAAGGCGTCCTGCCCACTCCTTTACTTTTAATATTTTTTCTTCTAGTGGCTTGCCAAGAAGGTTTTCTCCTGTTAGGATGGTAAACTCTCCTTGATGGGGGGTCAGCACCATCTTGTTTCCCACAGCGTTTAACCTTTTCGGAAGCGCTTTTAACCCATCAGCATCTATTACAGTTGGAATGTCTTTTTCCTTAGCTAGAATTATGGTTTCTAAGACCGCTTCTTGTGTTTCCCTTTCAATTCCAAGTCCAGGTCCTATAGCTAAGGCTGACGATTGGTTTAGTAGATCCCCCACGATGTCTAGCGACTCTTTAGTGTAAACGTCTCCAGGGAGAGAGGCTACAATCAGGTTAGGGGAGTATGAGCGTATGGCTTGGGCAACGCTTGATGGGGCTGCAACCACGACGATATCTACTCCCATTGTTAAAGCAGCTAAAGCAACTAGGGCTGGAGCGCCGGAATACTGCTTGCCCCCGCCAATAATCAGCACTCTTCCATGATCACCTTTATGTGATTGGGGGAGACGTTGAACTTTTATGATTTCGACGTCTCCGGGGCCGGCTATCAGCTCGGCTTCAGGGGGGATGCCTATCCGGTGAACTTCCAATTCTCCTGTTAACTGGGAGCCTAACAGTGCAGGTTTAGCGGCATGGAAAGAAACTGTTAAGTCTGCTTTTACCGCTCTCCCAGCAATTTCCCCTGTATCCGGGTTTAAACCTGAGGGAATGTCTACGGACACTTTAAAGCAGTTTAATGTGTTAATTAGGTCTATTGCTGACGCGGCGGGCTCCCTTACTTCGCCTTTAACTCCTGTTCCAAGGATGGCATCTATAACAACGTCTACCTTGGCAAGGGTTTTTCTAAGGGTTTGAATTTCCGAAGAATCTCTAACTATGATTTTTTCTATTTTAAAGAGTTTTTTGGTGATGTTCCAGTTGGTTCGCGCCTCTGTGGTTCGAATTTTCTCTTCTTCCCCAAGTAAGACAACTTTTACTTTTGCGCCGAGAGATGCGAAGTGCCTAGCCGCTACGAGACCATCGCCTCCATTGTTTCCCAGTCCGCAGAAAACCACCACTTGCTTTTCTTTAATGTCAAACCTTCTAGCCACCGCATCCGCAACGCATCTTCCAGCGTTTTCCATTAGAAGAAGGCGTGATACACCTAGGAATTCAGCATTTAAGTCTATTGCCTTCATCTCCTCACTAGTTACGACTTTCATCCTCGGCACCCCGATGTTCCCAGAAGAAAAATACACGAAGTAAGCACTTTAACTTTAAGGTATTTCCTAGATAAAATATTGAGGGAGAAGGCTAATGAAAGCTGGGGTGAAGCTGTTTCTACGAGCACTTCTAAACCTTTTAAAGGCAGTAATTAAGCCAAATCGTTTCAAATGCCAGAAATGTGGTGCTTGCTGCTCCGTTTATACCATATGCGTCACTGATTCAGATGTTAAAAAGGATAGCTGAAAAATATGGGGTTGATCCTTGCAGCTTTACTACAGGAGTGATTCCTGCTGGTAGAGTGGCACACACATACTCGGACATTCCCAGATTTATAGGGGGAGGATGGAGTGGAGAGGGTGTTGGCGTTAAGGGAGGAGGGAAAATGTATCTTCAACAGGGGTATGCGTGGTTTACCCTGTTAGACCGAGAGTGTGCAGAGTGTTTCCATTTGTATGGGGAAGGTGGAAAGTTTAAGCTTAACAGGGAAGCCCTCTTTTTCTGTAAAGGTATAGGGGGTGGAAGGCGCTGCGATTTTAACATGTTAACCGAGGAAGTGGAGGTGCTTGAAAAGGAAGGGAAGCGATACGAGGACGTGGTCAAGCTGTGGAATGGCCCCGTGAACGAAGGGAGGATTAAAAAGCCTATGGGTTGGAGAAATTTGTAAAGTTCATTATGGAGGGACGGGTGAATGGGGTTTAAGGAGCTCTACGTAACGGCTAAAGAACCCTTCTTGTCGTGTTCAAAGGGGTATGGTGAAGCAATTATCGTGTTACTGGGTGTTCCATTTGATGGTACGAGTACATATAAGCCGGGTTCCAGGTTTGCACCTGAAGCAATCAGAGAAGCGTCGCGGAACATGGAAAGCTTTAGCTTAAAGTATAGGGCTGACGTGAAGGATTTAGGCTTCTGCGACTTGGGAGACTTGGACGTAGTTCCGGGGAACGTCCACGAAACACTTAGAAGGCTAGGGAACGTAATGACGGAATTAATTGATGACGGAAAGAAACCTGCGGTTTTAGGAGGGGAGCACACCATCACATTGGCCATTGTCGAACGCTTGAAAGGCGTTGGAGTAATCCAGTTCGACGCGCACATGGACCTAAGGGATGATTACGCTGGACAGAGGGTTTCCCATGCAACATTTGCTAGAAGGCTTCACGAGAGAGGGGTTCCCTTACTTCAGCTTGGCGTGAGGGCGTGCTCAAGAGAGGAATACAGGTACGCTAGAGAAAACAATGTGAGGTTTGTGTCTGCTTATGACATACGCGACTCCTTAATTTATGCGATAAACACTCTGAGGGATTTCCAAGAGGAGGTAGGGAGAGTTTACGTTACGGTGGATGTCGACGTGTTAGACCCGGCATTTGCTCCTGAGGTAGGGAGCCCCGAACCTGAAGGATTAACCATGAGGGAACTCGTGAAACTACTGGAAAACTGTGAGGGAATAGTTGGCTTCGACGTGGTCGAGGTTACACCCACAGGAGGAAGAACAGCGTTTACAGCCGCGAAAATAGCCTTCGAACTCATGTTCAAACTTCATGGCATGCCAGCCGACTAAATACTTCTAGATTAAACCTATTTTCTGAGGGCGATGCTCTAAGAGCGATTCGAGGGGAGCCATAAACCCTACGTCCTGCTTCCTAATGTAAACGTTCGGTATCCCGGTAGCTTTGCCTGCCTCAACCATCTCCTCCAGAGTAGGCCTCCTTAACCGTTTCATTTCATCCTTCCAAGCAAGGTTTGGCTCGAACTCCTGCAGGGTGTAGCTTGCTTCACCCCTTTCAGCCTTCTCACCGTAGCCCAGCTTAAGAAGTGTTTCCCCAATGTTCCTCATGTGCTCCGGTTTATCATTAACCGTCGGAATAAAGGTGGTTCTGAGATCAGCGTAAACACTGCTCGAGAAAAGGTGGGTTAAAGTTTTCTTGAGGCGCTTAATAGCTTCGGCGCCGGCGTTAACACCTATAACCTTGCTGTACAGGTCTGGGTCATTAAACGCTGCCTTAACGTCAACCGAGACCAAGTCTACATGCCCCAGCAGGTTTCCCACCACTTCCGGAAAGTACCCGTTAGTGTCAAACCCGAAAAGGAGACTATTCTCCTTGCAGAAGTCGGATAAGCCACGCAAGAAATCAGGGTAAAGGGTGGGTTCACCTCCAGATACTTTAACAGCTTCAACCGCGTCAATAGCTCTTTTCAGTTTTGAAAGGAGCTCGTCAAAGGCCTTTTCATGTTCAGGTTTAACCTCGAGCATACGCCAGTTATGACACATAGGGCAACGGAAAGGGCACCCTGGAACGAATATGACTAATGCAGGGTTACGAGGATAGTCTACCAAGCTAAGCTCAACGACACCTGACACTAAAACCTTCATCAAGCACACCGCCAAGAAGCGAATTAGCTCATGTAACCATTCAAGAACACTTCAAAAAACACTTTTAAATATTAAGCATCTCCAAGACATACGTGTCTTAAGCGTACATGGAATAATGTGAGGGGGTTAATATGAATCATAAGAAGGCATACATAACAGAGTTCGTTGACGTCAAGAAGGACACGATGATGAACATACCATCAAACATAGCGGAGGCCCTCAAAATTAAGGAAGGAACACGCTTACTCATAGTCGCAGACATCAACAAAATGAACTTCGTAGCGTACCCGATAGTTAAAGAGGAGAGAATGCTCGCCGAAGTAAAAGTGAGAATGCTTGATAAGCCCGGAGCGCTGGGTGAAATAGCCACCGCCCTCGGAGAAATGGGGATAAACATACACACTACGCTAATTCCCCCAAGCACAACGGGTGTGTCGGACGCGTACCTAATAGTCGACTGCACTGAAAGTAAGGTTCCACTAACCGAGGTCGAGGAGAAACTGGGGAAACTCAAAAACACAATTGAAGTAGAAGTGAACCCATTAGAGTAAAACAGGTAACTAAAGGAAGCGGAAAAATGGAGAGAACACTTGTACTCTTAAAACCAGACGCTACCGTTAGGCGTTTCGTTGGAGCAAACACCATAAAAGCACTACTTGACGAAGGCTACGAAATACATAAGTTTGCAGAGATACAAGTCAACAGGAAACTTGCAGAGCAACACTACGAGGAACATGTAGGCAAACCATTTTTCAACTGGCTTGTCTTCTTCATAATGGTAGCCCCAGTCGTAGCCATGGAAGTAAAAGGAGAAAATGTTGTACAAGGCGTAAGAAAGCTGCTAGGGGCAACCTTAGTCCAAAATGCAGAGCCAAACACGATCAGAGGAAAATATGGAATATGGGGGGGAGTAAACGTAGCCCACGCATCAGATTCCATTCAAACAGCAGAAAGAGAACTATCCATCTGGCTCACCAAAACAGAATTAGGAGAAAAAGAGAACGGAAAACAGGCAGAAAAATACGTTGAAAAATGGATCCAGTCTCCAAGAGACAACACTCAAAAACTTAGAAAAATCTGCGAGAACCTCTCAGAAGGAAAAATTGAAGCAGAAAGCGCACAAGAAGAAATAGAAATGTTAATACTTGAAGAAAACCCTCATACTAATAGTCAATACGTAACCAAATTAGCAAAAGCAATAGTTCAAAACTGCCTAATAGATTAAAAATACTTAACTCATCAAATTCTTCATCTTTTTTAACGTTATTTTTTAACGTTATATCCAAGAAATTTTCAAACGCCACCCCCAAAAAGACGAAAACATTAACTAAGAAGATTAAAATTCCAAAGCGTCGTAGGTTGTTACCTAGCTTTCTCATAAAAACGCGTCCATTTAAATTTACGAGGCTTCCGCTTTAGCTTAAGCATGCTCTTCCGACACTTGCTTGAGCAAAACCTTAAAACAGAGCCGTCACGTTTCACGTACTGTATGCCAGTTCCAGGCTCTATGTCTTTACCACAAAATGAACACGTGAACACCTTCAAATCAGACACCAGCATACAGCAAAACAGAAACATAACTTAAATTTTTCCCTCCCCTTTAAGAGAAGCTTAATAAGGCTACACTTGGCTACGTGAAAGGATTATAAGCCTAGCAAGATCGGCAAAAACTTCATTGACGTTCTCACCGGTTTTAGCACTAGTTTCAAAATAAAGTAGGTTCCTCTTAATAGCAAATTCAAGGGCGTCCTCAAGCGGGACCGAACGAGGAAGATCACGCTTATTCCCAACCAGAATCATCGGGATATCGCCACAATACTGCTCAACCTCCTCAATCCACGACGGCAAATGCTCAAACGACTCATAGTTAGTTACATCGTAAACACAAAGGCTGCCGATCGCCCCACGATAATATAAAGGCCGTATATGAGCAAAGCGCTCCTGACCACTCTGATCCCACACTTGATACTTAACAAGCCTTCTCCCAAAAGGCGTATCAACCTCAATGGTCTTAACGGCAAAATCCACTCCAATCGTCATCTTATAGGATTCTCGGAATATCCCCTGGCTGAAACGCATGGTAATGGATGTTTTCCCGACGCCGCCATCGCCCACGACAACTACTTTGAAGAGATATGAGTATTCGTTCTCAGGTTGCAACGTAATCTCCACACTTGGACTGTTTAATTCAAAAGTTTCTGAGGAAAGGAATATCCTAAAAAAGTTTCTGTTAAGGGGGTTGGTTTTTGACGCTTATGCTGGCTCCGAGACCATGAATTCTTGCTCTAGTTTTCTGACGTAATTGGCTGAGCGCTTGACGTCTGAGAAGAGTTTTTCTACTGCTTGTACATCTTCTTTCGTTATTTTTGAGCGCCCTTGTTCCCTAGCGTGTTCCATGCTAGGTGTTAGGAGCTGTACTGCATAGCGGAGACTTGACTTGGTGCCGATTTCTGTTAGGTACTGGAGGGCGTCTTCCTCAAGTTCTATTTTTTCTTCTTTAGCTCGTATTTTCAGAATTTCCGTGATTTCGTCGGCAGTGTAAGGTCTGGTGTTTATTATGAGGAGGCGATCTAGGAGGTCGAGAGGCATGCCGTGAGGGGATATGAGTTCCGTTCCTCTTATCTTAGCGAATCCCCTGTTAGATGCTAGTATTATTATTGGTGCTAGTTCTGATTCCATTGCCCTGGCTATGAAGCTGTAGGCTTCGATATCTAGCATGTGGCTTTCGTCTATAAAGCAGACGCCGGGTAGGATTTCGGCTCGTCCTTCTTCGACCATGTTTTTGACCATTTCGTTTACTCTTTCACGTATTTCGGGGTCGATTTCTCGTTCTTCCTTGCCTCCGCCGAATATGCTGAAGATGGAGAAGCTGCTTCTTCTGGCGTTTATTTCATCAAGGTCGTGGAGGGTAAGAGTGTAAATGAATTCTTTTTCTTTAAGTATGGAGCCTGATGGAACGGGAACTGGCTGTTCCGCCTCGATGTCGTAATGTTTAGCTAGTGAAGATTCCGATTTCCCTAATCGAGTAACTCTGCCTGTTTCGGCGTCGATCATTATTACGTCTCCTTTAGCTACGCCTTCATTAATTAGGCGTATGGCTATGGTTTGCCCTACTTCGAATGTTTTTGACTCGTCCTTGGTTGCGAGTGTTATTTTGGCGGACTGTGGGATCTGCTGGTAGGGGTTGTACGGGTTTTTGGTCATTGTGATGTCAATGTCTCTTACTTCGCCCTCATAGATTTTCTTCATTTCGTGTATTCTGACTCCTATGGCTTTCCTGAGGACTTGTGTGAGTATTTCTGTTTTCTTGACTTCTTCAGAGTATATTTCTGACCCTGTTATCATTACTACTGGTACGTCTGGGCCAAGCTCCTTTGCGATAGCTATTGCTATGGCGGTTTTCCCCGTTCCCGGAGGGCCTGCTAGGAGGACGGCCCTACCAGCCATTTTCCCTTCCTTTATCATTCGAACAATTATTCCAGCGGCTTCTCTGGCTTCTGTTTGGCCTACCATTCCGTCTGCCATCATTTCTGCTTTCAAACCTTTCAGACCTAGGCCTTTTATGTGGGAGTGGGCACCTATTCTTTCGAAGCGTCTCGGGGTAACCTCTCTGATCGCCACCATTATCTTACCTCCACTGATTTTAAGATTGAAGGAAAACAGAGCTAAAGTTGGTTTTTCTCCATTAGGAAAGATAGAGATTAAAAAAATAAAGTTAACTAGTTTCTGAGGAGGAACTTTTGTTTATGTGGCGTCAGGTTTCGTTAGTTTGGATTGTGGCAGCTTCAGATGTAGGTTTTTGCAGGTCCTTGTAGAAGACTATTTGGTACGAGTAGCGGATCATTCTTGCTGCGAATGCTGCTACTGCTAGGGTTATGACTGGCTGGTAGTTTATGCTGATGAAGGTTACTGCGTTGTACAGTATTTGGGTTGTTGGTATGTTGATGCTGGTCAACATCTCCGCGAATACTATCAGGTATATGATCCCTACGAAGTGGCGGAAGGCACCGAATACTCCACTTACGGCAAGGTTTGAGTGATGGAAGTATCGCTCTATGAAAATGAAGACTGTTATCACAGAGCCTATCACTGCTATTGTTACCGGGTCAAAGAGTCGAACGTAGAGGTTTAGCTTCTCTGCTAAGTTTTTTCCCGTGATAGGTGCAATAACTGAAAGTAGAAAAGTTGTGGATGCTCTAAACGACGCGTCGATTATTGGCTTCTTAAAAAGACTTAACATTTTTGCCAGTTGAACCACCTTCCTGCTCATCTTCCTTACTTATAGTGTGGAAGTATGGTGTGCAGTGGAATTACAGTTCTGATCACCGTTGGAGTTATTACTTGGATGCTTCCTGCGAAATAGGTGCTGAACCATGCTACTGTGGTGATGCTCATCCAGAGAGGAGAGCCGTTTGCCGCTGCTTCTATTTCCACTCTGGGAACAGAGAGGGAGACATTCAGCAATCTTAGAGTACCGGGTGAGATGAATAAGGCAGTGTCGTATGCGTAGCTGCCATTACTTGCTAGTTCACCATATGGAGAGCCTTTTCTTACGTCAATTAGTAGGAGCACGTTTAGATCTAGGATGTAGCCGTTATATCCTAGTAGGACAGGGTAGGCATAGTAGAAAGTGTCCCATGGAGGCGGGAAAGACGCTGTTGACGAGAGAGGAGTAAAGTATATTTTTGTGGCGTTAGCTCCAAGCAGGGATCCGAGGCCAGTCGGCACCAGCCCAAATATGATGGTCAGCAGAACTACTATTTTGTATACTGACCGTACAAGTCTTCTTTTTGAGCGCAACAGGTTGCACCCCGGATTGATAGGGATTAAAATGTTCTTAAAAAGATTATTTGGATATCTTTGGCATATCATGTACTCTTAAAACTTAGGTGGAAGGAATCATGTTTTGATGTTTAACGTGTTTAGAGAGGAGTTGGCTAAAGGAAGAGAGGATTGGAGGGATAACTTTGCTGGACAAGATTTCAAGGATATTTAAGAAGAAGCAAAGCTTGGTTTTGGGCGTTTATGGTGCGCCTAATGCTGGCAAAACGACGCTTGCTAACAGGATATCTTTAGATTTTGCGGGGAAGGAAATTGGCGTGGTTTCTCCGATACCCCATGAAACGAGAAGAGCTACTATTGCAGAACACATTAACGTGAGGTTTAATGGAAAAAGCATCGACGTTGACTTGGTTGACATGCCAGGAGTAGCGAGTAAGGTGGATTACAGGGAGTTCGTAAGGTATGGCCTGAGCGAGGAGGAGGCTATTGAGAGAGCTAAGGAGGCGACGCGCGGGGTTATAGAGGCAATTCAATGGCTTGATAGCATTGACTTGGCGTTGACGGTGTTCGACTCAACTAAGGCGCCATACGACCAAGTGAACCTTGTGATACTAGGTAATTTAGAGGCGAAGAAGATACCGACTGTTTTGGTGGCTAACAAGATCGATCTTCCAGAGGCGCGTCCAGAACTGGTGAAGGAGGCTTTTCCAAACCATAGAGTCGTATGCGTGTCTGCGCTTAGAGGCGACAACATAGAAGAGCTCTACAGGGCGATAGCTGAGGAGTGCTAGGGGAGGTGTTAACTTGCGTATAGATATAGTCCCGGAGCGCATTACTCGGAGGATGAGGCCGAAGGACAAAGCGAGGATGATTCTTGAGAGAGTTAAGGGAAACGCGATTCTAGTTTTGGAGGAAAGGTTGAAACCTGAGGAGCAGGCTGAACTCATTAAAGAGACAATGATGGAAATAGATTGTGAGCAGTTCTGCGGAATAGAGGTTGTCACGTTTAATGAGGAAAGGAGGAAGGGGAAGATCACCGTTGTGGCGCCGTCCAACGTCGTCGAAGTAGCGAGGCAGGGAGACTTGATTTCGCTGATGCTTGGGGGGTGCCTAGGAGGGGTTTAACAGTGATTTACAATGTATGTGCTGTCTGTGGGAAAAAGATCCCGCCTAATAGGGAGGAGCTAAGCTGTCCAATCTGTGGTTCAAGTGTTTTTAAGCTTGTAAGAGTTGAGGGTGAGGGAAACGATGTTACGCTTGTAAGTAAGAGGGGGAAGGCGAGGGAAAAAGTTGAAACTGTGAAAATACTGCGTAGAGGCGTGTTCGAAATAGACCTTGAAGCACTACTTCAAGGGAAGCCCTTAATAGTCTCGGACAGAGAGGGGGCATACAGGATTTCGCTTCAGAACCTAGCGAAGAACAAGTTTAGTGATTCCCTCTAGAGTTTTAGGCTCACGGTGTCTCCTATGACCTGTATTAGCCCGGCGTCCTTTAACTCTTCAAGGTATCGTGCCACCAGCTGTTTTGGGACACCAAGGGTTTGGTAAATTTTATCTAGAGTAAGGTCGTGAGCGATCATTAAGAGGCGTAAAATTTTGAATTTTGGGTCTTTCTCAAGAAGCTTATTGATTCGGCTCCAGAGGGATTGCAATGTTTCATGGGAAGGATGAATTGCAGCTAATGAAGGCTTTAGCTGTCCCAGTGAGGGTTTAAGGGCACCCTGCTCAGCCATGGCTTTCATGTTGGCTATGAGCCTCTCTTGCTCACGAATCTTCCTATCCCTAACCTTCAACTCAAGGACTAGCCTATCGATTTCTTTTCTCAGCCGAGAGACCTCACTCTCCACGTCTTCTCGCTCACTTATTTTCCCTTCCGAAATAGCCTTCTCAAAATTATTAGCTTTTTCTAAAGTAATAGATTTTAACGTGTCTCCTTGCATATCGGCATATTGAGGCTTTTCAGGGAGGGCAACCTGCAAATCCTGTTGGATGGATTGACGAGGATGAAGGGATTGGCTATTTTCAGGAGGAGCTGCTTCAGGAAGTGTTGCTTCTTGAGGGAGTTCAGTAGATAGAAGAGAAGAGAAAATACTTATGTTCTCTGTGACTGCGCTGTCGAACGCCTCACGCAGTATTTGTTCTAGACCTCTCATAGGGAAGCGTGAGAGTATGGAACGAACTAGTTGCTCTCTTACTGGGGAGAGCTGCTCTATTATCCGTTGTGCTTCCGATTCAACAGTTTCATTAGATGATTCTTGAGAAGCCTTCATGATTTACACCAATAGATTCATCCTTATGGTGAGACGTCTATATTAACTGTTCTGGCTGGTTAATAATAATTTTTTCTTAAAACTGAGGTTGAGAATCATGAAGGATATACAATACTTACTTATTAAAATCTCAATTTTGGTTCATTTAGAAAACATTTCTCATAATTAGAAAAGCAATATTTTTATTAATGAGTGTTCTAATCCAATGGAGCAGAGAAAATTTAATAATTTGATGTTTTAATTGTGAAAAATGCGAAAGGTGTTGGCGTTATTATGGAAGACTTAAAGTCGGAAAGAGAAAATAAAAATAACATTGGAAAGATAGCTGAAAAACTCGAGGAACTTAGAGCTAGAAGAATAGCCGAAGATGTCCTAGAAATTATAATGGGAAGGATAACGCCGTTTTTAGAGAAAATCACCAAGTTTAACGAGGCAATTTCTGAAGTAACGTGTGAAATCGCAGACCTTAAATTAAGCTTCATGAAAGAAATCGGGATAATCCGTGATCTATTAAGAAGAATAGATGAAAACCTTGTTAACTTAGAAAAACAAATTAGCAACGCTAATACCGTAGCTGCGGTTACTGAGGGGGGAGAATGGAGGCTAGAGGAAAGCATCGGAGTGGAAAGTAACAGTGTAGAGGGGGGCGATGAGAATGCTGGTGGAGAGGCTATAGTTTCTGAAAAGGGTGAAAATGAGCTAATGAAAGAGAGAGATGAACCAACAGAGAAAAGACGATTACTAAAGCTAGAGGGCATGGTTCTTATACCAGAAGAGAGAATTCAAGCATATAAAGAGATAGCACAGCTCGAGACGAGGTTAGTTAAAATTAAAGGTGAAATAGCAAGTCTTAAAAACCTAATTGATGTAGGACTTGGCACAATGGAAGACAAAAGGCTTTTAGAGGATAAGTTAGAGGAAAAGAGGAGAGTAGAAGAAAGGATAAAAAAATTAAAAGTAGAAGAAAAGTAAGGAAGTAAAGGAATTTTTAGGTAAGTGGGCCGATTGAAACTTGAGGTTCTCTTCGTATATAACGGCCGCTTCCCTCTATGACATATGAGAATTTTATCTCTTGTCCTGGTTCCACTCTGGCGAAAACCCACGATAACATTGTCCCTTCAGATGTTTCGCTAACCTTTGGCTGGAGCTCTTCAGGTTTCCAAGAGACAAGTTTAAACCCTGGAGGAACGAAATCCTTTACCGTTACATTTTCTATGTTAACTTCTCCTGAGTTGACGAGTACAAGAGGAACCACATACTGGTTCTTCTCGGCTCCCGGTGTGACAGCCTCCTTAAAGATCTTTACGGCTCTTCGTGCATACTTGATTCCGATCGCAGGCGGTGCTTCCTCCAACTCGAGGAACTCAGCTTCTAACCCCGGCGGATTAATGTTACATGAAACCTTTAATGGGGCGAGGTATTTCCCTTGCGGCTTTGGACCCCAAGCAACCATAGGATATGTAACCCTTAACGTTTGCCCCGGCCTGAAGCCGCCAATTTTACCTAGTCCGCTAATGATTATTTTTAGGGTTTTTGGTTGAGACGGATCTCCTGATGGAGGCTCTAGAAGTGCATCTACACCTTCAGCTAATTCTTGCTCTCCTATGAAAACCTTGATCCTATCTGTTGTTGGCGGTTTAAAGTCTTCTGGTATTGTGTCTATGATCGAGATTGCATCTAAGTCGGCGCTTCCCATATTGAAAACTTTTATTGTAGTGGTTATGGGGGTTTTGTCGTATGCATCGACCTCTGAAGGAGTGAACGTTTTCTCAGCGGTTACGTGCATAACAGGGAGCACAGTATCTTCTTTAACTATTGTGGTGTACGTGTTGCGTACTACTTCATATGCTACTCTATAGTCGAAATTTGTTTCGAAGACTGGTACGTCAGGGCTTTCAACTTGGAACGTGTAGGACCATGATTGGTTTGGTAGAAGCTCCACGTTAGGGGTAATGGAAGCCACTTGTCTTTTTCCATCTGATACGAGGTAGGATTCCACGTTAAGGAGCAACTCTATAAAATCACTTGTATTGAGGAATTCTAATGTGCAGTCCCATGTATTAGGTTTTGTGGGGGACTCCGCCGGCTCGACGCCGAACCTTAGATCAGATATGCAGAAAAGGTCGGGTTCCAGTGCAGACCGCGTTTTCCCTTCAACATGATAAGTAACTTTTATCTCTCCTGCCCCAACTGGCTGAACAGCGTCAGTTTTCATTTGAACATTTATATTTAGAGTCGCTTCTGTCCCTGGGGCTAATTCAAAATCTTTCCAGACGACTTCTCTTACATCTGCAAGGTACTCTGCAGTACCTGTCTGGGGGGGCTCAATGGACGGGTCTCCAAATCCCTTGGGTATCTTCTTCCTCACTTCCACATCCTTCACAAAAAGGTCACTAGGGTTCGTTAATGTTATCGTGCACCTTATGGGCATCACTTTGTTAAGTGCAACAGCCCAGTTGACAACATCATTCTGGGAAAAAGTGTCAACGGTCTCTTTCAGCCGAAGTATAGTGTCTTCAACGGGGATATCATATTCGAGAGACCATGTTCCTCCTGCGGGAACCTCGCCTACATTATAAGTTTCCTCCTTTAATGAGGTTGAGGAGGCTCCTTTAAGGTGTAGCTCGCAGCTCCAGAGCTTATTCTTCGAGCTTAAATTTTTGATGGTGAGAACTCCCTTAGCAGAGATTTCCTTTACTTCATTGTCTCCCGTTAAAGTACAACTGACATTTTCTGTTAAATCCACAACAGCTTTTAAGGCATCGCTCAGGGTTCTTCCCTCCCAAACAGTTTTTCACGTAAGGAAGAAATATGTACTTGAAAATATTTAACCATTTTCTGCAGGCTTCCCTAGAAAATTCAAGGAGTTATTTTAGGGTTCTACTCCTGTTACCGGTCTGACCACAAATTCTGTTCCAGCAGCCCACTCGATGAGGAGTTCCTCCCCTGCTTCCATGCGTTTATACTTTACATGGGGAGCCATTATGGGTAAGTGTGCTTCAAAGTACTCGATCTCCTCTTGGCTTCTAACATGCATGGGGATTGCTAATTTGGGACTTAAGTCGCTTACAGCTTGTAAAGCATGAACCGGATTGAACGTCTCTGTTTCGTCTATGCCGATCAATAGCACATCTATTGACCACTGATCCAGTAGGCCTCTCGTGGCGGCATCACCTAAGTGAACAAACTTTACTCGTCCTATCTCGACGATGAAAGCCGTGTGGGATATGGAAGGTGAGGATTTAGACGGGCCATGTTTTAAGTCTATGGCGGTTACTTTAACTTCAGGCCTAATGAAGCTCTCCCCAGGAGGGAGGGGGCGAAGTAGCCATGCTGGGGCTCCTTCCTCCTTCAGCTTCTCTATAGTCTCGGCGTTTCCCACTAAGAATGCTTTCTGAGCGGTAGCTATTTTAGCAGCGTTTCCGAAGTGGTCTAGATGTGCATGTGTGATGCAAATGACGTTTACACGCTCATCCTCTGATACCAGAGGGGTTCCATTAATGATTCCAGGGTCGATTAGGATGCTCATTTTAGGAGAAGAAATTTTGAAAGCAGCGTGACCAAAATACTTTAAAACCGGCATAATAACGCCCCTTCAAGACTTTACTTTGATTTAATCCGTAAAGGAGGAAAGATCCGTAGAAAATAAAACTTAACGAGTATTTCACTTTTTTGATTAACTTTCAGATAAGAAGGTTAAACTGCAAATTGAATGAGTAAATTATAAAAGGAGCCACGTGAATGAGGGTGCTAGATTCCTTACACCGTCAAGGAAGTGGCAGCGGATCGTTTACAGGGGAGATGGGAAATGGTAAAGTCAATGTACAATTACATTTCAGAAAGTTGGAGAAGGATTGCTAAAAAGGAAGGAGAGTTGAAGGACTTCTTACGTGAAAGAATGACACTTTGGCGTAGGCAACCAGCAATAGTGAGAGTGGAGAAACCTACGCGTCCTGACCGAGCAAGGAGGCTTGGCTACCGTGCCAAGCAGGGCTTTGTGATCGTGAGGGTGCGAGTTCGTAAGGGAGGGTTAAGGAAGCCTAGACCTAGAAGCGGTAGGAAACCTAAGGGACTTGGAGTAGCAAAGAAGACGCCAGGGAAGAATCTTCAGTGGATAGCTGAGGAAAGAGCGGCCCGTAAGCATCCTAACATGGAGGTCCTTAACTCCTACTACGTGGGCGAGGATGGAAGATGGAAGTGGTTTGAAGTTATACTGGTTGATCCACATCACCCGGTCATAAAGGCAGACCCTAAAATAAACTGGATCCGTGAGAAGCAACATCGAGGACGTGTTTTCAGGGGACTTACAAGTAGCGGAAAGAAAGCAAGGGGACTGAGAAGGAAGGGGAAGGGTGCCGAGAAAATAAGGCCGAGTCGGGAAAGGTATTATGAGTAGACTGGTGGAAAGATTGCATAAAGGAAGCGTGAAGGGTGTAATAAGCGTTGAAGTTGAGGTTTTTGCGCATTCGACGGAGGACCCGGGTAAGGTTTTAGAGGCAATGCAATTTTTCCTGCCTGAAGAAGTTAAGGTGAGGAAGGAGAAGGTTAGAGGACATCATGGCAATGAAGTGTTAATTTACAGGGTTCGGCTTTTGAGGAATGAAGCTGGCAGGGTATTGCGCCGTATCGCAGCTAAGATGAGAGAAGAGGACAGGAGGCGGCTAGCAAAGCAGTTCTATTTAAGGGTGGATGGGAGAGGAAACCTGTACTTACGCTTTGACAAGCAGAAAGCATTTTTAAAAGAGGTTATTCTAAGCTCCGATGAGGACGTGGTGAAGGTTAAGGTGAAGTTTCCAACGAATAAGCCTGAGGAGATATATGAAATATGCAGGGATGTGGGGCTCGTCCAGGAGTGAAATACGTTGAGACGTTTATCTGTTCAACCTTGGCTGGGGGAGAAATGTTACCGGAGGAGGCTGCTGATGCTGCGTGGACGCTCGGGTACAATGCGGTCTTCGTAGCCACTCGAGAAGGTGTGAGGTGTTTAAAGGGGATCAACAGTAAATGTAAGGTTTTCCTTAGGTTTAATCTTGAAGGAGAAAATCTTGAAGAGATGAGGCGTTGCTTAGGAAGGATCAGAGGAAAAGTGGACGTTGTGGCTGCGCCATGCCTAAGCAGAGAGATAGGGTCTTGGGCTGCTAGGAACCCAGACGTTGACATACTATACTTTCCAGACGTGAACTTTTACAGAATACTAGATGGAACATTAGTGAGGCTTGCTTACGAGGGAAGAACCATCTTGGAGTTGTCACTAAGGCCTCTTTTTAAACTTAAGGGAGGTAAGCGCGTCCGTGCGATGACCATGTTAAGGAGGGCTGCAGGAGTCTTGGTGGATAAGTCAGCTCCCTTCGCTATTACATGTGAGCCGAGGGGAAGGTATGAGCTAAAGGCTCCCAGAGGAGTAATCGCCGTTGCACGCCTACTTGGAATACCACCAGAAATATCGGTTAAAGCGATTTCTACGTATCCATTCTTAGTTTTGGAGTGGCGCGGATACGAGGGAGTATGGAAAATGTGAATGTGAAAGAGCGAAGTTGCTGGGCGGTGGTCGGAAGTGGGTAGGGTGAGGCGACGGTACGTTGTTTTTAACGTAGTAAGCGACAGCATGCTCAACGAAAAAGAGGTAGTACGCGAGATCTGGGGCGAGTTACTCGCGCTCTTTGGGGAGGTGGGCGTTAGCTACATGGAACTACACGTTATAGAGTATGATGGGCAGCGAGGGAGAGGGATCCTACGCTGTACCCATAAGACTGTGATGGACGTTTGTGCAGGGGTAACATTAATATCGGAGATTGAGGGGAAGCCTGCTGCAGTTAACATTTTAGGCGTCTCTGGAAGTCTTAGGAAGGCGAGGGAAATCATGATGCGGAAACGCTAGGAGATTTAGATACGTTAAGACGAGGAGAGAAGCGCCGAACATGGTTTGCACGTCATGAAAGATTTGAAGCCACCATTAGGAAGGTTCCTTTCAGAGAACGTCTAACAAGCGATATTAATTAAAGGGAGGTTCCCCCTCTTATAAAGGGGGATGATGGCGCCGTCCCAGTCTGAGTTAGAGGGATGATGAGCTCGTGACGACCTGACCCGCCATGGAGGAGAAATGATGACGCAGGGACAGATGGAATCTATAAGGATTTTAGAGGCGAGGCTGGAGAAGCAGGGGGAGGAGATTGAGAAGCAGAAACGCATCATAGAAGAGCTTAGGGGTGAGGTGAGTGAGTGGAGAAACAGGTATGAAGCGGTTAAGGAGAAATGTGAAAGAGAAATTAAAGAGCTTAAAAAGGTTATAGAGCAGATGGATAACATTGTTAAAGAGAAGGAAGAGTTGAAGAGGCAAATTGGAGAGAAAGATTTGGAGATTAAAAGGATTAAAGAAGAGAAGAACCTTGCTGAAAAAAGTTTAACGATGGAAGTCGAAAGGTTAAGAGGGGAGGTTAAAGCCAGGGAGGAGGAGAACGGTAAGCTTAAGGATAGGATAGCCTTACTAGAAGAGAAAATAGTCGAGTTACGTGAGGAAAAAGAAAGAACGGAACGATGGTTGCTGAGCATTGAAAAACTAATCGAGGACGACATAAACTATAGACCATACTTTATCTTGAAAAACATGAAAAGCTGTAAAATAGGCGATCTAGCTAAAGCGATGGGGATGTCTGAGGGGCAAGTTAGGGTTATTCTCTCACGGCTGAAAAGGAGGCAGGTAGTAACTATTGAAGGAGATGAGGCAAAAATTAAGCTGTAAAAGAGGGGGCTATGTTAGCGAAGCTTTTTCAGCGGCTTAGATTTTTTCTCTGAAAAATGCTTTTCGGGAGAGGGAGCTGTAGGAGGAATTAGAAGAGAAAGTAAGGTGTCAAGTCTTGAGAGGGTTTTTGAGGTTCTTTCATGTAGCTCGCTTTGAATCGTCTTCAGCACTTCCGACATAATGGCTAGTACTTGCTGAAGGGTCTCCCACCTCTCGATCTCCATCTTTAGGAACGAATCAATTTTTCTTTCAAGTCTTTTAACTGCTTCCGTGGCGGCTTCTGAGGAGACAACGGTGTTAGCGATCACCTTCTGAACACTTTTCACTTCAGCCATCAACAAGTTTAACGACTCCGAGAGCGAAAGAGAGATTGCGTTTATATCTTCACTTAAGAGGTTTAAGCCATCCACTATCTTTTTTACACTTTCAACTGTTGGAACTTCACCAGCCGGGGTTTTTATTGCATCAATTTCTATTTCAACTCTTTTCCCCTGTGACAAAGAAAACAGCCATCCATCCTCACTTTTCAACCAATAAACATTTACCTAAAACGGAAATTAAAAGGTTTCCTTAAAAAACACTTACCACTGTTCATACCTTCGCTATCTTATTCAACCTAAAAACCACCTGATAAACATGAAGAATACAACTGCAATTTAAACATTAAGTAAGGATTCTCGTTCCCAAGTTCTCCATAAGGGGGTTTAAAAAATTAAGAGTTTAAAACGCCACCTAACAGGGCTACTCTTCAAAACCGTGCAGGCTAAAGTGAATGATCCGATCAACCAATGTAACTTCTTGTTTAAGACGAACCGTCCTCCAGCCAGTCACATCATTAGAACAATTCAGCTGAAGGTTAACCGAGTAGATTATTATATACTATTTTTCCTTAGGTTTTTTAAGGTAGAATCCAATTTAGACGTTTAGGACCTATAAAGGAAACCTTTCCAAGATTACTTCTAAGATCCTTTGTGCGCACTCTTCAGGAGGAAGTTTATCAGACTCTACAACCACATCAGGGTTCTTGGGCTCCTCAAACGGTACACCGATGCCTGGCACGGTCTGGCTTTCTCCTGTTAGCCCTTTCTTGTAGATTTCCCTTGGTGCACCGTAAGTTTCCTTTCTAGTTGCTTCCCTCTCCATGCACACTTCTAGGGGGCATTTGACGTAGGCAAACAGGAGGTTTTTAATTTCTTTTCTACCACGCTCCCTGTAAGCTTCCCTGTTAGCCGTGGCGTCTATTATAACGTTAACACCGTTATCGTTGAGAAGTTTTGCGATGAACACCAGAACGCCATAGACTATCTCACGCTCCTCCTCCGAGTACGTTGGGTTTGGAGTGACAACCTTCCTAAGGATATCCGTTGAAAGCACTTGCACGTTAATACCTCTCTCCCTTAACATGGATTGAAGCGCCCTAGCGATGGTACTCTTACCCGAGCCCGGTAAACCCAGTATCCAAACGGACCATGCCAAGCATTTAATCCTCCATCATCTTTTAAGGCGGCGAGGAAACAAGACAAAAACTAAGTTAAAACTTTAATATTAAAAAGCTAACGTTCATAGAAGAAAGTGCGGGTTTAAAGTAGAAGCAACAGGAGGAAACGGCTTGAGCCTTGTTATTATAGGTGGGTCGTCGGCGCAAGCATTAGCCTTTAAAGTGGCTAAGGAGCTTAACGCACCCTTCATAGACTGTGAATACAAAAAGTTTCCTGATGGAGAAAAGTACATTCGAGTCGAGGAGGATGTTGAGGGGAAAAAGGTGGCACTCGTACAGTCAATGTATTTAACCCCTGACGAGTACCTCCTAGAATATTTCCTCCTAGTAGACAATTTAAAGGACATGGGAGCAAGGGAGATCATAGGAGTAATACCCTACTTCGCATATGCTAGACAAGATGCCCGATTTAAGCCAGGAGAAGCCTTAAGCCTCAAAACAATCGTAAGCCTCATCGAAAAAACCGGAACAGACAAAGTTTTCACCGTAGATATGCACCTTCACCGCGTCGAAAACGTAAACAGGTTATTCAAAATCCCCGCTAAAAATTTAACAGCCATACCCCTACTAGGCGAATACGTTAAAAAAGAATTCATCCTCCATGACACACTAGTAATAGGACCAGACGAGGAAGCCGAGCAATGGGCTAAAACCATGGCCGAAACACTCGGCACGGAATACGACATCCTCGAAAAAAAGAGGCTTAGCGCGACCGAAGTGGAGATAGCCCCCAGAGAACTCGACGTTAAAACCAGAGACTTGGTCATAGTTGACGACATAATCTCCACAGGAGGAACACTAGCAAAAACCATAGAGGTACTTAAAAAGAAAGGAGCAAAAAAAATAGTTGCAACATGCACCCATCCAGTACTTGTTGAAAACGCACTAAAAAGAATCTATAAAGCGGGAGGAGACGCCGTAATCGGTACAGATACCATACCTAGCCCAGTAAGCTACGTGTCCGTAGCACCTCTCATAGCCGAAGCACTCAGAAAACTTTAGGTGAGCCTACTTAACGCTACGGTGAAGCAGAAACTTATCAATAATAGCGTCAATATTCACCGCCTTCCCGTGGTCACTCTTAGCAGGATCAACTCCGTCTTCCCCATACCTAAACTGGATGATTTCCCCAGACGGCGTCCTCACAGTTCCATCATACTCCACCTTCACATCCTGAAGCGCATTTATCAACCTCCTTTGCATATACCCGCTCGTACTGGTCCTCACAGCAGTATCCACCAGCCCTTCCCTGCCACCCATAGCATGAAAGAAAAACTCTATCGGGTCCAATCCCTTCCGGTAACTGGAAGCCACAAACCCCCTCGACTTAGCGCTCAAGTCACCCTTCTTAAAGTGTGGGAGAGTTCTCCCCCTATAACCTCTATGTATACGCTCACCCCTAACAGACTGCTGCCCTATGCAGGCAGCCATCATCGCAAGATTTAAGGGGTTACCCCTAGCCCCAGTCAAAGCCATAATTACAGCATGATTATCCGAACCCAAATACTCACTTGCAACCTCACCAGCCTTATCCCTCACATTAGCAAGCTCACGCATAATTAACATTTCAAGGCTTTCCTCAATGGTCCTCCCCGGCAACGCCTCCAATTCACCCCGCCTATACGTCTCAATCAACTCGTTAACCTTACGCTCCCCCTCCTCCAAGATCTCTTTTATCCGGTAAGTTGCCTCCTTAGGTATCTCCACGTCGTTAAGTCCCAACGTGAAACCTTTCTTCGTAATAAAACGAATCAGCATACGCGTCACCGAATCCAAAAACTCCCTTGCCGCATCAGTCCCAAACTCCTTCACAATCTTATGAAGCAAACTCTCCGGGACGCCAGCCCCAAAAGCAGCTTTATCAATCACACCCTTAATAAGGACGCCGTCGACAACCACCACATACGCATCATAGGGACACGCCTCCCCCAAGCAAGTATCACACTGCTTACACGCCTTAGACTTAAACCTTGCATTGAGACCCTTCGGCAAAGTCAAACTGAAGATCTGCTTACCCGTCCAGAGCTCCTCAGGCTCACTCACCGCTGGAGGAGGAAGGGAAGTTATACCTGCTGCAAGCGCCAGCTCACACGCCTCCTCCTTACTGAGGAAGGTTTGCTCTCTAGTTAAAAGATAGGCGGCAGAAATGAAGTCTTGAATCCCCCCTATAATTGGGCCACCATATCTAGGACTTAAAATATGCTCCTGAACCTTCATTAAAATATGAGCTTCAACACGCGCCTCCTCTGACTGGGGGACATGAAGATTCATCTCGTCACCATCAAAATCTGCATTGTATGGTGGGCAAACGCAGAGGTTAAGTCTAAATGTTTTGTATGGCATTACCCTGACTTGGTGAGCCATGATGCTCATTCTGTGTAGGGAGGGTTGCCTGTTAAATAGGACTATGTCGCCGTCGTTTAGGTGGCGTTCGACTATGCTGCCTATTTCTATGGTTTCGGCTATTTTGCTCCTGTTTTTTACGAAGCGTAGGTCGATGCGTCTGCCATCTGCTCGGATAATGTAGTTAGCTCCTGGATGTTCGTCGGGTCCTCGCATTACCAGCTCTTTCATATCTTCGATGTTTAGTTCTGTTACGCGTTCGGGTATTGTTAGGATCTTTGCGACTTCGATGGGGACGCCTACCTCGTTTATTCCGAGATTTGGGTCTGGAGATATGACCGTTCTGGCTGAGAAGTCGACGCGTTTGCCTGAGAGGTTGCTTCTGAACCGTCCTTCTTTGCCTTTTAGTCTTTGGGTTAGTGTTCTTAGTGCTCGTCCTGAGCGGTGTCGGGCTGGTGGGATCCCTGAAATTTCATTGTCAAAGTATGTTGTTACGTGGTATTGGAGTAGTTCCCAAAGGTCTTCTACGATTAGTTGGGGGGCTCCTGCTTCTATGTTTTCTCTCAGCCGCTGATTGATCCTAATTATGTCGACGAGTTTATGTGTTAGGTCGTCTTCTGATCGGACGCCTGATTCGAGTGTGATGCTTGGTCTAACGCATACGGGTGGGACTGGGAGGACTGTGAGGACCATCCATTCTGGGCGGGCGAAGGAGGGATTTATGCCTAGTAGTTTGCAGTCGTTGTCTGGTATGCGTTCGCATCGTTCCCTTACGTCGCTTGGGGTGAGCCTGATTGAGCCTATTTCTGTTTCTTCGTAGAATGTGGTTGGCTTTTCCAGCCTTATTTTGCGTTGGATTTCTCCGCAGTGGGGGCATGTTGATGTTCTGGATGCCCGCCGGAATACTTCTTCGGCTATTTCATCGCTCAGCCTTCCTGTTTCTTGCTCGTAACGTTCCATTTCTGCTAGGAAGAATTCTATTTCGTCTTCGGGTAGTAGAAGGCGGGAGCAACGTCTGCAGGTGGCTCTTAAGACTTTATGGAGGACTTTGACGAAGCCTACGTGGATGACTGGGCGGACGAGTTCTATATGTCCGAAGTGGCCTATGCATTCGCCGACTGGGTTGCCGCATAGTTTGCATCGCCGTCCGGGTTCTACCGTGCCTAGACGCTCGTCCATGAGGCCTGTTTCGATCGGGGTGCCGTCTTCGTCGTAGGTGTCGGGGGTGATTATCCGCGTAGCAGACATGCGTCTTATTTCGTCTGGAGAGAGGACACTGAATCTTATTGAACTAATTCTCTTAACAAACCTGAACGCCAACCTTGTACCCCCAAAATGGACAGAAGGAGGATTTCTTTCTTCAATTACTACAAGTAGAGGTAATTTAAACTTTTCTTAACGGGAGGGTTTTCTTTATGTTGGTGCTTTTTACATTGAGTTGGGTTTTTATGGTTGTTTTCGGGCGGTTGGGTAGTGGAGGATGGTTAGGAGAGTTTGCTTTGAATTTTTTCGAGGGGAAGTACTTGCCTTGGTTCGTAGACGACTATTCCTTGGGCTAGTTGCCGTAGATGTGGTATTATTTTTAGGAATTCGTCTTTGTGTATTACGGTGTTTAGGGCGTACCATCCTTCTTCCCCAGCGAGGGGGGATATGGTTGGCTTCTTCAGGGCTGGTAGGACTTTGAGTATTTTATCTAGATTTTCGCCTTTTACGTTCATGAAGAGGTGTAGCCTTTCTCTTGCGTCGACGGCGCCTTCGATGAGGGTCATTACGTCTTTTATTTTTTCCTTTTTCCATGGGTGGGTTAGGGCGTCTTTGTTTGCTATTAGTACTGCTTGGGATTGGCATATTTCTTCTATTACTTTTAGGTTATTGGATAGGAGAGTTGTTCCCGTTTCTGTGTTGTCGATTATGGCTTCAGCGTCCTCGGGCGGTTTGGCTTCGGTGGCTCCGAAGGACAGGATTATTTTCACGTTTGGGTTTTCTCCGTACCTGTACCATGGAGTTATGACTTCGGGGAGCGTTCTATAGAAGCGTTTTTGGTATTCATGGTTTTCTAGTATGTGACGGAGTGTGATGTTTATATATTCTGTGGCAATTCGTATCGGTTTCCCTGCGTCTAAAAAGGATTTTATGAGGTCTGATAGGGAGTTTATTTGTGTCCAATGGCTTGGGACTGCTAGCACGATCTTAACTTTACCGTATGTGAGGTTTGATAGGACTTCCACGTCTGCTGATGTTTCTCTTACCCAGTCCAGTCCGGTTATTCCTATATCGTGGGCGCCCGCCTCAACGAGGTTTGGGATCTCTTGCGGTCTAAGTACTTTCAGGTTTATTTCGGGGTCGTTGATCCACGGCCGGTAGGAGCGCGCGCCCCCTTTTACTTCATAGCCAGCTTGCCTTAAGAGGCGTAACGTTGCCTCTTGCAGTGAACCTTTAGGGATTACGAAGTTTAGCTTCAAGGGATTCACCTTTCCTAGGGCTTTCAAGGGGGGGTAGCAACGATTAAAATTTAAATGTTTGTAAAGATAGTATGAAATAAACGGTTTGAGGTGTTGTGATGTCAAAGGATAAGCTTTCGGCTTTAACCGAGATCCTAGATAATATGAATAGGCGGGGTGGCTTTTCGGCGAGTGTGATATCCGGAGATGATGGGCTTGTGGTGGCTGAAGCTAGTAGTGCAGAGAACAAGCAGGTGATAGCAGCGATGGCTAGCTTAGCCCATTCGACAGCGATGAGGGTTAAAGACCAGATTGGGCTAGGGGACTTGGAGCAGGTTACTATTGAAACAACGGATGGGATCATCATTTTTAAAAGCGTGGAGACGCCCAGGAAGAGGTTGATATTAGCGACGATTTTACCCGTGTCTGCTAAGCGTAGGCTGGTTGATGCTGCGTCTGTACTTTTCTTTAAGGATCGACGTTACGAGCGCATAGTTGATGATGCTGTTAAGGAAATTCAGAGTGTTTTTTCCGAGTAGAAGACTAAAGGTTTCCTTCCTTTTTTAGGAGGAAGCTTTGCGAGGAAAGTAAATGGGAGGGGAAGTGCGTTAAAGTGTGTTAAGTGTAATAATGCGTCTCCAGTATGAGGGGCTTCCATGCCCTCGTTGTTAAATTTAGAATTTAAGGTGTTCGAAGTTGAAACATTTTAGACCTAGTTTTCGTTCTTGAAGCATGGAACTTGCTGGGTTGGGGTGACGGATGTGGAGGGGTTTTCTCAGAGGCTTTTCGAGTTGATTGTGGATGCTTTAAGTGTTGAGAGGGGGGTAAGGGAGCTTTTAGAGGATTGCTTGTGGTTTACAGATAAGCTTGTTTCGGGTACGAGTGGCTTTGAAAGGGAGGGATACGTTGCTGTTAGGAGGGCTTTAATGCACTGGATTAAGAGCTTTAGCACCCCCTTTGATGAGAGAGGAGATTTAGAGTTTTTGGGCGAGAGAAAGGAGTGGGAAAGAGCGGTGGAGGCGTTTAGGAGGGCGGGAGATCAGAGAGGCGCGTATCGTGCTTTGTTAGTCATGACTGTTAGGAGAGGTGAAAGGTATGCCTTGGCCGGCGACTTGAACACAGCATGTAATGTAATGGCTGAAGCAGAGGAAATAGCTAAGAAAGCAGGGTTAAGTGCTAAACAGCTGATGCTTTTAAGGGCTAAACGTCTCAGGCTCTTAGCGCTAAAGAAAGAAGTGGAAGGAGACTTCTTAGGTGTGGGGGAATCGTACTTAGAAATTGCACATATAATGGAAAAGTTAGGGTTGAATTGGAGGGCGGATAAGGTTGCAGCGCTCAGATTCCTGTCACGCCATGCTATGGCTGATGGGATATGGGGTAACGTGGCGAGGTACCAGATGGAGATAAGTGAGCTAATGAGGGAGATGGGGGATGTGCAGGGAGCTATGGCTGCTGAGGCAAGGGGGCTGATGGCGATGGCGATTGACGCCGAAGGGAAAGGGCAGTGGGTTAGGGCGGGGGAGTGCCATAAAAGGGCCGAGGAGGTTTTATGTAAAATGGGAAGTAAGGTAAATGCGCTTTATGCCAGGTTGAACGCGTACGTGTGCTTTAGTAAGGGAAAAGGTGAAAGGCCTCCCTGGATGGACGAGGCTGAAGAGCTCATTAGAAGGGCTAAACGTGAGGAGGATGTAAGGGT
Source organism: Candidatus Freyrarchaeum guaymasense (assembly GCA_030587405.1). The sequence goes on along the minus strand of JAUQZD010000066.1, from coordinate 11,385 downwards.
GCTTGAGAGGGAAGTGAAAAGATTGCTTAGAGAGATTGAAGGGTGATTAAGCCGGAGCGGAAGAGCCTACGATATTTTTCAAGAAGAAGGGCGGTCCTTGGCCCTGCCTTGACGTTTTCTACTGACAGGAGATCCTGTGGGTAATCTATGTCCGTTTTGATCCTTGGGGAAGCATATGTTTCCACGTGTACACCTTTAGCTCTTGCCCTAAGGATGTGCCTTTTGAAGCTGTCTTCTCCGAAGTCGGGAAGAATGGCTGTGGGGGGCTTTAAAAGCAAGGCATTTGTCCCTCCGCTTTTAGATTCGGCAAGAACCACAACCTCTTCCTCGTTTTCGCCTTTTTCAATTATGGCGTTAATGTCGCTTACTTCTATGAAGGGTATGTCAGCTGGGAGTACAAGAACTGCTTTGGCCCCTAATTTAATACAGAGGAGGATGCCATGTGCAATGGCATTGTTTAAACTATGGGGAGGAGGCTCAATGATTACGTTGATCTTTTTAAATGGAAGCGTGAGGTCACGGTCTGGTGTAACTACGTGAATTCCATCAAAGGATCCGGTAGCCACTGCCACATCGATCACGTCTAGCAACATTGCAAGGCTCAGCTTCTGTCTTTCAGGATGGGGCAGAGAAGGGGAGAGCCTAGACTTTGCCTTCCCTACGCCCTTAAAAGGGATGATTAAGTGAAGGTTCTTCATTTAAATCCACCATTAATTGCTGAGAGCTTCCTCCACTTTAAGTGCAATACGGCCGACGAGTGTTGGGTCGTGGATTGCCGCGCGGGCAATAGACACAGCGTCAGCCCCGGAATTTAGCATTCTAATTGCACTTTCGAAGTCTCGGATAGAATTGTTTCCAATAAGGAAGACATCTACGTTTTCGGATAGCTTCCTTATTAGCCTTAAGTCTCCGCATACTTCTCCGGGTTTCATTGCGTCGATGTGGATTGCGTCGACCCCAGCAGCCTCCGCCATTTTGGCTACACGCAAGTCGTCTACGACGTTTCCTCTCCACTTCAAGATCACGTTAAGGTTAAATGAGTCTTTTAAATGTTTAATCCATTCTGACAGCTCGTCCAGTCTTCCTAAGAGGGCTTGCCCAGCGCCTACGGATAGCATTTCAGGCTGGCGGCAATGCGCGTTTATTTCTAAAACTGTGGCTCCACTTTGCGACACGGATTCGCCGGCAAAAATGATGCCTTTCATGGTCGCCGCCCTAACATTGACGGCGACAGGAGTTCCATTTATCGATGCTTTCCTTACTTCTCCTTTTAAATAGTCAGTAAGAAGGTGAAGGTCTATCTCAAACTCCCTTCGTCCTCTTTGACTTATTTTCCTGCTGGCAGTAAGGGTTTCCATGTCGAAGTTTAGCCCGCCTAATGTGACCATGCCCGCTCCTGCCTTAGATGCTTTTGAGCAAAAATCACCATTACAGATTCCAGCCATAGCTGCTAGAATTACGCGACTTCTTAATTTAAGCTTCATCGTATCAGCTCCATAATTTCTGATGCCAAACGTATCGTGTCTTCACGGGTTACCATTAAAGTGTCCGTTATGTAGGTTGCAATACCGATGGAATTTACTGCTTTTTTGAGTGGTGCGTCCCGTTTATCAAAGACCAACGTGTCTATTAAGTTTTTATAAAAGAGAGCGACGCCGAAAGGTGACACTTCCATCTTAAGACCGCGCATTAGCTTAGCTGCTGGGCCACTCACAGCCTGTCCGCCGACTATTGGGCTGACAGCGATCTTCTTACAGTTGAGCCTTTTAATGGTGTCTTTTATTCCTCTCACTGCTAATATTGGCCCTATGCTTGTGATAGGGTTGCTGGGGCCAAATATGATCGCATCCGATGAAGTTAATGTTTCAATCACTTCGGGAGGGGGGTTAGCTTTCTCTGCGCCTCGATATTCGATGCCAAACACATCCGGCTCTCCCCGGTGCTTAACCCAGAACTCCTGAAAAGAAATAACCCCTAAGTCAGTTCTTATGTAGGTTTGAACACGATCATCGCTCATGGGTAGAACTCTTGCCTTAACGCCTAGCTGCTTACAAATTAGTTTTGTAATGGTAGACAAGGCCATTCCTTTCCTAAGAAGGAAAGTCCTCAAGATGTGGGTTGCCAGGTCACGGTCGCCTAAAGAGAACCATGTTTCTAATCCGTATTTTTCCATCATTTCGAGACAGTTGAAAGTGTCGCCTTTTATCCCCCAAAACTTTTCTTTGTCAAGTAAACCTGCTATTAGATAAACTGTGCTGTCTAAGTCCGGACTTATGTGGAGGCCGTGGAATTCTATGTCGTCGCCTGTGTTTACTATAATTGCAATTTCGTCTTGCGGGAGGATTTCGAGGAAACCTTCCAGGAGCTTTAATCCGCCTGTTCCCCCTGTAAGGAGAGAGATCAACTTAATCACCTGAAGAGGTCTCTTTCAAGAGGTATTACCAGGTCCTTGCCGCTTCCTTCTCCTTCAATGTACTTATACCCTCTTACAATGACTGCAGGGATCCCTTCGTCCGCCTGTCCCATAACCAGCTCGGCCGCCGATGCAATTTCATCTGCAACGGCCACGATGGTTGAACGTAAAGTGTAGCCAAAAAGATCCCGGTCTCCACGTCGATCCCAAAGTGGCTTCATACCGGCTACACCTAACGCTACATTTACTGCTCCCTCCCTGAAGGGGCGGCCGTGGGTGTCTGAAATTATTACAGCTACGTTGGCTCCCGTAAGCTTCAAAACAGTGTTTCTGATCTTTCTTGCAGACTCGTCAGGGTCTGAGGGAAGCAACGTAACATAGCCTCCACCGGATACGTTAGACTCGTCTACTCCAGAGTTAGCACAGATGAAACCGTGTCGTGTCTCTGTGATTATAACATGACGCATTTTAACTATTCGTTTGGCTTCTCTTAAGATTACTTCAACTAACTGAGGGGGTTTATTCACTTGCCTACTTACTTCCACAGCAAAAGGTGAGGGGGTCACCCGAGATAAGTTAATTACTTGCCCCTCTGACTTAGACACTATAGACTGCGCGACTACAAGTACGTCGCCGTCTTTTATTTGCAATCCCTGTTTTTTTGCAGCCTCAACAATCAACTTTCCTATATCATCGCCATGCTTTACTAGTGGAATACCCTTAATTCCGATTATTTCCACCCGGTCCATTTTCGAGAAACCTCTTCTTAACATTGCAGTTCCTTGGATCACTCCCCTTATTTGTCTCCTTATTTTTTATTTTAAGAATAGGATTCAAAATAGATGAACTTATTTCATGCGGCATTTAATTTAAAACTGAGAAATGAAATTTTTATCCTAAGTTTTATATCATCTATTCTTCAGGCTGTAATTCACCTTTAACTATTTTTGATATGATTTCCTTTTGAGCTTCTTTAACGGCTCCAAGAAAATTGAAGCCGCGCGTGTCAGCGCCTAGTTCATCAATGGCATCGCCAAAACTATGTGTATTTACTAGCGATATGACAATGTCTGTTATGTTATACCGTTTACCTTTAAAACGGACAAATATTTTACGAGACTCCCAGTCAACTTCAGCACCATAGAGTTTCCTCTGGAGATTTATAGCTTCAGCAATTGTGAGATTTGGATTTGAAGACATAAGTTCATCAACAGAGGGAATCTTAACACCTTCGATGGAAAGTAAAGAATGTTGGATGAACATGCTTATAAGCCAGCACCGGTTAAAACGCCCTTTCCATACATTAGCCTGCAAGGAACTAACCCCTTTTTAACAATGCCCATCTATGTTTCTAATAAATTTCCAAGGGAAGAAAATATAAAGATTAAGGTGACATTTCGTTTAACTCTACCTCAAAAGTAAACACGACTAAAAGAGACCATTAAACATGTTATTAATGTAATTAAAGAGATTATTGGCGATTCCACCTGACCAATTAAATATAGTGAACATGACATTTAGCATTATGGCTAATCCCAACATTGCCAAACCAATCAAGATCGCCTCTTCGACTATTGGTGAGGCTCGCTCGTCTTTTATGAAGCTCAAGAGAAACACCTCCCTTTCTAGCCTTCAACTATTTGGGATAACAAAAACATATTTAAAATAAACACTTTTAGTGGCGATGTGAGTGCTTGGTTTACGTGAAGAATTTCCTTGAGAATTTTTTATTAGGTTTAGAAGAGATGTCAACCTTATCATCTATATTATTGATAAAAATGACATTTAAAAAAATTAAAATAGTAGTAAATCCAAATAAGTATACTGAAAAATTAGAAAAAATTGCTTTATCTTGATAAGATCTTAAAAGGGGAGATGGGAAATGGCTTATGAGGAAGAAATGATTGCTGCGAAACCTCTCGTACTAGATAATGGCACAGGGTTAACAAAGAACGGGTTTGCAGGGGAAGATCAACCCCGTTCAGTTTGGCCTACATGCATAGGATATCCAAAGTACACTTCAATAATGACCGATGTAGAACACCACACAAGGGAATACTACATAGGCGAGGAAGCTCTAAACCTTAGAGGTGTGCTGAGGCTTGTGTATCCTATCGAACACGGGATAGTTTCCGACTGGGATGCTATGGAGAAAATATGGCACTATACATTCTTCAATGATTTACGTGTCGACCCATCGGAGCACCCAGTGCTTCTAACTGAGCCACCGTTAAACCCTAGGGAAAACAGGGAAAAAATGGCAGAGATAATGTTTGAAACATTTAATGTACCGGCGATGTATGTTGCAATGCAAGCTGTCCTATCCCTCTACGCGTCCGGCAGGACTACTGGGCTTGTAGTCGACTCGGGTGATGGGGTAACGCACATAGTACCCATCTACGAGGGATTTGCTCTAACGCATGCAATCACCAGAATAGACCTAGCAGGAAGAGACATAACAGAATATTTGAGGAGGCTTCTAAGGCAGCGTGGGTACAGCTTTGTTTCAACAGCTGAAAGAGAAATTGTTAGGGACATTAAGGAGAAGCTCTGTTATGTGGCTTTAGACCCAGAAAAAGAGTTGAAGCTTGCAGAGAAAGTTTCAGGAATCGAGAAAACATATGTACTCCCTGATGGAGAAACAATTACAGTAGGTGCTGAAAGGTTCCTTGCTCCAGAGGTTTACTTTAACCCAGGAGTTATTGGGCTCGATGCCCCACCACTAGACGAGGTCATAGTGGACGCTGTCAGGAAATGCGACGTTGACTTAAGAAGAGAACTCTACGGAAACATAGTACTTTCAGGCGGCTCGACAATGTTCCCAGGATTAAAGGAAAGATTACACAAGGAGTTATCAGAACTGGTCCCAGAAAATGTCGAAATTAAAATAGTTGCTCCCCCAGAAAGACACTATAGTGTATGGATCGGCGGGTCAATCCTGGCGTCACTAAGAACATTCCAGAAAATGTGGGTTACAAGAAAAGAGTATGAGGAAGGCGGAAGCGCCGTCATACACAGATGCTTCTGAGCTGCGAGTTACCGCCACTTCTCCCCAATTTTTTAGAGCGATTTTCTTTTAATAAACACATTTAAAATATAAATTCTCAATTTTTCTTGGCAAAGTAGAACTTTAAGACAGGTTTTGCAGGGAATTCCCCAAGGGGATTAGGTGACTTTAACTTGAAAAAGCTCCTAGAAGTTAATACCATTAGAAAAGATAGACGGAAGGTAAAGCTTAGATTCGCATTATGCTACCCGAATACGTATATGGTAGGCATGTCATCTTTAGGCATACGTCTATTATATGCCCTTATAAATTTAAGAGAAGACGTAGCTTGTGAAAGATTTTTTTACGAGCCGGGGAAGGTGCCTCGAAGCGTTGAGTCAGGGTTTAAGTTATCTGAGTTTGAGGTAATAGGGGTTTCCCTTCAATTTGAGGAGGACTATGTAAGGTTCATCGAAATGATCCTCAATTCAGGGGTTCCATTGAAAAGGTGGGAACGGGGAGAGAGGGACCCTATAGTCGTCGCTGGGGGGATCTGTGCTGTGGAAAACCCACAGCCATTATCAGATTTCGTTGACGTCTTCGTAATTGGAGATGGAGAAGCACTCATAGACCGGATATTGGACATTTGCATCGAAGAACGAGATAGAGAAACACGTATCGAAGCACTCTCAAACTTGGAAGGATTTTATGTTCCAGCTTATACGGAGGGGAAAGTTAAGAGAGTTTGGTGTAAAAACATTAATGAAATGTTTCATCCAACCAGTCAGGTGCTACCAGCAGGCGACAGTTCACCTGTTATGCCTGTTTTTGGTAGGTCTATTCTTCTTGAAGTTGCTAGAGGATGTGAAAAGGGCTGTAGATTTTGCTTAATAGGATTCTGTAATAGGCCTAAACGCATTAGAAGCGGAAGAGTCCTTGAGGAAATTGTAGAGAGGGGAGTGAAGGAGAGTGCCACTAAGAAGGTAACTCTTATAGCGCCGTCCCTTTCAGAACACCCAAACATAACGGAATTGTGCTGGAACATGGTAAATTCCGGATTAGAAATATCGTTGCCTTCATTAAGCATAGACGTTATATCTGATGAGCTACTTAACGCATTGGTCAAAGGAGGACAAAGAACCGTAACCATAGCCCCCGAGACGGGAACAGAGGAGCTGCGAAAAAAGATTAATAAGCCATTTTCCGATGATGAAATAATTTCTGCAGCTGACACCATATTAGAACAAAAATTGAATTTAAAAATGTATTTTATAGTTGGTTTGCCGTTTGAGAAGGAGGAGGACGTCGAAGGAATAGTGAAGATTGTTAGTAGGATTTCTAAATTAAGAAGGGGAACAAGTGTAAAAGTAAGTGTAAATCCGTTCGTGCCTAAACCTCATACGCCATTTGCATGGGCGCCTCAGCAATCTCAAATGGTCCTTAAAGAAAAAATGAAGAAAGTACGTTCATTCTTAAGAAAAGAATCCGTTGTTTTTGAGGGAATGGATCCGCGGAAGGCAGCTATTGAGGCGATTTTATCCTTAGGAGGAAGAGAGTTAGGGGAAATAATAGAATTAGCAACGCTTTATGGAGGAGGATTCGGTGCATGGAGGCGGGCTTTAAGAGAAAAAACTACTAATTTAGAGGACTTGAGCAAGTTTAGGTCTATGGATGCAGAACAACCATGGGAAGTAATCGACGTGGGAGTTAGCAGGAAATTTTTAATTAAGGAGTGGTATAAGGCGGTTGATGGTGTTCAAACACCGCCTTATAGTTGCTGTGATCAATGCGGGGTATGTTACACTATAGACTGAAGAAGCCACTCCTTCCTTTTTAAAAATCGAAACGAACGAGGGCTTTAAGCAAGTAAACATAATCTTTTTATTGTATTTCACAGAAAGTCTTTTGGGTAAGGGGAAGGTGAATGAGGATTTGGGGGAGAGGAATGGAGTATAACATGAAGAAGTTAAGAGAGGAGTTTCCTAATATTGCAAGGGAGCTTGAGAATAGAGAGGATATTAGAATACGAATAACAGGGGTTAGAACTTGCGAAATAAGAGATATAGATGTTGTAAGACTGATGAGAAGGTGCGACAAAGAGGAAGAAGCTATAGAGATCATCGAATACCTTACGAAGAGGGGAGAAATATCGAAAGAATATGCTGTCCGCATTCTTAAGCAACTTAAGGAAAAAGGACTACGATCATTTGGAAGCAAAATAACTTGGGGTTTTTTCGAAAGAGAATATAGAAGAAATTTCTGAGAAATAGTAGAAGAAGGAACCTACTCAAGTTACTTTCAATTTAGTTAATTAAGTTGAATGAGAAGTTAGCTATCTAAAAAATAAATCAAGTTTTTAGGCCGTTTTTAATTAAATTTAGGAGGACTTTCTAGAGAATCTCTTTTAGAACGTAAAAGAGAGATGGGATAATGGACATATTAATAGGGATTGTTGGGAAGCCAAATTCAGGCAAAACAACGTTCCTAAATGCTGCAAGCTTGACATCTTACAAGGTAGCGGACTACCCTTTCACAACGATAGATGCACAACAAGGAGTAGGCTACGTAAGGGTAAAATGTGTATGTGAGGAGTTAGGTGTGAAAGACAACCCACAAAACTCGATGTGCATAGAGGGCAATAGGTTTATACCAGTAAACCTTTTGGACGTTGCAGGACTTGTCCCTGATGCATGGAAAGGAAGAGGACTTGGAAATCAGTTTCTTGACAGCCTTAGGAGAGCAGACGTCCTAATTCACGTTGTAGATGCATCTGGGTCATGTGACGCTGAAGGAAGGCCCGTAGAACCAGGATCGTGGAACCCTATGGATGACGTTAAGTTTTTAGAGAGAGAGGTAGCGATGTGGTTTAAGCAGATAATAAGTAAAGACTGGCAGAGAATTGTAAGACAGGTTGAGTCAGGTGCTAAATCATTAGAAGAGATTCTTACAGAGAAACTGTCAGGTCTTGCAATAAGACGCTATCATGTTAGAATGGCTGTTAAGTCTGCTGGTTTTGACCCAACTAAGCCGAGCCGGTGGGGTGATGATGACCTTTACACGTTTTCCCATGAGCTCAGAAAAGTATCAAAGCCCATTTTGATCTGTCTGAATAAAATAGACAGAAAGACAGCCAAAAAGAACATTGAAGCTTTTAAAAAAGAAAACATAAAATTTGTAGCAGCCAGCGCCCTCGCGGAGTACTTCTTAAGAGTGCTAGCAAGAGACGATGTAATAAACTACCTTCCTGGCGATAACGATTTCGAAATATTAAAGCCGCAAAAACTAACTGAAAAACAGAAAGAGACGTTGGAGAAAATAAGAGAGGAAATACTTGACGTTTATGGTTCAACAGGCGTTCAAGACGCAATAAACAGAGCAGTTTTCGACGTTCTAGGCATGATAACTGTTTATCCTGTAGAGGACATGAATAAATTTACAGATCATAAAGGAAATGTATTGCCAGATGCATTACTGGTCCCCAAGGGAACCACGGTAAGAGAGTTAGCGTATATGATACACACAGAGTTAGGAGAAACATTTATCTACGCTTTAGACGCCCGAACAAAACAGCGCCTTTCAGAGGAGCATAAATTAGAGGATAAAAGCATAATTAAAATCGTTTCAGCCAAAGCGTTAAGGTGAAGAGGAAAAGTAGTTAGGTGGTGAAGGATGCGGAGAAAATGTCCTAAATGCGGAGGGGCAGGAAGGGTCAAGTGTCCTGAATGCGGAGGGAGAGGAAACCTTGATCCATATAGTGGGCTAATTTGCAAGACTTGCTGGGGGACTGGACGGGTTTTATGCGATATGTGTAATGGAGAAGGAGTAATAATAGAATGAAAAGAAGAGTTTATCAGCTAATTTAGTTTTAGCCACTCGATCCAATCTTAAGTGAAAGCTTATCACGTTTTACCATAGTTACAATCTGGATGGAATGAGAGAGCGGCTAAAATAACTACAGCCTCTTTTTATATCAGCCTTTAACTCGATTAAGAAACCGAGAAACTTTTTAAATAAAATACTGCTCAATGGGTTCAGGAGATGCGAGGTGATGGAAGTGATTAAGATAGTTATCATTGGGGCAGGTGCCGCAGGAACTACGGCGGGAATATGGGCTAGGAAAACTGACAGGAAAGCAGAGATAACATTAATAACTAGAGAGCCTTACCCAGAGTATTCCCGGTGCGGCCTTCCATACACGATCTCAAGGCGGATTCCAGAGTTCACGAACCTTATAACTCATGATGCAGGATGGTATTCACGTTTCGGAAAAATGAACTTGCTTCTTGAAACAGAGGCTGTCGACGTAAACACCAGCGATAGGATGGTAACTATAAGAGACATGAAGAGCGGGCAGGAAAAAGAGCTTGAATATGATGCATTAGTGCTAGCCACAGGGTCAAAACCTGCCTTTCCGCCTATAAAGGGTGTAGAGGGGAAAAACAACGTTTACTCGTTAAGGACAATAGACGATGCGAGGGCAATTCATGAAGCAGCAAAGAAAGGGAAAAACTGCGTCATAGTAGGGGCAGGGCTTATAGGAGTGGAAACTACGGAGGCATTAGTTGAGCTTGGAGTAAACGTAACGATCGTAGAATTTCTTCCGAGCGTTCTACCGTTAATGATCGACCAAGACATGTCGGATATGATTCAGGGAGCGCTTGAAGAGCATGGGGTGAGCGTTTATGTTAACACGGCAGTGACTGAACTTATAGGAGAGGAAAAAGCGGAAAAAGTTGTGATGAAAAACAGGGGGACAGGTGAAGAAACGTCTGTTCCTGTAGACTTTGTCGTTATCTCTGCAGGTGTTAGACCTAATACAGAGCTAGCTGTGAAGGCAGGAGTTAAACTGGGCGATACGAAATACATAAAGGTGGATTCACGGGCAAGGACTAGCGTTGAGGGAATATACGCTGCAGGAGACTGCACGGAGTATGTTGACTTCGTAACGGGACAACCTGTACCAATAGGAATGGGAACCATAGCGGTTAGGCAGGGTAAAGTAGCAGGTATTAATGCTGCTGGCGGAGACGCAGCCATGCCTAAAGGAGTATTATTAACAAGGATAACAAAGGTGTTTGGTGTGGAAGTGGCGGCTGTTGGACCAATTACACGAAACTTGGAGCGTGCAGGTATAAAACCTGTAATAGGCAAAATGACGTACTCAAGCAAGCCGGAGTACATGCCAGGAGGTAAACCAATAAGGATGAAGCTAATGGCGGACCAAGAGGGACGAATATTAGGAGCACAGATTGTCGGGTATGAAGATGTGCATCAGAAAATTAACGTTATAGCAGCAGCCATGCAGGCAGACATGAACGTGGAGGAATTAGAATGGCTTGAGACATGCTACGCACCTATAAGTTGCCCAACATGGGACATAATAACCCTGACCGCAGAACCCATAGTAAAAAAATTACGGAGAAAGAAGTGAGAGCAGGTGGCTTGAACCCTCTAGTTTAATTTCTCTAATTTTTACGGTGTGCCACTTCAGCGTTGCGTTAAGTATCTTTAAGGTACGAGTTGACTTCTTTAGGGTTGAATACCTCGCATTCTAAAACGTTTCTTATGAAGTTTAGCAGTTTCCTCCTTGTTTTGGGTGTTAGAGTTGGATACCATTGAGGGTGCGATATTACAGCTCCTCTCCAAGCGTAAAATGGTTGAACAACTTTAAGGAGCTCTTCGTCTCCTGTCTTGTCGAGGTAATTTTCGTAAAACAACTCAAATAATTGCTTAAATGGCCCTGTAAGCTCGCCGAACGTGATAACACTGAAGAAGAAGTAGTTTATTGACATAGATGTTACATCGTCCGCCGGCTCACCCCACTCCCCCCTACTCCTATCTAGAAGAGTGAAGTCTGTTCCTTCTCTAAAAAGTACATTCCAAGGGTGGTAGTCGCCATGTACAACACTTAACCTGTGTGTGAACTTTTTTAGTTTCCACCGCCACTCAACACACCTTTTCTCTATTTTAATGAGGTCCTCCGTGG
>JAUQZD010000030.1 GCA_030587405.1 Candidatus Freyrarchaeum guaymasense | reverse complement strand
CTTTGTCCCGCTTTATTAATTATAAGTATAAGATATATTCCTATTTATTTTATTAATCCATCCTCCGTCCGGGAACTACATCTCACCAGATCCACTGACTGGAAAAATAGAAGACTCATGATGTCCTTTAGAACCCTGCTCACCCTTCGCGCCTCCCTATTAACATTACCCTTCTTCTTCAGGACGACTGCCACGTCTACATTCGACGCTTCATCCAAGCATTCAACACCATAAGGTATGACGTCGACGAGCCTCTCCCCATGCGCAGCGCCCTTCGAATGAAACGACTCCATCCACCCTAGCACCATAACCCGGCACGCCGCTCTTATGCGTCATCAGTAAGCGGCTGTGGTTAACGCAATCTCTGCATGGCTTCGCCCATCCTTCTTCTAAGGGCTTGAACCACTCTCTGCTCCGCGTCCTCGATGGATATCGGGTATGGCTTCTCCACGTTGAGTATTCCCTTCTCGTGAACCCTGCTGAAGAACCTAGTAATTATGGGGGGTTGAAGCCCAGCCCTCCCCATTAGTTCACCATCTGAAAGCAGTTCTCCCGGTGGGCCGGCGGCTAACACCGTCCCCTCACTCATTATGATCGCTTTAGACGCTATCTGCGGAAGCATATTCACGTCGTGGGTCGCAACCAGTATCGTCTTCCCCTCACCCGACAACCTCCTTATCATCTTGACGATAAACTCGGCATTGCAGGGGTCAAGGTTAGCTGTCGGCTCATCAAGAAGGTAAACTTCAGGATCCATTGAAAGAACAGTCGCTAGGGCAGCCCTCCTCTTCTCCCCAAAGCTGAGGTGGTGGGGGTGCTTTCTAGCGCACCCGGCCAGCCCAACAGCTTCCAGGGCCTCGGCAACCCTCCTGTCAACTTCCTCTTGAGGGAGCCCCATGTTCACCGGGCCGAACGCTACGTCGTCCCATAGGGTAGGGCAGAAAAGCTGGTTTTCAGGGTTCTGGAAGACGAAGCCCACTCTCCTCCTGACTTCCTTAACGTTCCTCCTTGAAACCTTCTCGCCCACCACGTAGACCTCACCTGCCCTTGGAGACAGTAGCCCCGCGAAGTGCATGAGGATAGTCGACTTGCCGGCTCCACTGGGCCCCAGGATAACTGCTACTTCACCCTTCAAAACCTCGAAGCTTACCCCTCTCAAAGCCTCTGTTCCGTCAGGATAAGAAAACCATACGTCAACCGCCCTTACAGCCACGTCACACAACCATAAAAACCCCCAGAAATGGTGAAAACAGGATAATCCATTTAGAGAGCACGTCTAGGATGAGAAGGGTGAACAGCGGGAATGGCACCGCCATGAACGGGAGAGTAGCCTTATTTAACGCAACGACGGCGCTGCAGAACGCTACGAAAGCCGCGGCGAAGCAGACGTCACCCTTACTTAAAGGTTTAAGCTCTTTAGCCGGAATGTAGTTTCCGCCGGAGAACCCCCTCAGAAGCATGGCGTAGTAGACCTGCTCCCCCCTCCCGTATGCTCTGAGGAGAAGGTTTCCCGCTATTCTTCCCACCCCTCTCACCCTCTCCAGGAACTTCTCTCTTCTAACGCATCTAAGCTCCTTGGCTTGAAGCATCGAGAATGCTTCATCGGCGAAAAGGAAGATGTACCGGTAAGTTAGAAGGAGCATGGATGAGAGCAGGCTGGGCACTCCGAGCCCCTTCAGCCCAGCCGCCATCTCAGGGAACTTCGTTGTGAACCTTAAGAGCAGAGCGGACGCTATGCAAACCCATACTCTGATGATGAAGGATGCAGCCCTGTAAACCCCTTCAAACGTCGGAGTAAGCGTTACGAATGGAAGCTGGATGAACGTTATAGGGGTTCCCATCGACATGAATGGGACAGGCAGCATCACCACCACGCTGAAGAGTGTGAAGGCCCCTGTCCGGGAGACGAATGCAGTCTTAGGTATCCGGGATGCGAAGAGCAACGCCACAATGGCGCCTGCAAGCACTAAAAGGCATCCTATGTTGTCTAAAAGCAACGCTGAGAAAATTAAGGCTAGGGGAACCACGATCTTAACTCTCGGATCCAGCCTGTGAATTGGCGAGTTAACCTCACCGAACCTTTCCACGTCTAGGAACTCTCTGAAGAAGGCAAGGAACTCCTTAAAGCCCGCTTCCAAACGTCACACCTCACGGAATATCACGCCCACTCTTTAATATTTCTTACGTAAAAATTATTACTAATCAGCCTCGGAAAAAATGAGGAGAGGGTGGGTGTTGGGGAAGGCGGTGGAGTGGCACCCACCCTGAGATCCTCGCAGGGGTGTTGCCTAAGGCGTCATATCTAGGCTTCCTTCCTCCTCAGTACGGAGCCTAACAGCCAAGCCGCGCCAAGGGTGATGAAGAAGCCTATGACCGAAGCTGAAAGCGATGCTAGGTAGTCGTTTCCTCCAACCATGCTCAGGAGCAGCGATGCGGCCTCCTCCGGGATCTCGACTTGCAGTATTCCCAGCATGTTAAGCGCCCCTATCATTTCAAGCCAATAGTTCAGCTGCACGTCTGGAGCTAACTGTAACAACATGTAATCTGGCATGGGGGCCCGCAGCAGGTACTGCAATCCCAGAAAACTCAGCCACGCGCTCAGCGGCCCCGTCTCACCCGTAATACTCCCGTAAATCATGAGTTGAGCAGTTACGTCTAACGGCTGTATCAGGCTTTCAATTGTGCGCTCTAGCCCGTCAGGGTTACTTGAAGCTAAGGGGAGGAAGACTCCTATGACTATTAGCCCTGCTAAAACGCCGAGCCTAAACCACCTCTGCCTCCAAGCAGCTTTAAACGTTTCAACCGGTGACATCGCAGCCACCCTCCACCTACCCTTTAAAGGCGGTGGCACCCCCAGTGATGGCCTCCATTTCCTCCTTCTCTTCCCTCTCTATCTCTTCTCTCCCAAGCCTCCTAAGCAATCCTCGGAACCCTACCTTTGGTAGTGCAAGCATGTCTGGCCTAGCCCGGAGAGCGTACTCCACCACCACGCTAGTGATCAGAGCTTCACCTATCCCTATTATGAGATGCCACCCAACCATTGCTGGAACGGTTACCCCAACCCCGTAGGGGAACAGGGACGACGCTCCTATTTCGACGCCGCACGCCAGCGCTCCCAGAACTATCGACACGTATGACCCTATTGCTGCTCCAAGCCTTACACCCCAGCCTCCTCTGCCGACAAGCCTTCTAATTATGACGTACACGTAGTATCCGACAACCCCTCCTATAACGCCCATGTTAAGTATGTTCGCTCCGAGGGCTGATATTCCCCCGTCTCCGAAGAGCAGGGCCTGCAGGACCAGTATTATAGTCATCGATATCACCGCCCCAAGAGGGCCTAGGAATACTGAGATCAGCGTCCCACCAACTAGGTGGCCACTTGTCCCTCCAATTATTGGGAAGTTTAGCAGCTGAGCGGCGAAGACGCCTGCGGTGAGCACGGCCATCAAGGGCACATGTCTATCTTCCATGTAGCGCTTCGCCTGTATTAGCCCTAGAACTATGAACACTCCCGATATTACCGCGCAGATGGTTACTATCGTAATGTCAAGGTAGCCGTCAGGTATGTGCATCCATCATCTCTCCGTAATACTTTTTTTGAGAAAAGTATTACTAACTCGTATATAAAACTTTCTACACCATCCGATACCGATAAAAAGGTGAAGCTGGAATAGCAAGAAGCATCTCGGGCGGAAGCGAGAGAAGAGGCAATCCTTCAGAAACCCCTCTACTCTCCCGCGTTAATCCGCTCAGCCCCCTTCACCCTACAAGTACCTAGCAGGCTACACGGCACAGTAACTCCATAACGTCCTTCACCCAGCCACAACCATGCAGACACCAAAGAAAACGCGGAACAATAGATGCCTTCAAAGTCGACTACAGGGCAGAGGCAAGAAAAGTTGGCCGTGGACCTGCATTTAAGAGGCCCCAGCTCTACCTTGATTACCGTTTGAGGCATCCCTCCGGAACGCTGTGTAAACAATTTGATGGCTCTTCCCTAGAACTTCTAGTGAAGGGTTTACCTACCCGGCGGTGCACTGTTTAAAATGCAAAAGATTAATTATGTTGTTCACGTAGTGATAAATTCTAAAAAGTGAATGGGGTGGTTTGGTGTCGTTTACGGCGAAGGTGAAAGTTATTTCTAAGATCTTGAAGAATTTCAGGGGCTTGTGGGGTGGTGAGCGCCTTGCAGACTTGACTTATGGAATTCAACTCGTACTCCTACTGAAAAACCTGGGAGTCCTCGAGTACTTAGAAACTCCCCGGAGGGTGGAGGAGGTAGCCGAGTTCCTGGGAGGCGTGAAGAGGCTTGACATCCTTAAGGACACTCTAACAGTCTGCGCAGGGTTAAAGGTTCTCGTGGAGGACGGCGGCGCCTACAGGACGAACTGGCCAGCGGTAGAGGAAATTCTGGCTAAGAGGAGTATGCCTGCTTGCCGGGATCTCGAGCCATCCTACAAGGCGTGCGAAACCTACCTTCCAGGCGAGGTCCTTAAGGTTTTGAGAGGCGACGTGAAGGAGTTCATTTCACCTGAAGTGGCGTCGATCTACTACTGGCAAACCCAGACGGAACTGTACAGGCTTGGACGTGAGATGCTGCTGGAGCTTGGAGGCGGGAAAAGGCTGAAGGGGAAGAAGATATTTGACCTAGGCTGCGGGTTTGGAGTTGAACCAGTCATCATACTAGAATACCTCGACTTCAACTGTCAACTCGTGGCGGCGGACTTCTTCGACAACGTCCTAGATGAGTGCATGAACAGGCTCGTCAACTTTCAGGGGAAAATGATCCCTCTGAAGGAGCTTGAAAACGTTGACTTCCTCCTCCTCGACCCATCCATGAAAGAGCCATTTGGCATGGAAGACGAATCGGTGGATGCGGTGTTCAGCTTCCAGTTCCTCCACTGGACCCACCACCCGAGAGAGGTCATAGCCGAATCCGCGAGGATACTGAAGCCTGGAGGAATAGTTATGACCTCAACTCCATTCAGAAAGAAAAAGGCGTTAACATCATTCGACGTGATGCTGGCTTTAATGGGAGGCAATAGAACGTATACGAGGCGTGAACTCATAGATTTCTTCTCGTCCGCCGGCCTAAAAAACATTAAAACGTTCATATCAGCGTTCATACTGGCGGAGAAACCATCATAAACCAGGAGGCACCAGCCAGTAGCATGAAAACGTTGCCAACTTAACCAGTAAAGAAGCATTCCCAACAAAACATTAATCACCCTCCCTCACTTGGCAGGCGGCATTCCGGCTGAAACCCCTCTAGAGTAAACGTGGGCTGGACGCCTTGCGTAACTGTTACGCTTTAGAAAGACTTAATATGCTTATTTGGTCTGTTGGGGTTTGTGGTGGATGTGGGGGAAGGGTGGAATGCTTAGGGTGGTGGAGTGGCTGAACTTCTCCCTGGGTTGACAGGCATACCGTTGCTGGGCGGTCAAGAAGGGGATAGGGCGGTAAGGCTCCCAAGCGGAAGGTGCAGGATCCTGGAAAGCGAGGTGAGGAAAATACTTGAAGGAAGCAGCGGTTAAGTCATACAAGATTCCAATAGAAACGCCGAGAGACCTGATAGAAGCATGCTTCGAAGCGAAGAAGAAAGCGCTAGAAGAAATTATGAGCCACGTCACCCACCACCGAAGTGGAAAGGCCCACCTAAAATTCAGGGCCGGGGACAGGAGGAAGCTGAGGAACAACCTCCTAAAGGACTGGAAGTACTCAAAACACTACGTCGACTCAGCCATAAACTCAGCCATAGGACTAGCCAAGGGATGGATAAAACTATACAACAAGGGGAGGGCGAAATCCAAACCCAAAATAGCGGGGAAGACGGTCTACATAAAATCAACACTCTTCACGTGCAGGGATGGAAAACTCAAAATCAGCATCAAACCAAACAAACAATACCTGGAAGTAAACCTAGCAAGGTACG
>JAUQZD010000026.1 GCA_030587405.1 Candidatus Freyrarchaeum guaymasense | reverse complement strand
CCGAAGGCGAGGGCGAAGTCTAAGCCACCATACCTTGACGCGGCAGCCTCGACTCCCATGGCCAAGTGCTTATAGAACTCGTTAGGCTGCTCAACGATCAATTCCACCATTTTTATGTATGTTTCATAGTCCCCCCATTTCGGCTCCAACCCTTCCAGGTCTCCTCTCGACAATAACCCTTTCTCGTAGGCCTCCGTAGCCCACGCTAAGCATACTCCCGTGCTCATGGCGTCAACACCTTGCTTTTCCACCTCGTCGAGGAGCATTAGGAACCCGTGGGTGTCCGATATTCCAAGCATTGATCCTAGAGCGTAGGTTAACTCGTAATCGTATGAGACCCACGTTGTCTTGTAGAAGTAGGGCTCGTCCTCGTACGGCTCCCTTAGGGCTGCTAGGTGTATGCATGCTATTGGGCAGTGGGCGCATGCAACCCTTCTCCCGAGGAAGTTTTCCGCTAGGTATTCTCCGGATATACGCTCAGCACCTTCAAACTCGGCGCTTTTAAGATTACGTGTTGGAAGCCCTTTAATGGAGTTGAGGGTGAGGACGTTTATAGGAGTCCCTATTTCATGGTATTTTTTAAGGGCGTCCGACTCAACCATCACCTTGAAAACCTCGTCGTACAAGTCCCTGTAAAGCTTCTTCTCCTTAACCGGCACGACGTTCCTCCCGGAGACGACCACTGCTTTAAGCTTCTTGCTTCCGAAGACAGCTCCCAGTCCGAGCCTTCCAAAGTGTCTGAACGTCTCCGTCGTAACCATGGCGTACCTGACCAGCCTCTCGCCGGCAGCCCCGATCCTCATTATGGTTCTCACACCGCTACCCGGCTCGTTCTCCCTTATCACCCTTCCAACCGTTAAGGTGCTCTCCATACCCCAGTAGGCTGAGGCGTCGCGGAAGTAAACCTTGCCGTCGTGGACAGCTACGTAGACCGGGATGTCGCTTGAACCCTTAATCACGATCGCCCCGTAACCAGTAGACCTTATGGCTATAGCGCTTCTTCCGCCAGCATGGCTCTCCCCTAACTCCCCAGTTAAAGGAGACTTAAACATGGCTACAGTCTTGGATGCCATCGGGAAGAGGGAGGTCAACGGGCCTACAGCGAAAACTATGGGGTTGTCAGGTCCCAGAGGGTCTGCCCCTTTAGGGCACTCCTCCTTAAGAAGCTGGATCGCAACGCCAGAACCACCAAGGTACTCCTCGAAAAGATCTCTCCTGTCCTCTGCCCAGAACCGTCTTCTAGAAAGATCCACGTAGAGAACCTTTGAGGGAATGTTCTCCGACAAATCATTACACCTCCTCCAGCTTTATAACGTTGTAGGGGCAATAGTCGGCGCAGTAGCCGCAGTAGACGCATATGGCTGGCTTATTGATCTCGTCATCCCAGAAGACGGCCCCTATAGGGCATGCCTCAACACACCTCTGGCAGCCAATGCACCTGTCCCTTATAAGCCTAACCCCCTTTCCGCCTCTTGAGACCAGCGCGTCCGTCGGGCACACCTTAGCACATGGTGCAGGATCATCGCATGCTCTGCAAACCACCACCACGTAGCCACGCTCAACCCCTCCAACGGACTTCACGTGAATCGTGCTTCTTCCGAACCCTCCAACGCTGAACCTGCGTGTGCAGGCAAACATGCAAAGCTGGCATCCCACGCAGCGCTCGGGGTCAACTACAGCAAGCCTTTTAACCAAGATAACCCCCCTAGAACGAGACACGTTAAACTCTAATAAACATGGCGGAATGAAGCATGCTTTGCAATTTAAGGAGAACTTTTAAGGTTCACGTTAACTACTTCCCAGCACCCTCCTGGGGCGGCTTTGAAGGGCTTCAATGTAAGGTAAATGGAAAATTGTAAAAAATTGTAAAAGATATGAAGGAAGGGGTGTGGAGCGGACACCGCCAGCCGCTATAAAAGCATGTTTGAAGTGGCTGAGTGGTTCTATGAGAATGTGAAAGCGATCTTAATGGCTTTAGCTTTATTCTTGTTAAGAGCTGTCCATAGGGCCTCCTTATATTTTTCAAGGGGGAACTTGTGTGTTAGCAGAGGGGAAAGGTCTACTTTTCCACTGGAGAACATTTCCAGTGCAAGGTCGAATGCCCTCCTGGATTCACCGTCCACGCGCTCCTCCCCAAACCCTATAACTCCCTTAACGGTTAGCTCCTTAGAGAATATGGGAGCCCAGTCGACCTCCTTCAGTTTGCCTGCTGTTCCTACGAGAACCACCGTTCCTCCTGGCTTGGCTATCCTTAACGAGTCGTCTACGGTTTGCGCTTGGCCAACGCACTCGAAGACCACGTCGACTCCTCCTCCAACGAACATCGGCTTATCTCTTGGAGGATAGTACACCCTTCCACCCGTCAACTCCGCTACCCCCTCTATGGTTTTACCGCCCTCCTCGAGGCAGATGGTTTTGCTGGCCCCAAACCTCCTAGCTGTCTCGGTCTGAAACCTGTAGATGTCGACGCCTATTATCTCCCCCTTGAACCCTAGTGTGCGAAGTGCCGTTATTACGCCTATACCCATCATGCCACACCCTACCACGGCCACGGTTCCATCCTCTGGAACGCTTAAAATCCCCTTCAATGCTGCGTGAAGGGAAACGGAGAATGGCTCGGTGAAGACTGCCTTATCGTCGCTGACGTTCTCAGGGACCTTGAAGAGTTGGGAGTGATGTGCTACGAAGTACTCCCCCCATGCCCCCCCAGTATCCCTGCAGAAGCCGGTGAAGAGTCCCGGGGAAATAACTCCTCTATCAAAGTTGTAGCATAGGGAGTACCTTCCCTCACGGCACGACGGGCATGCGTCTTTTATCCCCCTAACTCTGCATGGCAGCACGTCGTCTAAAACTACTCTGTCCCCCTCCTCCACGCCCTCAGCCTTTGAGCCAACCTCTTCAACCACGCCGACAACTTCGTGTCCGGGGATGAGGGGGAAAGACGTTAGGGGGTAGAGGTACATGCTTTCCGAAAGCGTTATGAGGCGCATGTCAGACCCGCAGATCCCTGAGAGGACACTTCTGACCTTTACCCATTCTGGCCCTGGCAGCTTAGGCTCAGGGTAGTCTGCTCTGAACGAGACCATGGAGAGAGGACCGTAGTATGCGCTCTTAGACAGCTTAGCTCCTGCAAGAGTTAAGGCAGCCTTAGAGAGGCTGAAGTCGATAACTATAGCCTTCAAGGAGATCCCTCCGTAAAGGAGCGTTTAAGTGGAAAGTTGAAAAATCTTTCCGTTGAACGCCTCTACTAACATTTAGCTTCACGTTTCATGTGGCGGTCATTGGCGCCCTCTCGCCAACCGTTCTTATCCCCTGAGTTGTTACTTCAAACCGTAGAGGTGTCTTCTGGTGGTCGCTGCTCCTCGCTTTAACTATAAATAGTGTTTTATGGGGGGCTCCGTCCGTTAAGGCATGCCGCAGGATGAACAGGTTGTCGAAGAGGCCTATTATGTCCGTCTCGACTGTTTCCTCGATTAGCGAGAGGGTTGATGTGGCGACCAGCACGAACCTGTTAGCTTTAACTAGGGACTGCATGTACCTTAAAAACTTGTAGAAGCGTTCATGGCTCATTGCATACTTGAACGGGGTTAAGCTGTCGATGACCAGAATGCTTGGCTTCTCCTCGTCCACCAGGCAGTCGAAGAAGCTGTATAGCCTTGACGGGCTGCTCTCGTCAGGCATTAAGCGTATGACGCGCATGCCGCCTTTAATGGATTCCAAGTTAAAACCAAACTCTTCGAGAAGATGGTAAACTTCGTCCTCACTCTCCTCAGTAGACACGTAAACGCATTTTTCTCCTCTACTAGCTGAGTTAGCAGCTATGTGTATGCAGAGACACGTCTTACCTGTTCCCGACTCGCCTTTGACCATGGTTAGAGAGCCACGATACAATCCGCCTTGAAGAGCGTCGTCAAGCCACTCAACCCCCGTCGCCACCCTCTCCCAGCGACCCCCTCTAAGAGCGGGTTTTGGAGGTGAGATAACCCATAGGCCGCCATGCTTCCTGTCTATGTCGAACTCGTAGATGCCTTTCTCGACGGGAACGCCTCTAACCTTTAAAACTTCGAGCTCCTTAACCCTCCAGGCTCCCTCCTCCCTCCACCTTAAAAGGATGATCACGTCGGAGACGAAGCCTAGGGAGCCGAGCTCGTCGCTCTTAGCCTCGCTGGATGTCTCGCATACGAGGACGCAGAGGGCGTTCATGTTGACAACTAAGGCCTTTAAAACCTGGATGAGCTTTCTTGTTTCGAACTCGCTTAGCAGGGGGGAAATGACGCTTATCGAATCGCACACCACCCTTCTCGCATTAAACTTAGAGATGGACTCCAGCAAGCTGTCGAGTGAGAGGCTAAAATCCTCCTTTCTTGAAATGAAGAAATTAAGAAAGTGGAAGAGTCCCTCCCTCTCCAGCTTTTCAAAGTCCATGCCAAGCGACGCCATGCTAGCGTAAAAGGCAGCTTTGGTTTCAGAGAAACTCACATAAACCCCTCTTTCGCCGTAATCAACAACCCCCCTATAAATGAACTGCCCAGCCAAAACACTCTTACCAATACCTGGACCGCCTGCAATTATGACTAGCCCGCTATCTGGGAAATCTCGGATAACATCGTCTAACCCCTTAACACCTAAACGCAAGAAAGCACCCCCACGTAGACTAGGAGCATGGGCCTCCCATAAAGCATCGCTTAGCCATTTCGGGCACACCCGCCAACATGCTTACTTCTTATAGTTCTACCTGCACCTTTTTAAGCTTCCTATTCTTAAGGAAAGTGCACGCTCCTTTTAAGCTCTTAAATTAAATCCTAAACCATTTTCTCTCCATGATCCATCATAGAACACTTGGAAAGGCATGGGAAACACCTACGAACGGTTGCAGCCCCCTGGGAAATCTTTCACCCGAAAACGTTCAGTTAATGGAGGAAGGACGTAAAGACGTTACGAGCTCTTACACTATTGGTATTATCTCAACGTTTAACCCTTTTTCGTCGGTAAGTCGAGGGGAGAACGCTGGTGTATGGGGGATAACGCCGTAGGCTACAACCGTTCCCTCAACGTTTTCAACCCTCATATGCGTATCTGCTAGGTGGTTAAGTGCATCTATCACTGCTTGACCGTACTTAACCAGTCCTATTTCAACGATCCCGGATCGCTTAGCTGCCGTAGCCATCTCCCCTAAGGCTAATGCCAGCTGGTCTAGCCCGTACAAGTGCTCCAGCGTATCCATTCCTACAACAATTATTTTATCTCCCTCTCGTTCGCCTAGCATGTGAAGCAGGGAGCTAAAGTCCTTAGGAATGTCTTCTCCTTTTAAGGGAACTACGCTTTCACCGGCTTCCTCGGAGTATCTGCTTGCTACGTCTCCCACTATGACTCGTCTTTCAACTTGCTCTTCGGGTAGGAGGCGGAATAGAAGGTTCATCACGGTTCTCCCAGGAGTTCCCCCCGGCGGGATTATGGCTATGCTTCCCCCCTTAAGGATGTGGTTCACTATAGTTGGTATGTAAAGATAGTCGTATCTTTCCCCCACACCACCTTTTATTTCGATAAGGTTAAAGCTTCCTTTAAGGTAGCCTCCTCCAAGCAGCTCATCTAACCCCTTTATGCCCGTCGAAATATAGTTGGCATGTTGGGGTGAGCATGGGGTCATGCTTGGCTTCACGTCGGATCTAGCGACCCTCTGCGCTAAGGAGAAGCGCTCCGACTCTATGGCTTGGAAAACACCGTTTCTCAGGGTGAAAAGATGTACTTGCTGCCTTATCGGAATGCCACGCATCTTCTCTACTCTAAGAGTTCTGATGAGCCTACCCTCACCACTCTTTTGAAGGGTAATTATCCCGTCAACCATGTAATCTAGAACCGTCCTCTTAGAGCTTTCCATGACGAAGAAAATCTTTCCTGAAGTCTCCCTGGAAATGTCGATCAGGGCCTCCTCGAGGGACATGTCATCCTGCGGCATTTTCAAGGCAAACTTTAAAGCCTCCAAACTATCAA
This sequence comes from Candidatus Freyrarchaeum guaymasense, assembly GCA_030587405.1. The sequence continues at coordinate 15,623 of JAUQZD010000026.1, read as the reverse complement.
CAATGACCGTAGCAGGCTTACCACTTTTCTTAATAAAAGAATAAATTGTCTGTAGGAAAGAAGGCTTATCGTACATTCTTAGGGAAACCATCATCTCCAGCTTAGTTTCCGCTTTGCTTTCTGTAGCGTCTATAAGCTTATCCTTATCTAAGGCCTCCCTAGCTAGAGGGTAGTCAACGACGAGCTCATCGGCTGTCACCCTTGACGTGACATAAAAGGTGTCGCTAAACCCCTTAAGAAGCTTGCAAACACTTAGCATTAAAATGGTCTTTCCGGACCCGGGATCCCCCCTAACAAGAAAGCTAAACCCTCTCTCACGAGTACACGCCTCAGCGAGCTCATCTGGCAGCTTAATGTCACCAGAAGACAAAAGAATCCTCCCCCAATAACTCAGTTAAAAGTACTGCAAAATATTATAGTGGAAACATGTTATTTAAATATTTTTTAATTATTTTTCAAGTTTTCTTATACTTTCTTATACTCCCTTTCAGCACGAGAGAAACGTACTCCAACCTTAGCTCATCACGCTAAATCGCTTAAAAAGACAAAAAAGACAAGAAACATGCCAAGCAGTTAGTTCATCATCTAAACACTACACTCTCCCTCTTAAGTTAGACTTCACTTTAAGTGCTACCGGAGGGTTTGAAGAATTAAAAAATCAGAGAGGGGAGAGAAGGGGGGCTTAGTAGGGGAGACCTTTCAGCCTTCCTTTCTCTCCTTAGGTGAAAAAAGACGCTTGCGCTCCTCTCGGCCTAGTCCACCTGCCCCTTTCACTGCTGCAACGTATTCTTTTGGAAGGCTCTCTAAACGTTTTTATTGCAGGCGTGGAGAGCCATTTAACATTATGATTTTGTTACAATTCTATAGGCTCTGTTCTCCTATCCTCAGCTATTCTGTGGAAAATCATGTCGACTTTTTTAGCTACTTCCTCAGCCACCATGTGGGAGAGTTCGTTGACTGTTTCTTGAGATAAGGTTGTCCCTAGCTTTTCCACCACGTCTGAAACAATTACTGTTTCATCAGGGGTATAGCCTAGTTTTCGAAGGACGCAGGTACCGCACTTTTTGCTGCATCCATCAACCACGATTACCGGATAGTTCTCTATGAATGATATCTCATTTTCTCCTTTACGTAGTAGGAGAGGTAAGCATAGAGTTGATGTCCGCCCTTTACGTAGCTTTTCTACGACTATCCCCGTAGCGAGGCGTGTAACCTCGCCCTCAGGAAGCTCCTCGCCTCCACATGGGATTACTCCTACAAGCTTGGGTGTGAAAGACTCCCAGCCCATGAGTCACGCCCCCAGTATTCGATCTACTTCTAAAGCCAGCTTCTCCGCAACTTTCTCGGCAAGCTTGCACCCTTTATCATCAAGGCTTATCAAGGAATGAGGGTTTGGCTTAAGCCTCCTGTTCTCCCTTAACACTTCAACAACCGATAGGCTCATTAGCAGTTTTCCTCCAGCCTCATCAACAAGCTCCCTAGCGCATCTGCTTGCGCACCCGTCAACCGTTATGCAAGGGTTCTCCTTAATCAACTTTCTAGCTTCTTCGTCCTCGCATATAAGCCTAGGGAGGCAGAGGTACGTGACCTTTCCAGGTCTCAGCTTTTCAGCTAGGATTCGGACTGCCTCCCTTGCAACTACCCCGTAGACTTTCCCGGAGCCGCTGCACGGCTGGACTACGACTTTCAACTCCAAGTCCTCCAATAAATTTTCTAAGGGTGTTTTTTCAAGGACACTACCCGGCGTTCAAACGTTAGAACTATTTACTCTAACTTCTGACAGATAAAGTATATGTTTTTCTTCTTCCAGCATTTAAGAAACTGGGAGATAGTTAAATAATTAATAGAACATGCCCCGATATATGTTTATTGATGTATATTTATGAAGACTAGGTTATGAGGATTAGGTGTGGTGACTGTCCTCCACCCGGATGAAAGCCGCCGTCCCCTGCGAGTGCTTAAAGGTGTGATGCTGAAAACCTTAAAACCTATAGCCAAGTTCTTTAACAGCGTCCTTAATTTATCAGATGGAGGAGGCATTATGAGCGATGGAGAAAGCTTAACACTATGGTTTGCAAGCTGGCAGAGCGAGGCGAGGATGACGCTTATCAAAGTTAAACCCGTGTACGTTTGCTTTTCAAGGTATCAGAGGATAGAGGTGTACGATTCAAGCGTTTTTGGAAGGCTCCTTGTTCTTAACGGGGAAATACAGCTTTCCTCTAAGTTTAACGCGTACATTCATGAGAGTATGGTTCACCCGTCCCTCCTCCTTCACCCAAACCCGAAGGACGTGCTCATAGTAGGAGGAGGAGATGGGGGGTCAACCACTGAAGTTGTAAAGCATAACGTTGAATCAGTCACCGTGGTGGAAATCGACGAGGAAGTCGTCAAAACAGCTAAAAGGTACTTCCCAGAAATATCTGCTGGCTTCTCCGACCCAAGAGTCAAGTTAATCTTTGATGACGGCAGGGCATTTCTTGAAAAATGCAGCCAGAAGTTTGACGTGATAATAAATGACATGTCCGACCCCGTGGGCCCTGCTAAGTCTGTTTTCACCAAAGAGTTCTTCATTCTTGTGAGAGAGCACCTGTCGGATGGCGGAATCTTCACGACACATGTTGAATCGCCTGATTCATGTGAGGAGTTCTTTTATAGGGTGCTTGCAACCATGAGGGAAGTCTTCCCTATAGTAAGGCCGTACAGGGTTTGGACGCCTCCCTACACGGATTACTGGGGCCGAGCCATTGCATCCATACGGTATGACCCACTAAAACTAGCATCTCAAGAGGTGGAGGAGAGGGTGAAAAGGAGAGGGATAACGCTGAAATGGCTGACGCCAGAGCTTTACCACTCCATATTTCGATCTCTTTCGAGGGACGTGCTGGAAAAGATGGAAATGAGCTGGGAGCCAATAACCGAAACCAACTTTCCAGAATTCAAGAGGACATAGGTTTAACGTTCCCCGGCAATTTTCATAGATAACTCTCTAATTATTTTTCTCCATTTGTCTAAATCTCCCTTTCTTAACGCCTTCACAGCGTCGCTGACAGTAAATGAGGTTCTATACTTTTTGAAGATGGTTGTTAGTAGGAGATATATGTATCCGTCTGCGACTAGGGGGGATTTTAACAGTTTTATGAACGTGCTATAGAACTTTTTCGGGTTTAATATGGCAACCTTAACTACGTCCTCTAGCTTTTCAACCTCCAACTCCTCTAAGAGGAGGAGTAGAAGCGTGTGGAATCCAGGGAGCTTATCCTGAACCTCCCTTATAGATTTACTAACTTCTTTTACAATGATCTCAATGTCAGCGTCTTCAGCCATGTTAGCCACGCAACCACTGAATTGTAAAGCTACGGATAATAAATGAAGCCTATACGCTTATTAACTCTTTCATTTTTAAGCGAAAAAATAATAAAAGTAGTTGGTAACAAGCGGCTCTCAATAATAGTTATTACATCTTCCTTTCCATTCTTAGGATATTTTTAGGAGTTGATAAAGAGTTAAAAAGAGTTGAAAATATGGCGTGTTTGCTTGACTTGACGGCTTAAACGTGGCCTAAAGGGGTTTTAAAGTGAAACATTAAGGGTTGATGGGTACCTGTCTCTGTGAGTTCTACATTGGGCAGAGAGGATCTGGATTAAAGAAGCTTCCAGTGGTTAAGTACGCTCTCGCCCTACACCCGCCCATGCAGACGTCCCTAAACTTGCAAGCCGCACACTTCCCTGAAAGCCTTGAGGGGTCACATAGACTCCTGTACAGCTGGCTGCTTCGCATCTTTTGCCAGGCAACCTTTCCTCCATCCTCTAAAATGTTTCCCAGTTTGAAGTCTAAAACGTCGCATAGAAGCACGTTTCCCACGGGGTCCAAGTCCATCGACAGGTTGCTGCATCCTCCCGGGTAGACGTATGGTGAATGAACCATTGCTTTAGCGAAGGGAGTACACCAAAGGCTAACCGGGAAGCCCGCTTCGTCAGCCACATTCTCCACATCCTTTATGGCTAGTGCTAGATGAGCCGGGTTTGGCAGGAGGCTTTTTGAAGCGTTCCCTGACGGGATGACGGGGATCAGCGCAGCATGGTCTGCTCCTAGCGTGCTTGCAAGCCTAACAAACTCTCCAGCTTCGCCCAAGTTTAGAGAGGTTAACGTCATTACGGGGTTAAACTCGACGCCGTTACTCCTTAATCTTTCAGCAGCCGCCATAACCCTATCCCAAGCCCCTTCGCCTCTTAAAGTCTCACATGTTTCTTTCGTAGCGGCGTCAAAGCTCAGGGAGACGTAGACTTCAAGTCTGCTAAGCATCTTTGCCACGTCGTCGCCCAAGAAGTGGCCGTTAGTTACCATTCCAACGTTCATTCCAAGGCTTCCAGCGTATTCGAAGAGAGAGAACAGGTCCCTTCTGAGGAGGGGTTCGCCTCCGGTGATGGATATGAATCCAGGTTTTAATGTACTCACTTCCTCTAGGAGCTTCATGGCTTCGTTCGTTTTAAGCTCTTCTTTAAACCTCCCTTTAACATAGCAGTGGATGCAATTGCGGTTGCACTTGAACGTGCAAATCCAGACTACAAACCTCGGCCGCGTTATGCTAGGATTCCCCCAAGAACAAGTATCACCATTATAAACGATGAAAAAGTGGGGTTAAAATATGTTTCCTAGCCGCATCATCAAAGAACAGTCGAAAACACGAAAACACGGACGAGCTGGGTGGAGGAACCCCATCTAGCTCGTCAACCATTCTTAACGTTGCCTCTTCGCTTTCATGCACGTTTAAAAAGAACTTGAAAAAGCTGGAAAGGAGGATCATGCGAGAAGCTACATGGTGATCGCTGCTTTCACTATGTCCTCATGGAGCCCTATAAACTGTTTAATGTACTCTTCTCTCTCCTTCCTGAGCTTTTTAACGTATTCCTTTATTTGCTGCTCGGTGTAGAACTTTTTCAGGTCAAACTTGCTCATGTCTACGCCCTCAACTTTGCTTGGCACCAGCACGTTGAAGTAGTCGTCCTTCCTCCATTCTATGGTGCCTCTCAGTATGCCTCTAATTATCGCTGCCATCTCGGGAATCTCGACTCTGAGAACTTTCTGCTTGACGACTTTTCTTCCATCCTCTAGGGTCTCTAGTATCTCCCCTACACCCCCCGTGTTTAAAAGGTAACACTGAACCTTATCCCTGTTTTTCCTCAGTATCTCGTAGAAGATGTTTCCCTCCTCCGTCTCATCGCCCACTATGAACGGGTTTGTTCCAACCACCCTCACCGACTCCCCTGCCCTACGCGGATCACCGCCACTACTCTCAATCGACTCACCTAGCATGAACGCTGCAGCTCCCTGCTCCAGGGTGAGCTTCGACGCTATGGGGAGGACGGTGTTCCTCCGCGTTATGAAGAGGAATACTAAGCCGTCAAGCTCGCTGGCTGGTGGAAGGTTTACACTTTTCGTAGCGTAGCTTCCCAGGCGCTCCCTTAGGATTATTCCTCTCCCGTTTCCTGTTAGGGTTTCATCGTGGAAGTGCACCTCCCCCTTATAGTCCACCATCACGTTCTCTAGGATGGCGTCCGGGCTGGTTGCCGCGGCGTAGAGGATTGGCTGGGTCTCCGGGGTTAAACTGTCGGTTTTCACGAAGAAGCTGCGCTCGGGTCCCAGGGCTGACCCGTCCTCCTTGAGGAAGACGACGTCGTCCTGCATTATCTCGCATCCCTCACCGTCGCCTTCGAGCCCGTGGTTGTGGCATGTATGCGTTGTTTTCCCGGTCGCTGTTAACCCGAAGATCAGAACACCATACTTCCTCAGCCTTCCATCCTTCCCCCTTACACGGGCAATCTTCGCACCCGCATGCAGCCCTAGCATCCCCCTCTGCTTGGCGAACCACATCGCCATCCTGAGGAATCCCTTCTTAACCTCTCCGAAGTAGTCTGACCCCAGGACGAACGTGACTCCTATCTCCGGGAAAACTAGGATCTGCCTGTGGATCTCAAGCCACTCCGGAACGTCTATAAGGTACATTTCCGGTCCTGCACCCTCACCTCTGAAGAGGAGCTTGCTAAACATGTATGCGAGTCTCACGTGCTCCTCCTTATAAACTGAGAGGTAGAAGTGGCAGTTTGGCGTGAACTCCGGGTTGTCACACATCCTCCTTTTAACGTAAACTATGGGTGCCTTCTCTAGGTAGCGGAAAACCTTCTCCAGCGTCTGGGGGGCCTCCTCTATGATCTTCCTTTGGCGCTCGTTGAGGCTCCTTTGGAGGACTCTTTCGCTTCCTATGTAGACCGTTAGCGGCGCACTTCTATTCCTGACGTTAGTGCAGAAGTTGACGTTGTTGAAGACTGTTATCCTACCGTACCTCCGAGCCCACTTCTCCAGCTCATCCTCCTCAACCATTCGAACGTTCTCAAGGTCATTTAACCCTTCAACGAAGGATTTTATTTCGGAGAGAAGGTCTCTAAGTTCCTTTTCATTGTTCAGGTATTGAGCCGAGGAAGAGACCGGGGTGACAACCACTCGCTCCTACCTCCAAGACCACCATTTCCGGGAGGCGCTGGTGTCGTTCAGCTCTCCCTTGAACCTCCTTCTAGCTTTGAGGTTACAGCTATAACCAACCTCTTTTAAGCTTTTCCCACATAGTTTTCCTAAGTGTCAGTAATATATAGATATATGTATCACTTCCATATATTCCATTTTTACATATATAAAGATTATTTTTTATCTTTGACAAATAGTTCTCGTGGGGTTGCGGACGGCGATGATGAAAGCATAAAAGTATAAATTTCCTGCTGGAAGATGGTTTAAACGAGGGCTTCCCTCAGCCACCCGTATTTTTCTAGGAGGCGAAACTGTGGCGTTTGAGGAGTTTAAGAGGGTGTTTGGCTCGCTGAGCATACTGGTCGGTGACGGATCGTCTGGTGTAGCCGTTTTCACCGTTGGTGAGGCTGGGGTGGACCCTGACATGTCCGCCGCTCTGGTTTACAGCTTGGAGCAGGCTATGAGGGATCACTCCGCTTCAGCTAGGGACGTCTTCTTTGGAGGGCTGTCGCCTGATGGGGGGCTCGGCTGGTGTGTTAGGAGAGTTACGGTGGCGGGCGAAAGCAGGGAGTTATATGTTGGGATCGTTCTTTCACCGGGGGAGAAGTACACGTATAACGTTAACATTTTAGAGCAGGAGGGGGAGGGGGCTGGCTTCTTCCGCTTCCTAAAGGAAAACCTTTTGGGGAGGGTTGTTGAGGCCCTTGAGGAGAAGCTTAGAGGGGAAACGTTTGAGGAGTTCGTGGGGAAAGGGCGGAAGATAGGGTTCGCTGGAAGGGACGTGCTTAGGGGGGTTGACGACCTTGGGGAGGCGTGGAGGATTCTCTCCGAGGCGTATGGTGACGCTAGGAGGAGCACGGGGTTCGTGTTGGAGGCTCTTACACGTGACGGGAAGAGAGTTGATGGGGAGGCCGTTGTTGAGGAGGCCGCCCGGGAGTTCCTTAGGGGCGTTTTTGAGGGGCAGGGGGAGGGGACGTTTGAAAGGGTTTTGAGGGGGGTGAGGGTCGCTAAGAGCGTGGATGAGGCTTTTACTCACGTTTGGCTTTCATCTGCTGAGTGCTGCTGTGAGGTCAACCCTGCGTTCCTACTTCTAGCTGGGGGAGGAAGAAGGTACCTTGACGTTTGGAGGAAGGTTCTGAAGGATCTTTTGAGGGAGTGGAGGGAGGAGGGTGTTGGCTTGCTGCTGAGCTGCAGGTTTGGCGAGGACGACGTTCTCAGCGGGGGGTTTAGGTTTGAGAGGGAGGAGCTCTTCAAGAGCAGGGACTCTGTCTTGGAGGCTGTGGGGGGAGAGCTGGAGGAGAAGCTGCGCGGCAGCTTCCCGCTTCTGGCCCTCGCCTTCGACGTTGCAGGGGAAGGTGTGGTTAAGGAGTTGGCTAGGTACGTTTTCAACCTTGTCCAAGCCATTCAGGAGAGGATTTTCCGCGAGGTTAAGGGTGAGGTTTTCGGTGGACTCCGCGATGACAGGCTTAGGCTCCTTTACTACGGGTTGACGGCTGATGAGATGAGGAGGAAGGTTGACGAGTTCGTTGATGGGTTCATGGACAGGTACGAGGAGGAGCTTTACAGTGTTAGTAGTTTACTTCTCCTCCCCAGCCCTGTAATGGAGAAGGCTAGAATGGAAGTTAGGGAGGATCTTTGGGAGAGGGTTATGTCGCTTGTCGTGAAGGGGCAGGTTCCAGCCCTCCTGTCGGCGCTGAGGAGGGTTAAGGGTGGGATGGAGGGGTGGGCGGATGCCTACCTGAATGTCATGGAGGACGCGTTGAGGGATGCTGCGGGGGAGGGGGTGACGGCGCTTCTTCCAGCTCTAGGTTACGCTCTGAGGAAGGTGGGCGTCCTTGACGGGTTCGTTGAGGAGTTGAAGAGGGTTTATGGTGAGGCTGGCTTTCCAGCGGGGGAGCTAGAGGACGTCATTAGGAGGATTAAGAGTGGTGATGTGTTCCTGTCGGGCAGCTTCGAGGACGTTTTGAAGGCTGGCTACGCCCTCCTTAGAGGGGTGAGAAGGAGTCTTTCATCCTGGCTCAGCGGGGTCCTCCTGGACGATGACGGGCGGGTACCCGTGTTAAAGATGCTGTATCAGGCATACGTGAAGACCGGGAGGGAGGTCAATGGCGCATTCTTAGCCTTCAACGTTTTGAAAACGTTGCTTTCCGAGATGGAGAGGGCGGGCGTCTCGGATGTGGAGAGGCTTGCAAGCGCATGTAACACGATTTACGGCTTCCTCGCCGCCCATCTTAGAAAGGTTAAGGTCTCCGGTGAAGCAAAGCTGAAGAAGAAGGTTGAAAGGGTTGCGAGGAAGCATGGTGCCAGCTTCTCGTCTCTAAGCCAGCTCCTCAGCTACGTTAGGGAGAGGAAAAGGAGGGTTTGGGAGTGGGTTTTAGGAGGTGGGAAGGGGGGCGAACTCGTGCTTGTTCCTCCTGTAGCTACGATTCTGGAGGAGGCTTCACGCTTCTACCTCAACGCTTCGGAAAAGCTTGCAGGTGAGGTCGAGTTCGCCAGGGATGTACTCTCCCTTTTGAAGAGCGTAGGCGTTCACGCCGGCAGGGATGTGAAGGATGCACTCGACTTCCTAGCGGGTGAGGCTAAAAAGCTCAGGAGGCTCGCCGGGGTTCAGAAGAGGATCGATGAGGTTGTGGAGGGGGAGGGGAGAACGTTCAGGGAGGCTGAGGCTTTCGAGGAGATCGTTGAAGGGTGGAGCGTTGACCCCTTCTTTAAGGGGAAGGAGGATTTTCTGGGGGCTTACATCGGGCAATTACTGTGGGAGGACGTGGAGGATTATAGTAGGCTGGTTGGCCGCGCGGTGAAGGCGTCCGCTGGGTTTAGGGATGAGTCACCCCTAGTCAGGGAGGCTGCTAAAAGGATTAGAATGGGGGAGGATGCCTCTCAAGCTGTTAGGAGCGTCCTGTCAGAGTACATGGCGGCGTTCACCCGCCACGTTGAAACTCAGAGCATGCGGGTTGAACTTGCTTTTCTCAGCCGTGATGGACATAGGATCCTCAGCAACAGGAAGGCAGATTACTCTGACTTCAAAGTGGAGCTTCAGCGATCGGAAGGGGGGGCTGTTGAGGTGGACGTGGAGGATGGGAAGCCATACATTGTCCTCGGGGAGGTGGACACGAGGTTTTTCCCTCGTGGCGAGAGGGACGTGGAAGAGTGCCTCCGTGGGTTCGGAGAGTTTAGGGTGTCCCCGGTCAACGGCAGGGTCATGGTGAGGTTTAAGTTGCCGTCGTTTGGAGGGAGTGATGGAAAAACGAGGATAACCAGTCTGGTTAGGGCTTACGCGTGGGGCATGTTCCTCCAGGAAAACGGGGGGAAGCTAGAGGGGTTCAAGGAGCTGCTGGCGCTGGTGGGCTCCAAGGCTCAACAAGAATTAGAAATGTTTAAGGAGTTTCTGAGGTGCAGCGTTTTTAGGGCCATCTCGTAAAGGGGCTACTCGTTAAGAAACTTTAAGGCTATTTTTTCCACTTCACCTATCGGTGTTCCATTCTTAACCTTGACTATTCTGCTTCCCTTCTTCAGTATGATGCTGGGCTGCGCCTGCTCGCCGTCGAGGAGCCTTCCGCTCACCACTAGGATGTCTCTGTCCGGGAATAGCGTTTTCATCCTTTCGGAGAGGCGCTTCCTGTAGTGTTCAAGGGTTGCTCCTCCACCTATAAGCAGGATTGTTAACTCTTTCTCCGACACATCTGACAGTAGCATTTTGTAGAGGCACTCGGTGCACGCCGCCACGTCTTTAAAAACCACTTTTGCGAGGCGGTAGGTTTCGTCGAAGAACTCGTTCCGTACCTTGCTCCCCTTAATCATGATCGGGTCTCCGGTGGATGGGCAGTGGATGTACCCGTCCTCCCCTGCTACGACCGCATTGTAGCATATGCCTTTCTCCCCTAACGGTATGAACTCGGCGTCTTCCCCCAGCGGCATCAGAACTACTTCAGGGAAGTCCTCGCTGTTAAGGCAAACATACTTGTTGTCCACCCTGAAAAGGCACGGGCAAGCCTTGTAAACCTTAGTCTCCCTAGTCAAAGTGATCCCTTCCAATCGATGAAACGTGGAAACGATATCTAAAAGCTTTCTAGGAAAATTCTTCCCTTTCAATTTTGAACGTGCAGTGGTCTTGGCCGAGCCCCCAGCACTCCACCTCCCTGCAGACTACAGGTTCACCCGTAGACTTCTCCACGAATCCCTCTATGATTCCCGCCTCGAACTCGCAGAGGCTAACCTTTACGTCTTCCTGCCCCGAAGCCGTGGCGCAGCCGTGTATGGTTATGAGTGCGTTGCCGTCGCCTACATCCTTGATCTTACAGTGGGAGTGGATGCCGCTTAACAGGGCTATAGGAGAGTTAAGGTGGCTTTTCACTTCAGCGACGGCTTCCCTGAATGAGAGGTTTTCCCCTCCGGGCATCAGTTCACCCAGCCTTTTCCCTGCAAGCTTCAGGAGGAAGCCTGCGACCGGGTCTGCCAGCTTGATGGATGTTATCTGCTGCTGCAGGTTCATTATGTGGGTGTAGTCTGTTATGCCAACCCTTATCCTGCGCCCCTCAAGGATGCTCTGCGTCATGTTTCTCATGAGGGTCTTCATAAGCCTGTTAAATGAAATTCTTCTCATCTTCTCTGCGGGCTCCTCGACCAGCGGCTCGGAGGCGTACCCCTCCTTCTTCGTCTCCTCTCCTTCAAGGGTTATCTCGAATTCGCAGTACGAGTCGCCGAGCCCCCAGCACGCCTTCTCAGCTACGTGAACGGTTTCTCCTAGGATGGCCTCAGCCAGCCCACTCAGCATCCCTGCCGTGAAGTAGCATACGGGTTCCCCTACGATCGGCATGCCTGTAGCCGTTGCACACTCGTAAATCCTGATTCGCCCGTAACCGTCCCCTTCCTCCACCACCTCCGCGTTCCTTGCGTCGTAGACCCCCATCTCATTCTGTTTGATGTGGAACCTGTCGAATGCTATGAGGACGTTTCGGAATGCCTCCTCCCTTGAAATGTTGGGGCTGTGCAGCTTTGGCGCTAGGTCGTACAGGATGCCTGAGAAGGCGCCTGTTTTACCTGCCAGCTTCCCTATGGTGTATAGGAGGCCGCCTGCCGCCTTGTCGAGGGAGAGCAGTGACACCGTGCTGAGCTGCAGGTTGCTTATGTGAACGTAGTCGCCTATGCTGTGCCTTATCCTCTCCTTGGAGTTTATGCTTTTGATGAAGTTTATGTTTGCCTCTATGAAGACCTGTTTTGCACGTGTCTCCAGCCTCTCCGCCCGGGAGGGGGAGGTGTAGAGCATACCCTTCATAAGGGCCTCTTCAACCTCTTTCTCTGTTGCCATGCCCGTTATGACGGGCGTGTCCTCAACCATCACGTATGGCAGGCTGGTGACGTTGTACATGTCCGCTAGCTCCCTGTGCTCGTCCACGTCGAAGACGTTTATGGTGACTAGGTCTCCTCCGAAAACCCGCGATATAACCTTTCTCACCATCCTTTCAACTGGGTCGCAGAAGGCGCAAGCCTTACTCTTGAAGAGTAGAACCCTTACCGGCATTTCCTCCAACGTCAACCAGCCCTTCCAAACCATGAGAACCAAAATTTCATGGAAAAATGGCAAGCTGCCTCTATTAACCCTTTCTATTTGTCGTTGAATGGCTGTTGAACGCCTTTTCGGCAGATAGTTTTTCCGGCGTCGTCCTGTCATCCCCTTTCCGTAAGGTGTTGCCCGTTTGTGTTTGGGCGGCTGCACGCGTTAGAGTTCGAAGCATCGGACTATGCACGTCGGCTTCTCGAACTTTGTGACTGTGTAGTCCCATTCGCTCCCAGTGACCATCCCTAGAACCTTGCATATGCCGGCTGAGAAGCCGCACACCATCCTTCCGTCAGGCCTCTTGTTTAGCCCTGAGCTAAGGGACATTTGGCATCCATCCATAAGGTAGCAGTCTCTATAGATGAGATCTATGCTTCCGTCATCGTTCTTCCGGTAGCCCATCTCGAATGGTGCTATTTCCATGCTAAGCAGCGCTTTGTGGATGGCGGACATGAGGGAGTCTACGTCTAAGCCGGTTAACCGCTCCCCTAGGGTGCTCACTATCTTCTTAGAGATCCCCATGTCTAGGATGTGCTCTCCGACTCCTAGGTGTCCTTCCAGCTTGTTTATGGTTACGAAGTGAGCCCAGATTATCAGGTAGTCTGGACGGATCCTGTCAGCCTTTGAAAGCAAGTAGCCCGCCGCTTCGTCTAGGGTTTTAATGTTGCTGGGCGCTTCCTCCCCCGTCAGCCTCGACACGGCCTTCAAAACGTACTTTATAACCATGTTTGTGAACGTGGCCCCATAAACTTTTTCGTCTTCTTTTAGCGCGCTTACAAAGACCTCTAGGAAGGATTTCATGTTAGGTAGTTTCTGCGGCGCTCTTTCAAGCATCTTGAAATTAGATTCCGCCAGTCTAACCGCCTCCATCTCCCTGCATTTTCCCTCACGAAACCTTGGGTACAAAGCTACTTTCATTTTCCCTAAAAAGTTTATTAATAAAGTTTATATTGTTTTTTGCCGTTGCTTAGGGTTCTGGCGGCAACGTGGCACGTGTTCCTAAGGGCCGGTGGCTTGCTTGCTTTTAATCTCCAGGTACGATTTCTTCCAGATCCATTCCCTGTTCTTCCTGTCGAGCAGCTTTAACGGGTCTTTAAGGAACACGTTTGGCTTCAAGTCTAGGATTAGGATGCTCGTGCATGAGTCCTCGAGGAGGTCGGTGAGAGGATTCAAACTTCCCGCTGGGAGGGACGCTTGGACGAGTAGGCGCCTCCCCCCATCCGTCTGCGTCAGGTATATCGTTTTTTGTGGAAGCTGTAGGATGCAGGACGGGATCTTCATGTTCCTTAGCACTATAAGGTATTTCTCCCTTAACCCTGCTGCGTCAGCTATCGTTAGGATTGGGGTTATGAAGCCTCTAGACTGCAGGCGCCTCCTAGACACCAGAACCCTAGAGACGCTTAACCCTGCCTTACTGGACAGGGATCTGAGGCTTGCTTTGAATTCCTCCACCATGAAGGGTAGAATTGAGAGGTCAGATGGTTTAAGGGGAATTATCCGGTAAGCCCTCCTCCCCGGAGGAGGAGTCGGCGCCTTTAAGCTCACCCAGGCACTTTTTAGCTCGGACCAGTCGACCCTCCATCCATCCGTGTAGCAGCTGAAGGAGACGTCGTGTTCAAGGAACTCCACGGTTAGCGTTGTTATCCCTGCCCGGCTGAGGCGGCCCAAGACGTCTCGGTAGGCTTTGGAGGGAACTAGAAGGTCCCAGACCCTGATGGGCTCTAGGGATATGGTTCTGTAGAGTCCGGCGAGGTAGGGGGAAGTGATAACAGTCCTACTGTCGGAGAACGCCAACATTCTAGTTAAGCCCATTCTTGGGAGGGATGGGACGCCTACCACGCTGAAAGCGCCTAGCTTCTTGAGACGGGCAACACGCCTCTGAACGGTTGACCAGCTTAACCCGCACATGCTACAGATCTCTGCCAGGGTTGCTGCGGGGTTGGATGCGAGAGCCTCAAGGATCTTGACGTCGCTCCCACTAAGCTTTAACGGTTCAGGGTCCGTAACGGCTTTAACCGCTTGCTTTGGCTGAGCCTCAAACCCCTTAGGCTTGGAGGAGTGGTGTGGAAGCGGGAGGCTGGACATGAAGCCAACCAGGGTGAAACCCTTAGGAGCAGGGTGTGCACGCTGCCCCCTTAACTTTACGCCGCCTACCCTACCATCGTTTAGCGTCAAGGGAGGGACACCCACTTACTAAAACAGGAAACCACTTATATTCCCCACGTAGCTAACGCTAGAGGAACGGTGTTCTTGGAGGGGACGCCCAGCTGAGATGGGTTCGAGCGAAGCAGGGGCATAGGGCTTCAGGGGTTCTCCTTCACTCAGTGAGGTATCCTAGAATCTCCCTCATATCCGAAATGTCCACCGAGAACTTCGCGTATTTTTCAAGCTCACACGTCGGGTTAAGGCCTATAGTTAGGCTTGCGGCTTTAAACAGGGGGATGTCTAGGGAGTCGTTGCCGACGGCAGCACACTCCGCAAGGGTTACCCCTTCCCTCTTAGCCGTCTCCACCAGCACCTTTGCCTTCCTTTCAGGGGTCATAGGTGGGCCAGCGAGCTCACCGGTCAGGACGCCCTTCCTAGATCTTAGCTGGTTACTGTAAACGTAGTGAAAGCCAAGACGCCTTTTAATGGGTAGGAACCCTATGTTGCTTCCGCCACAGCTAACTAGGAGGAGCCGGTAGCCGGCATCCCTCAGAACCCTGAAGGCCTCGTCCACGCCAGGCCTCAACTCCAAACGAGCCATGGCGTCGAGAACCTTTCTGACTGGAATCCCACGCCAGAGGCTAGCTCCCATCCTTAAGGCTTCGCCGACCCCTATCTCCCTTCTCAACATTTTCTCGTAGATTGCCCTCATGGAGTCGCCGATGCCGAACTCGTCGGCGAAGCGGATCCCATGCTCACCCTCATACAGGACACCGTCGAAGTCGAAGGCGACGAGCTTGATCTCAACGCCGTTAAAGCGCCTCCTCCTAGCCATCGAAGACACCACTCATCAGCGTGTTCAACTAGAAAACCTTTTTATCCTTGAACAAGAACGAGTTTTTCTTAAAGGTTTCGGGAGGTTCCGCTTTGGCAGGACTGCTAAAGGGTAAGGTTGCAATAGTTACAGGGGCCGGGAGAGGGATCGGTAGGAGAGAGGCGCTAACGCTCGCCCAGGAAGGCGCTAAGGTTGTAGTTAACGACATAGGAGGAGGATTTGACGGTAGGGGTCAGCACCACGGCCCAGCAGACGAGGTCGTCAAGGAGATCAAGGATATGGGTGGGGAAGCAGTGCCAAACTACGAGAGCGTGTCGGACTTCCAGGCGGCTAAAAGGATAATAGATACGGCAATAGACTCCTTCGGAAAGCTTGACATACTGGTTAACAACGCGGGGATCCTGAGGGACAGGATGATCTTCAACATGACAGAGGAGGAATGGGACGCGGTGATAAACGTCCACCTTAAAGGAACCTTTAACTGCACGAGGCATGCCTGCGCCTACTGGAGGGCTGAAGCCAAGGCGGGGAAGCCTGTGGCAGGGAGGATAATAAACACGGCCTCGG
>JAUQZD010000040.1 GCA_030587405.1 Candidatus Freyrarchaeum guaymasense | reverse complement strand
CGTTTTTATGGTTGAGGGGTCTATCCCCCTCTCCTTGAAGAGCCTGCTGTAGTAGGGGCTGTACCTGGCGCAGAGCTCGACCTGAGCCCTAAGGTTCCTGTTCCTAACCTCCTCCATCTCCCTCCTACCCATGAAGGAAGGGTCACCCTTATCCTCCCTGTACAGCGGAACCATCTCAACAAACTTCCTCACCCTCTCAGGGGAAATCTCATCAGGCAACCACCAACCCCTAACACGCTCAATAACACCCAATTTACACTCCTCCCGCCCGAGGCATCCATATTTTGAGCAACCTTTACAAAGAAAGAAGAACATGTCATAGTATATAAATAGTTTGCTCTCATCTTGTATGACTTTGAGTGGTGCGAAACCTTTAAACATGTGAAAGAGGAAATAGGGTTTTGTATTGGCGCTAGGGGGCTGTTTGAGAGGGGGTGTTATGGTGCGTAGGGTTGCTATCGTCGGTGTTGGCTTAACTAAGACTGCTACTAGGAGGAACGATGTGACGCACCCTGAGCTTATGCTGGAGGCTGTGAACGCCGCCCTGAAAGACGCAGACATAGGGATAGGGGATGTTGAGTCTGTTGTTTATGGAACCATGGATCCTTTTGATGGTATTAATTGTCCTGATAAGTGGGATGCTGATGCTTGTGGTGGTGGTGGGCTTAATAAGCCCTATATGAAGGTTACCACTGGGGGGACTACGGGTATCAGCGTCGCCCTGGCAGGCTACTACCACGTCGCGTCAGGGCTCTTCGACACCTGCATGGCAGTAGGATGCCAGAGGGTCGGAGAAAACGTAGACGCACAACTAGTACTCAACACTTGCGTAGACCCGATATATGAGAGGTATTCGGGTTGGGGTGCTATAACTGTTGGAGCTGTCCAGGCTGCCAGGCACATGGCGAAGTACGGGACAACAGAGGAGCAGCTAGCAATGGTTTCAGTTAAAAACCATGACGCAGCGACGAGAAACCCTTACGCACACCTCAGGTTCAAGGTGACGGTAGAGGACGTTTTAAACTCTAGGCTCATCTCATGGCCTTTAAGGCTTCTGGACTGTTGTCCTAGGTCTGATGGGGCTTGCGCCCTCATCTTCGCGTCTGAGGATAAGGTTAGGGAGATAACGGATACGCCCGCATGGGTTAAAGCAGCAGGATCAATAGCAGACACCTATTGGGCTGGAGACAAGCCTGACCCTGCAGACTGGGACAGCCTTGCGATGCTGGCTCGCCGCATCTACAGGAAGGCTAAGATAGAGGATCCTCTCAGAGAGTTAGATGTAGCAGAGCTTTACAATCCATTCACGATCCAAGAAATCCTAGAGTATGAGGCTTTGGGGTTCTGCCGTAAGGGTGAGGGTGGAAAGCTGGTCGAGGAGGGAGTCACCGATATGGGCGGTGATCTTCCATGCGACCCTAGTGGTGGTGTTTTGTGTACTAATCCTATTGGTGCTACTGCTATGATTAGGGTTGCTGAGGCTGCTCTTCAGGTTATGGGTAAGGCTGGGGATAGGCAGGTTCCAGACGTTGAAACAGCCCTAGCCCACGGGTGGGGCGGACAGTTTCAGTTTCACGGGTTAATGATCCTAAGCAGGAATAGACCGTGAGGGGGCAGCCTCCCTGCCCTCCTTCTCTTTCAGATAAAAGAAGGATAAAAAAGGGAAGATACGCAATTAAGAATAACTAAGATTACTTTCTCAATACTTCCTCCTTTTTAGCGGAGGTATTCTGGCAACTTCTCTAGGAGATTTTTACCTGTTATCATGGAGGCTGCTATGAACCCTGAGTGGACTGCGGCGTCCATTGGGACGCCCCAGCCCCCAACCCCATCGCCGACGAAGTAAAGGTTCTCCACCCCCGGAGCCTTCACATTCGGCCTTTTGCCGCCTACTTGGTCGGGTGTTCGAGCCACCCCGTCGAGGTAGTCTAGGGAGGCGTAGAGAAGCCACTCGACTGAAGCGTCGAACTCGGGGAACATCCCACTGACAAAGTTCATAGCTTCGTCTAGGACTCGCTCCACCTTGCTTTTGCTTCTTGCCTCCTCAGGTGTTAGAGGGCAGTAGAAGGTGAACAATTGCTTTCCCTTGGGGGCGCGGGACGGGTCAAAGTTTGACTGGGCCTCGAAGATGAACCTTACGCTTCCCTTGAATCCTTCACCTTCAGGTATAAGTTCTGGAACGTAAATGTAGCCCCTGTTTTTCAGAACCGGCTTCTTCAGGCCGGCGTAGCCTGTGACGGCGCCCGCACTAGCTAGCTTTTCAACGCGCTCAACCCAGCCTTTGGGGAAAACGTTCCTGTCCACTATGCTGAAAACCTTCTGGATGGGGACATTACTGACCACAACACTCGACTCAACGTGCTCTTCCCCCCTAGGGAAGTCGGCGACGACGCCTTTAGCCACCCCGTCCTCGACCACCACCTCTTTCACCTCGATGCCTGTCTTGACGGAGCCGCCATGCTTCTCCACGGTTCTTGCCAGCGCCTTAGCTGCCTCTATGAAGCCGCCCTCTATGGAGCCGGCGTTCCCCCTTCCCGCGTGGGCGCCGACGTGGGACGCTGGAACATTGGACTTTATGGTTTCACCGGCGGAGATGTCTGCTGGGTCGTTTATGGTTGCAACGAGTGTCGCGATGAGGTACCAGAACTCGCGCACCCTATGGCTGCCGGTGAGGGACTCCATGAACTCCTTCATGGACTCGTGGTCGTGCTTGGCCGCTTCAGTCCTGTTCATGGAGGTTATGAGGCGGGCGACCCTCCAGAACTCGCTTATAGTGCTCTCATCTGGGAGGAATTCTATCCGTGGAGGCTGCATGGAGCAGAGTTTACCGTCGAAGAAGTAAAGGTTTTCCTTGAGGGGGTGAAACCTGACGTGCTCCCCTAAATCTTTCAGCAGAACTCCGAGGCGTCCATGTTCATGGTACGAGTACTCGTGGAAGCCGAGGTCTATGACGTAGCCTTCCATTAGGCTGGGTAGTTCGTCTAGACTGGGCTCGGTTCTAACAATCTGTTCATTACAGGTGCGAGCCATCACCCTTCTAAGCTCCCTAACGTCCTCTCCTCCCCTGAAGGAGGCGGCACGTCCTCCGATGCGTGCTTCACGTTCAAGCACCAAAACTCTTAACCCTTCATGGGCGAGTAGGGCTGCACACGTTAAACCGCCCAAACCCGCGCCAATAACGACGACGTCCCATCCTTCACGAGGCAAAACAACCACCAAGAGAAGTAAACGGCAACGAGAAATAAATGTTTTTTAAGCTGGAAGAGGAGGCACGCAGCCCGCTAACGGGGGCTTACATGGGGGTCCTCGGCTGCAAGCATGAGAAAAATATTTTATACATAGAAAAGAAAGTAATTGATTACTTTGAAGAGGTGTGTGGAGGAGTGGAGGTTGGCTCGGAAACCTGTGATTGTTTCCCTTGACGCAGGGGGGACGATGACGGATACGGTGATCGTGGACGAGGAGGGAGAATTCACCGTTGGCAAGGCTTTAACCGTTCCGGAGGACGAGTCAGTGAGCTTCGCAGACTCTGTTATGGACGCAGCGGGCTACTGGGATATGAGCGTCAGCGACGTTTTGAGAAGCGTGGGCGCATGCATTTACTCTGGAACAACCATGATTAACACCCTTCTAACTAGGAAGGGGCTACGGGTTGGACTCATAATTTCGAAGGGGCTTGAAGACTACGTCCTCATGGAGAGAGGGCTTGTCTGGCTTGGCTACAGCTACTCTGACAGGCTGCACACCGTGACGCACGTCCACAACGAACCCTTGGTGAATAGGCGGCTGGTGCGCGGAGTCACGGAGAGGATAGACATGTTCGGTACCCCGGTGATACCCCTTAACAGGGAGGAGGTTGAAGAGGCCGCTAGGGAGCTCCTGTCCATGGGAGTAGAAGCCATAGCCATAATGTTCCCTTACTCCCATACGAACCCGGCGCACGAGAGGGAAGCGAAAGAAATCGTTGAGAGGGTTGCTAGAGAGGCAGAAGTTGAAGTCACGGTCTACACGAGCTCAGAGGTTGCACCCATAATGCGCGAGTACTCCCGTCTCAACAGCGTTCTAATACAAGCCTACGCTGCAGAGCCAACGAGGAGGCAGCTCTTCAAAATAGAGGAGAGAGCTAGAAAGGAGGGCTTCAGGTATGAGCTCCTCACCATGCTCTCATATGGCGGACTCGTAAACATAAGGTATCCGCGCCTCTACGAGACCCTGATATCCGGGCCGATAGGAGGGATGCTCGGCTCAAAGTACATTGGGGACATACTCGGGATCAAGGACATCCTGTGCATGGACATGGGAGGGACGAGCTTCGACGTGGGCATAATAAGGGAGGGTGTAATACCCATGCTTAGGGAGCCCGACATAGCAAGGTTCCGCCTAAACATGCCCCTTGTAACCATGGATTCTATAGGTGCGGGGACTGGAAGCGTCATCAAGATAGACCCTGAGACGGGTAGGATAGAGCTCGGACCCGAGAGCGCCGGGGCTATGGTTGGAATGTGCTACAAGTACCCTGAGCCGACCATTAGCGACTGCGACGTTACCTTAGGCTACTTGAACCCGGACTACTTCATAGGGGGGAAGATAAAGCTTGACAAAGAAAGGGCGTACAAGGCATGCAAGCAGATAGCAGACCACTACGACGCGGACGTCTACGATATGGCGATGGGAATAATTGAACTCCTTAACACCAAAATGAGAGGGCAGATAGACGCCATGCTAATGGCTAGAGGGTATAACCCTGCAGACTACACCGCTATGATCTATGGAGGAGGAGGGCCGCTTCACATGTGGGGGTTCACTGAGGGGATACCGTTCAAGAACATTATAACGTTCCCGTTCGCAGCGGTCTTCTCAGCCTTCGGCATAGCGACAGCCGACTACACTCACAGGTATCATAAGAGCATCCTCAGCCAGATTCCGCCTGGAAGCGACGAGAGAGCCTTAATGTTCAGGATGATGGCGCAGTCGGCCATAAACTCGGCTTGGGAGGAGCTTGAGAAGCTGGCCCTAGCGGAAATGGAGGCTGAGGGAATACCTAAGGAGAAGGTGAAGTTCGAGCACTTAGCATATGTTAGGTATAGCGGCCAGCTTGACGACCACGAAGTGGTGTCGCCAGTATCAAGGGTTGAAAAGCTTGAAGACCTAGACTCCATCGTGGAGGCGTTCGAGGAGACGTACGAAAAGATATACCCTAAAGCCGCCAAGTTCCCGGAGGCTGGTTACATGATACTTGAGGTTGCGGTCGTCGCCCACGCTGAAAGGCCGAAGCCCAAGATAGTCAGGAAGCCTCTAGCTGGAAAGAAGCCTTCGGAACAGGCGTTTAAGGGCGAGAGGGAAGCCTACTACAAGGGGAAGTGGGTTAACTTCTCCGTCTGGGAGATGGACGAGATAAGGGCTGGAAACGAGCTTGAAGGGCCTGCTATAATAGAGCACCCGGCAACCACCCTCGTGATACCCCCCGAGTATAAGGTGAGGTTTGACGAGTACGAGTTCATATGGTTTGGAGGGAAGTGAGGAGGAGTATGTATGGCTTCACGTGAGGGGAAGGGTATAGGTTATGGAGGCAGGAAGCTTAAGGAGATGCTGAGGGAGAGTGAAAGACTTTACAAGGAGACCGGGTACTACTACGGTGTGAGCGAGTTGAGGCTTAGGGAGGAGGACCTTCTTAAGTATGAGAGGTTTCACTCCCGGCTGCTGTCAGCGGTTATAGGTGCTAGGGAGTCTGTTAAGTTCATAGCAGCATCCCCCACTGTACGGGAGTATGGTGAGCTTGTCTTCGGGCTCTACACTCCCGAGGGGGACGCCGTCGCGCTGTCGACGGGGATAATGGTTCACGTGCACACGATGAGCGCCTTCATCAAGTACCTGATAGAGAACGACTACGAAGAGAACCCGGGTATAAGGCCGGGCGACATATTCACGAACAACGAGACCTGGGCTGGAGGAGTGCACACTGCAGACGTGCAGACAGTCATACCGATATTTTATAAGGGTGAGCTCATAGGGTGGGCTGGAGGGGTAACCCACGAGCTCGAGGCGGGGGCACACGAGCACGGCTCCATGCCCATATTCGCCCCTGAAAGGTTTAGTGAGGGACACCACATAAGCGCCGAGAAGACGGGGGAAAACGATGAGTACTATAAGCATTACATTAAGAGGCTGAGCGTCGCCTCAAGGATGCCTAACGCGTGGATCCTGGACGAGAAGGCAAGGCTTGCAGGCTCCATAATGATAAGGGAGGAGGTCTATAAGGTCATAGAGGACTTCGGATTAGAATACTACATGAGAGCAATAAGGGAGCTGATAGAGGAGAACAGGAGGAACTTCATAGCGAAGGTTAAGGAGAGGCTGGTGCCGGGAAGGTATAAAGGAATAAACGTGATCAGCTTCACGCTTAAGACCGCTTACGCTCACCCGTTAACCGAGGAAAAAGTGAGGTCGCTTATACCGGTAGAAATAACCATAGATGTTACGGGGAAGATGCACATAGACTTTGACGGGGCGACAAGGCCGGGATATCACGTGTACAATTGTACGCCCTCAGCCATGGATGGGGGACTATGGGTTCTCCTAAGCCAGGTCCTCGCGTACGACGGGAAAGTTAATGATGGAGCCTACATAGCGGTAACCCAGAACCTCCCGGAGGGAACGATAGTCAACACGGACTACCCCTACGCTGGAACAGCCATAACCTGGGGGACGCTGATACCAACGTACGCGGCTGTCGGGGGATTACTGTCCATAGGATTCTACGCTAGAGGATTCCTAGAGGAGGTCTTCCTGCCGTCGGCTGCCAACTCGCTTTACAATGGTGGAGGCGAAAACCAGCTTGGAGAGGTCGTCGGCTTCTCGGTGTTTGAGATGGCTGCAAACCAAAGCGGGGCAAGGGGGTGTTAGACGGGATAGACGCGGGCTACGCGATATGGAACCCTGAGGCGGATCAGGGGAACGTGGAGCTATGGGAGATGCTTGCTCCAATAGTATACCTAGGAAGAAGGTTTATACCGAACACTCACGGGTATGGAAGGTTTAGAGGAGGCAACGGCTGGGCTTCGCTCTGGCTGATATGGAGGACTCAGCGGTTCAACGTCGGATGCAACGGCCACATGCCTACGCTACCATACCTTAAAGGGCTCTTCGGAGGGTATCCGCCCCCATCCTGGTTCGGAATAACGGTTAAGAACACGAACATCCTAGAGCTTATAGGTAAGGGTGAGGTGCCCGGATCGATAATGGAAGTTATAGACATGGTTAAGGAGGGGAAGCTTAAAGGGGACTTGGTGATCCACAGGACGCCTTTCTGGGAGGATGTGAAGCAAGGGGACCTAATGGGTATCTACTACACTGGTGGCGTAGGGTTCGGCGACCCCATAGAGAGGGACCCTTCACTTATCGTCAAAGACCTTGAAAACGGCTTCCTGACCGAGGAGTGGGCTGAGAAGGTTTATGGGGTCATCTGCAGGTATGACGAGAAGGAGAAAAAGTGGGTCGTAGACGAGAAAGCCACGGATGAGAAGAGAAGGAGGATAAGGGAAGAAAGGCTAAGCAAAGGCGTCCCGGTGAAGGAGTGGTGGGTTAAGGAGAGGGAAAAGGTCGCAGCAGGGAGGCTTCCGGAGGATGTCAAGGAAATGATCAGGGACAGCATGTCAAGGTCTGAGAAAATGGCGAAGGAGTTCAGGGAGTTCTGGCAGCTGCCGGAGGACTTCACACTCTGAGGGGGTGGAAGAATTTGGAGGCGCCAAGCTACCCTAATGACGTTATAAAGGGGCTTGTTGAGAGAAAGCTTCCCTGGAGCATGGTTAAGAGGATGATGAGTGCTCCCAAGGACAGGGACAGGTTCGAGAAGTATGTTAAGGTGCTTCAGGAGAGGGTTCCGTGGAAGGAGAAGATAGTGCTGCCCATCCACGAGCACCTTTTCGTAGTATGCAAGAATGGAGAGTTGATTGTTAAGGCTGCATGCGGCCATGAGTTCGGGGATTACAGGGAGAACTGGAAGCTTAAGTGCTTGATAAGGGTGAGGGAGACCAACGAGGACTTCAAGGAGGTCTACCCAGACTTCTTCGAGTTTGACACCGAGTTCATAGAGTTAAGGGAGTTTTACTGCCCGGGATGCGGCGAACTGTTAGACGTGGAAAACGCGCCGAAAGGGTACCCTATAACCTTTGAGTTCCTCCCGGACGTTGAAGGGTTTTACAAGGAGTGGCTTGGGAAGCCCGTCCCATGCGAAAAAAAGGAGGAAAGCAGAGCGGAGGATAGAAGTGTGAACATACTTAGGAAGTGGGCTGAAGAGGCAGAAGAAAAGGGATCTTAGAGTAGTAGTAATGTAATCTTACCCTCCCTTTTTTTGTTTCGAAGCATTATAGGGCATGTTGACGAGTGGAACCGGCCGAGAAGAGCGTATAAAGGCAGTATTCTGGGTTTCCTTTCATCTTAAGTTTTTTTTGCGGAAAACAAAAATGAATGGAAATTGTGAAGAATTATAGGGAACGGTCAACACTTATTTCTCCTTTGACTCAGACCGTTTCTCCAGGAAGCTACGTATCCTCTCCATTGCCTCCCGCGAAACCGAGCATAAAGCTTGGGTTGTAGCCTCAAGGTTTAAGGCATCCTCTAGAGTTGACGTGAGAGCCATGTTTATCGCCTTTTTAGCTGCACCTATGGCCTTCCCGGGAAACTTCATTATTTCATTTGCAACCTTCTTCACGGCCTCGTCAAGCTGATCTCTCGGAACTACCATGTTAACTAGGCCTAGCTTCTCAGCCTCCTCAGCGGTCACGAATCGTGCTGTGAATGAGAGCTCCTTAGCCTTGTGAACCCCTACAAGTCGAGGAAGCAGAAATGTTCCACCGGCATCGGGGATGAAGCCTATGTGGGCGAATATTTCGCTGAAGCGAGCTTGGTCTGACGCGATTACTAAGTCGCAAACCAAAGCAATGTTCATGGACGCGCCAGCAGCTATCCCGTTCACCGCAGCTATAACAGGCTTCTCCATCTTAAATATTTGAAGCACTATCTCGTTGAAAACCCTCTGAATGTGAAGCCTGATGTCCAGCGGGTCAGCATCCCTTGCAAGGCTCGCCTCTTTAAGATCGGCTCCCGTGCCGAAGGCATCCCCAGCCCCCGTAAGCACGACAACCCTCACGTTCTCATCCAGCTCAGCGTCCTTCAAGGCGCTTAGCACCTCGTTAGCCGTCTGAGCATCCATAGCGTTTAAAACCTCAGGCCTGTTGACAGTTATCCTGGCAATTCCTCCCTCCTTCTCGTAAATTATCTTACTAAACAACGAAAACACCCCCTTTTCCCTAAAAAAAAGATGTTAAAAGAACTCTCTCCTAAAAGAACTCTCTCCCCATATAAATAAGTTATTTCCTCATCCATCCATGAGACTCCCTTTCAAAGGTGTAGGTAAGCCGGTGCTCATAGGAAAGGCAACGTTCAAAGGCTTATGTTCAGGCTATGATGAGGCTGAGTGCTTTAGCATTAACCATAATCCGGATGGCGAACGTTCACACATGGAGTCTTACACCCAGCCTACCTTAACCATCACAACGCTGGGTCGTCGTTCCGTCTCAGAGGCCTTTTCTAGGTGCTAGGGAGCAACAGAGTGCTTCCCCCCTCACAGTCACGTGTTCGAAGCCAACGTAATTTTACGAGGACACTTGCATGATTAATGCTGATGCGTGCTTTAGAAGGGGGCAGGGAAGAACGAAGTTATTTATTTAGCTTCAACCAGAATAACCATAATTTAGCTTTAGGAAAAGGCAGAGGTGAATTTGATTTGGAGGAGGATCGGATCGACACGAAGCTTGTCCACTCCGGGGAGAAGCCTTGCCCGCTTACCCGGGCTTTAAGGGTGCCAGTTTACATGACGTCCACTTTTGTTTACGAAAACTTCGACGAGCTAATGAAGGGAAGGTACTTTTACACGCGCATACAAAACCCTACTTTAGAAGTTTTAGAAGAGAAGCTGGCTGAGATAGAGGGTGGGGAAAGGGCTCTGGTCACGGCTTCAGGGATGGCAGCCATAACGATAGCTGTCATGAGTTGCTTAGAGAAGGATGGTAGGGTTGTCACGTCAGACATAATTTACGGTGGAACACACGACCTTTTCACCAAGATCCTCCCAAGGCTCGGATTTGAGGTTTCATACGTCGATTTCGGGGATATTTCAAGGTTGGAGGAGGAGCTCAAACGTGGCGCATCGGTTGTTTACTTCGAGTCGCCCGCTAACCCAACCATGAAGGTTATCGACATAGAGGAGGTTTCCAAGGTTGCCCATGAAGCAGGTGTAACCGTACTCTTTGACAACACCTTTGCCACCCCATACTGCCAGCAACCCTTAAGGCTAGGTGTAGACGTTAACATAGAGAGCCTAACAAAGTATCTTAGCGGGCATGGAGACGCGCTTGGAGGCGCTGTGATAGGAAGGAGAGATTACATCCTCAACCTGAGGGGTACGTGGAGCACAATTTTCGGCGCAACGATGAGCCCGCTTAACGCGTGGCTTGTGCTTAGAGGGGTTAAAACTCTCCATGTAAGAATGGAGAGGCACTGCAGGAACGCCATGGTTCTCGCAGAGTTCCTTGAAGACCACCCCAAGGTTAAAAGGGTGCTCTACCCTGGCCTACCAAGCCACCCCCAGCACGAGATAGCTAAGAAGCAGATGAGGTGCTTCGGAGGGATGCTCTCCTTCGAGGTTGAAAACACCACCATAGCGATGAACGTAATGAACAACCTTAGGATGAGCTACATAGGGGTAAGCCTAGGAGACGTGGAAACCCTTGTCGAGTGGCCAGCATGCATGACCCATATGACAATGCCAAGGAAGGAGAGGAGAAAGCTGGGGATAACGGACACGCTCATAAGGGTTTCAGTAGGATTAGAAGACCCAGACGACATAATAGAAGACTTCGACCAAGCCCTCTCCCAAGCCTAAGGAAAGACTGGAAGAGAAATCGGGACAAGCACTAACAGCATAACGAAAAAGGAGCGGCAGAACGTGGAAAAGCACAGACAAGGAATAAACTGAAAGGGGTAGGAATTGTTTCTCACACAGCCGAGTGGAGGACACAGGAAGATTGAGGGGTGCAATGGCAGCCCCATCGCACACTTTCATGTTGAGAAAGCTACGTTAGTAAGCTGCTAAATCCGTTAAGGCTCTGTGAGGAGATACTCTTAATTGTCCCAGTTAGGATAAGTACAATGCCGCCTACAGAGTTTCAAGCGCCACACTTAACTCCTCCTCTAGAAATTCTTTTGCCTTCACAAAGTATTCATCTAACGTTGCAAATGCGGAAATCTTAAAACCCTTCTCCTTTAGGAGTTTCACGTACGCAATGTGCAGTAGGTCTAGGGATCTCAACTTGATCTTTGCTGATAGCTCGATGGTGGCCGCTACCGGAAGAGACATTTGTCCGAGCAGCGGGATCTCCATGCTCCCTACAATTTTAACGAATTTGATGCCAAACCTCCTAAGTACATATACGAGAATTGCGATGAGGAGCTGCTCGCTGGGGAGGGAAAACTCCCTGAGTGGAATACTTAATTCGTCGAGCCTTCGACTTACGACACTTGCCAGTTCAAGCATGACCAGCTCAGAAGCAACCTTCTCCTTCTCCTCTTCCAGAAACTGTAGCGACGTCTTTTGCTTTTCATCCAGCGGGTCCAATGCGGAAACTATTACGCTCGTGTCGATATACTTCATTATAATCTGTCCCTCTCCTTGAGGAGTTGTGCCCTTTCCCCTGCAAGCCTTATCGGGATTTTACCGGTCTTTTTCTCGATATCAAAAAGCTCCTCGATAGCCCTTAAGATCCGTACGTGCTTTTCCACTTCCTTAAGCCCTATTTGCAAAAGCTTTCTGAGAGCCTCGCTTCTTGAATTGAAAATCTTGAGCCTCACGAGGAGGTCTATGCTTTCGAGCATCTCTTTGCTCAGCCTAACAGGAATGGGACGTGTTTCCACAGCACACCCCTCAAATATACGTGTACGTATACGTATAAAATTTTTTCATCGCTACCGGAAGTTCCTCTCACCACCCCCATTACCGGCTCATAAAACTTTAAGTCCACGAGAACAATCTCCGAGTGGAGACGGCGTCAAGAACCGCTTCTTTATCCTAATTTATTCTAAATGTCATTATGCTGATTATAGGCACTTTCATACTAATCACCCGGGATCTCTGTAGTGATAACATGTCAAAGACTTGGTCACTCGAGGTTTATAATGAGAAGGGTCGGAGCAGTAGTTCTGTGAGC
>JAUQZD010000002.1 GCA_030587405.1 Candidatus Freyrarchaeum guaymasense | reverse complement strand
GAAGAGCTGGTGAAAACAGTAATAGAGGAGAGTGGAGTAGCAGACGTGAGGGCAGACTCAAAAACTCACAACTACCTATTTGTGAGGGTGCAGGAGGACGGGAGCGTTACCGTAAACGTCAGGTCTTTCCTCAGGTACGGAAGGGTGGCGGCCGCAATAGTCATGCCGTACATTCCGGGGAGGAAGGCAGAAGAACTTGCAGAAGTTATAGCGCCAACGCTGTTCAGGGTGGAAG
This sequence comes from Candidatus Freyrarchaeum guaymasense, assembly GCA_030587405.1. Next base: position 20,040 of record JAUQZD010000002.1, on the reverse strand, counting down.
TTACCGTTAAAGACCCGACGAAGGCGGCGGAGCTGCGAAGCGTAGCGGAGAAACTCTACAGGGAGGGGAAGGCGGAGGTGAGAAAGAAAGGGGGAAGGTTAAATCTAGAGGCACGGCTCACTCCGCAACAGACGCTCATCCCTACAGAAGCAACATACAGGTTTAAAAAAGAAATGGACGAGTTTAAACAGAGAGGTGAGAGAAGGGAGCTTATGGGTGAGAGGGAGATGGTGGGCTGGTCGCTCCTCAAGGTTTTGGATGGTTTCGACGTCAAGCCAGCACTGTATAGTGTCGTTGTGGAGAATGTGGAGAACTGGAGGGAGGAGGTGGTGAGGGTGGTGCTTGTTCCAGACCGTAGAGACTTGCTCGTCAGGGCACGTTTGAGACGCCTCAAAAGGTGGAGCTAAGAAGGCCACATTACTGGAGGGATGTGGAAGGGTTGGAGGACGTACAAAAACTGGTGAGGAAGGTCGAAAAAGCAGACCTAAGCGAGTTGGGGGGCTCCTTGAGGAGGCGAAGAAGATAGTGGTGCCCGACTTCGACAAGCTGAAAAAGGGGGACGAAAAGGAGAGGGAGAAGTTTGAGAAGATGGTCGAGCTGTCAAGGGCTTTCGCCCGTAGGGTCTTGGAGTGGATCGGGAGGGAGCCGTTTAATGACAACAGACCTCCCACCAAGGAGGACATCAAGCGGTGGAAGGAGGAGGAGAAGAGGCTGAAAATGGAGAGATTGAGGAAGGACGGGTACGCGGCACGCTACCTAGATGTCTTCGGCAACTTGGCGTACACTCTCGTGAGCAAAAGGCTGTACGACGAGGCGTTCAAACTTGCAGTCACGCTGCCATGGTTGTGTGGGGAGGAGCTGGTGATAGACGCTAGGTTGTTCCTGCCTAGGGAGGTGGTGGAGAGGCTGGAAGAGAAGGGGGAAATGGAGCTGGGAGACCCGGAGGCGTACCTTGAGGGGGAAGAAGAGAAATATGTTGAGGAGTTGATATGGTACGCCACTAGGAAGGCGGTGATGAAAAGGATGGGGGATGAAGTCGATTTGAGGGGTGAGGGGGCTTTAGAGGCAGTGCTGCGTAATAGGGACGTGCTAAGCCTGTGGGACAGGGCAATAATAGCGTATAAGGCTAAGTTTGGACGTAGAGACCTCGCAGAAGAAATATTTCCAGACTTGGAGGAAGCAGTAGATATCTATTATGGGACACCTTACTGAGGCGGTCGGCGTTAGGCGTCTAAGTTGTGCTGGTTGTTTATCTGAAACCACCTAGTGGTTTGACGTTTGCTCTGTCTGTATGGCGTCGGCGATTCGGTCTGGCGGTTCCAGCTTCTCAGCGAACTAATGGTCTGTAATCCATACGTACTGGAAGTTGTTTTCTTCCGCGTGTTTGATGTACTTGACTGTTTCCATCGTCTCCCTTTCCGGGACTAGTTCTATTCCGATTTTAACCATATTAGCACCTCCTCGATTGAACTGAAACCTTCTTGATTGGTTTCGTTCTTAAAATTTTCTGTTTTATTAACAATTGTTAAGGAACGTTTATATAGTGATTACGGTTTGTTTCACATGGAGCCAGCCCCGAGGAAGTGTGGGGTTTGAGCGAGGAGCATGGAAAGCGGATAGGCGTGTTCGTCTGCCACTGCGGGTACAACATAGCAGGAGTAGTGGATGTGGCCGCCGTCGTCGAGGAGATAAGTAAGCTCCCCGACGTTTACTGTGTAGACCACACTTACCTGTGCTCCGAGCCCGGCTTGAACCTTATAAAGGAGAAGGTGAGGGAAGAGGGGCTTAGCAGGGTTGTCGTGGCGGCGTGCACGCCGAAGCTGCACGAGAAACTGTTTCAGGAGACCATAGAGGAGGCGGGGCTTAACAGGTACCTTCTTTCGCAGGCTAACATAAGGGAGCAGTGCTCGTGGGTTCACAAGGCGAACCCTAGGAAGGCGACCTTAAAGGCCATCGACCTGATTAAGATGGCTGTGGCTAAGGCTAGACTTCTCAGGGAGCAGCCTAGGATTGAGGTGCCGGTTGAGAGGGACGTGCTTGTCATTGGGGGAGGAATAGCGGGGATAACGGCTGCCTTAAACTTGGCCGACTTGGGACACAGGGTTTACTTGGTTGAGAGGGAGCCGTCCATAGGCGGCCACATGGCCATGCTTGACAAGGTTTTCCCCACCAGGGACTGCTCGATATGTATTCTCGCCCCGTTGATGGTTGAGGTTAGCAGGCACCCTAACATTCAGCTCATAACGTACGCTGAGGTCACCAAGGTTTCAGGGTGGATAGGGAACTTCGAGGTTGAGATAACGAAGTATCCTAGGTTCGTAAAGGAGAGCGAGTGCACCGGGTGTGGAATATGCGCGGAGTACTGCCCTGTTGAGGTGCCAAACGAGTTCGACCAAAACCTTGGAACGAGGAAGGCGGTGTACATACCGTTCCCCCAGGCTGTACCATTGATTTACACGATAGACCCCGAGCACTGCATAGGCTGTAGGACGTGTGAGGCCGTGTGCGACAGGGAGGCGATAGACCTCTCCCAGAGAGAGGAGAAGATAAACGTTAGGGTTGGTGCAATCCTTATAGCCACCGGGTACGACACATTCGACCCTTCGGAGAAGAGGAACCTAGGCTACGGGTTGTTCCAGAACGTTGTGACCGCTCTAGAGCTGGAGAGGCTTCTCTCCCCTTCGGGACCCAGCATGGGCGAGGTTGTCAGGCCCTCGGATGGGAAGACGCCTAAGAGGATAGTTTTCATCCAGTGCGTCGGCTCTAGGGATGAAAGTGTCGGGAGGACTTACTGCTCTAGGGTGTGCTGCACCTACGCTGTGAAGCAGGCGCTCGAGCTTAGGGACCGCATACCCGACGCTGAAATATACGTCTTCTATCAGGACATGAGGACGTTCGGGAAGGGGTTTGAGGAGAGCTACAGGGAGGCGATAAGGAGTAGGGTTAGGTTCATCAGGGGGCTGGTGAGCAAGGTTGTGGAGGATCCTAAGACGAAGAACCTCGTGGTGATGGCTGAGGACACGCTTCTAGGCACGCCAGTGGAGATCGAGGCGGACTTGGTTGTGCTCTCGGTGGGCATGGTTCCGTCTAAGGGAACGGAGCGGCTACTCTTCGTCCTGAACGTTCCGACGAGCGAAGACGGATTCGTCATGGAGGCTCATCCGAAGCTTAGACCCGTGGAGACGCAGGTTCCAGGGATATATGTTGCCGGGTGTGCCCAGGGTCCAAAGGACATACAGGACACCGTGGCTCAGGCGAGCGCGGCGGCATCCAAGATTTCATCCCTCCTGTCGAAGGGTAAGGTTGAGCTGGAGCCATACGTCCCAGTGATAGACAATGAGATCTGCATACGGTGCGGCCTGTGCGTGGCCGCATGCGACAGGGGTGTAATAAAGATGAGCAAGGAGGGTGTGACGGTTACCGGTGTCGGATGCCTTGGGTGTGGAGCCTGTGCTGGGGCGTGCCCGACGGGTGCTCTTCAAATGTCCCTTCTGAGCGATGAAATGATAAGAGCTCAGATAGACGCGGTCCTCGAAGAGAAGAGGGAGTACCCGTTGATCATAGGTTTCCTGTGTAACTGGTGTGCTTACAATGCAGCCGACATGGCAGGCGTGGCTAAGATCCAGTATCCTACGAACCTTAGGGCGATATGGGTTCCATGCACAGGTAGGGTTAACCCCGTCCTCATCCTCGACGCGTTAGAGAAGGGAGCCGACGGGGTTATGGTTCTCGGCTGCTACCCCCACGACTGCCACTACCTTACAGGGTTTGAGAAGGCGAAGAGGCGCGTCGAGTCGTTGAGGGAGGTTCTAAGGGCTGCAGGGATAGACCCGAGAAGGGTTAGGATAGAGAGCATGTCGGCTTCCGAGGGGAAGAAGCTTGCAGAGGTCGTGAAGGAGTTCGTTGACGAGCTCATGAAGCTGCCAGTTCTTGGGGAAGAGCTGGTTAAGGCGGCCGAGGTGAAGGGAGGCGAGAGCGGTGGCTGAGGAGGTCCAGATTAACCTAGAGATGGAGGTTGAAGACGAGAAGGTGTGCTATAAGTGGCTGACTGAGAGGCTTAAGAAGAGGCTCGTTTATGACGCTGAGAGGTGTGTGGGATGCGGGCTCTGCAGGGAGGTCTGCCCCTCCGACGCCATAGAGCTTGGGCCCATACCGGAAATAGCCATGGGGGAGATTGAAGCCCCAAAGATAATGATCGACCAGGATGCTTGCAGCTACTGCGGGTTATGTGCCGCCGTATGCCCCGTCAAGGCAATATGGTTTGAGATGGGGGACAAGCCCATCCTCGAGCTCGACGATTATCCCAAGCTTCTTAAGAAGGTTGAGATAGACGAGGAGAAGTGTGCCCCTTGCCTCATATGCCAGCACACTTGCCCGAACGATGCCATCAAGGCTTACCTTAAGGTTCCCAAGAAGGAGGAGCTGGTGAGGTATGAGGGGAAGCCCCCAGAGGAGATAGAGGGAACCATAAGGATTGACAAGGAGAAGTGTGTGCTATGCGGCCTGTGCGACTTGCTATGTGACGCTATAGAGATAAGCTGGAAGGATGTGAAGCCCAATGACCCTCGGCCAGGTTATGACATAAGGGTGGTGGAGGACGAGTGCGACTACTGTGGGTTATGCGCTGAAATATGCCCCTATGATGCGGTGGAGGTGGAGTGCAGGACGGAGGTTAAGAGGGAGATAGGGAAGCTGGAGGTTTCAGGGAAGATAGAGATAAACCTTGATAACTGTATAACTTGTGGCTGGTGCGCTAGGTCCTGTCCCAAGGAGGCTATAACGGTTGAGAAGGCGTTCGAAGGGGAGCTTTACATAACGGACATAGACAAGTGTGACCCTGCAGGGTGTAAGGCGTGCCTCAGGATATGCCCGGGAAACGTGTGGTTTGTGCCTGAAACGCTGGAGGAGAAAAAGAAGTTTCCGAAGATAGCTTTCATCACAGATTACTGTGGCTATTGTGGAGCATGCCAGAACGCTTGCCCGGTGAACATTATAAGGGTGAAGAGGACGAAGGTGAGGTACACTAAGCCTAAGGGGAGGGCTTGGTCTAACGCGTGGGAGAGAGCCTTCAAGAAGCTTATAGGAAAGGCGGAGGCCGAGGTTAAGCCGCGCCTACCCAAAGTTGAGAGGGAGGCCATAGTTCCAGTTCCATACGAGGAGGAAGAAATACCCCAGCCGCCGCCGGACGTTAGGAGGAAGTTCGTGGAGGCTATAGGGAAGGTTAAAATGTTTTTCAGGGATAGAACCGCGCGTATTCTAGCTGAGAGAGGGAAGAAGGATAGGCTCTTAGAGAAGTTCATGGAGGTGGCGTAGCTGGAGAGGCCCGTCATCCTTTCATCCAAGAGCTGGAGCTGGAAGTTTCTCGAGGAGGCTAAGAGGTGGGGGATTCAGAGAGCTGAGCAGTGCTTGTCGTGCGGCGCGTGTGTAGGGGCTTGCCCTGCTGCGAGGACGTCAACGTACAATTTCAGGAAGATACTGAGGGACATACTCTACGGAAATGAGGAGAAGGTTCTCAGCAGCAGGGAAATATGGTACTGCTTCTACTGCTTCTACTGTACGAGTAAGTGTCCTTCCCGCATCGAGATACCTTACATGATTATGAGGATGAGGAGGCTGGCAATGGAGAGAGGCTACGGGGGAGACATGCTGCGCATCCTAGTATCTTTAGGAAGGAATCTCCTCAACTCGGGTGTCTCGGTGCATCCTAGGGACTGGGACAGGTTGAACCCTGCCGGAGCTGAGAAGACGATTAGCGAGTTAAGGGAGAGGGTTGGCCTCCCGCCGGCGATGAGGGTTTCCGAGGAGGCTATGAAGGAGCTTAAGGTTATATTTGACGAGTCAGGGTTTAGGGAGGAAGTTGAAGGGATACTCTCCGGGAAAGCCTATGTTAGGGCCGTCTCTGAAAAGTATAAGTGATGAAATGGAAGGGGTTTGATTGAGGGCTTCAAGGAAGGGAGGTGGCTTGGACGGTTAACCAAAAATGGCTTGAAGGCATCCCCGAGAAGGGACCATTCTTTCTTTTTCAGGGTTGCTTCATCAACCACACGTACCCCGGTATCGAGGCTGCGACCCGGTTCGCCCTAGACAAGCTCGACGTCGAGTACTATGTGAGTGATGAGCAGAGTTGCTGTGGCTTACCGGAGTTTGGGACTCTAGCCAACCCTCTGATCCTCACCTGCCTGATCGGCAGGAACGTTGACATCATGCTCAAGTATGCACCCTACGGTTTAACTCCATGTAATGGATGCTACTCGGCTTTCTACACGGCTAACACTCTCATGAGCGATCTTGAAATAGCTAGGGAGACTGAAAGGATTCTGGGGGCTATCGGACGGCGCTACTCCACCATGAGAGTCTACCACATAGCCGACTTCTTCTACAAGAGGCTTGAGGACATAGTGGATAAGTCCGTTAGGGTTCTCAGCGGGGTTAAAATGGCTGTCCATTATGGATGCCACTACTTCGTCTTCGAGGAGGAGGGGCTGGACAGTAGGGAGAACCCATCCTTCGCGGAGGAGATAATAGAAAGGCTTGGAGGTGAACCTGTAAACTACACGGCGAAGGATGAGTGCTGCGGCTTCGGGATGATACAGCAGACCGTCCATAAGAACATGGCGTACAAGATAACGGAGGAGAAGATTAACAGCATACTCGACGCCGGAGCTGAGGCGATACTGGTCATATGCCCCTACTGCCTCAACGTGCTCGACAGGAACCAGTCGATACTGAGGGACGTAGAGCTGATAGAAAGGGCCGTGCCGGTCATCCACATATCCCAGCTGATAGCGCTCATCCTAGGAGCCGAGCCCGACAAGATGGGCTTCGAAATGCACACGGTCGACGTGAAGCCCTTCCTGGAAAGGCTTGAAGTCAGGAAGGTAGAGTTCAGAGGATGGTCGGCTGCGGAGACATCACAGAAATAGTTAAAAATGAAGGAGAATAAGAGGAGGATGCTTCCAACATTCGAAGTGTAATAGTTCTTTTAGTGCTGGCGGCATAGGTGGCTGGAGAAGGGAGATGGGAGGATGGAATGAATCTCCAGTTTTAGGGTGTAATGTTGACTTCTACGTTTACAGGTATCCCTTTGATCACCGACTCTGTTACTATGCAGAAGTTTCTGAATACTTTGACGCAGAGTTCAGCCCTTTTCCTTGACACTCCCCCCGCAGGGTTTAACTCCAAGTTAACGTGTACTTCTTTAACCCTCATGGCTCCCTTCACCCATTCGGATTCAGCCCTAGCTTTAACCTTGGCACCCTTCAGCTTAACCCTCGCCTTCTTGGCGCAGTATATGTATGAAGCTAGTAGGCAGCTGGCTATCGAGGCTGCAAGCAGGTGGACTGGGCACGGACCGGTGTCTGTCCCGCCCATCTCCGGGGGCTCGTCGAGGACTATTTCCGGAAAATCCTTAACTTTGAGCTTGGATCTGAAGTTTTCAATCCACTCAACCTCAACCTCTGAAACCATCTTTTCCATGTGGTTTCACCTGTTAAGCAGTAGCTGGGCAACCCTTAAAAACTTCCTTCTCCCAATGGTTTGAAGGGTGAAGGGGTGAAGCCGCTCTTCGGGGTTCTAACCCAGAGTAGAGGGTACGCGGTGAAGAGGATCCTAGACGCGCTGAGGAGGAGGAGGCTGCCTGTACTGGTTGTTGAGCCGGCCGGCGTCGTCGCGAGGATTAGGGGGGACCCCACATTTAAGGGCAGATCTCTTTCAGAGCTTGACGCGCTGATCTTCAGGGGGTTTGGGGCTGGTTCAGCCGAGCAAATATTCTTCAGAATGGACTTGCTTCACGTCCTTGAAAGGAAGGGGGTTTTCGTCGTTAATCCGCCCTCGTCCATCGAGAAGGCAAGTGACAAGTATTACACATCCTTCCTCTTAGAGCAGGCCGGGATCCCAACCCCCAAAACCGTCGTCACGGAGAGTATGGAGGAGGCCATGAAGGCCTTCGAGGAAATGGGAGACGTTGTTGTTAAGCCCCTCTTTGGCTCTCAGGGGAAGGGGGTTGTTAGGGTTTCAGATCGGGACACAGCATACAGGGTCTTCAAAGCATTAACGTTCAATAACCTAGTCCTATATGTTCAGGAGTTCATTCCCCACAAGGGTAGGGATATAAGGGCATTCGTCATAGGAGGGGAAGTCGTGGCTTCGATCTACAGGGTAGCTGAAGGATGGAAAACTAATGTGTCGCAGGGGGGTAAACCGGTAGCCTGTAAGCTCACGCCGGAAGTCAAGGAATTAAGTGTTAGAGCAGCCGAAGTAGTAGGATGCGAATATGCCGGAGTAGACGTGATCGAGGGGGAAGAAGGGGTAATGGTGCTTGAGGTTAACGCCATGCCTACATGGGAAGGGCTCGAAGCAGCAACAAGAACCCCAATAGCAGACAAACTAGTAGACTACATAATAAGCAAAATCAAAAAGTAATAATCGCTGACTGCTCTTGGAGGATTCACCCTTTTAAAAAAGCAATGCAGTTGATAAAAAGGGCGAGAGGAAAACGGGAAGACGCATGATACCTTAAAAGGTAGCTGATGGAGACGCAAAGTAACAATGTAGCTACCATCATTCTGCATGTTTGGGGTTTCCGTCATTTTTTGAAGATGCTTCAAATGTTCATGTCCTTTACTGTTTCACTTAATGTAGCTACTGTTAGTTTAGAGCTTATTTTCCTGTAAACGGAGAGTTCGGGATGGATTAGTCCTGCAAGTTCCTCCATTTTCTTCTTCTCAAGGGTGACCAGCGTGTTTGCCTCAACGTAGGCTGATGCGAGAATCGAACAGTCGATGTAGTCCCGGTGATAATTGTAGATAGCTGTTGCGACAGCGTCCACCTCAGGCAGGTAGAACGGGATTATTTCAAATTGTTTCCCTCTCACGAGCAAGTTCAGCCCGTCTCCGAAGGCTTTAAGCAGGTCTGGTTCCTTCCTTGAAAGTTTAAGAATTATCCATTTTGCTTCCAGGACGCTAAGCGAGTTAACGAGCAAGTCAGCCTTCCTAGACAGTCTGAGTAACTGAACTCTAATGTTTGGAATATCAACGTTTACCCCAAATACCGGCAATAGGAAGCTAGTGTCCAGCAGAACCCTCATAAGCCAGCCTCTCTTCCAGCTCTTCACGTACCTTTCCTCTAAGCCTAGCGAGGTCGCCGACTGAGATCTTAACCTTCGGCGGCGCAGAAAGAACATCTTCAAGCGATGGAATCTTTCTGATGATCACTTCCCCCGGGCGGCCAAAGATCACGACGGTATCTCCTGCCTTTATCCCAGCAGCCTCCCTTTCAGCCTTCTTCAGAACAACTTCCCCTCTTTTCCCAACTTTAGCTATGGAGGTCATAGCGATCCCTTGGAGGTTAAGGGATTTCGGAATATTTAAATTTTTTCTGAAAAACCCTGATTTTCAGAAAAACTTAGGAGTTTAAGGCATGCTCCGAACACACAGATTGCAACCAGTAGCCGGTCTTCCCCACACCGCTGTTGACCTTGACTGCGGCGTTAACGTCAGCTCAGCTACCACTCTAACGGTGCACGCCTAATTAAGCACCTTCACACGGGTTAGAGGAACGAAGTAGGCTAAGTAAGGAAGTGTAAGCACCCTAAAGAGGTTGGGTTCAGAAAGTATACGGGGTTCTGGCGGGTTCCATTTAAAATGAGCCAATAAACGGTTAAAACCGAAGTTGACGGTTAAACGTTAAGGGAGACTTTAACAAAAAAAGAGTGGAGAGAAGGGTTTGAGAAAGAAACGTACGTAGTTTGAGTCGGGAGATTCTTCAGGGTGAGAAGAGGGATTTAAGGGAGATAGCATCTTAAACTGAATGGAAGTGTTGAGAATGCGTGAATGAATTGATCACATGATAGTGCTTAACATTTTCTTTCTTTTTTCTTGCTTTTGAACAGTTTTAAACGGTTATAAACGTTTATTCTTAATTTGCACTGTTTTCCTTCGTTTTTGATTTCGGACCATGAAAAGTTTAAAGAAAAGATTTAAATAATATATATTTTTTTAATTAAATCATGGTGAAGAAAATGTTTAGCGGAAAGAAACTGGCTGCAGCGACCACGGCTACGGCGGCGATAGCACTAGTAGCCCTGCTGATGGCGGTGCTGGCAGCCCCGGCAGCTACAACGGTAGCGGCAACGCCAAGCGTCACAAGCCAGAATCAGGCATCAGCTAAGTTTAGAGTTCCCAGCATGGATGAAATCTCCAAGGGTAGAATAATCTCAGACTACTTCGACATGAAATTCGCAGACTTGGACGGAGGAACCCTTAGAAACATTATAAACTGGACCATCACCCCGAGGAACTTTGGAGTTAACATTTACATTCGTGCAGCGCACATCATAGAATTCAACGACACCGACGAAAACGGGGTAATAAGCTTTGGGGACGATATACTGAGAGACATCGGGCTGGTTAAGGACATGACTTGGAACGTGATAATAAGCGATATAAACATTACACCTGATGAGGTCAGCGTCCCATTAATAGGCCAGTCGAAGGAGGACGACGTTTTAACCATGAGACTAATAATACACTTTTACAAGAAAGACGTTAACATCACAGGGCCGAACTTCTCAGCCACTGTACCAGCACTGAAATCGGTCAAAATCGACATAATAATAGAGCATTACAGTTGGGTTGACACGAGCGGAAATAGCAAACTAGCCCTAGTCCTACTCTTGAAGTGTGAAAGAACAACAGCGCAGGAGCAGTACATGTTCAGACTTGCAGACGGAACAATGCTTAGTGAATCCGATGAAGCTTCAGGGATCGTGCCTCCATACTCTCAGAGCGAAAGCGAAATAGGGTTCGCAGTACCCCACGAGAACCAGCTAAGATTTACATTCAGATGGTTTAACTACGCGGTGAGAAGCAATGGAACAGAGCAGAGCGTCGAAGTGAAATCAGGGTTTAACATTACAAAGGGATGGCTTATCCTATACCTCTGCGTGGACTACTTTGGAGACGACAGCTTAACATTTGACCCATACTTCGCAGTACTGACAACGCCCAGCGTAATCCCAGAGGAAACCCTATGGTTATTCCAGTACTACGTCATATCAGCTGTAAGCCAGCAAGGAAACAACGTTATCTTAGTGATAGGCGCTGCCGGGGTCACCCTAATTGCAGGGATAATTTTAACAGTATACCTAAGAAGAAAGTAGTGAGCGAAATGGCATCCAGCCCCCTCCAATTTTATTTTAAGATTGCTAATGCATAATATCATCATGGATTAAGGAAAGGTGGTTTTTAGCTTGCAGGGTAAATTGAGGCTGGTATGCGTTACTTTTCTTCTCCTTTTCGCCTTAATTCTAATTGATTCGTCGATGGCGGCGTCTTTCATATTCATCCATCATGGATCAACAAAGTTCAATGTTTCATCATCTAGCAGTCCTCTATATGAAATATGCGAGGAAAGGATTTTAAGTGTAATTTCTGAGGAGGCGGCTAGCTTTAGCGTTTTTCTCAGCGTAAATAATACGAGTAGCCAAGAGATAACGTTGCTTAATTTCTCAATAGACCTAACAGACATTTCGAATGTTATCATAGAAAACCTTTCAGCACCGCTTCAAGGGTATTGGGTTGAGGTTGGAAAATACGAGTCAATAATTCACATTGAAACATCAATCCTTCCAGGTCAAATAGCAAACTTCTCCCTTAACTTTACTAGTAAGCAAGGAATTTTAGCCTCACAAGATTATGCCCAGTTCCTCTTTGCGATTAAAATGAGAGCTAACGTTAAAAAGTTCACTTTTCAGGTTAGGCTTCCAGCTGGAAGCTATCTTTACACTAAGATGGCGGAGCCGGTTTACCCCGAGCCAAGCGAGAACTTCACAGACGGTGAACACATTTTCTTACAGTGGGACGAGGAGAACATAACGGCGGGAACAGTGAAGATCTTCGTCGTCTACTATGATAAGCCCTACACTTCAACTGCCACGGTGATCATACCTTTCCCGCTTACGGGAAGCGTGGACAGCGTGATTGTTGCAGTCCTAGCGGCGGCCGCCGGCCTATCCGTAGCGGTGTTAGCTGTTTTCCTTAAAATGAGAAGGAGGGGTGTTGAGGCATCAGACGCAATCCTCCCCCTTCTTAACGATGCTGAAAGAGAGATTTTAAAGCTTCTCTCTACCTCCGAGAATGGTATGATGACCCAAAGGGACATACAGGATGCGACCGGGTACAGTAAGGCTAAGGTAAGCGTGACTGTTAGCATGCTAGAAAGGAAAGGACTTGTTGAAAAGAAGGCTAAAGGACGAACAAGGATTGTTAAGCTTAAAAGGAGGATAGAAATTTAGAACTGGTAAGTGACTCATGACTTGCCGGTTGCCTCTTTGGTTCACGTACTTCGGCTTTTTAAGGGTGAATGGGTCTGCTGCCGGCTTAGGGAAAGGGGGTAATTTGTTGTTGCACATGTCCTCTTTTGTTATATCGTTAAATTTAAATATATTGAAGGAGCAATATCGTTCGAAGCTAACACGTTGAAGGGGGAAGTATGGATCTTCTAATAGCTGTCATCCTGCTAGTGATTGCTGGTTTGGCTGTGGGATTCGCTAACGGGTTCTTCGGCGTCGGCGGTTGCTTCCTGATGATACCGGTAATGTACTACATATTCGTAAGTCTGGGTGTTCCATCGGACCTAGCTATCAAGCTGGCTTTCGGAACCAACATGGCCGTGGTTGTTCCCACCGCGATAATGGGTTTGTGGAGCCATAAGAAGGAGAAGGGAGAATTCATACACGTGGGCGAGTGGAAGGACTTGATAGCCGGTGCGACGGTCGGTAGCGCTATAGGTAGTGTCTGCGCCTTCCTGGCTCCCGGAGAACTGTTGAAGTTCCTTTTCGGCCTTTTCTGCATCATAGGGGCTTACAGGTTCATGACGGGTAAGCCGAAGCCCATAGAGGAGATGCCTAGGGAGCACAGCACCCTGAAAGCATTGATAGGGGGTGCTGCTGGCGGAGGAACAGCGCAGTTCCTAGGGATAGGAGGTGGGCTGGTATACCTCATAATTCTCAACATGCTTCTAGACATGCCGATACATGGAGCTGTAGCAATGTCGCTAGCAACCATGATCTTCGGCTCAGGGGTTGGAGCCACGATCTTCGCAATACTGGGGTCAACCTTGCCATGGACGGTGGCGTACCTTCCGGACCCCCTCGGCGTCCTGATACCGAGACTAAGTCTTCAGTGGACTTTATCCATGCTGAACAGCGTGATACCGGGGATCTCTACACTCTATTGGCTGGACGTCCTCCTCACATCCACCAACCCGATACTACATCATGTACTAAAAATAGGCTCGGTTCTAGGCGTGGTCCCAATAGTCAACCAGTTAAACCCGGTGAAGATTGCTCCTCCATTCTCCATCGGCTTCGTGAACCTGCTGGCCTTCGCCGCCTTAGCGGTCACCAGCATACCCTTGTCGAGAGCTGGCGCATGGGCAGCTCACAAGGTATCACCGAGAAGGCTCGCCATACTCCTAGCGATAGTCTACATCTACGTGGGTCTTAAACTGATGGGTATATTCTCGCTACTAGGACTACCGATCTAAAATATGAACTTGAACTTAGAAAGCATCTTCCACCTTTTCCCTTCCCCATCCTGTCTTCCTTTTTTTGTAATTGGCAAGGTGGTATGCTTCCTCCACCTTTTAGGAGCTTAACTAGTGGGGGAAGCGTAGTGTACTATTTTTCGCCTTAGCCTTCTTGCCTCGTGAACCTATTTCCCGGACAAGCGTCACCTAGCGAATAACTCGTTTATAAGGCGTCTACAGAGGGTAAGCGTTTCCCTCGCCGCAGTAAGAGCGTCTTCAGCGTCTTTGCTGCTGAATAGCTCAGATGCCGGTTTGAGTTCCGACTCGTAGCCGTACATGGCTGGCCCTCTCTTTCTTGCCAAGTCCGATGACACCGCGGAGAGGTGGGGAATTCTGGAGGAGAACCATGCTGGGGCTTTACCCTTTAGAAGGTTGAGGGCGTCACCCACATCATGCCGTTTAGGGTATTCTATTGCGAAGGCTCTTAAGGCGGCTTTCAAGCTTAACTCAACGCATTCTTGGGCACGCCTCACGGCCATGGGGTAGTCTCCGTCTGAGAAGGCGCTCTCGGACTCTAGAAGGCATCTTTCAGCCCTTTTTATGTAATCTTTAGCCATGGATTCCGTGTTCAGAGCTTTACCACCTCACCAGCCTTAATGTCTGGCTTGAGAACCCAGAATCCACCTATCTTTTTCCCCCCAAGCTCCTTTAGTCTTTTCCTTAGCTTCTCCAGCTCGGCCTGAAGCACCCCGTCATCATATAATATTGATACGTGCTGGGTCATGTCCAGTAGGAGTGGTGGGTGTGCTTTAAGTTCCTCCACGCTTAACACGTGTTCTTGGATCACAGGGGCCCACCCGTATTTAGCGGTGAAGTCGGAGTATTCCCTCGTCTCCTTGAGTTCCTCTCTGGCCCCGTGGAGAAGGTTGAGCCTGCTGGAAATTGTTCCGTTGACGTTTCGCAGCACTATCAGGACATCTACGTCACTCTCCGGGAACTTGGCCTCACCCCTCGCAAGAGAGCCGAATACGGCTACTGCTGAAAGGTTGCCTCCAAACTTTTCCCTCAGGAGAGTGACGTACCTTCTCACTAGGCTCCATTCCGGGAGCTCCATCCACGCCATTTCTAACCATCCCACGCCCTCATGACGCATCCATCGAGGTGTCGACTGCTACGGCAGATTCCTGACCGCATAGTTCCAGAACCGTGTGTTCCCCCACTAAATGATGTGTGAACAGGTTTTCGCCGGCTTCTACCCCCAGCCTTACACGATAAAACTGTTGAAGAAACTATAAGATTTAAAATTAAAATAACTTATGCTGTTTCTGCCGTGAAGCAGGAGATTTTCGGGGGAGCACGTAAGTGTTGTATTTCTTGTTACGCTTTTTCGATGATGAAGCTACACAGAAACTGGAAGGTAGCAGAAAGGCTTGAGTAAGCAGGGTTACGAGGGGGATTATGCAGGGTGAGATTAAAGTTGTAGGGGTTGGTGGAGAGTTTAAGGCTCCACAATAGGTGGAAGTGTTGCTTGAAGGGGAAACTGCTAAGTAGCTGCGGCTACTTACATAAGAGTTTCATCATTGGCAAAATCGACTTGGAAGGCGGGTCGAATACTTGAAAAAATATTGTTCGGCATGAAAAGTTTAGAGAACTAGAGGATTAGAGTTGGGTATTGTTGACCGGGAGAGACAGCGAAATTGATCTTGAAATTGATCTTGATGTGGCGGCTTTGAGAGGTGAAGGTGATATTGCAGAAGCGTTATAGAAGGCGATGTAGGCGGAAGCAACGTACGATGGTTGCGTGATGGTGGAGTTAAATTAATATTGTTTCGTTTGCTTGGTTGCTGGGGGTACTGGATTTTCGGCAGGTTTACGTTTAGATGGCCTGGAGCACTTCGCGTTTCCGCGCTTAGAATCGCTTAGAATAGTTGAGTCGGGGGATTCTCCGTGAAGAAGATTCAGATGGATAAACCAATAGTTGAGCTGGATGGAGACGAGATGGCTAGGGTTATGTGGGCGTGGGTTAAGGAGAGGCTCATATATCCGTACGTGGAGGTTAAAGCGGAATACTACGACCTTCACGTGAAGCGCAGGGACGAAACCGATGATGCGGTCACAGTGCAGGCTGCAGAGGCTATAAGAAGGTGGGGTGTCGGCGTTAAATGCGCCACAATAACGCCTAACGCTGAGAGAGTTAAGGAGTATGGCCTTAAGAGAGAGTGGAGGAGCCCTAACGCTACTATAAGGGAGATTCTTGATGGAACCCTGTTTAGGGCGCCAATACTTCTCAGGAACGTCGTGCCGGCAGTAAGGTTCTGGAGGAAGCCCATAGTGGTTGCGAGGCACGCCTACGGGGACGTGTATTCCGGCGTCGGGTTAAGGTTCGAGGAGCCTGGGGAAGCCGAGGTCGTGTACAGGTCTGCTTCGGGCAGGGAGGTTAAGGCGAAGCTTCCCGCCCTCCAAGGCCCGGGAGTACTTCAGGCATACCATAACCTTGACAGGTCCATAGAGAGCTTCGCGAGGGCGTCTTTCAAGTACGCGCTGATGAGCAGGTTAGACCTGTGGTTTGCCGCGAAGGACACCATATCCAAGGTGTACGATGCTAAGTTTAAAGAAATATTTAGCAGGGTATACGAGGAAGAGTTTGAGGAGGAATTTAAGAGGGAAAACCTCAGGTATGAGTATTACCTCGTGGATGACGCTTATTCTAGGGCGATGAGGTCCGAGGGAGGGTTCGTTTGGGCCACGAAGAACTATGACGGGGACATTGTATCGGACATGGTCGCCTCGGCTTTCACTGGAACCCTAGCTTTGATGACCTCGGAGCTGTTCTCGCCGGAGGAGTATTACATGGCGGAAGCCGCCCACGGAACCGTGCAAAGGCATTATTACAGGTACTTGAAGGGGGAGAAGACGTCGACCAACCCGACAGCGATAATATTCACTTGGGCGAGGGGTCTTAGGGAGAGAGGGAAGAGGGATGGGATAGGAGAGCTGGTAGCCTTCTCGGAGGCCTTGGAGGAGGCTGTCAGGAAGACCATAGAAGGCGACAAGGTAATGACTCAGGACGTGGCTAGAGTGGCTGAGCCACCAGTAAACTCCGTCGCGACAACTGAAGAGTTCATAGAAGTCGTCAGAAGGAACCTTGATATGCTGCTTGAGAAGAAGGACGTCCTTAAATAGCAAGGTAGAATACACGGTGGAAGCAGTTCGAGGTGTTCCGGACGGGAAGCTGTGAACTTGGGAGGCGGATCAATGTTTCATAGCCCTGCCTTCGCTCACTTCCCTTTCCTCCCAACCAAGTGGATGTGGTTTAGCATGGCTTTCCGCCTACAAGCTTCAAGCATGCTTCCTGCTATTTTGCCTTGGGTTCAGATAAGCTTTCCTTAGGAAAACTGTTACCGCTTACGCTCTATCCACCTAGAGCCGGTCCCTCACTGGTAGGCTGTGCTTTCCAGCAAACCTGCATTTCGGGGGACCTTGAGGGGCTTCCGCTGAGAGAAGTGTACGTACTCCATGTTGAAGTTAACACTTTAGTGTCATAGCTGCTTAAGGGCATCTCCTGAGGGATCCTTGAAAGGAGGAATGGAGAAAGGTGTGGGGTGGTGTTTTTTAGAATATTTCGTCTTCTTTGCTCCATGGGGGGAACCACTTGTAGAATTCGGGTGGCTTCGCCTTCCTCAGCCCTTCGTAGGTTGCTTTCACCAGCCTGGCCCTGCCCCGCCAGTCCCTCCAAACGTGAACCAGGTTTTTCCTTTCTAGGGATGTTATGGCTTCCATTAGCTCGTCGTCTGGTAGCCCTGTTTCCTCCCCGAGCTCCTCGAGCTTCATGTGAAGCCCAAGGTTCACGAAATAGTCCACCGCAAGAACCTCCAAGACAGCGCCCTCCCTGCTTTCAAGATCCTTCTGGACGGGCTTTGGAATTATCTCCGGCGGGTTCTTAAAGTATGGGATCGGTATTCTTAGAGTTGGATGGATTCTTCTCTTTGGAGGTTTAAACTCTTCAGCCATCCTCCGCCTTGCCAGGCCGGTGATAAGCCTTCTGAGAACCTCGTTTGTGCCTGCTCCAACCTCGCTTATCTTAGCGTCCCTATTAGACCATTTCGATAGGGTAGAACTTGGTGAACGCGTCTCCTCCCGCAACTTGAAGGGCGTCTATTGCAGCCTCCCTGCACGCCTCGGTGGCGTAGATCTTGGCGACGTTCGACTCTATGGATGGGTCAAGTCCCTGATCCATGAGGTACGCCGTGTAGTACGTCATGAGGCGGGCTGTCTGGTAGCGTATGATCATGTCCGCTATCTTATACTGGTTGCTTTCGAAGTCGATCGTCCTAAGCCCGAACTGAACCCTCCTCTCCGTGAAGAAGAGGGAGTACCTTATGGCTTCCCTCATCCCAGCTACAACGCCTACAGCTATCATAAGCCTTTCAAAGTTGAGGCCGTTTATCATAACGTTCCACCCGTTTCCCTCTCCTCCAACCACGTTCTCGGCTGGAACCCTAACATCGTTGAAGTCCAGCACGCCGTTCCTTACCCCGTCGAAGACTGCCAGCTCGTTGACTTTCTCCACCGAGAACCCTGGAGTTCCCTTCTCGACTATGAATGCTGTCATGTGCCTTCTGCTCTGCACGTCGGCGGGGTCGTCGCTCGTCCTAGCGTACACGAGGTAGACGTCGGCTACTCCGGTGTTACTAACGAACCGCTTTTTCCCGTTGATAACGTACTCGTCGCCCTCCCGCCTGGCACGCGTCATTACGCCTCCCGCATCAGACCCCACGAACGGCTCAGTGAGCGCTATCGCCCCTAAAAGCTCTCCCTTGGCAACCCTTGGCAGCCACCGCTCCTTCTGCTCGTCGGTTCCAAAGTTAACCAGCTGGTTGACGCCGCCAAACATCGTCGAAAAGAATAGTCCTCCTATGAATCCTGCCTTGCAAAGCCCTTCAGATATTATGCAGCAACCCGTGACCCCTCCATTCTTCCCCATTCCCCCGTACTCCTCTGGAACCAGCACGCCGAACCATCCCTTCTCAGCGATCTTCCGGAGGATGTCTCGAGGGTGTTCTTTCAAGTAGACGGCTTCGGCGACCCTTGGAAGCACCTCGTCCGCGAAGTCCTCAACCTCGTCAGCCAGCCTCTTCTGTCCTTCAGTCCACCACGGATACTTTTCCATACCTCTCCCTCCCTGAACAGAAAGCTAATAAAAGAAAATGGATGGACGGGCTTTTAAGTGTTAACTTGCGAGGGAAAAAGAGGAGAAGGGAGTGGGGAGTTAGCGTTCAATGGCACCTATGGATAAGAAGGGTGCCGGATGCGTGGATCCCATCCACCGAGGTGGAGGCTAGAATCCCAAGTCTTCTCCTATGAGGATTACGAATATGCGGCCTGCTATGTGGGGTTGCTCTATGATCGATATTATCCCGCATGCCCTGTTCATGTGTCCACAGTTCCTGAACTCACGCGGGTCTCCTGCACACCTTCCAAGCCTTCCGCATGGCGGATAGTATTTTTCCTCCTCCTTTGTCTTAGGCTCCCCACCCATCATCCTAACCAGCTGTGGTGCCACGTAGTTTCTTACTCGCATTATCGCTTCAGGTATGTCCCTAACTATCTTGTTGCACCCCGCTATTACGTAGACCTTCTTCGGCCCGAACGACATGGCGGCCACCCTGTTTCCGTACCCGTCAGCGTTGACGAGGGCACCCTTAAGCGTTATGGCGTTCGTGCTTGTAAGGTAGAGGTCGGCGTGCAGCCCCTCACGCCACAGTTTAATCGTCCTGTCAAGAACCCCCTCTCTAAACATCCAGTGCCTTGCAACGTGTATTTCGTCGGGTGTAACTATCCCCCTAAACGGGTTTATACACTTCCACTTACCGCTCTTCTGAATGTCAAAGAGGATTCCCAGGTTGATTAGGGTGACAGAGCCACCCCACGAGATTACCCCTCCCTCAGGAACCTCCCTCTCAATCATTTCAAATATTCTTTTACGGGCCTCCGCTGCGGTCGGAATGAAAATACCATCCATGTTGTTCTTTCTCAGGTTTTGAATTACGGTGTCGGCAAGCTTCTTATAGTACCAAGGTTTAATGTCACTCCACTTATCCAGCTGCGGCTCAACAGCAGACATAAAAATCACCGGAGAAAAATATTTAGAAGACCGACCTTTTTAATCTTTTGCGGTTCAAAAACGCCTTAAAGGGAGATAAGGAAAAGCAGAATGAGGAAAGCTGACCTTGACGCTCTCCACGACGGAACAGCTGGGTTCTTGCTTCTGAGGAGTTCACGCTCGTCCACGTTGAGCCTATCATCAGATGGGGTTCACCCTTGGAGACAAGAGATGTGCCAGCAGACGAGGTTGAACTTCTAACTCCCGAGGAGGTTCAGCAGGCGGGAATGGCGGGTGGAAAATACTCAGGGTACAGAAAAGATATAGTTAACGGGAGGGCTAGAGCTCCCAAGTTTTCTATTTCTATTTTTTCTATCCTTCCAAGGGAGAAGTTAACTGTCTGATTGTCC
>JAUQZD010000083.1 GCA_030587405.1 Candidatus Freyrarchaeum guaymasense | reverse complement strand
TCCCGAGAGAATCCTTGAACTCGGATTCATGTTTAAGAAGAAAGCTCCTAATTAGCTTTACGAGGGCGGCTTCATCCACCTTCCTTACTTCATACTCCTCCCCTCTCTCCAACGTGAACACCTCAAACTTTTTCAGCCATCAAAGTTTAACTTTTCCTTTATCCCTTTAATATGTTTTTAAACTTATTCATGGATCTGACCGTTAGATCCTTGAGTTCCTGGAAGACGTTAAACATTTTTGACTCGTATGTGAGTATTCTACATCTGTATGCCAAAAAAGATTTTTATAAAAATGTGTTAAAAGTTCACAGTGAATAAGGAAAGAAGTTGGATGGGAAAATGAAGTTAGACGAGAACCCGGCGGAAATGGAAGTAATAGCTGAGGGGAAAACGAAAATCGTGCGGAGGATGAGTGACCCAAACTTAGTTCTCCTAGAGTTTAAGGATGCAATAACGGCTCTAGATGGAGAGAAAAAGGACTTCATTAAAGGTAAGGGTAGGATAAACGCGAGGATATCGGCCATCCTGTTCGAGGTTTTATCAAGAAGTGGGATTCCAACCCATTATGTATCTTTCATCGAGCCGAACTACATGGTTGTCAAACGACTTGAAATGCTACCTGTCGAGGTGGTTTGCCGTAACATAGCTGCAGGGCACTTTGCAAAGAGATATCCCGTTGAAGCTGGGACACCCCTTAAGATCCCTGTTGTTGAGTATTACTTAAAAGACGATTTACACCATGACCCGATGATAAACGAAGACCACTTTATAGTGTTAGGTTTATCGTCATCCCGTGAAGAAATTAAAAACATAAAGGAGATTACACTTAGGGTTAACAAAGTGCTCTCCGACTTCTTCGACAGCATAGGCATAACCCTTGTCGACTTCAAGTTAGAGTTTGGCCGAGGAGCGGACGGGAAAATATATGTAGGAGACGAGATTAACGGGGACTCCATGAGACTTTGGGATAAGATGACGGGGAAGATCTTAGATAAGGACGTTTACAGACGGGGGGCGCCGCTGAGCGAAGTCCTCGACACATACGTCGAGTGTTACAGGAAAATTATTGGGGAAGCACCCAAGCTTTAATAGGAGGACGGGTTCTTGGGCACGTACGTGCTGGAGGTTGTGATCGAGAACAAGCCTACAGCTAGGGATCCTGAGGGAGAAACTATACTTAGAGACCTGATGCATCGTAATGGCTTTGAAATGGTTAGGAACGTAAGGACGGGAAAATACTTGAGGATAGAGGTTGAAGCGGGAAGCAGCGAGGAAGCAAGGGAGATCGTCTTCAGAATGTGTAATGACCTGCGGATTTTCAACCCCGTGATCCATGCGTGCAGTATTAAAGAGGCAGGTAGAAAATGAAGATAGCTGTTATCCAGTTTCCAGGGTCAAATTGTGACTTGGATACTGTATATGTTCTACGTCATGTCATAAACGTGGATGCCGAGCTTGTCTGGCACAGAGAGTTTAAAGCTGATGCATATGACGCCGTGGTACTTCCAGGAGGGTTCTCGTATGGTGACGCTTTAAGAGCAGGTGTTATAGCTGCGTACAGTCCGGCGATGAAGCACGTTAAGGAGATGGCACGGGAAGGGAAGCCCGTGCTGGGAATATGTAATGGATTTCAGATTCTAGTTGAGGCAGGTTTGCTTCCCGGTGCACTTCTAAGGAACGTAACACTCACATTCATATGTAAATGGGTTTATCTAAAGCTTGAAAACGACCGGACAGCGTTCACGTGGAAGGGTAGGAGGGGGCAAGTGCTGAAGATGCCGATAGCCCACAATGAAGGGTGCTACTTTAACGATGAGAAGGGACTTAGGGAGTTGCATGATAACGGTCAAGTTGTTTTCAGGTATTCAAACGCTAGGGGTGAGGTCGTCCCGGAAGCAAACCCGAATGGTTCCTTGGACAATATAGCCGGGATATGTAACCTTGAAGGAAATGTCTTAGGGCTCATGCCCCATCCAGAGCGGGCTTCTGAGCCGATCTTGAGCGGCAACGGGAGCCATGATGGACGTATAATATTTGAGTCGATGGTTGAGTTTTTGAGGGGCGAGGCTGTTGCCACTGCTCGGTAACATCGAAGTCGACCTTACGGAGGAAGAAGTCGAGAAGGTAAGGAAGATACTCGGCAGGGAGCCTAACCCTGTAGAGGCGGGTATGATAGATGTAATGTGGTCTGAGCACTGCTCATACAAGTCGTCTAGGCCTGTTCTCAGGATCCTCCCCAAGGAGGGAGGGAGGGTGGTTGTTGGGCCAGGATATGATGCAGGCGTCGTTGACGTTGGCGGAGGTTACGTGGCGGTCTTCAAAATAGAGTCACATAATCATCCATCCGCGATAGACCCGTACAACGGCGCAGCCACGGGGATTGGAGGGATAATACGTGACATTCTCTGCATGGGTGCTAGGCCGATAGCTCTCCTTGATCCTTTACGTTTCGGCTCCCTCAGAAGCCCCCATTCAAGGTGGCTGCTTAAATATGTGGTGAAAGGGATAGGTGATTATGGCAATTGCACCGGGATACCGACTGTTGCAGGCGAGGTCGAGTTTGATGAAAGCTTTGAAAGAAACTGCCTTGTCAACGTAGCCTGCGTTGGGTTAGCTAGGAGGGGCGAGTTGGTTCTTGCAAGAGCGGACAAGCCTGGCGACTTGGTTGTACTGGTGGGAGGGGCGACGGGAAGAGACGGAATACATGGTGTAACCTTCGCGTCACGCACGTTAACGGGAAAGTCCGAGGAGGAGCGGCCTGCAGTGCAGGTGGGAGATCCATTTACTAAAAAACTTATAATAGAAGCGACGCTTGAAGCCGTGAGGACGGGGGCTGTACATGGACTTAAGGATCTTGGTGGTGGAGGACTTACTTGTGCCTCCTCGGAGATGTCATATAAGGGTGGAAAGGGAATGGAGCTTGAGATATCTAACGTACATCTTAGAGAGCCAGACTTGACTCCGTTTGAAATAATGCTTTCTGAGTCGCAGGAAAGGATGCTCTTCATAGTAGATCCTAAAGGCTTGGATAAAGTAGCGGCGGTCATGGATAAGTACGGGCTTCCATGGAGAGTCATAGGAAAAGTAATTGAAAAAGAGGAGATCATCGTCAAGTTTAGGGGGGAAGTTGTCGCAAGGCTTCCAACTAAGATTCTTGCGGACCCGCCTGTAATTTATAGGGAGGCTGGGAGGCCAAGATATTTGGATGAATTACTTAACATTGAAGTTCCACCTATGCCTAAGGATCTCTCAGCGACCCTCATGAAGCTTTTATCATCTGAGAACATTGCAAGCAAGGAGTGGATCTACCAGCAGTATGACCATGAGGTTGGAGTAAGGAGCGTGTTAAAGTGTGGTGAAGGAGACGCAGCAGTAATGAGGATACTTGGGGAGGACAGGGGGATCGCCCTGTCAAGTGACTGTAATTCTAGGCACTGCTACCTTGACCCTTACGGTGGCGGAGCAGGGGCCGTAGCGGAAGCTTGCAGGAATATCGCCTCTGTCGGGGCGGAACCCATAGCAATAGTGGATTGCCTTAACTTTGGCAATCCTGAGAAGCCGGAGGTTTTCTGGCAGTTTAAGGAGGTTGTGCGGGGGATAGCTGACATGTGCAACGCCCTGAACGTTCCTTGCGTGGGAGGCAACGTGAGTTTTTATAATGAGGATGAAGTTACTGGCCGCGCGGTGAAGCCTTCACCCGTCGTTGTTGCTTTAGGGGTTATAGAGCCACTTAGCAGGATGGTGACGATGCCGTTTAAGAGGCAAGGTGACGAGATCTTAATGATAGGGGAAACGCTTAGAGAGATGGGCGGAACGGAGTATTACTATGTTATCCACGGGGTTGAGGGAGGGAAGCCGCCCTCGGTGAATTTTGAACGAGAGAAGAGGAGTTTAAGGTTTATCTTGGAGGCAGCCAGAAAGGGCTTGCTTAAGGCTGCCCACGACTGCTCTAAGGGCGGGCTGGCGGTTGCCTTAGCGCTCATGTCCGTGAAAAGCGGATTCGGGGTGGAAGCCGAGCTATCCTGCGTAGCAGCTGAGGATATGCGCTTAGACGAGCTGCTGTTTTCTGAAACCCATTCAAGATTTATAATTTCTGCCGATTCCAGTCACTTAGAAGATATTTTCCAGATTGCGAGGAAACTGGAAGTTCCTCTCTCCAGAATTGGTGTTGTTTGTGAGGATGGAATGTTTACCCTTAAATTTAGAGGGGAGCCTGTTATATCATGTGGGGTTGAGGACATGACTTCTGCTTGGAGGAGTACTCTCCCAAACGCTATGAGAGGGGGGTAAAATGGGGGAAGTACGGGAGCACTGCGGAGTGGTAGCTCTTTCAGCCCCCCAGAAAACCATACAGGTTTCAAGGTACACCTTCGACGGCCTAGTCGCCCTTCAACATAGAGGGCAAGAGTCGGCTGGAATTTACGTGTATAACGGTAAGAACATTAAGGGCCATAAGGGTTTGGGTCTTGTTAGCGAGGTTTTCTCGAGGAGCCTTTTATCTAGTTTAATGGGGAACGTGGCGATAGGACATGTACGTTACAGTACAACCGCTAAAAGCGACCTAGAGAATGCTCAGCCCTACCACTTCACCTCAACTTATGCCAACTTTGCAATAGCATTCAACGGGACAATTTCAAACTTTCTATCGCTAAGGCGGGAGCTAGAGGAGAAGGGGCATGTGTTCACGTCAGACAGCGACACGGAGGTTATAGCACACTTAATAGCTGCAAACCTTCTAGAAGTTGAAGACTACATGGACGCGTTAACGCTAACCATGAAGCAACTTGAAGGAGCATACTCGCTTGTCCTTCTATCTGATAATGGAGAAATATATGGGGTTAGAGATCCCCTAGGATTTAAACCATTATGCCTCGGATGGCTTCCTCAGAATGACATATATGCTATGGCATCGGAGACGGCGGCGATTGATACTCTTGGAGGAGAATTCATAAGCGACATATCCCCCGGAGAAATAGTTAGGGTGGCAGATGGAGAGGTTACTAGGCGGACGGCGATAAGCCTTAAGCGCCACGCCCGATGTATGTTCGAGTTCGTCTACTTTTCAAGGCCAGACAGCGTCTTCGACGGTGTGCCGGTTTATGAAGCTAGAGAAAGACTTGGAAGAATTCTTTACAAGCTACATCCCGCAGATGCAGACTTAGTTGTTCCAGTTCCCGATTCGGGAAGAAGCGCAGCCACCGGCTACTCCGAGGAGTCAGGCATACCGATGGCTGAAGGCTTGATGAAAAACAGATACGTATGGAGGACGTTCATAATGCCTGTTCAGGCACATAGGGAAAATCAGGTCCGCTTAAAGTTTAACCCTGTGAAGAGCATTGTCAAGGACCGTGAGATAGTTCTCGTAGACGATTCAATAGTGCGTTCCACCACCATCAAGCAGATCGTAGCCATGCTTAAGAGAGCCGGCGCCAAAAAAGTCCATGTCAGGGTAAGCTGTCCACCTATAATAGCTGCGTGCTATATGGGAATAGATTTCCCCACTAGGAGAGAGCTTGTCGCGGCAAGTCACACGGTCGAGGAAATATGTCGATTTATTGGGGCTGACTCGCTAGGTTACATGACGATTGAGGGATTAATTGAAGGTATAGGACTGCCTGAAAGCGAGTTATGCCTCGCTTGCCTAAACGGAAGGTACCCCATAGAAAACATAGACGTTGAACTCTTAGAGAAA
>JAUQZD010000080.1 GCA_030587405.1 Candidatus Freyrarchaeum guaymasense | reverse complement strand
CTCCTGTCCCCTATCTCCCCTAGGGCTCTGGCCGCGCTCTCCCTAACCCTGGAGTCCTCGTCCCTCAAAGCGTCTATCAGAGGGGGGACCGCTCTGGGATCTTTTATTTCTCCCAGAGCCCATGCAGCCCTCCACCTTACACGCCAGTTTCCATCCTTTAAGGCTTCTATGAGTGGCTTAACAGCCTTTGGGTTTTTCAGCTCTCCGAGAGCCCATGCGGCTTCCACCCTAGCGTTTAGGTCGCCGGTCTCCAGCTTCCTTATCAAGTCCTCAACGTCTTGGTGATTTATCACGCTCCCACCGGGGAACCCACCATGTTCCTATTACCTTCATTGCAACATTCCCCTTTTACCGTTTAATCTTTTTGTGCTAGTGCAACGCTTAAACCGGCGGCTTAGATGGTGCCTGACAGCTCCCGCCTAGGCAGAGCATTCAGGAAGCATTCATGCTTCAGCATGTTGTCAGGATCCCTTATCGAGCGTGGCTTAGGTTCCCCCGTGGAGAGGGATACAACCGTCCGCAAGCGGTTTAAAACCAAAAAGTTCATAAAAAGCTCCTTTGATCTTTCTATTCATCTTCATGGGCGGTTGTGGGAGGAGGAGTGATGCTTGGAGTTGAAGTTAAGGGAGACCGGGGGGACACGGTAAGGAGGCTGGTTAAGCTTCTGAGGGCTGGTCGCCCATCCGATGTCCAGGAGGCCCTGCGGCTCCTCGCAAGAGCAGACCTGAACACGCTTCTACGGTGCCTGAGGGAGGCGAGGAACCTTAACCCTTGCCAGAGGCTCCTCTTAGCCAGGCTTATAGGTATTGCCGGTGGCCGCTCCGTCGCCCTCCAAGCCGTCGGGGTGATGAAGGACGACGACCCTGCCTTACGCTGGATGGCAGCTGCTATCCTAGGTGAGGTCGGGGATGCAAGGCTGGCATCGTACATTCTGGAGGCCTTGGATGATAGCTCGGTGGATGTCCGGTTGGAAGCTGTAAACGCGCTTAGACGCTTGAAGGGTGAAGCGGCTCTCCAAGGATTGGTGAGGGCGCTCAGAGACGGTGAACCCGACGTTAGGCTGATGGCTGTCAGGTCTCTTGGATCGTTCGGGAAGGAGGAAGTCCTCTCGTACTTGGTCATGGCCCTCAGGGACGAGTGCGCCGACGTCGTTAACGCCTCCCTGAGGGTGCTGGAGGAGATCGGAGCCCAAGAGGCAATAATCCACGTGATACCCCTCCTAGAGAATGGCAGCCCGGAGGTTAGGGCTGAAAGCAGACGGGTCCTCGAATCTTTCGCAAGGAAGTTTGGCTTTTCAGGCATGGAGGAGGAGTGGATTAACCTAAGCGTTAAGGCTCTTAGAGCCATCGACGACTTCAGAGGACGCCTAGATAAGCTGGAGGAGGCGTTGAGGAGAGGGGACTTGAGGGCGGCCGACAAGCTTATGGTGGAGCTTGACGAGCTAGCCGACGGGCTGAAGCTTCAACTAGTTAGGGTGGGGGGGTGGGGGTTAAAGGCATTTGAGAGGGAGGAGGAAAGGCTTGAAAGGCTGTCGAAGGAGCTGGACTTGCTAGGGGAGGCGAGAGCTAAGGCCATCCAAGAGTTGAGGGGGACGTTGCTGTCCCTGCTGGAGGAGAGGGGGGTGGTACCCCTAGAGGAAGTCCCTAGAGCTAGCCTTATGGGGCGTCCCGTTGTCGGAGACGAGGACGTAGTATCCCTGTTTGAGGGGATGGTTAGGGAGGGGTTCAGGGGGGTTCTTGACGGGAGACTCCTCGTTAACCTCGACGTGGTTGAGGGAAGGGTGAGGGACATCTCAAGGGTATACTCACGCATCCGCATCGAGAAGGTCGCTGAGAAGGTTGGGATAAGCGAGAAGCTGGTGGTCGATGTTCTGGAGAGGATGATCTCTTCAGGGGTTATCCAAGGCAGGATAGACGACGCCGGGAAGACGGTAGAGTTTCAAGGGGGGGCTGAGGAGGTGGGGAAACCTCAGGAAACCCTAGCTGATTCAAGCTGGAAACAGGGGTGAACGGAGGCTTTAACGGCTACTCGCCACGTAAGCGGAAGACCCGGAGGGTGGCCGCCTAAATAGGATGGTGGGGGCATCCAGCCGGAAAAGATGCAGTGGTGTTCTGGAGGGTTGCAGAGGGGGGCTTGTCACCGCATGCCAACCCATGCAAAACGGTCGGAGCAGCTAGGGAGGGTTGTTTATGGCGGCTGTCTCCGCGGCTACCTGCCGCATCCCACGGCTAAAACGCTGCTTTAGATGGTACCTGGGGAGCCGTTGCTCTTCATGGTTTTCGATGGTGGTTGAGGCGGCTAATGAGCACTCCCCGCGTTGCAGTTTTTCGTCGCGTACACGTCGAAACCGATAAAAGCGGTGGCTGCAAGAGGATGTGTAGCTGTTTTGTGGAGTCGTATGTGATCCAGCATTCCGTCTTCGGAGGTAGGATGGTGAAGGTTGGTGTGATAGGGGTTGGATGCTCCAAGTTTGGGGTTAGGAGGGATGCTACGCTGCAGGAAGTGGCGTTTGAGGCTGTTAGAGAGGCCATGCGGGACGCGGGGGTTACGAGGGAGGATGTGGAGCTGAGCGTCGTTGGGACGGCTGGGACTAGAAGCTACGAGCTGATGCCAGCAGTTCCCGTGAACGAGTACTGCGGATTTGCTGGGAAGGGGGCGTTGAGGGTTGAGGCCGCCTGTGCAAGCGGTAGTGCAGCCGTGTACGCCGCCTACTCGAGCATAAAGGCGGGGGTGGTGGACGTCGCGATAGCCATCGGATGCGAGAAGATGACTGAGGTTGACACCGCCACGTCTCTGGCTGTTGGGGGTAGGGCTGGCAGCTACCTGTGGGAGTTCCACCAGTACGGCACAACGTTCCCCGGCCATTACGCCATGCACGCCACAGCCCACATGGCTGCCTACGGAACCACCGAAAGACAGATGGCCATGGTGGCTGTTAAGAACCACAGGAACGCTGCGCGAAACCCTAAAGCTCACTTTCAGAGGGAGGTGACCGTAGAGGAGGTGTTATCGTCGAGATATGTAGCCTACCCCCTCCGACTCTTCGACTG
>JAUQZD010000051.1 GCA_030587405.1 Candidatus Freyrarchaeum guaymasense | reverse complement strand
AAAATATTGGTAAGTTCCTCTACTTTCTCAGAGGCAGCACATAAAAAGTTTTTGCCCCTATTTATAAAGGGAATCTTTATAAAGGGAATCGAGGGTGCGGAGGGGTTGAAGGAGAAGACGCTTGATGGTTTGAGGGTGCTCCGCCGCGCCGCCCCTCCAAGAACGAATGGAGGGTTTCCACCGTTAAGGCTTAGTAGTAGTCGGGGTATAGCTTCGGGAAGGGGTTGACCGTGCTCTGAGGCTGGAAGCTTCCCTTCAAGGTAGTCTTTAACCGTTTTGAAGTCGTTAAGGTGAGGTCGTTAAGGCTTGACCCGGTGAGGATGCACACCACCCTTCCATTGAAGAGCTTCCAGTTGCTTCTGATGGCTGCTATGGGGGTTCACGGTTGGTAGGCTTTTATGGGTAGTGTGTGTTTTGGTCTGTCAGGCGTTTCCCCGTCATCGAGGCGTACGCTTCTATTAGGGCTTTCGGGGGGCCCCGGAGCCCCACGTCCGAAGGTTCCGCCCCATAGGCCACCCTGTGGCCAGACAGCACTTACAAATACTTACCAAATTTTTATTTTAACTGTTTCGCAAGGCGTCCATTATCTCCCTGTCCGAGACCGTTAGTATTCTCCCTCCGCTCTCCCTCGCAGCCTTCACTGCAAGGGGGGCATCGTAGGGGCGTTCAACCCTTATAGCGCTTGCAATAGTGCTTGGCTTGCTCCACCTCGCCATTAAGCCTTCCTTCCACGCCCTAGCTACCGGGCTGCATCCCTCCGCCTGGACGCCGACGACCCTTGGGATATGGTCGAGTAGTTTAAGCTTTCTTTAACTCCCAGAATCCCTTGTAGATAGCCGACATGAGCACTCCCGACCCGGCAGGGCAGACGACCCAGTCTATTGATGACGGCTGCTCCCAGAGCTTGAAGCTAATCGTTTCTGCCCCTTCCTCCTCCAGTAGTATTCGCCGACGAACATTACGTCCTCGTCCTTTGGGAGGGAGGGGGCGAGGTTCACCGCTCGTCAAAGCCCCCGTCAACGAACTCTATTTCCGCCCCGTAGAGCTTCACCATTGTAACCTTTCCAACGGGGGATTCACGGGGCATAACTATCCTGCACTTAACCCCCGCCTTGGCCGAGTAGGCTGCGACGCTTGAAGCCATGTTACCCGTTGAGGCGCAGACAACGCTTGAGGCGCCCATCTCCAGCGCCTTGGTCGGCTCCACGGCGCTCCCCCTATCCTTGAGTGACCCCGTCGGGTTGTGGGTTTCCAGCTTAAACCATAGGTCTAGGGCGTACTCCTCCCCTATGACCTCGCTCCTCTGAATCGGAGTCCACCCCTCGTTGAGGCTGATGAGCCTTGGAGGGTGTTCGACGGGTAGCAGCTCCCTGTACCTCCATACTGTTCTGCCGTGGAAGTCTTCCCGGCTGAGCTTAAGCTGGTCGTAGTCGTGGTAGACTTGGATTGGGCCTCCACGGTCGGGGCAGAGGATGGGGAGTTCCTCGATCCTCGTGCCGCACACTCCGCATTCTAGGTACACTTCAACCACCCTGTTGCTCGAGCTTTCTCCTGAGCTTCCAGTACTTGAGGTAGTTTGCCGCCGCCTTAGCCGCCCTGTCAGGCGTCGAGTATACTGGTATTCCGGCCTCCTCCAGCCTGCTCCTCTCCTCGGGCCAGAGGAGGGTTGGGGCTAGGAGGGCTGCAACTACCGCTTTCCCGGTCTCCTTGGCTGCGTCTATGATTTCCCGGTATGGGAATTGCATTTCAGGCTGGAAGGAGGGGGTGAATATTGGTATGAAGACGCTTACGTCCGGGTCTTCCAGTATTGCCCTCGACGCTGCCGCGTATATTTGAGGGTACGCGTACCCTATGCCTGTGATGTCGCATGGGTTCTGGAGGTAGACTGGGAAGGGGAACTGGCTTGATATCCTCTCTTTCGTCCTCTCTGAGAGGCTTGCCAGGGGGGCCTCCTCCTTCTCAAGGGTCTCGGTTGCTATTATGCTTGGGCCGGCTGTGTGGGTTAGCACGGCCACTCCCCCGCTCCTCGGGGGTGGCAGCATGGAGAGGGCCTTCGCTGCGTCTATGAGCTCTGATGACCCGTCTACTTCTAGAACCCCCGCCTGCTTGAAGGCTGCCTTGTAGAGGGTGTAGCTGCCAGCGAGGCTTCCGGTGTGGGATGGGGCCAGCTTGGCGGCTCTCTCGGTCTTCCCAGCTTTGTAGCAT
The DNA here is from genome assembly GCA_030587405.1 of Candidatus Freyrarchaeum guaymasense. Next base: position 7,779 of record JAUQZD010000051.1, on the reverse strand, counting down.
AGGACCGGTTTAACCTTGGACGTCTCCTTGGCTGCCTCGAGGAGCTCCCTAGCCTTGTCGACGCCCTCCATGAATACGCAGATCACCCTTGTTTCCTCGTCGTCTTTCAGGTACAGGAGGAGGTCTGCTATTTCGACGTTGGCCCTGTTTCCGACCGTTATGAACTTGCTGAAGCCCAGCCTCTCGTCGAAGAGGTGGTAGAGGAGGAGCATCCCCGCTCCGCCGCTCTGGCTTATCAGGGATATGCTGCCCTTCTTGAGGGGGCCTATGGGCGAGAAGCTTGCGTTGAGTTTGGCGTGCGAGTTCATTATTCCAAGGCAGTTTGGACCTATTATCTTGATTCCTGCCCTGTTGCACGTCTCAACTATCCTGGACTCCAGCTCCGCCCCCTCGCCGCCTATCTCCCTGAAGCCTGAGGCGAGTATTATGACGCCCTTGACGCCCTTCTCGGCGCACTCCTCCACGGCTTCTAGGACCCCTCTCCCCGGGATGGCGACGACTACTAGGTCTACTTCTCCGGGTACGTCTAGGAGGCTGGGGTAAGCCTTGTAGCCTAGGACCTCGCTCGCCCTTGGGTTTATCGGGTAAACCCTCCCTTCAAAGCCGGCCGTGTGGAGGGACATGACCGTCTGGTACCCGAGCTTGTTGGGAGACCTCGACGCGCCCACCACGGCCACCGAGCGCGGGTAGAATATGTCGTTGAAAGAGTTGGACTCCTTCAAGCGGGATCACCCTTCGAATACTTAATACTCGCATGTGACTTATAACGTTTTTAAGGGTTGAAGTGGTTAATTAGAGGGGAAAGAGGGAGGAATGCTGGAGGGCTGATGGTTGGCTGGCTTTAAGGATTTGAGCTTCGAGGAGGTGATGGAGGTGGTCGGCGGGAACATGGGGTTGCTCGTGAAGCTCATGGAGGAGGGGAGGATTGGCAGGGTGGAGGCTGAGATACTCAGGGCCTGTTATGGTGCCTCGTCGGGTGACGAGGCTGCGAGGGAGAGGCTTAGGGAGCTGGCTGAGAAGTACCTTGACCCCGGAGGGTACGAGCAGCTGGTCAGGTTCGTCGAGTCTAGGAGTAGGGTTTCATGGATGGTTTTCGCCAGGAACTACGAGGTTAAAGGGGGGTACGTTGAGGAGGGGGAGGAGGCTGCGTGGAGCTTGGAGGAGCACAGGTCGAAGCTTGAAATAGTTAAGGTTTCCTATGTTGAGTATGTTGATAGGGTTGCGAGGAGGAAGGAGGAGGAATAAGTTGGGGTGCGAGGAGGTCTTAAGGGAGGCTGAAAGGCTCCTAGCTGAGGGGGAGACGCTGAGGGCGGCGGAGAAGTACGTTGAGGGCGCCGAGTGCCTCGACTCCCAGGGGGAGTACGAGGAGGCTGCAAGGGCTTTCCTCAAGGCTGCGGAGATATACAGGGGGAGAGGGGATTACTATAGTGCCGCCAACGCGTTCAAGGACGCCATGATAAGGTATCTTGTTTCTGGCAAGCCGGAGGAGGCGTTGAGGATCGCTGAGGGGGTGGAGGAGGAGGTTAAGGCTTCCCCCACCTTCGCCTTCGCCCTGTCAATGCTTGAGGAGAGGGTGAGGGCTGTGGAGGAGGCGGAGGGAGGAAGGGAGGGTGTTCCGGGGGAGGTTCACTTCGAGGAGGCTGAGCCGTTAACGGGCGAGGATGTAGCGCGGGTGGTGGGCGGCGAGGTCAGGGTTGCCGCGTCGAGGAGTCTTAGGGTTGAGGGGGCTATTGGTGAGGGGTTCCTAGACAGGGTCCTCTCCGACATGAGGGTTAGCGTCGACTACAAGGTGGCTTTCACCTTGACGGCTAGAAGCGGGGGGAGGGAGGTTAGGGCTTACATGAGGGGGGAGTTCGTCCCTGAGGAGCCACGCTACTACGTTGCGGAGGTTGAGGCGGTTAACCCTTGGGGTGTGGCGGTGGACGACGCGGCTCTGGAGTGCATGGTTCCAGGGTACTTTGAGGTGGTGGGAGTCGAGGGGGGGAGCAGCGAGGAGGAGGAGGTGGAGGGAGGGGTGAGGCTTACGGTTAGGCTTGGAGGGCTGGCTGAGGAGGGGATGGTTAAGGTTAGGGTTAGAGTGGCGAGGAGGATGGGGAGAACCATCGTCCTGATGGGGGGTGGGGTTCTCAACGCTATCCAGGTGTTTCTGCCGGTGGTGCAGGGAGATGAGGGGCTGGTGGCCTCCTCCGATGTTAGGGTTCCATCCGGGAGGTGGACCCTGCTCCTAGAAGACGTTATTCCATTGGAGTACTCTATTGCCAGGATGTTCCCTGAAGCTGATAGGACTGTTGTGGAGGGGGATGACACCATTGTGAGGTGGAGGATTGGGGAGGTTGGGGAGGGGGAGAGGGTTAGGGTTGGCTACGTTCTGGAGGAGAGGCCTAGGGCTCTACTTTTCGAGAGGGAGGTTAGGCTTAGAGATGGCAGGCTTATAGCCAGGGTTCTTAAGGCTGTTGAGCCGGTTGGCGGGGGGAGGTACGTGGTTCAGGTTACGGTGAGGAACCTTTCAAGGGAGCCGTTGGAGAATGTTGAGGTGGTTGACTTGGTTCCACGGGGACACGAGGTAAACGTTCGGAACGCTGAAACCGTTGACACCGGGGAAGGAGTGATGGTCGTGTGGAGGACACCCGTAATACAAGGGGAGGGAGGGGTCTTCGAGGAGGCGTACTGGGCTAAAGGCGACGTGCTCCAGCACCACGAGCCGGCTAGGATGAAAGCTGAAGGGTTCGAAACTGTTAGGGTTGAAAGGACGGGCGTCGCAAGGTACAAGGGGAGGATTGAGGGGAGGAGGAAGGAGGAGGTGAAGAGGGAGGTGGAGGCCGTCTAGCGGCTGTTAACCCTCATCCCAGCAGCGTACCCTTCGACCTGAAAAATGCTTTCAGCAGGCCTTCGCCTCCACCCTAGGGTGGGCGGAGGACGTGGGGGGATCCGCGTTGACCCCCGCCGTTCCCCCCGCGTCTGCTAGTGTTTAACCTTCTCCTCAGGGGGTTTACTGGGGTTTTCATGGCTGCGGCCGCTGCTGGCTCGTTGTCGCTTCCAAAAACGTTTTAACCTTCGGGTTTTCACGTCTTCGCGGCGTAGTTCTTCAAATGATTCTTCGGGTGCGTGTCCATGTACATGTTCGACCTGCACGTTCACACGTACTGTTCTAGGCACCCCATCTGGGGGAACGACGCTGTGGGCAGCCCCCGTGAGGTTGTCGAGGAGGCTGCGAGGAAAGGGCTTGACGGCTTAGCGATAACCGATCATAACACGACTAGGGGTGGCGTGGCCGGGCTCAGGGAGGCTGAGAGGAACGGTGTGGTCGTCATTCCGGGGGTTGAGATAAGCAGTAAGAGGGGTGACATACTGGTTCTAGGCGTGATGGAGAAGGTGGACTTTAATCCTGGAAGGATGGACGTGGGGGAGATTGTGGACTTCGCAAGGGACGTTGGGGGTGTGGTCGTAGTTCCACACCCCTACAGGCGCAGGAGGCCTCCAACGTTCGTCAGGGAGGTTAGGGTGGACGCGCTGGAAGGCTTTAACGCGAGGACCTCCCGTCGGCTAAACGAGAAGGCTAAGAGGCTGGCTGAAAGGGAGGGGATACCGGTCGTAGCCGGCAGCGACGCCCACACCCTAGGCGAGATAGGCAACGGGGTAACGGGTGTAGCCGCTGATGAAAGGACGCTGGACGATGTGCTGGAAGCCATAAGGAAGGGGAAGGTCGCCATCCAGCGGGAAAACCCGTTCAAACTAACGGAAAGAATAGCGTACTACGGGGTGAAAGTACGGGACCTGCTGCTACACGGGAGAAGGTACATGTGCACCGAGGAAGGTTGACGCCCACCAGACGGGAAACCTGTTGCGGAAACCGGTGAAATCAAGTTCTTGGGTGAGGATTCGACCTGTCTCCGCGCCCTTTAAACCTTTAACTTTAACCAAAAACCATTTTAGCCTTCGACGCGGTTATAGAAGTGATGAATGTTGACGCATCGTGAAGAGTACGAGTATCTTGTCGAGAGGAGCAGGCGTTTTTACGAGACCGCTGCCCTACAGGTTGAAAGGGGCTTCTACGACCTAGCAGTATTCAGCCTTGAGCAGTCACTTCAACTCCACCTTAAAGCGTTCCTGCTCAAACTTGGTGTCGACTACCCTAAGGTGCATAGCGTGAGGAGGCTGCTGGAGCTCATACACGAGATCACGGGGCACAGTGGCGTCGAGGAGGCGATGGGCAGGTTCAGCGTGGAGCTCGGCGCTCTGGAGGACGCATACATAACCTCTAGGTACATCGCTAGGGAGTACAGGTTGGAGGATGTGGAAAGGTTTAAGAAGGTTGTGGATGAGGTGGTGAGGGTTGTTGAGGAAGCTACTGGTCGACGAGGCGAGGAGGAGGGCTGAGGTCTTCGGGAACCTTGAAAGGTACTTGAGGATGATAGCTGAGGTCGTCAAGCGCCTCGATGAAGAGGCGAGGGTTTACCTTTTCGGCAGCGTTGCGGAGGGGAGAAACCTCATGTCAAGCGACGTGGACGTGCTCGTCGTCACAAACCTCCCACCAGGCATAGTCCTCTCAGAGCTGTGGAGGAGAGGCATCAAAGACCCGTTCGAGGTCCACGTAGTCACGGAGAGAACGCTTAAACTCTATAGTAAAAGAGGGAAGCTTGTGGAAGTCGGGTAGGAAACGCTTCGCTTCAACGGGGAACGGTGAAACGCTTAAGTTGCACGCCTTACCGACGGTCTTAGCGGATTCTTAGAGAAGCTACTGTGGGAGCGGCGTTCACGTTGAAAGGTGTTTCTACTCTGCTTCCTCCACTATGAGTGTTAGCCCCGTGACCTTTACGATTTTTACTCTTGATCCTTCAGGTATGGTTGTGTTGCCGGCTGAGCGGGCTGACCACACCTCGCCTTTAACCAGGACTTGACCTTTCGGGTTTAGTGTCGTTTTTGCGGTTCCCGTCTCCCCTATGAGGGTTTCGGGTTCAAGTTTGGATTTGAGCCTTTGGACTTTCCCGACCTTGTATATTATGAGGGCGAAGAAGGCGGCTAGCAGGCCTGAGATTGTGAGGAGGAGTGTTCTAAGGGATTCTACGAACGTTGAGGTGAAGAGCCATCCTGCCGGGACGACGATCAAGCTGCCCAAGACCAGACATGTTATTCCTCCTACGGCCAGTACTGTGGTTCCGGTTTTAATCTCTAGCAGTAGGAGTGTGAAGCCGAGGGCGAAGAGGAGGAGGGCGGCGACGTTCAGCCCTAAAACTCCCAGCCCCAGGAGGGAGAGGAGGAGGGATATGCTGCCTCCGACTTCAGCCCCGTATCCCGGGGTTTTTATCCCGATTATCAAGCCGAAGAGGCCGAGCATGAGGAGAGAGTACGCAACGTAAGGGTTAACTAGGAAGTCCAGAACATAGTATTTGACGGGCTTCTGGTAGAATAGGGGGTATGCTCCACTTACACCTGAAAGGGGGATCTTCCTGACTGGGTTATATCTTTCAGCGTCGGCGTCGTCAACCAGCCTCCACGCCACCGTTCCAGTCTCATTGTTCACGTACTGGATCAGCGTTTTCCCCTCAAGTTTAGAGAGGAGTTCCGGGAGGCTGTTCGCTACCACCTCCACGACGCCGCTATCCCTGGCCTGCTCGGGGAGCAGGTTTAAGTTCAAGTACACGAACTGGCCTGCAACCGTCTCGTTCCTCGAGTGGAGGCGGGCGTGAGCCATCATCAGCGCCGCCATGGCGTTAACGTACTTAGCGTCGTAAACCGGCTGACCGCCCATGACAGGCTGGCATGAACCTATAATCGTGCCGCTTGACATGGCTGCGATGTGGCTTGCCATGAGGAGGTATGTCCCCCCGCTCCACGCCGTCGACCCGGAGGGAGAGACGAAGACGCATACCGGCACCACGCTGAGCTCGAAAAGGTTCATTATTTCGTTCACAGCTCCGAGCTCGCCGCCCGGAGTGTTAACGTAGAAAACCACAAGCCTCGAGCCGGTTTGAAGGGCAACCGTTAAAACCTCCTGAACCATGTAGGCCGTAGACCGGGTTATCTCCCCCTTAATCTCAGCAACCATGACGGTGCCTCCCGGGGAGGGTGACGCGTCTACGCCGTAGCTGGAGCAAGCAGGGTGGAGTATGGCTGGGAGGAGAAGGAGAACGATCAAGGTTAGGAGGATGGCGCCGCAGCTCACCCGCATTAAAAGCCCTCTCAAAGAGCTTCTAGGAATAATTTAAGGTTGAAGGTTGCTAAAAAACCTTCACTCTTTCACTTTAAACCCACACTCCTTTTCTGGTGGAGACGGGGCAGAATTCATAGATGGAGCTTCAGAAGATTTCAAACTATGATCGAATATAAAGCCAAATTGACTAGAATAAACGTGGTTTATGTAGATGCCTGTAAAACTAGCTATGCCCAACGTGTGGGGTGGGCTAAGCCCGAATGGGTGTAGGGAGTTGAAATGCCGGAAATGTGGATTAGTTGCGGGTAGGGACACGGTGGGTGCGTGGAGCCTGTTAAAGAGGTGTGGGGGCTTCACCCGTTCACCCCGAACGCCTCCAAATGAAGGCGCCAACCGATGGAGGAAGACCTACCGAAAAAGTTACGGAGGTTAACAGTAGGTCGGAACGGCGTAATAGATAAATCAGTTTTTTGGTATGTGTCTATTAGATGGGTGGCTCGACGGGTCTTTAGATGCATCACGTGACTGGTGGTGTTTAGGGTGGATGCGGTGGAGAAGGTGTTGAAGGTGCTTTCGGACGGACCCAAGACGACCGATGAGGTTGCTAGGCAGCTTGGCGTGTCTTGGGCTACTGCCAATGGGTTGCTGCTTCAGCTGGCTGGGAGCGGCAAAGTGAGGCATGTCAGGAAGGGGCGTGTAAACGTGTTCATGCTCAGCCAGCCTGAAAGGTTAAGGTTTAATGTTCCATCGTGGGCTAAGCCTAGGAGGCTGAGGGAGCTGGCAGACGAGCTGGAAGAGTACTTCGAGGACTTGCCAGCCTTCGAGATGGTTCGAAGGGAGAGAAGAGGTTGAAGGTTGCAGTTGACACCGGAGTGCTCATAGCGTCCCTGAAGAGGAAGGGGGAGAAGTTTCATGAGGATTCCGTGAGGCTGGCGGAGGCTGTGAGAGGGGAGGGAGCTGTTGCATCGGCGCTCGTGCTCGTCGAGTTCCCCGGCGCGCTCGCTGCGTCAACCACCATGCCGATAGAGAAAATTTACGTTGCCGAGGCAACAGTGCAGAAAGAGTTCAACCTGCAGATAATGCCATTCCACCCTTACGTAGAGAGAGCTGTCAGCTTAATGTTCGAGCTGAGAGACCTAAAGAGGAGGTTTAAAGTGGAAGCAGCGGACTTCCACCACTTGGCGACCGCGATAGAGGAGGAGTGTAGTGTCTTCGTCACGGTGGATGAACGCCACCTGCTCAGGAACGAGGTTAAGGAGGCTGTCAAGCACTACATAGAAGTTTGCAGCCCCAAGGAAGCCCTAAGGAAAATGCAAATGTAGGAGGGTTTATGGCTACGGAGCCTTATGAGAGACGGGAATTTTAACGTTTAGTAAGGGGTTTGCAACTCTTAAAGGGATTCACTGCATGATAGGGAACATGAATCTTTATTTGCTATGGCTCCCATGGGATTTAAAAACGTTAATAGTGAAGGCGCTTAAAGGAGCATTTCACTCCCTCGAGGCGAGCAGGGAAGGAAGGCGTGGCACCATTATGCCAACACATTGAGCAACGACGAACACTTCAAGAGAAGCTAGCTTTACAGCAACTTTAAGGGCTTCGGGGGACATGTAGGGGAGCGTTACAGT
>JAUQZD010000018.1 GCA_030587405.1 Candidatus Freyrarchaeum guaymasense | reverse complement strand
CTTTACTGTAGAAGGCGTACTCCTCGCCTTCTCGGGTGATAGTCGGCTTTATGCCTGTGAGCCGCTCTACAGGGTTTGCCACCAACCCCGCCTCCTCCCTGCTCTTCGTAGCGTACTTGAACGCCCCTTTTCGTGTTAATGCGCCGTCCGACCCGTACGCCCCTACCAGCCCCCCAGCAATAGCGCCACCTCGTCGAGGCCTCTCCAGTCCAGCTTGAAAGCCCTCACAATCCTCTCCTCTATCGTCCCCCTACCCTCCCTAAGCACCTTCCCCTACCCTCCTCCACCCTTTCCCAGAAAGCCGCCCTACCTCTTTTATGCCCGTTGTAAGCTTTTCCGCTGCTTGGACGCCTAGGGTTCCCGCCGCTACCGCCAACATCTTCCTTTTCTCTTTCTCCTTTTTTGTTGCTCCCGCTTAACAGTTCTAAGGCACGTTTCGGATTAACTGTTAAAGCTAAAACTGGAAGGTGGGGCGGGAGAGCTGTCTTCCTAAAGGTGTGTTTCTAAAGGCGGAAACGTGAGGACTCGGGCAGAAGGCACCGGTCTTAAGCCTTATTTTGTGGCTTAAAACCGCATTCATTATAATTTTTCACTAGCCGGAACTATGTTGCTCTGAGCGAGGCTTGTTCATGTATTGTGGGCGGCGCCTTCGCCACGGTGACCCCAGTCTGTGCGCTTCCCTTCAAGCCACGCCCTCCCTTCTCAATCATGATGCACCCGTCTTGCGGGGGTAAGCATCCCGCGATGGCTCAAGGCTCATCTATAGGCAAGGGAAAACTTTTAAGAGTAAGACCGATGAAATTCCACTGAAAAACTGGAGGTGTCCACATGGTTAAGATCGGAATTGAGCTAGTTCCCGAAAGACCAATTTCTGAAATCGTCCGCTACATCAAACACGCAGAGGAAAACGGCTTCGCTTTCTCTTGGATTACGGACCATTACAATAATCGTAACGTGTATGCCACCCTAGCTGTGGCTGCCGCTAACACGAGCAAGATCATGCTTGGGCCAGGGGTTACAAATCCTTTTCTGGTTTATCCTCCCGTTACGGCGTCTGCTGTCGCCACGATTGATGAGATTTCAAATGGACGTGCTGTGATGGGTATTGGCGCCGGCGATAAGGGTACACTTGACCAGCTGGGTGTTGAGTGGAAGAGCCCCTTGACGGCTGTAAGGGAGGTCGTTGAGATCTGTCGGCTCCTGTGGAGCGGGGAAACCGTCAAGTACGATGGGAAGATGTTTAAGGTTAAGAATGCCCGCTTAAGCTATAAGCCGCCTAGCGATAAGATCCCGGTTTACATAGGTGCTCAGGGGCCTAAGATGCTTGCCCTAGCCGCCGAGCTGGGGGATGGTGTGCTGATTAACGCTTCAAACCCTAAGGACATCGAGCCGGCAGTCAAGATTATCAGGGAAACCCTGGATAAGGTTGGAAAGAAGGAGTTTGACGTAGTCGCCTACACCAGCTTCTCGGTGAGCGAGGACAGGGAGGAGGCAAGGAAAATGGCAACCTACGTGGTCGCCTTCATCGCCGCCGCCGCGCCGAGCGTCGTCCTGGAAAGGCACGGGATCCCTGAGAGCGACGTTCAACAAGTTAAAGAATTCATTGGAATGGGCAAAATAGGGAAGGCTGCGAAGAGTGTGACCGATGAAATGCTTGAAGCCTTCTCAATATATGGCACCCCAAGCGAGTGCACCGAGAAGATGGCTGAATTGGTTAAGATAGGTGTAACGCAGCTTGTAGTCGGGTCACCCATAGCAGCCGACAAGATGAAAGCCATAGAACTAATCGGAAAAGAAATCCTACCCACCCTCTAAACTTCTTTTTAAATTTCTTCTTCAAAACCGACCGGTTTAATAATGCCGATTCTTTGTCTTAAATCATCACCCAAGTAAGCGTAATATGAACCGGAGCTCCTCATAGATTCCTTATGCCAGCTTGTAAGTTACCACGTTTATAACCTAACTAGTGTTCAAGCTGGAAATATGAACATCCTTATAGCTTCAAGGTAAAACTAATGTAACCGGTGACGGTAGATGTCACATGTGAATACTCTTTATAATGTGTGTTTAATGTATTCTTGGTATGATTCCGTCAAAGTCCGCGTCAAAGCTCATTATTTTTTCGATTCCCACCGATCTTAGTAATGCTATTGTTGTGCAGTCTGTGAAGCTTAGCCCCTTCCTAGCGTACTTGGCGAAGAGTTCCCATGCCTTCTTGAATGCTTCCTCGTCGACCCTGAGCATTACGACGAAGGGAGGGGCTTCTGGTCCACCTAGTATCATTTCACCTATGCTTAAAGCTATCGATGGGTTTCTCGTGCGGATCAGAGCTGTGGTGACCGCCTCATCGAACACGTAGTCTGAAGTGTATAGAATTCCGAACTCGCCTCTTGCAGCCCTCTTAACTAACTCTACCGCTCTACTATGGTTCCTATCTCTCATGTTGTGGAATGCTATGAAGACTCCTGTATCTATGAAGACGCTCATTCTCCACCCATCCCATATAGTGCATGGTCAATTTCCTCCTCCTCGGTCTCCACCCCCCAGTCCATTGGTATCTTCATGAGCTTCTCAACATCCCCTGGGGTTAGGGGGAACTTGACGGCGCCGAGCATTTTTATCAGCTCCTCCTCCCTTCCCTCAAAACTCTTAATCATAGCGTCTAAAAGCCTCTGCTGAGAAAACTTTCTTCCAGTTTTTAAGGTTATTCTAGCTTGAATAGCATCAAGGATGCGCTTAGTGCTCTTACTAATCTTAACCGAGCCGCTCAATACGCCCACCCAAGTTAAAGTAGAAAATTCTACTTTTATATTTTTCCACCAAAAATATACCCCTTAACCGGGGAGTTAACATAAAACAACGACTTAGCTAAAGCATCCCTCTTACCGCGGAACCGTTAATTCTGAGTTTTTCACTCGTTCAGGCTTTTATGTAACATTTTTAAGGATTCCCGACACTTTGTTTCGTGGGTTGCCGATCCTCTAGAGCTTTCGGGAGGGATTCCATGGGTAGGATTAAGGTTGCAGTAGTTGGTGTTGGGAACTGCTGCTCAGCCCTTGTTCAGGGCGTCTACGCGTACAGGGAGCTTGGAAAGGTCGAGGGCCTACTCCACGAGAAGGTTGGAGGCTACACACCAGCCGACATCGAGTTCGTCGCGGCCTTCGACGTGGACGCTAGGAAGGTTGGAAAAGACCTCGCTGAGGCTATCTTCGCTGAGCCAAACTGTTACGAGAAGATCTATGATGTGCCAAAGATCGGCGTCACGGTTAAAATGGGTGAGGTGAAAGACAGCTTAGGAGAGTTCCTGTCAGACTGCGTCGAGATCAGCAAGGGGCCTCCAGTCGACGTAGCAGAAGAGCTCAGGAGCACGGGGGCCGAAGTTGTGGTGAATCTAATCCCAACTGGAGGAGTTGAGGCTTCAAACTGGTATGCTGAGCAAGCCCTCAAGGCAGGATGCGCCTTCATCAACGCAACCCCCGCCGAGATAGCGGTCAGCACCGAGTGGGCTTCCCGGTATCAGGAAGCAGGTCTTCCACTGGTCGGCGATGATGTAATGGACCAGATCGGGGCGACGGTTCTCCACAGAAACCTCCTAGAGTTTCTTGTTAGGAGGGGCGTCGTAGTCGAGGAGACCTACCAGCTTGATATTGGAGGCGGCTTGGAGGCGCTAAACACCCTCCAGAAGGACAGAGGAGACCTTAAGAGGCAGGTAAAGACCGTTGCCGTTAAGTCTGCGATACCATATGAGGTTCCGGTGGTTGCTGGGACAACAGACTACATAAGCTTCATGAGGAACTCTAGGAACTCCTACTTCTGGGTGAAGGGACGGTACTTTAACGGCGCCCCAATAAAAATGGACATAATTTTAAGCACGGTAGATGCTCCAAACGCTGCCTCGGTTCTGGTGGACGTCATAAGAGGAGTAAAGGTTGCTATGGATAAGAAGATGGGCGGCGTCATACTGCCTCTCTGCGCCTATGGCTTCAAGAGGTCGCCAAAGCGGATAAGCTTAGACGAAGCGGAAAAGCTTCTAAAGGAGTTTTTAGAAAAGTAGCATCACCCATATCCGACCAACCTTGCATTCTTTAATTTTAATTCTTTCTTTCAAGTTGCCCGTCTCCCGGCTGCTCCTCCCCCACTTTCGAGGGAAAATATTTAACTTAAAGAATGATTGTTAGCAGTAGGAGGGTTACTCCCCATCCAACCATGAAGTATGGTTGGATCTTCTTCTGGTAGACGTATACCATGTAGACCGAGACTTTCGGCGATAAAATTACTAGGTTCACCAGTTGGACTAGTATGAGGAGGCCTACTAGTATGGGTTCAACTATGAAGTACCATGAGGTGTAGATGGTGGCTGCGACTCCTAGCGTTGCGAAGGTGCTCGCGAGCCATCTCCCCCTCTCGAGCGTTCCAAGCCTGACGGCGGTTGTTTTAACCCCAGAGTCCCTGTCGACGAAGTAGTCTCCCAGCATGTTCTGAAGCTGGAAGAGGCATGATATGAAAAAGAACGCTATAGCGTAAGTGTAGGTTGTAGCGTTAGTCACCCCTCCATATGCGTGGGCTCCTAAGACGACCAGTAAACTTCCTAGGAAGAATCCGTGTGACAGTATGTCCAACGCCGGCTTCTCCTTAAACCTTACGGGAGGGGTGGAGTAGAGTAATCCAAGTATGAGGCAGGAAGCGGAGAGAAGTAGCCCCGGCAACCCTCCGGTGGCTGAGAAAAAAGCTACTGAAATCGCTCCAATGATTATTGAGAACGCCGCAGCCTCCTTTCTACTGACCTTACCCATAGCAACCATGTTACTCGTCTTCCCAGAGTTCACGTCCTCCTTGACGTCGAAGACGTTGTTTATAGAGAAGGAGAACCCGTTCAAGAGGAACGCGAAGAAGCCGAGAACCATGAACCTCAGAAGGAACTCCACAAGCATGATACTCCTTACCGTTGTAGCCCACCCTATGACTACTAGGCTAGCCCAGCTAGCCACGTTTCCCGGCCTACAGTTTAGAAAGAGGTACCATAGCTTACTTGGGAAGCCCACGGAGCCAAGCCGAGCCTTCATCCATGCCTCCTCGCCCAAAATCAGCACCACAATCATTCTCCCCGTTCTCTTTAAATATTAATTTTCTCATTGGAAGCCATCTGTAACCATCTTCTTCCATCAACTTTTCTCCAGAAAACCCCTCTGCGTCGAGAGGGTATTTAATCCAAGCAAACGAATGTGTTTAACGCCGTTGAGGGATGAATGCTCGAGGAAATGGGCAGCCACGCATCCTCCGAATCCAACCAAGCATCTTCACCAAGCTGGGTTCGTTAACCTCCCCGCTGAACCCAAAAAGTTATTTATCATTTTCCATTTTAGTTGTTTCAGCTGTTAAGAAAGCCTCCTTGGAGGGGTTCATTGTGATAATTACCGTAGCCAAGCCTGATGAGGAATTAAAGCGTGCCCTCGAACCATACGGTAACTTGGTCGTCATAGGGTGCGGGACCTGCGCTACAATATGTAGGACTGGCGGGGAGGACCAGGTCAAGGAGATGGTTGAGAAGCTTATCGGTTGGGGTAAAAACGTCCTTGCAGCAATGGTTATAGAGTCCCCGTGCGACATACGGATCGACAGAAGGGATTTAAAGCGTATCAGCGACGAGGTGGACAGGGCTGACGCCTTGCTTGTGATGTCCTGTGGTGTTGGGGTTCAAGCTGTTGGAGAGGCTAGCGGGAAGAGGACGCTTGCAGCCCTTGACACCGTTTTCCTTGGCGAGGTTGAACACATAGGACGCTTCTACGAGCGGTGTAGGGAGTGTGGGGTCTGCATACTAAACGAGACGGAAGGACTCTGCCCAATGGTTCTCTGTGCTAAGGGGCTTCTTAATGGCCCATGCGAGGACATGGTTGACGGAAAGTGCGGTGCTGTGGAGGGCGACGTCGACTGTGTCTGGGTGAAGATATGGGAGAGGATGAAGGAGGAGGGAAGAGAGGACGACTTCCTGAAGGTTAACCCTCCATTCGATAGAGGCGTTAAAGCTGGAGCAGCTAAAGTTGTGTGGTGATCATGTTGGCTGGCTTTAGGGACGTTCTCGGAGAGGGATTCACTTGGATCGGGCAGGTCGACTCTGTCAGAGGCTTGAGCGCTGACGGATTAGTTAACGCAGTCAAGTCTATGGGTGACATTTCAGCTGTGATCGTTTCCGAGCCCCGAAGCATCCTAGGCGTCGCCAACACCGTCGTCGTCTCCGGGATAATTAAGAGGGAAACCGGCTTAGAGGTTATCTGTCAGCTAACCTGCAGAGACCGGAACCGTGTAGCCCTCTTATCCGACGTGTTAGCAGCTGGAATGCTTGGAGTAAACAGCTTCCTTGTTGTTGACGGCAGCCATCCCAAGATGGGTGACATACCTCAGGCGATGGCGGTGTTTGACGTTGACTCCACGCAGCTCGTACAGATGCTAAGGGACCTCTCCGCTAAGGGGTTAACCCCTGGAGGACACCGGGTTGACAGCCCACTCAACCTATGCGTAGGCGTGATAGGCGTCCCATCAGCTTCCCCCCTTGAAGTCGAAGTGAAACGCATTGAGAGGGCTTCCAGAATTGGCTTAGACTTTATCCTGACTTATCCAACGTTCAGCATTGAGGCGCTGAAGCAGTTTCACAGCGAGGTGAAGAGGCTTAAAGTGCCCGTTATAGTAGGGGTGAGGATGCCTTCAGACGTAAAGGACGCTAGAATCCTCAATGAGGATCCACGAGTCACCGTCCCACCCGAACTGCTGAGTAACCTCGAGAAGGCTGAGGGGCTGAAAGGGGAGGAGAAGATTGAAGCATGCGTCAAAGCAAACCTTGACTTCTTCGAAGACTTCATTAAAGAGGTTAAATCTGACGGGTTTGCAGGATGCAGCATCCACTCTCCAGGCATAGAGGCGGCTGTGAAGGAGCTGGTGTCAAAACTTAAGTAACCACGTGAAACACCTCTCTTCCCTTTAGAGAGCCTTTCCACCCTCTTTTTTAGAGAAGCTTTTTAGAGAAGACTGTTAAAATGTGCTTCCCCCCTAACGGAGAGAAAAATCTAAATACTGATGTCTCTCTTTACAGAGAGATAGCAATTGTTAAATGTTGGGTTGTGAAGCCTTAACTCGGAGCGGTAAAACCGTTCTCCCGTGAAGGCAGCGTCCTGCTCCGGTAGGTGGAACCCTCCTGAAATGCCGAGAAAGGTGGTTCCTTTGTCCAGCCTAGCTAGTTGGTTCCGCATCAGGAGAGAGGAGCTAGCCATAAAGATGCTTAGGGAGCACAGTAAGAAGGTTTTTAACTGCGTCACCGAGCTAGTCCATCTCGTCAACCTAATCATGGATGGCGGCGACTCAGACGAAATATCAATGTCGATAAAGAGGATCAACGAGATGGAGCATGAAGCCGATATAATGCGGAGGAACATACTTGAAGAGCTCTGCAAGGGGAAGCTTGAACCATCCGAGAGAGAGGACCTAGTGCACCTCACGAAGAGAATGGACGCCGTAGCCAACAACGCCAACGCCGCCGCTAGAAGGATCTCCATACTCGACTACAAGCACGTTAAAATTCTCGGCGGCTCATTCGTAAAAATGGTTGGAGACGCTGAAAAATGCGTGAGGAAGCTTCTGGAAACCATGGAGGCTCTGCGAAGAGGAAAAGAGGTTTCAGGCTTAGTGGACGAGGTGAACCAGCTTGAATACGAGGTGGACCAGGACAACTTGGCTTTAAGGAAGGAGCTTCAGAGCAAGACGTGTGAAAACATAGGTCCCTTCACGGCTATAACCCTAAGCAACCTCATAGAGTTCGTTGAGGGAATAGCCGACTCAGCCGAGGAAACAGCAGAGTTCATAAGGCTTGTCTCGATAAAAAGAATCCAGACAAAGCGTTAACCTAGGCGGCGTCCGAGCACCCCTCCTTAATGGAGGATTTAACGTTGAAGACCCGGGCAAGGGTTGTGGTTAGCGGCAGGGTTCAAGGGGTATTCTTCAGGTACACTACTAGGAGGGAGGCAAAGGCTAGAGGCGTAACCGGCTGGGTTAGGAACCTCCCAGACGGGCGCGTCGAAGCAGTGTTTGAAGGCGAGGAGGAGAAGGTGAGGGAACTAGTAGATTTCTGCAGGCGGGGGCCACCCGGAGCAAGAGTTACCGGAATAGAAGTCTTCTGGGAGGAATATAAAGGAGAGTTCAAGGACTTTAAGATAAGGTACGGGTGAAGAACCCCTTCCAACTACCATTTTTCGTAGTGGACTACTTTCTCCAGAGGTATCCTAGGGGGCATCGACGGAACCCTCCTAGGACGCCCAACAGGGATTATTGCTAGAGGCCTGACGTCCTCCGGCAACTCCAGGACCCTCCATACTTCCCTCTCGTCGAACGCCCCAACCCAGCACGTAGCCAATCCCATAGCGGTCGCCGCTAAGTGTATGTTCTGGGTTGCTGCAGCGGTGTCCTGTATCACGTAGAGGTTTGCCCCTCTAGACCCGTAGTGCGTCGCCGTCCTAGGAATGTTTGCGCAGACCACTATGACCACTGGCGCCTCAGCCACAAATCTTTGCCCAAGAGCTGCTCTAGCCAATGCCATCTTACGCCTCTCATCCCTTACAACTATAAACTCCCATGGCTGAAGGTTCCCTGCTGAGGGTGCCAGGATTGCCGCCTCAAGCAGCCTCCTCACCTCCTCCTCAGAGACGTCCTCATCCAGATAACTCCTAACACTCCTCCTCTTCCTCACAACCTCAAAGAAATCCAACAAAGCCACCTCCCACAAACATTTTCTGGAACCTTTTCAATGCACTTCTCGTATCTAAATCACGCCAAACGAACATACCATCAACCTCCTAAAAAAATGGGGGAAATTAATGTTAATTCCCTCCTTTGTTTGAACATTATTCTAAAATCACATACGGTCCCAGCCATACCCAGTGCTCAAAGCCACAGTAACTATTAATAGCATTAAAGAAATTAACGTGACTTGTAGATGCACTGAACCATATAATTAAACCCTCATAAGGTTAAATCTTTTATATTTTATGTTCGCTGACTATTTGTAAAAAAGAGAAAAGAAAAGGAGGTAGGTTAATACTATTTTAAGTTTTGACTACCTTTGACAGTTTCTAAATACCTCTTTAGTACTCTCTCAATCCTCGACCCAAAATACGGAAAGCTAGTAAATTGATTGGAAAAAGAAGTAATAAGAAATTTGAAAAATAGGAGGGTAGCATTCCAAACTGGGCAGTAAACCAAAGCGAGGCAAAAAGGTATGCCAATATGCTGGTCAGTGTGAAAGCAACGACAATTAACTTTTCTTTGTTTGAAAGTTGAACTATAAAAGATTTGATTTCTTCATGTACCTTACCGAACTTTTCGAATCCCTTAACATCTTTAAAAGGACGAGTAAAAGGGGCTGTCCACGTGCTAATCACTATAATGGGTAAGGAAATAAAGAGGAGCGCCACTATAAACACCGTTGTACTAGTAATAACTGGAATCACCAGTTCGCCAGCCTTTTTTATCCCAAGAGAGGTGTATTCAAGCAATGCATAACCTGTGAAAAAACTGAATGAGTAACTTAGGAAATTAAAATAAAAAGTAAAAGTGATTGCAACAAATAACGGTAATAAAGAGAGTACATGCAATATGTTTAACCTTTTTAGTGCAAATTTTCGTATCTAAATCACGCCAAATCAACATATTCTATTAGCCTCCTAAAAATGGTTGAGGGAGAGAAAGCAAGTTTCCTTTTTAACTAAACTCTAAAAGGTTTTTCGCATATTCTTGCAGTTCTCTTTCAATTCTAAATCCAAAATAGAACACAAGAAGTAAACTTGTTGCGCCAAGACCTGGGAATGGTGAACTTAAGTTTACTGTTACTATCCCGAACAAAGTAAGAAACCACGGTGATAGAAACAGGTATGCTAAGATAATAGCTAATGCGGTAGCGGCGGCGAGCCGTTTCCCCTTGGGGTCTTGAGAGGTAAATAGTCTTACTGCCTCACACACCTTACCATAGTTTTCGAATCCACTCACGTTTTTAAGAGGACGAACAAAGGAGTTGATCCAAGTGCCCATCACCAGTAATGGCGCCAGAGGAACTATGAAAAGAAGCACAACAAGCACCGTAGTACCGGTAATCACAGGAAACACTAGCTCCCCAAAACACCTCAAACCAAAGGAAGTGAACTCGAAAAATAATCCATAACCCGTAAAAAACCTGAACGAAAACCCAAAGAAATACTGGTAAAACGTAAACACAACAACTATCGAATACACCACAAGAAACGGTGCAGACAAAATATACAACCTTTTTAACGCAGTTTTCGTATCCAATTCCTTCCAAACCATCACCATTCAACCTCTTATAAAGATTATAACGGAAATTGTGTGTGGCATGATGTAGTGAGTATGTTTTTTATTCTTTTTCGGGTTTGTTGGTGGTTTGTCTGTCTCCCTTTTTTAAGCCTTGATTCCCGGAGAGAAGCCCTCACAAATCTCCCTTCACAACCGCTAGAACACATACACCCCCTCAAAAAACATACATATTACATCGTGCCATTGTGTATATTCTAGTTGGAGTGTTCTGGGGTTCTGGTATCGAATATGGTTGGTGTTTCTGATTAATTTTTCTGATTTTATCTTCCCGTTGCTTGCAAGACCCCTTCCGAAAGGGAGGGGATACGCAAGGGGAGGTGGGCGGGTAGTTAAGTTTAAATACTCTGCCAGATAGGCTGTATCTTGTAGCCCCCTCCTTAACTGGAGGAGGGGGTGCGGGGCCTGTGGCCGCCCCGAAGGGTGCATGAGCTTGAGGCGTAAAGCCTCAGGTGAACGCCCGACCTCGCAAGCTTCCACGCCGGAAGCCCCTTGCGCAAGCAAGGGGAGGAGGTCACTTCTTCTCCCCTCTCTTAACTTTTTTAGCCTGTTCAGGGTTGCTATCCTTTTTGGTTGAATAGGCAACGAGGAGTCAACACTCCCGATCTGGTGAAGCCGTGCGAGCCCTGAGAAAAGAGCTGCTTTTCGTGTTCTCAAAGATTTTTCGGGTAGAGCTGTCTTCGAGCCCAAAACATGTGTATCCCTCGTTTTTCAGAAGCGCGTTCTTCTCTCGTAGAGGACGATTCCCCTCCTTTCCGCTTCCCTGACGATGGGAACGTCTAATTCCTCCACCGTGTAAGGGAACACATCAACCGGAAAATCTACCTCAAACCTCGCAGCCCAATCACTAATCCTATTCATGAATGGTCTATCATCTCTCTCGAGAATTACGAGTATGTCAGCATCACTCCCCGGCACAGCCCTTCCCTCCGCCAGGGAGCCGAAAAGCACTATCCTCACCACGTTCTTATCCCCTTCTCCGATTCTCCCCGCCACACTTCTAAGCTCCTCGACCAGTCCGGTCTGATCGAGCCAGAATACCCTTACAGAACCCAAGGATTCTTCCCGCACAAACGATCGCATCCTCAGCGTCCCTCCTATTGAAATACTCATACGGGCTCCCCGACTCAAAACTATTCGGATACCTCGAAGGAATATAATATCTGTCCAATGTACGCGCGTAATCCAAAATCTCGTCACTAACCTCCAACCTGTTCGCAAGAATCCTGAGCAGGTCAAAGACCGAGTGACCCCAAGCGACAGCACCCAGTTTCTGGAGAACCGCCTTAACCGCCTTCTCCGAAGCCTGCTGAGCCATAAAACAAGCCCACTCGAAGAAATCAGCTCTCAGCATCTCCTCCGCAGCCCTCAGATCCCTCTCCGCCTGCCTCATCCAGTCTTCACTCCGCTCAGGCATCCACAACCCTTCCTAGAACTCTTCGCGGATTACTATAAGTAGAATCTCGTTCCGCTATTTTCCTTTTTCCACGCTCTCTTCTCAATAAGAAGTTTAAAACTCTTATAAACATATTCTCAAAGCAGAAAGGTGGCGCAGAATCGTATGATGTTGCTCGGAAAAGGGATGTTTTTACTGTTTCTTTCACGGTTCGGAACCCTATGCTGGAAACGTGACCAGACGATTCTGCGTAAGCCAAAAAAAGACACACTTTTTATGTCCAACTCGCACCACCACTTAAGTAGATGAAATCCATTCTTAGTTTCTATCGTTCAACCTTTTCCGAAATAGTGTAACTCCCTATCCACACCCAGTGTTCGAAACCGCAGTAACCGTTAATCCAGTTAAAGAGATTAACTCAACAATGTTAATTTTGTTTGTGAGGTATTTATTGTTTGGGTGTGTTTTACTCCCGGAACACCCCGCCACGCAGCAAAGCCACCCAACCAAGTCCCCACTATGTTTGGACTGTTTCCGCATATTTTTTTAGTGCCTGTTCAACTCTTCTTCCAAAGTATAATGCGCCTAAAAGGTTGATTGCCCAGAGAAGTCCCAAAAATGATAGAGAACCTGTGTTTAACACTAGTATTCCAAGACTACTAATGAACCACAGCGACAAAAATAGGAGCATCAGTATCCAGGTTAGTGTAAAGGCGGCGACATGTAGCTTTTCTTTCCTAGACCCTTGAACAATAAGAAATCTGGTTTTTTCAAGTACCTTCCCAAGTTTTTCGAATC
>JAUQZD010000085.1 GCA_030587405.1 Candidatus Freyrarchaeum guaymasense | reverse complement strand
GCCACGTGCCCTGAATGCAGGTTAAAAGTTGGAGTTAAGGGTCTGCAATTACTTGAGCTGATAATGTTAAGAGCCCCTTGTATCCCCCGGATAATGCTTCCATTCCCGTGGTGGGAAACGGTGCTTTGACCGGAGTTTTTTCGTGGTCTTGGACGAGGAATTAGTGGAGAAATCTTGCAGTATTTGCTTAACTTCACGCTTGGCACCTCTACTTAAGAAGCACGTTGTTGGAAGCCGCCGCTGCCACGCTGCAATGCCGCGTTTACCGGCTTCCCCTCCTTGCAGCTTCCTAGAACATGTACCTTGCCACCCTTAATATTGCGACCTCCCTGTTTCCTATAAGCTCCGACTTCGTGGGTTTACCCGACGCAACCATTAAGAGCTCTCTCAGGATCCTCCTTCCAGCTTCCTCTATCGTTTCTTCGCCTTCGAGTATGGAGCTCACGTCCACGTCTATGTCGCAGCGCATCTTGTTGAAGGTCTCCCTGTTAGCTGTCACCTTTATGACGGGTGACACCGGGCTCCCAACAGGCGTCCCCCTACCAGTGGTGAAGAGGATCAGCTGGCACCCCGCCGCGGCGAGGCCCGTTATGGATTCAACGTCAAAGCCCGGCTCATCCATAAGGTACAGCCCCTTCCCCTTCGGCTTCTCACCGTAGCTGAGGACGTCCTGCACAGGCCTGCTTCCAGCCTTGCAGATGGTTCCGAGGGACTTCTCCTCTATGGTTGTTATCCCCCCTGC
Source organism: Candidatus Freyrarchaeum guaymasense (assembly GCA_030587405.1). The sequence continues at coordinate 10,099 of JAUQZD010000085.1, read as the reverse complement.
GATGTTACCCGGTGTAGGCTGAGCCCCCCGGAAGTCTATGCCCATCTCCATCGCCCTCTTAACATAGTAGTCCACGACCTCGTAGCATTTCCTCGCCACATCATCGTTAACAGCCCGTGAGGCCAGAATGTGCTCGGCCCCTATCCACTCGGAGGACTCCGGGAGAATCACCGTTCCGCCGGCGTCAACAACCATGTCCGCTACAACCCCCACAGCTGGGTTTGAGGCTAGCCCTGAGGTGGCGTCGGAGCCGCCGCACTCTGTTCCAAGCACCAGCTCGCTCAGGCCGCACGGCTCCCTTTCCACGCTCAGCAGCTCGTCAGCCATGTCAAGGAGTATTTCTCCTCCCCTCTGGATCGCCTTCAGGCTTCCCCCCTCATCTTGAATGTTGATTTGCTCTACTGGTTTACCTGACTTAGCGATTTCACCAGCAACCATGTTCGCCGACATGTTCTCGCACCCTAACCCCACGACGAGAACCCCTGAAACATTAGGGTTTCTGCCCAAACCCGAGAGAACGCCCAAAACCCTTAAGAAGTCCTCGCCTATGTGTCCACAGCCGTAGGGGTGGGTGACGGAAACAGCCCCCTCAACCTGCTCGGCAATCCTCCTAGCAACGTGGTTAGCGCAGGCAACCGTTGAAACCACGAGCAGGTGGTTTCTCACGCCGACGCTTCCATCTTTCCTCCTGTAACCCATAAACTCAAGCTCGCTCAACCCTTCCACCCTCCTTCATAGACTTCCAGACGAAGGTGCTAACCACGTTGTGCACGTGCACGTGCTCCCCTGCCCTTATAGGCTTGCTCGCCACGCCGATGACCTCCCCATACTTGACGACAGCCTCCCCAACGTTTATGTCCCTAAGGGCAAACTTGTGCCCGAAGGGTATGTCATCCTTAACCTCAACCTCCACGCTCCCCTCGCCAACGTCAACAGTAACCTTAGTCCCCGCCGGTATATCCGAAACGGCGACGGCAACATTATCCTTCCTATTCACAACAAGAAACCTGGCCAACCAAACCACCAAAAAACGAAGCGTAAAGGCAAGAATTTAAAGGTTACCATTCACCCAACGCCAACCACACACCCACCAAAGCCCCCTTAAAAAGCCGCCCCTCCCGGGCTCAAGCAGCATCTCACCGCTTGAACCCCTCTTCAAAGCGAAGGAGGCAGCCACCACTAAGCACCGAAAACCATCAATCAGCTTAAGCATTTCACCAGTTAATTCTCAGGTGGTTTTAGCGCCTCGTCGAGCAGTAGCTTAGCAGGTGCTGCCTGGCTGCCCATAGCTTTCTATTAGCTCCCTCGTCGAGTATACGGTTACGCTTTTACCGAGGACTCTGGTGAGGACCCCCCTCTTCTCATGAATTTTTCTTTTCAGCTTCTCGTCGTCGGTTACCAGCCCAACGTTTAACTCATGCGACGCAACTATGTATGAGGCGTCATAGTACGTTACGTTCAGCTCGTAAGCCAGCTTTAAGGTTAACAAGGCGTCGTGTGGAGCGGTAATGCTCAAAAGCTTATATACGCTGGCGACGTAGTCCAGCAGCGATAACGCTTCCTCAACGGATATCCTGCCCAGCAGTGCCGCCTCCTTCCATAACGCGTTGCCGACCTCGTAGGGAGTAAGCGTCAGAATATAGCCTCCTCTAAGGTAGTCCACAGCGTCTGAACCGAGAAACCTAACCATGTTCAACAGCGCCGAAGTGTCAAAAACCAGCCTCATCTCTCCTCACGTCCAGCCCTCACAACGCCAACCATCTCCTCAGAAGGAATCTTCCTCAAGATCTCCTGCGCCCTACCCAACGCCCCCCTAACTTCCTCCTCCTCCCTCACCCTAACCTCCTCCTCCAACGCCCTCCTAATAACCCTACTGACAGGAACCCCCAACCTCTTCACCTTCTCATAAAGCTCCCTATCAATCTTAGCCGAAACGGTAACATAACCCATGTAACCACCCAGTAGTAATACCAACCAGTAATATAAAAACATTACTACCTTCTAAACCCTAAACCAACCAAAAATCAACCACGGAAACAAGGAAACATTCATCCTATCACGCACTGCACAAATTATACAAGCAAGAAAGAAAATAACTAAAAAGAAAAACAAACCCTCATAAAACCAAGGAAAGGAAAACAGAAATAAACTCTTATCACACCTCCCGTCCATTGCGAAAACAACAATCACATATATACCTTTCAGAGCTCGACAAACGTCGAAAAACACCAAAAACACCCCAAAAGAAAACAGAAAAAGAGTTCTGTTAACTTGTCGTTGGTGAAGATGAAAAATAAAAATCATTGAACTTGCATTCCCGCCTCCGTGGAAACAAACCCTGTCAACTTAGTTTGATAATAAGTAGCCTCTCTTATCAGATCTTCCCAACCATTTTTCTATATTTCCTATGTTCAAATCAATTCCGCAAGCTTCAGCGGGTGTTTTACCTTGCCCAGATGAGGCCTTAAGAAGTTATAGTAAACGAACCAACCATCTACATATCTTGGCTATTTCTCCACTATTTGCTGAATTGTCCTCTTACTTATTTTGTATTTTCTACCTCTTCGTGATGTGAAAACTAGACCTTCTCATTAGCACCATAAATTTAGTTTAGTCTTTATTTTGGAATTAGGAAGCACAACTCTCTCCTTTCCCCTTTAGCTGTTTTAACATGAATGATACCCTATCAAAATCTAGTTCTAGTCTATGTCCTGCCATTTCAGATTTCTAACCTCATCCAAGCGGAGGCCGGCGTAGCGAAGAAACATCAAACAAGCTTGTACCTTAATGTCTGTAGCTACTTCAACCATTCTGCATATTTCATATGCTTAATACCAATGGTAGCCTCAGGCTCTTCCTAGCCAATGGCGGCTTCACATCGAATTTCTCATTAAGCACGTTTTCATAGAAGGGCTTCAAAGCAAAGTAAGCACCTCTCACGGCTGATCTGCTTTGATAAGAAAGCAAGAATTCTCTCGGCGTTTTCCCAGATTTTAAACCCTTCCACAACCGGGATGTAAGCTTTGCCTAATTGCTAAGAACACCTCCTCAGCTTTATTTCTCCTATGAGCTTCCTATCAACTCATATCGTTCCTGCGGCGTAAGCTTTTAACATTCAAGTCCATAGGGAGTCGTATGAATTTTGGCTTTATAAAATTTCGTTTTAACTCCCATTTGAGAGATTATACGAATAAAAGTGCGTGGAATACGCGTTAGGCGTAGTTTTTCGAGGGTTCGCTATTTTCAAACTTTGATTTGACGCGATGTGTGAAAAAATTATTAAATAAATTGAATTTAAGTGGTCATCATGGATAAAGCTTCATTCGAACTCCTACCAACCCCACCTTATAATTTTGATCTGCAATGGAAATTTTATTCTTCGTCCAGGGACCCGCAGCCAGAAATCTATAAAGATGGCATCTGGAGAAGGGTTTTCAAAATTGGAGATAGATTGGTTCCGGTAAAGATCACCTCCGTTGGCACCGTAGAAAAGCCAAAGTTGCGGGTTAACGCATCCTCCAAACTCGATGCGAAAGAGAAGAGATATCTGTCGGATAAAATAGCGGATATTTTTAGACTAAGGGATGATCTTGGTAGATTATATAATTTCATGGATCAAGACAAAATACTTCATAGGGTGAAGAACGAACTTTACGGTTTGAGGCCTCCGGGAATCGGGGCGAGCATATTTGAGGGAGCGATTAGAGTAATAATCCAGCAGCAGATTTCTTTGCAAGTTGCCTATGTCATAACCGGGGCATTGGTCAGGAGATTTGGAGAGAAAATAGAAATTAATGGCGAACCATATTACGATTTTCCTTCACCACGAGCATTGGCAAGTGCGGATGAGAACGAATTGAGAAAGTGTAAGTTGTCCCGTCAGAAATCCAGATACATTAAAGAACTCGCGCTGAAAGTTGCCGATGGATACGATTTGGAGAAAATCAGGAAGATGAACAACGAAGAAGCTATTGAAGAGTTGATGAAGTTTAAGGGAATTTGAAGGTGGACTGCCGAGCTGATATTGATAACGACGTTGGGAAGAATGGATCTCTGCGTTCCCGACGACCTCGGAGCCAGAAAAGCGGTTTCATATTTCTACTTTGACGGAAAACTTCAATCCGGAGACACCGTTAGAAAATTCACGGAAAGATGGGGGGAGTTCAAGGGTTGGATAATTTATTATTTAATATGTGCTTATAATATGGAAGAGAGGAAGGATGTGTGAAGCGTGGAAAAACAAAGATTATACGAAAAGGGGTTGGAGAATTATCCAAAGGCAGCAATTGTTTTAACAAATGTTCTGCTACTGCTCTGGTTTGGATTCGCCGCTTACGGTATGTCTGCATCGAGATTTGCCGGATTACCGGTAATTTCCATTGTTTATCCGCCATTTGCCGTCATAATGTTGGGATTCGTTTTGAGGAAACATCTATGCACGCATTGCTATTACTACAACAAGTTATGTGGCACGGGCTGGGGTAAATTGAGTCCGCGTCTGTTCAAGGGGGAGTCGGGCAATTACGAACTCGGAATGAAACTTGCTGGCTTAACTTGGGGTTTATTGACAGTTATTCCAACCGTTGCCATTCCCATTGCGACGTTTCTGCACTGGGAATTTTTAGTGCTCGGCGGAATAGGTCTAACCGGCTTCCTGGCGATAATGGTTGTGAACCAGTTCGGGGAAAAAAGGGGTGCGCGCAATGTAAAATGAGATACATTTGCAAAGTAAGCGTTGCCGAGTGATGAGCCATGAAGGCAAAACTTCGAAAAATAGTGGAGATTCTATCGGAGAAATACGAAATTAACGAGTGGTGGGAAAGGTATACTCCATTCGAAACGCTGGTTGGCATAATCCTTTCCCAGCGAACGTACTGGAAAAATGTGAAAACTGCCACCGAAAGATTTGCTGAGAGGTTTAATAGCATCGAAGATGTGGCAAAGGCAAGCTCGAAAGAGATCGAAGAAGTTATTAAACCGGCGGGTTTATATAGGGTCAGAGCCGGAAGAATCAAAAATATCGCCAAAGATTTGATTGAAAAATACGATGGAAACCTAAACAAAATATTGAATCTTCCCTATGACGAGGCAAAGAAAAAACTGATAGCAATAAAGGGTATTGGGCCGAAAACCGCGGATGTCTTCCTAATGGCGGTCAGGGGAGAACAAGTTCTACCAGTTGACGTTCACATTTTCAGAATAATGAAAAGGTTGGGGGTAGCCAATGAAAAAGATGACTACGAGAATTTGAGAGCGAAACTTGAATCTGAGATACCACCAGAACAAAGAACGAAAACCCATCTGATACTGATAGAATTTGGAAGACGAATTTGCAGGTCGCAGAATCCCAAATGCGAAGAGTGCCCGATCAAAAGATATTGCAAGGTCGGAAAGTGATTTCGCTGCACTAAACATATAAAATTTCGCGAACCCTCGAAAACTCGAAATTTCTTTCAAAGAAATTTGCCCTTCGGACGCCTAACAGCGGATAAAAGGGATCAAAGATTCCCCCAAATTGCGTTCGGCAACTTCGTTCATCCACGGAACGTTACACCAACAATAAGTTAACAGAACCAAAAACCAAAAAAGCAAAAGCAACCCGGAAAACAAACAAAACCCGATGAAGAGGGAGCGGCAACCTTCATCGAGGACTTTTTCAAGAGAGTTTTTGCTTTTCCTTCAGAAAATAAGTAAAACCTGATGGAAAGGGAACGGCAAGGGCTTATTAGGCTCCTCCTTGGCTGTGGGGCTATGTTAAGTTGGTAAACAAAATTTGAATGGAAATGGAGATGGTGATGTGCGGCTTGTGGCGTGTGGTGGTTGTGCTGGTGAGGGTGGTTGGGAGGGTTAGTGTGGGTTTGCCGGCTGTTCCCCGTGTTGGGTGTTGATGCCTTGTCGAGTTGGGGTTGGTTATTTTTCAAGCGTAAGCGCGGTTTACGCCGCATTTAGGGCGAGTAGAGCCAGCGGAATGCTCTGCTGTCACGTGCCTTAACCTACCTTTCACGTTGGCTGTGTGAAGGCTAAATCGAAGGTTAAATAAGTGGGGGTGCCCTATGGTTACCTTGTTTAATGCTAGGAGAGGTGGTGGAAACGGGAGAGGAAAAATTTACTTTAAACGACCTTCTTGAAGTAGCTAAGAAGATGGAGGAGGTTGGAAACCGGTACAAGACGCACCTCTTCTCCCTCTTCGCCCAGATGTTCTGCACCTTGGCTGAGGAGGTCATATCGAGGTTTGGAGACGAGGGGAGAGACGCCGTCGCCGAAGCTGTGAAGCGGTTCGGCGAGGAGAGAGGGAGGAGGATCGCCGAGCTGGTGAAGTCGCTCGGCAAGCCGTTAGACCTGAAAAACTTCTTCATCTACAGCGACTTCGACAGCAGAGGCAACCTCACCTACTCGGTGAACATAGTGGACGGGGACGTCGAGATAACGGTGACGGAGTGCCCCTTCGCCAAGGGGTGCCGCGACTGGGGGAAGGAGGAGTACGGGAGCATATACTGCGAGCACATAGACAAAGCCGTCCTGAGAGGGTACAATCCAAGCCTGGTGCTGGAGGTGCCTGAAAACATGACTAAGGGGGATAAGCGCTGCCTCCTCAGGTACCTAGCCCCCGGGAAGCAGCCCGGGTAGCCGTCGGGGTGGTTTAATGGGTGAAGCTGAAGGGATGTGTGACAGGTCTCTGAAGGTCGACTTGCTGGTTGTTGGAAGCGAGGGGGCTGGGGGGCACGCGGCGGTCGAGGCCCGAAGCCGCGGCGTCGACGTCTTGGTGGTGACGAAGGGCAGGATCAGCCAGTGCGGCGCCTCCCAGATGGCTGGGGCTGACTTCAACGTTGACGGGCAGAGCGCTAAGGCGCTCGGCTTCCCCGGGGACGACAGGGACAGCCCTGAAAGGTTCGTCGATGACATAGTTAGGGAGGGGCTCTACCTCAGCAACCAGAGGATGGTTGAGAAATACGTGGAGTACGCTCCGAAAAGCCTCAAGGACCTTTTGGACTGGGGTATGAGGGTTTACGGGTATGAGTCCGCTCACGCCGAGGAAATGGCGCGGGGGGTGACGACTTCAGGGGTGCTGTGGGTTAAGGCCATAAGGAGGAGGGTTAGGGAGCTGGGGATACCTGTAATGGAGGATACGATGGTCGTCGACCTGCTGACTAGTGGCGGGCGGGTGGCCGGCGCGGTGGCGCTGGATATGAAGAAGGGTGAAACGGTTCTGATCAGGAGTAAGGCTGTAATCCTTGCAACCGGAGGGTGGCAGGCTGCATACCCGTTCAACACGGCCCCCAGCGACCTGACGGGTGACGGGGTGGCGATGGCCTACCGGGCTGGTGCAGAGCTCATATCGATGGAGATGGTTCAGTTCTGCCCCTTAACCCTCGTGTGGCCTCCTAAGGATCGGGGGAGCATCTGCCTCTACGTCTTCAGCAGCCTCGAGGTTGGACGGGTGATCCGGCTCCTGAACAGTAAGGGTGAACGGTTCATGGAGAGGTATGACCCAAGGAACCTTGAGCAGAGCACTAAGGAGATAGTTTCCATAGCCTCGGAGCTTGAGGTTGAGGCTGGGAGGGGTGGGCCGCATGGGGGAGTGTTCTTCTCCCTAAGGCATCTCGGCGCTGAAACAATAGACTTCATAGTTCAAGCGGTTAAGAAGAGGGTTAGGGAGGAGCTGAGGGAGACGCGCTACGAGTTCACCACGCTACTCCCCCAGCTACTTGAGAGGTGTAAAACGGAGGATATCGAGGTTGGCAACGCAGCCCACTACATGTGTGGGGGGATTAAGGTTAACGAGAGGACGGAGACGAGCATACCAGGGCTTTTCGCGGCAGGCGAGTGCTCGGGCGGCCTCTGGGGTGCAGCCCGGGTGGCGTCTGCGTGCACCGAGGCTGGAGCCCAGGGTAAGCTTGCAGGGGAGGTTGCATCGGAGTACGTGGAGAAGGTGGACTACGCCGACGTGGACGCAGGGCAGGTGGAAGCCATCCTGAAGCGCGTGTTTAAGCCCCTCGAGAGGGGTGGAGGGGTTACGCCGAACGAGCTTCAAGGCAGGATGCACGCTGTTTCAGGGGGGAAGCTTGGCGTGATTAAGGATGGCGCCGCCTTGAGGGAGGCCGTCTCCGAGCTGGAAAGGATGCTTAAACGCGACGTGGAGGAGCTCTATGTTTCATCCACGAAGACCCGGGTGCTGAACTATGAATGGGCTAGGTCGCTTGAGTTGAGGAACATGCTGACATGCCTTTACCTCTCGGCTAGGTCGTCGCTTATCCGTGAGGAGAGTAGAGGGGAGTTTTACCGTAGGGACTGCCCCTACACGGACAACGATAACTGGCTTAAGAACATCGTTGTGAGGATGAGGGATGGCGAGTGTGAAGTATGGTTCGAGAAGCCGGTTGTCACCAGGGTTCCGCTTCCCAGCGGGAGGCTGACGTATCAGGAGGCTATAGGCGTGGCGACGGCCTCGCTGAAAAGGGACTAGGTGGAGGAGGGGCTCTTTGGGCGGCGTGAAGGTTGTGAAGGTTAAATGCTTCAGGTTTAACCCTGAAGAGGACGAGGAGCCGCGCTACGAAACATACGAGGTTCCTTTAGAGGGGGCTATGAGCGTGATGAACTGCCTGCTCTACATTAGGGAGAAGCTGGATCCAAGCCTCGCGTTCATCGTCAACTGCCATCTGGGCTTCTGCAAGAGGTGCATGGTTAGAGTGAACGGGAAGCCGTGCCTTGCATGCACAACGGAGGTAAACGGTGACATAGTGGTTGAGCCGATCAGAAAGGACAGGGTTATCAGAGACCTCTGGTGTGAAGGCGTGTAGAGGGGAGGTCAACGGTTGGCGTGAAGAGGGGTTAACGTGGTTAGCGTAAGCAAAGCCATAGTTGGAGTTCTAAGGGGGGAGGCTGTCTCCTACGTTTTCTCTCTTCCAGGAGGACACATCCAGCCCATATACGATGCGATCTACGACGAGGACGAAGTGGAGCTCATCTCGGTTAGGCACGAGGAGGCTGCCGCACACATGGCGGACGGCTACGCCAGGGTTAAAGGACGGCCGGGAGTGTGCTTGGGGACAGCCGGCCCTGGGGCTACAAACATGGTGACCGGCGTCGCCGAGGCCTACGCAAGCTCCTCCCCCCTCATCGTCTTAACAGGTCAGGTTAGAACCACAGAGCTCTATAAAGGTGCAATCCAAGAGTTCGACACGGTCGCGGTTTTCAGACACTTCACTAAGTGGAGTTGCAGGGCTCCCAGCGGCGGCAGGGTTCCCGAGCTCCTAAGGACTGCTTTCAGGGTTGCTCTGAGTGGAAGGTATGGGCCGGCGCACCTGGACCTGCCTAGGGACGTGCTGCTAGAGGACGTGGAGTTCGAGGATGTCACGCCTCAGCACTACAGGCCTGAGGGAAGGGTGAGAGGGGACCGTGGGAAGGTGGAGGAGGCGGTGGAGCTACTTTTAAGCGCTGAAAAACCTGTAATCCTCGCCGGTGGAGGGGTAAAGTGGTCGCAGGCATCCTCTGAAGTTTTGGAGCTGGCGAGCCTTCTAGGTGCACCCGTGCTAACCACCCTGACCGGTAAGGGGGTGGTGCCCGAGGACAACCCCCTAGTGCTGGGTGTAGCCCCGGCAGCACTCTTAACGGAAAGCGGGTGGAGGCTTATTAGCGGGTGCGACGTCATGCTAGCAGTGGGGTGCAGGTTCTCTGGCATATCGACGGTTGACTGGCATCTGCCGGTGCCGAGAAACCTTATTCACGTAGACGTGGACCCGTGCGAGATAGGTAAAAACTACCCTGTAAGGGTTGGAATAGTGGGAGACGCCAAGGCGGTCCTGGAGGAAATGATCACGTCCATTAAAGGGAGGCGTCCCCCCGTTGACAGGGAGAAAAGGCTGAGGGAGCTCAGGGAGGTGAGGGAGGAGTTCTGGGGGGAGTTGCTGAAGGGGGCTGTTAAGGGTGGGCGTGTGACGCCGAAGGCTTTGATGGACGAGGTGAAGGCGTTCCTGAAGGGTGAATGCGTGGTTGTGACGGACGTGGGAAACAACCAGCTCTGGTCGATAAAGTACATTCAAGCCGGGGAGGGAGTCGAGTTCATCACGCCCGTCGGGTTCGGGACGGTTGGCTTCGGCTT
>JAUQZD010000064.1 GCA_030587405.1 Candidatus Freyrarchaeum guaymasense | reverse complement strand
TTTTGCGGGTGCCTGGCAGCAACATGAAAAGCCGCTATTTGCAGAAAAACGGCCGTTCAACCACATGATCCTTCCGTGGGTTAGCCGTCCAGCCTCTCGCCTTCCATTTTAACGGACTCTATGAGGGCGGAGACGATGGGAGCTATGTTCTTTAACTTCTTAGCCTTCTCGTTTAAAATCGCTGGAAAATTGCTTTCCGTCAGGGAGACCTCGGCGACTTCACCCTCTAAAACCTCCAGTTCCCTCGTGAAGTCGTCCAAACTCACCTCTCCATACATGCCTCGGAGCGCCTTTCGAAGCCTCCTAAAAGTTGAAGCCTCAAGCGATTTAAGAGCGGAAAAATCAACCGAGAAACCGGCAGATAACATCTCCCTATTAAAAAGTTCATTCCAGCACAACTTAACGGCTAAACGCCTAAGCTACTCAACAATTAACTCTTCATATGCAACACTTTCAAGCACGTCCTCCACGATAAGCCTCACGTTCCTTTCAAGGTATCCTAAAACGAACCCGATGAGCCCTTTAACGCGTGCTCCAAGCACGGGGATGAACAAGAAGCCCTCAACCTCGCCGAGGCGCTCCGACACGCTCCCCAAGGCATCCTCCGAGGTGTACCCACAATTAATCAGGTGTTCCACGTAATCTAGCGTGTAGTGGAAAACAAGGCATTTAACCCCTTCACCCCCCCATACTCCTCATAAATGATCTCCGCGGCTTCAGCTAAGAACCCTAAACCTGAACGTTCAAAGCCGTGGACGTCAACGTTCCCGCCGCCAGGGGAAGACACCCCTTCACTATCAACCATCAAATCTATCCTGCGGGGTTCACGCTTGATAGGCTTTTATGGGTAGATGTGGGTTTTGGTCTGTCAAGCGTTTCCCCATCATCGAGGCATACGCCTCTAATAGGGCTTTCGGGGTAACCCCAGAGCCCCACATCCGAAGGTTTAAAACGGCCACAGCGTCTCTGTCTGCGGTAAATCCACATTTTTTACATTTCATCAACCTGCCCCGATAGGCTACCATGGTAGCCTGACAGACGGGGCAGGTCCTGGAGGAGTAGGATGGGTTAACGTATTTAACTGGTAGCCCGAGCCACTTTAGCTTGTATCCTAGCATGAGCTGGAATGTTCTTGCGTTCCACTTCGAAAGCCTGCGGTTGAGTCCTTTGGTTCCGTGTAGGACCTTGCTTTTGATGTCCTTCAGGTCTTCGAGTATTGCTCCGCTCTGCAGCTCCTTGGGCTCCCCGGCTATTCTGGCTGTCAGCTTGTGCATGAGGTCTTTGGCCCTGTTCCTCTCCCTTCTGGAGTATTTTTGCATGAGCCTCTCAGCGGTTCTGGGCTTGTGTTTGGAGAGCTTTTGTATTCTCCTTCTCTTCTCCTCGTAGGCCCTGTGGATGTGGTATAGTTGCCTGAGGTCATACTTGACCACCTTCCCGTTGATCAGGGCTGTCACGTTGGTCAGGTTTACGTCGAATGAGGCCCAGCCCCTCGGCTCGGCGCCTTCCACTTTTTTCTTGAAGTTGATTATGAGCCTGTTCTCTGTTAGTAGTAGTCCGCCGATGGTGTCGAAGTCTCCCGGCAAGTAGTCGTACCTTGTTAGGTCTACTTCTTAGGTATTGTTTGTTTGGTTTGATGCTGATTTTTAGTTTTCCATCTCTGTACGTGAATAGTGTTGTCTTTATGTATACTGTTTTCCTCGTTGCTTTGGGCTTGGATTTCGCCTGTCCCCTTGTTGTATAGCTTTATCCACCCCTTGACCAGTCCTATGGCCGAGTTTATTGCTGAGTCAACGTAGTGTTTTGAGTACTTCCATCCTTTCAGTAGGCTGTTCCTCAGCCTCCTCCTATCCCCAGCCTTAAATTTTAGGCGGGCCTTTCCGGTTCGGGAGTGGGTAACGTGGTTCATGATTTCTTCTAGCGCTTTCTTCTTTGCTTCGAAGTATGCTTCTATCAGGTCTCTCGGCGCTTCTATGGGAACCTTGTATGATTTAATTGCGGTTGCTTCCCCCTTCAAGTATCTTCCTCACCTCGCTCTCCGGAATCCTGTATCTTCCGTTTGGGAGCCTTACCGCCCTGATCATGCCCTCCTTGACCCACTTAACAACGGTATGCCTGTCAACCCCGAGGAGCTCGGCGACCTCACCACTCCTCAACATTCCCTCCCCCCATACACACCACAAACACCAAAATAAACAAACATATAAACTTATCTAAAACACAACAGTCACGCTAGGCACAGGTTAATATTGTACATGAGAGCAAGCCGAGCATGCTTCTGATGAACAGCACTGTTCGGCATCACAAACCCTCACGGCACCATATACTATAAGATATATAAAATATTAATAATGATAATAAATAAGTTATACATTAATTTAGAATCGAGGATAATAGAAATAGGATATCCTGGTGATGGGCGGTGTAAAGCTACTCTTTGTAGGTTGAAGTTTTGTTGCCACTTCTCATGTAAATTTTGGATCCTTCCCTTTTGGATCCTTCCCTTCCTGTTTGATGGGGCTCAGCGTTGATGTTTCGCTGCTTAATCTGAGTTGAGGAATTGTAATTGTGGATTGGTTTAGATTATTTTCAGGTTGAGAGTGACGTTGAAGACGTTTCTTATAAGGCTGGCTTTCTCCTCCGCCTTCTTCAGGCTTAGTTTTAGGCTGTCGGCCATGTGGTGTTCGCCGTAGACCGTGATGGTGAAGTCGCCGTCTCCTTCAACCGTTACGGATGTGACTGCTTGGTTTAGACCGTGGTCTAGTGCGTCTGCCAGCCTGAGAATTCCGGCTGTGAGCACGAGGCTCTCCTTGAGGTGGCTTGGGGTCTGCTTACAGTTTAGGGGGTCTGTTTCCGCCCTGTGGTGGTAGGCTGTCCATGCAGCCAGCTCGTACACGTCTGCTCCTAAAGCCGCTTCGAGGGGAAGTCTATTTTCGTCAGCCTGGAGGAGGCGTAGCGTTTCCCTATGGTGCCCCCTGCCCCCGCCTGAGGACACTCCTATGTCGTGGAGGAGGGATGCAGCCGCCAAAGCTGCCTTCTGGCTTTGGTTTAGAATGCACATTTGCCTCTCCAAGTCCACTGCGAGCTCAAGTACTTTGAAAGCGTGCTCCTCCCCCCTGCCGAAGCCGTACTTTTCACCTATAAAGTAGCACTTGTTTAAGGCGTGCATGCCAAGGTTGCGCGTGATGTACGTGAAAATGTCAACTATCCTGCTTTGAGGAACGGTTAGGAAGGCGCCGTTCTTCCTGATGGCCTCGACAGGGTCTGGGTGTCCCTTGGCTGCCAGGTAGGATGCGGCTACTGTTCCACTTCTACCTATCCCTCCGACGCAGTGGACGAGAACCTTGCCCGGCTTTTCCATTATGAACTTGACCGTCTTGTAAAGCTGGAGGAGGCTTGGGGCGTGGAGGTCCCTCACCGGAGTGTGGTATACCTCCTTTACGCCGAAGCGGTTCCACATGCCCATGTCGTAGCTTAGCTCCTCAGGTGTTACGAGTACAACAACCGAGCTGAACCCTTTAGCGAACCTCTCCACTTCAAAGGGGAGAGGCATGCGTGAAACAGCAACCTTATCGTCGATCCACCTTATGGAACGTTTCACCTGGCACACCACCCTACAAACGTTGCCGCCACCCCTTTTTTAAATCTTATTTCCGGGGGATCGGGGGAAGCGTAAATGATAAAATCCCCCTTGAGAGTTGATGGGTGGGTGTAAGCTTGCCTGAAGGGTTAGGGTTCCCCTATGATTTCAGGGAGGGGCAGGAGGAGGCTTTACGATTCATAGCCATGAACGCTGGGTGGAGGAACGTGTGCCTCAACGCGCCGACGGGGTTCGGTAAGACCGTTGTCATCCTCTCGGCGCTTCTCCCGAGAAGGGCTCCCATAATATGGGCTGTGAGGACTGGCAACGAGGCTGACAGGCCGGTGGAGGAGCTCAAACTGTTCAATGAGCGGTGTGGATGCGATTTTTTCGGGTTCTCCTTTAGGGGGAAGAGGGACATGTGCCTCCTCGCCAGGGAGATGGAGGTTAGGGATCCGGACGCAGTATCCTACCTTTGCAGGGTTAAGAAGGGAAAGGGGGAGTGCCGCTACTATGAGAACCTTAAATGGTTTGACACCGAGCCAATGGCCGAGAAACCCTTAATCTACGCGGAGGTCATGGAGGCTTGCTCTCGTGAGGAGGTTTGCCCCTACTACGCCCAGCAGAGGCTCCTCCCCCTCGCAGACCTCGTCGCGTTAAGCTACAACTACATCGTAAATGAGGAGATGAGCTGGACGATAAGGAGTAGGCTTCCATCCGAACGCTGCTTCCTAGTCGTTGACGAGGCGCATAACCTGAGGCTGGCTGGAAGCATAAACTCTGACGAGGTAACAATGGGAACCCTTCAGAGGGCGGTTAGAGAGCTTGAGGAGCTAGGGACGAGAACGGCTAACCAGGTTAAAGGGGTGGTCGAGGATGTTGTTGAAGAGGCTGAGAGGCTCCACCTTGAAATGAGGAGGAGAGGGGTGGAGGAGGAGGAAGTGGACATCTTCAGGTTCCTGAATGCTTGCCTCGACCATCTGGACTCCATGAGGAGGCTTGGGCGAAGAGTTAGAGCCGTACGGTTGGCTGAGGGGAAGGCTCCACGCTCATCCCTCCACCACCTTGCAGAGTTCCTCGTGGAATCGTTAAGGTACGTTGACGAGCGTGGAGTAGCCTTCATAGCCACGGCTAAAGGCGGGTTCAGGGTTGAGAGGTGGGACATGAGGAGCGCCGAGTTGTTAAGGGGGAGGTGGCGTGGGTTTGCGGGGTGCGTGTTCTGCTCTGGGACGCTGAGGCCGCTGGACGCCTTCGCCGAGACGATAGGGCTGGACAACTGGGTTGGAGGAGAGTTTAAGGCTAAGCTGGGCTCCTGTGAAACGTTGATCATAAGAGGTGTCAGCACGAGGGGAGAGGAGTTGAGCAGGATGGAGGTGGAGAAGTACCTTAAGCTACTAGACTCATTCCTCAACTTGGAGGCGAACGTGGCGGTCTTCTCGGCGAGTTACAGGGTTCAGGGAAGCCTCCTCCCGGGGATTAGAAGGCTGGCTGAGGAGAAGGGGAGAAACGTTTACGTGGAGGAGCAGGGTATGAGCGGAGGCGAGGGGAGGCGCCTCTTAGACGGGTTCAAAAGGGACCGGCGCGGGGTGCTCGTGGCAACCATGACCGGGAGGTTTGCCGAGGGGGCAGACTTCCCCGGCAGGGAGCTGGAAGCGGTCTTCCTAGCAGGGATACCGTTTGAAAGGATGACGCTCAAAACCAGACTGTACTTGAAGTATTATGGGGAGCTCTACGGGGAGGAGAAAGGGAGATACTACGCATACATAGTCCCAGCTCTCCTACGTGCATCCCAATCCCTAGGAAGGGCGATAAGGTCTGAGGGGGACAGAGCCCTCTTCATCTTGGCAGACGAGAGGTACGAGGAGAGAACGTACTTTAAGCTTCTACCAGACTACGTGAAGGAAAACGTTGGAGCGGTGAACCTTGAGGATGCTGAGGAGGCGATGGAGAATGCATGGGTGAGGCTGGGGTTGAAAGGCTTTAGAGGATGATGTGAAGCTCTCGTGGACAGGCCTGCCGGGATGCTTACGTGCTCCACCCCACTCTTCTCCCAACCCTTTCAAGGTATTCTCTCAGGGATTCCATGAGGCGCATTATCCCCCTGAAGGCTTCGCGGTCTGACAGGCTGTCGTACTCGTGAATGATCAGGTTGCTGAGGAGGACTGCCTCCTTTAGCGCCCCCTCGGTGGTCTCCGTAATTAAGTCTTCCCCCCTCAGCAGTTCGATGTTAGCGTAGTCGTCCTCGGGGCTCCCCCCTGGGCGACCTGTAACCGCTGACGCCAGCTCCATGCAGGCATCGACAACCTCCTGGAAGGCCTTGTAGACTGCAAGTTTAGTCGTCCTGTCCGTGTGCTCGGGCGGCTCTCCGGGGGTGAGCTCCCTTATAAGCTCCATGTTTTCCCTTGCAAGGCGGATCTTCCGGGCGACGCGCTTCCCGTCCTCGTCCCTCATGTTCACCCTCCTTTTAACATTATTACGCCTTCGGGCTTAATATCCTTTAGCTTGATGGTGTCCGGCCTTCCCTCAGTAATACTTTTTCAGTAATACTTTTCTAGAAAAATTTAATAATTTGGAGAGGGAGGATGGTTACAGGTGATATGGAATGGTTAAGGTTGTGATGGTGAGTTACCAGCTGCGTCCAAGCCTTGTCTCCGCCGCCGAAAAGGTGAAGGACGAAGTAACGGATTTCACATTCAAGTTCTTCAAGGCGTACGATGTGGATAGGGGAGCCATTCATCCTGAGGAGTACGTTGAGGAGTTAAGGTCGGCGGACGTAGCCCTGATAGACCTCAGGGGGGGCGACAGGGCCGTCCCGCTCACGGTCCAAGCCCTAAAGGAAGGGAAGAACACCGTCGTATGCCTTGTGGGGGGCTCACCAGACCTAATCAAGCTCACACGCATGGGAAGCTTCTCGTTTTCAAGGATAGCGGCCATGAGGGAGAACCCCCTCTTGAAGAGGCTCTTCAAGGGTGAGCCCGACTACGGGCAGATAAGGAGGATGCAGGAGAGGTTTGAGAAGCTTGGCAAGACGATCCCCTTAGGACCCCTAAAGCATGCGAGGAACTTCGCTTTAACACTGAAGTACTATGACAACCCATCGGAGAAGAACTACTATAACATGCTCCTCTTCCTATTAAGGGAGTACTGCGGAGTTAAGGCTAGGGCTCCAGCACCGCCGGAAACCATGCCTGACGTCGCGCTTCAAAACCTCTCAACGGGGAAAGTTTACACAACGCTTGAAGAGTACCTTTCAGAGTATCCCTACGCTGACAGAAGGCTCGTGGGCATATACCACTATGGAGGCTACCACTACGACCAGACGCTCCCCGCAGCCAGGATGCTGGCCGAGAAGCTTGAAGCCAAGGGATTAGGAGTCGTGCCACTGTTCTCCTCAGACTTAAGGTACCATCTCGGGGTTGAACGGTTCTTCTTCAGGAACGGGAAGCCCATAGTCGACTGCGTGGTGGATCTCCTCTGGTTCAGGCTTGCAGGCGGCCCGATAGGAGGAGACCACAGGGAGACGCTTCAAGTCCTCTCTAGGCTTGGAGTCCCTTTTCTCCACGGAGTCCTGCTCTCATCTAGAACCGTTGAGGAATGGTGGGATTCAAGGGATGGAGTTCCACCGGTAGAAACGGTTACAACGGTTATACTGCCCGAGCTGGACGGCAGGTGTGAGTCGACAGTCGCTATAGGTCCAACTAGGAAGAGTTTTAGGGGAGTTGACGTCGATGAGTACGTCCCAGTGGAGGACAGGGTGGAAAGGATTGCCGAGAGGGCTGCAAGGTGGGTTAACCTTAGAGCTAAGCCGAACAGCGAGAAAAGGGTTGCGGTGATACTATACGATTACCCTCCCGGGGAGGAGAACCTCGGCAAGGCGTCATACCTAAACACGTTGGAGAGCACCGCCCGCCTCCTCAAGGAGATGGCTGAGAGAGGCTTCAGGGTGGATGCCGTGGAGAGCGGGGAGGAGGTTAAAAGGCTCTTATTGGAGGAAGGTGCCGTCAATTCCGGTGAGTGGGTTCTCACGCCTGAGAGAGCGGAGAGGATGCTCAAGGTGTCGGTGGAAGAGTATACAAGGTGGATCTCTGATCTCCCCGAGGATGCGAGGAAGAGCCTCACGGAGAGCTGGGGGAGCCCTCCGGGGGGCATCATGGTTCACGAAGGGAAGATACTGATCCCGGGGGTCGTGCTTGGAAACGTTTTCGTGGGGATTCAGCCGTCGCGAGGGGTGCACGAGGACCCAAGTAAACACTACCATGGCAGGGACTTGCCCCCGCACCATCAGTACGTCGCATTCTACTACTGGCTCAGGAACGTGTTCAAGGCAGACGTGGTCGTCCACATGGGAACCCATGGAACCTTAGAGTTTCTGCCCGGAAAGGATGTTGGGCTTTCAAGCCGCTGCTTCCCAGACGTGCTGATAGCCGACCTCCCCAACGTATACGTGTACGACGTGGTGAACGCCTCCGAGGCATCCATAGCTAAGAGGAGAAGCTACGCCATGATAGTTAATCACGGCATTCCGCCGGTTGCCGGCAGCGGGCTGCACGGCGAGTTCTCGGAGCTTGAAAGGCTAATCCTCCAGTACTTCGACGCCGCCCAGTTTGGAGGGGAGAGGGCTGAGGAGGCGGAGAGGAGGGTGCTCGAGAAAGCCGCGGAGTATGGGCTCAACGGGAGCGTTGAAGAGATATATGACGTGATAATGGAGTATAAGCGGAGCCTTATCCCGAGGGGGCTGCACGTTTTAGGGGGGAAGATGGGGTTGGACGAGAAGCTGGATTACCTCACCTACGTTGCACGGTATGATAGAGGCATTGTTAGGAGCATGCACCGGGTTCTGATGGAGGCTAAGGGGTTAAGCTATGATGAGGCGCTGGAGAAGCCGCACCGCAGGGTTAACGGTGAAACCTATGCCGAGGTGCTTGAAAGGGTTGAGGGAGAGGTGAGGGACATCATTAGGCGGTGCGTGCTTGGGGGGGAGAAGCCTCCTAAGGGGTTGAAGGGTGAAGTGGATTACCTTAGGAAGCTGGCGTCCTGCGTTGAAGGGTCGAGGGAGCTTGAGGCGGTGATCGACGCTTTGGAGGGGCGATACGTTGAGCCCGGGCCGGGAGGGGACCCCGTCAGAACACCGGGAGTTTACCCTACCGGGAGGAACACTTACCAGCTTGACCCCGCCAACATACCGTCAGAGGTTGCCTGGGAGAGGGGGGTTAAAATAGCCGAGGAGTATGTGTCAAACTATTATAAGAAGCATGGAAGGTGGCCTAGGGTTGTCAGCGTCGTCCTGTGGGCGTTTGAGACGATGAAGACTGGTGGTGAAACGATAGCTGCTGTCTTCAGGCTTCTCGGCGTTAAACCCGTCTGGAAGAGCATCTACGTCAGGGATGTTGAAGTGATCCCCCTTGAGGAGCTTGGAAGGCCGAGGATAGACGTCGTCGTGACCATCTGTGGAATATTTAGGGATACGTTCTACAACATGGTTGAGCTGCTAGACCAGGCGTTTAGGAAGGTTGCGTCGCTTAACGAGGATGAAGAGCAAAATTTCGTTAAGGCCAACTCGGGTGCGGGGTTCTACAGGATCTTCGGGCCACCCGAGGGGGAGTACGCCACCACCATGACTACGCTCGTCGAGTCCTCTTCCTGGGGGAGCGAGGCGGACCTTGTGAGGGCCTACATGGAGAGCATGAGGTACGCTTACGGAAGCGGTTTCAGGAGCGTTAAGGCCGAGGAAGAGTTTAGAAGGCTTCTCTCGATGGTGGACGTGGTGGCTCAGGTGAGAGACACCGTGAACTACGAGGTAACAGACCTGGACCATTACTACGAGTTTCTGGGCGGGCTCGCCAGGTCCGTTGAGGACGTTAAGGGGGAAAAGCCCCTAGTCCTGGTTGCTGACACCACGAGGGAGAGGGTGAAGGTTGAGGATGCCGCCTCAGCGATAAGGCGCGGGGTCGTAACTAGGCTTACGAATCCCAAGTGGCTTGACTCCATGCTTGAAAGCGGGTACAATGGAGCCGCCAAGATAGCGGACAGGGTGGAGTACCTCTTAGGGTTGGCTGCGACTGTGGGAGGCGTGGAGGACTGGATGTGGAACCTTGCAGCCCAGAACATAGTTTTTGACGAGGAGAGGAAGGAGAGGATGAAGGCGGAGAACCCATGGGCTTTCATGAAAACCATTAGCCGCCTCCTAGAAGCGAACAAGAGAGGATATTGGAAAGCAGAGAAAGAAACCATTGAGCGCTTAGAGGAGGAATACATGGCAACCGAGCTGATTCTGGAGGGAGACTAGCTGCAGACCACCCGTCCTTCCATCTTCCGCATGGCGTCGCCTACAGCGCCTCCCGGGCGGCGTCACGTTGACTTCAGGAAGAGGTATGTTGCTAGCGCCTTGGCCGCCAGCTTCCCCTCGTTTACCACGTCCACTTCGCATACGCCAATCGTTTTCCCCCTATGGACGACTTTACCCTTCGCTAACACTTCTCCCCCCTTAACAGGGGAGGTAAAGTTTACCTTTAGTTCAACCGTTGTTACCAGTTCTCCGGAGTTAGCTAGGGTGAAAAGC
>JAUQZD010000014.1 GCA_030587405.1 Candidatus Freyrarchaeum guaymasense | reverse complement strand
AGCGTTGAGAAGAGTAAATTTACGGGTTCCGGGTGTCAAGGCACCCTTGGAGGACACGATTCAAGGTTTAAACGGTTTAAACGGGCGTCCGAAGGTGAGGGTAGCTATGCGTAGCTGGTGGAAGCCTCCAGAATCCGGTGGGTTAACGTTTTGGGCGGGAGCCTCCGGCGACCTTTCCTCGCTTCACAGTCCGTTAAGGCTGCCGAGCGGGAAGATGCTTGGAGTGTACCTATTTGAAATACACATCATAACCTCGGAAGAATGGGAAAGCTGGTTATAAAAACCCGTTAAAAAGCACGTAACCATATAAGGGCGCCACCCGCAAACAGCGTTTGCTGATGGCGCATTGCCTAGGAAAACGAAACTTCTCATTGCTATGGCCTTGGATGCATCCCACGGAGCCGTGCATGTTGCAAGGGCGCTAGCCTAAGCGGCAATGCAGGCCGGGGCTACGAAGAAGGAAAGAGAGGAGACCATGGCGGCATACTTCATCAGCGGAGTGGGAAGCTCTCCGTAGCGGCACACGCACTAAAAGGCATCATATAATGCTTCATGTCTTCCCCTGCGTCGACGACACTAGCTCCCGTATAAGCTCTCAGAAGAGGGCTTTCTCGAGGGCGAAGCCACGACTCTTTGATGTTTCCTCGCTGATAGTCAGGTGACGCTGGGTGGTGGCTGTGAGGTTGATGTCTTGAGGGGCGGGT
This sequence comes from Candidatus Freyrarchaeum guaymasense, assembly GCA_030587405.1. The sequence continues at coordinate 20,156 of JAUQZD010000014.1, read as the reverse complement.
GTTGGGTGGTTTTGCTGGTGCTGTGTGAGTTAGATTTTTATTTTTATGTTTTCTATGGGGTAGCTTATGCATGGGTATATGTACCCGAACTCTACGTCTGAGGATTTGTGTAGGGCGTATCTTGGGGTGAAGACCTTCCCGGAGACGAGCTTGGCGTGGCAGACCATGCATTGCCCTGACCTGCAGAGCGAGGGAATGATGATTCCTTCTCTTTCCATCGAGTTTAGTAGTGGTTCTCCTGCGCGCGCCCTAAACTTCTTCCTGACTCTTCCAATGACCTCCACGGTGAACGTTGCGTCTGGGGGGAGGTCTTTGGGCCATCCAGGCTCCCGGGTTACGTCATCTGGCGGACCGTAAGCTTCACACTTTATCTTTCTTTTTGGGACGCCGAGCTTCTCGATTTCAGGTATGCAGAAGGAGTACATGGCCTGTGGACCGCAAAGGTAGAATGTCTTTCCCTCGACGGGGCCGACCTGCGACTTTATTATGTCAGCTGTTATGAAGCCCTTCAGCCCCTCCCAGCCCTCCGGCGGCTCGGAGATAACCAAGGAGTAGTGTATGTTTGGGTGTTCCTCCGCTATTCTTTCCAGCTTATCGCCGAAGATCACATCGTCTGGGACGCGGCTGCCGTAGATGAGCCATATGTTGAGTGGGAGGTTCCGCTCCACAGTTTCGAGTATCATGCTCATGAAAGGTGTTATGCCGCTGCCGCCAGCTATGAAGACGAGGTCTCTCCCGTCGGTTAAGGGCTCATAGTAGAACTGGCCCGCGGGTCCCACGACTTCTAGCTCCTCTCCTACGTTAACCCGGTCTAGGAGGTAGTGGGATACGAAGCCGCCAGGCTTCCTTCTAACGGTCACCTCAATGTAGTCGGTTATTGTCGGAGGCGAGGATATGCTGTATGGCCTATTGGTTACCACGCCGTCTATGTTTACGCATATGCTCACGTACTGGCCAGCCCTGAAGGGCGGTATCTCCCCGTCCATCCTGACTAGTTTAAAGGTCTTCGTGGTTCTGGTTTCCACTCTGACCTCAGCGACCTTCATACGCATCCTAGGAGGGTGAAGAGCCTCAACCGCCTTCATCATTGAGTCGTACTCTTTAAAGTACCCCCAAGACTTGGACATTCACTTCCCCTCCTTCTCCATGCTGCTCAGCAGCTTTTGCGCAGCCATGCTTCCGGAGAGAATGCATGGCTCGTAGCCTCCACCCGGCTGGGTCCACGCCCCAGCAAAGTAAAGTCCTCTAATGGGCCCCTCATGGGGGAGCCTGATCAGCATGTTATCCTTAGGGGTCTGGTTAAACCCGTATATTGACCCGCCATAGTTGCCGGTATACCTTATGTTTGTTATGGGGGTTGCAACCTCAACCACTTCTATGTGCTCCCTTAGCCCCGGAGCCACCTTCTCGGCTTGCTCTATCATCTTCTCGGCGATCCCGGTTTTAGCCTCATAGTACTCTCTAGGATTGAGGCGCAGCCACGGGTCAGCGTAGCTTAAAGTTGTCAAGACGACCACTGACGTTCCGGGAGGAGAGAAGTCTGGGTCTGCAAGGTTATATGTTGTCACCGACATGCTTCCGGGGGGCTCGAGGGTCCACGCCTTCTCGAACTGGCGGTCGTAGTCATAGTCCTCGTTGAGGAACGTCTCGAACTCGTCTACTCCCAGCTCTGTGTAGGGGCAGTCTAGCCCCATGTAAACGTTGATCGTTGATGGTGCGAGCTCGCTGGAGTTTAAGCGTTCAAGGTAGGATTCCGGGACCTTGTCGGTCCCTATCAGCTCCTTGCAAACGGTTATGGGGTTCACGTTAGAGACGACGTACTTAGCCCTGACCTCCTCCCCTTGATCGGTCACTACACCTGAGACCCTCCCTTCCTCAACGAGGATCTTGCTCACCCCGCATCCCAGCCTCACCTCTCCCCCAGCCTCCTCTATGACGTCCACGAAGGCGTTAGAGAGTGCCTGAGACTTTCCTTTCACCTGTGTGGGTCCAAGCTTCACGTAGGATGCCAGCCCTATAGCGTGGAAAATGTAGGAGATGCGTGACGGGGGGAGTCCAAAGTACCCCCAAAGCTGGGATATGACCGCTCTAGCCTTCGGGTCCTTAACGTCGTTGTTCAGCACTTCACCCCACGTTTTATCCATGTAGTCGAGGAGGTTTGACCTGAGGAACTCTTGAGTCAGCTCAGAGGCACCCTTCTGAAGCATGGCAAGAGCCTTATAGGTTAAAAATATCCTGTCGAAAATCCTGTGTATGCCTTCTGACTCGTGGGGGAAGTGCTCGCTGAGAACCCGTTCAACCTCCTCCCTCCCCACGGGAAGGGTGATTTCTAGGTCTGGGAAAACCGACTTGTAAAGCGTCTTAAGCTTTATGAATTTAACCTTTCGGGTCACCCCCAGCCACTCTAGGTAATGGTAGAGCCCACCCTTCTTAGCTTCAGGGTCCATCCCGGACAGTTCATGAAGGGATACTTCAAACTCAAATCGCCCCCTCACAAAAGTTGAAGCGTACCCTCCTGGGGCATGGTGGCGTTCGGCAAGCAGTACTGACAGGCCTTTTTTAGCAAGGAATGCTGCGGCAGATAGGCCTCCCAGTCCTGCCCCTATAACAACCACGTCATAGGCCTCGGACAAAGCGTTCACCAGCCTACTCAACCCTTAAACTAAGGGAAGGATTCTTTCTTCTATAAAAAATTTTATTCTTTTTCTGGGAGGGGGATTGACGGTTTAACACTTTTAAAGGTGGCATTTTCAGAGTAAGAGGAAAACTGTTTAATAGCCTTATGGCTTGCTTAATACGTGTCAACGCTTGGGGGTTAAGGAATGATAATTGACACACATGCCCAGTTGTGGAATGAGGAAGCGTTCCAGGCTATGCCTGACCATATGAAGGCGGGTTACATAGCTGTTTTTGGGGCGGACTTTAAGGGCCCAAGGCTTGAGGACGAGATAAGAGATATGGATGAGGCGGGCGTCGACGTCTCGGTGGTGGTGGCTATAGACGCTGAGACCGTGTGGAACTACAAGGTTTCAAATGACGCTGTGGCTAAGGCTGTCAGCCAGTACCCAGACAGGCTGATAGGGTTCGCGAGCGTCGACCCCCATAAGGGGGTTGTCGCCGTGAAGGAGCTGGAAAGAGCGGTTAAGAAGCTTGGGTTGAAAGGGCTTAAGCTCCTGCCACACCTCATAGAACTCTACCCAAACGACAAGAGAATGTACCCGGTCTACGAGAAAGCGCAGGAACTGGGGATACCGGTACTATTCCACACCGGAACCCAGTTTCACACTGGAACGCGCATCAAGTACTGTAAGCCGATATATTTGGACGATGTAGCAGTGGACTTCCCAGACCTGAAGATAGTGATAGCCCACTTCGGATTTCCATGGTTCTACGAGGCGATAGCGGTGTGCCAGAGAAACCCGAACGTCTACTTTAACATTGCAGGCTGGGCTCCGAGGCACATTCCAGAGCCGGTGATAAGATACATGAACGGGCCGCTAAAGCACAAGTGCCTCTTCGGCTCAGATTACCCCCTCCTCCCTAGGAAGAGAATAATAGAAGAGTTAAAGCAGCTTCCCCTAAAACAGGAGGTTTTAAAGAAGCTGTTCGAGGAAAACCCAAAAAGACTACTAGGAATAGACTAACAACCCACCTCTTTTCTTTATTAGTGGCGTAGAGGGCTATTTTCCTTCAGCACGCAAACTGTTAGAGGAATTTTAAGGAGAGTAGTTGAAGTAAAAGTTAATAACCGTTAAAAATCTGATTGAACTTATTGCAATCGTTTAGTTAATCTAAGAAGGAGGCTCTATTGACTTATTCCTGTCTGCTGCGAGGAAGCCGTGGAGCGCTTAGAATATTTAAGTGGCGTTCGCACGCGGGATCTGCCTCCAATGAATAGACCTTTCAAAACGTGGAGGGTAAAAACTGGATTAAACCTTGTTTTAGATGTCTCCTCATAATTCAAAAACGTTCCCTAGCCCGCGTCCAGTCCATCTCCACCCTCCTTTCCACCTTACAATTTTCTTTTTCTCCATTAACTCTTTCAAATACCTTTTACTTTCCCTGAGAATTCCTGCTTCATCGTAGAGGATGTAGCCCTCCGTGAGCGCATCCATTATGAATCCTGCTCTTCCATCTATCAGGTCAAGGAGTTCTTCGGGTGTAACCCAAATGTCCTGTATAAGCGGGGTCCCCCTCAATTGGAGGGACATGGCTTTCCTGTCCAACAGGTTCGGTGGCAGCCTGTCTGCGACGATGAGCAAGTCTATGTCTGAAGCTTTAAGAGCGAATGGAGCACAACTCCCCCGCGCAACAGAGCCAAACAGAAGTATTCCAAGAACATTCTCAAGGCGTTTAAGCTTACCAACATACTCTTCAATCAGCTCCCGGTAACCCTCCTTAATCCAGCTAAGGTCCTCCATTCCCCCCACCCGTAACTGCATCCATAACCTCTCTAGCTAGCTCGACGACTCTTCGCCCAGCCTCAACGAGGTCTCTCGCCCGGCGCTCATCGTAGATTTCACTTGGTTTTATGATCCTCCTAGGGGTTCAGCTTACATAGGTATTTGTAAGCCTTGGGGTTCATTGGGCTTGGTCCTCCTCTTGGGTTCATCGGAGGCTTATCATCGCCTTTACCCCCGTTCGTGGTAACCCCTCCCGGAGCCCTCATGAGTGCACCTTTCCGCCTTTTCATCAACCTTGTTAGGGGCCTCGAAACCAAGCGGTTAGAAGGTGCTCGGACCCCGGGGAAACCCACACATCTTAAGGTAACCTCACCTACTAAATATCATATTCACCCACCAACCATCTAACTGTTACGCTAGGCGTTGATTCCTCCTTATTACTGGTTTATCGCCTCGATGTGGATGAGAAATCGTGTTCTGCGTAAGTTTTAAAGGCTAATTGCGTAAAAACGTTAGGAGGCTAAGCGATGCCGGGTGAATTCGATGTGTCCGCAACTTTTTGGTCTTTCACCAGTAATAAGAGGGAAAAAACCTAGAACTTCGGGGTTAACGTCTATTATAGATAGAGGGATCCCTGTCTCCGAGCTGAGGGGGCTGATGGAAAACGCCGGAGAGTACATTGATCTATGCAAGTTCGGCTGGTGCACCTGGCTTCTTATGCCTGAAAGGCTAGTAAAAAGTAAGATAGAAGTTTGCGAAGAGTTTGACGTTAAGGTTTTGCCTGGCGGATCAAGCATTGAGGCCGCTTTCATTAGAGGGAAGGCTGAAGAATTCCTTAGGTTCGTTAAGGAACTTGGTTTTACATCTATTGAAATATCAAGTGGTATAGCGAATATTTCCATTGAAGAGAAGCTTAGACTGGTGCGGTTGGCTAAGGACCTCGACTTTTGCCCTGTTATTACGGAGGTTGGCAGGAAGGATCCTAAGGAAGACTTAGCCTTACCTCTCAACGAGCGGATAAGGTTGATGAAGCTTGAACTTGAGGCTGGAGCTGACTACGTGGTTGTGGAGGCTAGGGAAAGCGGGAAAGGCATTGGACCCTACAACGCTAAGGGAGACGTTAAGGAGTCTTTCGTTGAGGCGATAGTGCGTGACGTACCAGTTGAAAAAATAATCTGGGAGGCCCCCTTAAAGTCGCAGCAGGTATGGCTGATTAAAAGGTTTGGGCCTAACGTAAATCTGGGAAACGTTCAGGTAGGCGACGTGATACCCCTAGAGACGCTTCGTCTAGGTCTCAGAGGCGACACAATGCTCAAGTTCCTCTTAAGCTAAGGATGGTTAACTATGAAGGTCAGGGTGGCCTTCGGGGAGAAGGGGGCTCTCCTGGCTGCAGAGCGGGGACACATAGTTATAGTTGTAGACACGCTTAGAGCCAGCACGACGGTTACCACGGCCTTAGAGAACGGTGCCGAAAGGGTGATCCCCGTAAGAACCGTGAAGAACGCCAAAAAGCTTTTTCAAAGTTTAGTTTCTAAGCATCCTAGGGAGAAGGTTGTCCTCGCAGGCGAGAGGAGGGGGTTACGGATCCCCGGATTCGACCTTGGAAACTCCCCCCTCGAATTCACAAGGAGTGTTGTTGAAGGGAAAATCGTAATCTTGACGACGACAAACTTCACGAAGGTCGTCTCCTCCGCCCTTAAGGCCCCATTCATCATGGCAGGCTGCCTAAGGAACGCCATGGCGGCAGCTTCCCTAGCAATGCGGGAGGCAGCTAAGCAAGGCAGGAACGTGACGATCGTTCACTCAGGGCGGAAGGGCTTTTTCACCCCGGAAGACTACATCACCGCGGTCGTGATAAAAAACTTCATGGAAGGGAGACGGGAGCCTGAAGGCTTTGAAAGATGTGTTTTCAACTCGCCAAGCGCTAAGTATCTTGCCTCGATAGGGTTAGGGGAAGACGTAAAGTACTGTGCACAGCTAAACCAGAGCAAAACAGTGCCGGTGATCGAGTTTACCTCCTTTGTAGGAAGGTTGATCAGTCCTTTTTAATCCAAACAACCCTACGCTTATCATACGGCTTGCCTTTAAGGTAGAACACGCGTAACCCATACTCCCATGCAAGCTGCTGTAATGCCGCAACAGTCACCCTCGTCCCATCTGTCACGTCTATTATCGGCTCCGACTTCGCCAAAAGCTTTTTCACTACGTTCTCTGCAACCCTATATATTTCTTCATAGTCGTAGAGGACGTCCTCGCTAACCCATAATATCTCCGCCACCTCTGTTCGTCCACTAATCTTCCCCTTCATCTTGTCCTCCGCAATAAAAACATACTTGTTCGGAGCTATGCCCTCCTGCTCCTTAAGACGCCACCCAATCTCTCTTATTAGAAAGGGTTCTGAGTCGAGAGTTGCAACACACGAAAGAGGGGCATGCACATTCAGGTAGCGCCTTACAGCCTGCAACATCTTGGGATTGATCATCGCATACTTTATTTTCCAATCCCGGTAACGGACAATTACATTACTATTCTCCAGTGCTTGAAGGTTAAAGTAAAGCTTCGCGTCGGAAACCTCCTTAGGGGTAACCCCAAGCACCTTAGCTAAAGCATACCTTAACTCGATTCCCGTCTTAGGCCCATCAAGTAATTCCTTCAATATAATGCGACGTGCTTCAACACCCCCCACGGCACGAACTATGGTCATCAACGATTGGTTCAAAACAGACACCACAACTCCTCTTTTTAGTACCACCCTCCACTCGATCAGTTAAAAAGATGAAAACAAAAAATAATAAAATTTTCCGAAAGCGCCTCCGCAAAGCAAATGGCAAACACTAAAAATCAGATACGCCTTACTTGACTTTTAACTTAGCTATTGTTTAGCTATTGTTTAGCTATATGAAAGCCAAGGATCATGTGCTCTCTACGTTAGCAACGGGAGGCGTCAAAGAACCTATAAACCACGAAAAAGGGAAAAAGAAATTAAATTTAACCTTCACTACCTTTCTCTTCCTCATCAAACTTTTTGACAAGCTTTACCGGGATCCCAGCCCATACGCTATTGCTCGGAAGCTTGGCTCCCTTCGGAACCATCGAATATGTGCCGATTATTACGTTGTCGCCTAGCTCCGCCCCGGGCCACACGAGCGAGCGAAACCCGAGCACACACTTGCGTCCTACCTTCGCTTTAGCGAATAGAATGGTGTCCCCTTCTATTGCGTGCCCAGCAATGCAACTGTATGCTCCCATTACTGTTCCATCCCCTACCTCTGCTAGGTACGGGTCTAGGATCGTTGCAGGGAAAACGTTTTTTCCCACCTTAGCGCCTAAGGCCTTATACATCAGGCGGCTCAGCTCGGCTCGCCCCCATGGCCCCTCACCGAAGAAATTTAGGAATGTCCCGGTTATTGTGGCGTTCAGTATAAACTGCCTTACGACAGGGTTTGCTGGAGTGTACGGGTACCTTCCTTCAGGTATCGGTTTAACAAGGATCTTAGCGAAGACCAGCAGGTAGAGGAAGTAAATGAACTTTGCTATTACGTGTACTATCGGTATTGCTGCTAGGATCAAGGCTGCCGTTGCGGGGGTTAGCGTGATGGTTAACCCTCCTAATGTTAATGTGGGGTAGCCCAAGATAGGCCAGAGGACCGGGTAATTCACGTAGAACGTGTCTAGAACCCATTGCAGCACTTTAAAGGCTACGAAGATAATTGATGTGACTGTTAGGAATGTTAGGATCGCTGGGGCTATAAGGAATAAGTTGTGCCGTACTGCAAACCAAGTGTTCGCCCTTCTGAGAGCCCTCGCCTCCTGCTTTAACTCCTCCTGTGTTAGTATCTTAGCGTTCTGTCTGTCGGCACCTTTACCGTTCATGTGGACACCTCGCTTATCAGCCTTCCTTAAGCTTTCCTTAATACTTCCCTTCTAAGATTTATAATTTTTCAAAACATCCATCTCAGAATTAAACGCCTTTACGCCTTTAAACATTGAAAAACCGAGGTATTTCATTAAAGCCCCATTTTGCCAGGGTTTAATATGCCGAGTGGGTCGAAGGCTCTCTTTATTGCCCTCATGAGCCTCAGGGACGTTGCTCCATGGATTCTTTCCATGTATTCTGCTCTTAGAATTCCTATTCCATGCTCCCCGCTTATGTTTCCTCCGAGTTTAACTGCTAGCTCATATATTTCCCTTGCTAGGTGCCGCATTTTTTCCCATTCCTCTCTGCTAGTTGGATCCACCATTATCCCTGAGTGGCAGTTCCCGTCCCCTGCATGCCCGTAAAGGCACACCGGTATCCCGTATTTTTCCGAGATCTTGTGTACCTCCCTGATGAAGGCTGGGAGTTTTGAGAGAGGGACGCACACGTCCTCTGCCTCATATATTCTAACCCTTCTCCGGTCAACATTCATTATCGCACCACCTACAAGCTCCCTCCCCGTTAAAAGCTTCTCCTTTTCGTTTGGATCGTCAGTCCACTCCGTTTTCCCACCAAGCTCCTTGCATGCTTCAACTATGACCTTAATTTGACGCTCTACTTCTTTGGCTCCCCCCTCGACCTCGAAGTAGAGGGCTGCCTCAGCCTGAGGGAGGTTGAGGGAAGGCATGTACCTGTTAACGGCTTCTATGGATTTCCCGTCCAAGATCTCTATTGCTGACGGCGTAATCCTCCTTAGAACCGTGTTCACTGCCCTAGCCGCCTTAGAGATGTCTTGGAAGTATGCCACAGCCACCGCAGACATTTCAGGTATTGGGAGAACCCTGAGGGTTGCCTCCGTTATTATTCCAAGCGTCCCTTCCGACCCTATGAAAAGCTGGAGGAGGTCGTATCCTAAACATCTTTTAAGGGTTTTCCCTCCAAGCTTTAATATTTCACCTGAAGGGAGAACCACTCTTAACCCTAGAACGAAGCTCCTAGTTACCCCGTACTTCACCGCATGCATCCCACCTGCGTTCGTAGAGATCATCCCGCCGATGGTGCACATCTTCTTGCTACCCGGGCTTGGAGGGAAGAAGACGCCGTGCTCCGACAGCTTCTTGTTTAGTTCTTCAGGGATGATCCCTGCCTCAACCGTAACGCAGAAGTTGTCGGGGTCCACCTCTAAGATCCTATTCATCCTGCTTAGGTCTACCACTATTCCTCCGTAGAGTGGAACGGCTCCGCCGCAGAGCCCTGTCCCAGCCCCCCTCGGCGTTACAGGAATCCTTTTTTCAGACGCTATCCTCATGATCCCTGAAACCTGCTCCGTGGTTTCAGGAATGACTACCACGTCTGGGAGGGAGCTGAAAAGGGATGCATCGCTAGAATAAACATATCTTTCAACTACATCCGTCTTAACGTTTTCACGCCCTAAGGTTTCCACGAGTTTTTCAATAACTTCATCGTCAACCTTACCGAAACCGCTCTCCTCCTCCAACGGGGACACCTTAAGCTCCTATGGTTAGCATGATATGGGGTGCTTCTCGACATTTCTTAAGGCTTCAAGGTGCTCGTTTAACGACTTTACCGAAAGCTTCTTCCCGCTCTTCCTTATACGCTCCAATGCGTCAACAATCGCCTTAGCCATCTTCAGGTTTGTTACGACCGGTATGTTGTACTCTATGGCTTTCCTCCTTATCATGTACTCATCTTTCAGCATTTCAGCATATTTCTCCAGCGTCCCTGTCCGGGGAATGTTGATAACCAAGTCCACCTGCCTGTTTAAAAGGAGATCTCTTATGTTGGGTTTCCTTTGAGGTTCACTTATCTTATAGACGACATTCACGTTCCTTATTCCCGCTTTAACTAGAGCCTCCGCAGTGTGTTCAGTAGCGTAGATAGAGTAGCCCATGTCTGAAAGCTTCTTAACGATTGGTGTTATCTCCCGCTTAAGCTGCCGTCCTCCAACGGTGACAAGTATGTTGCCTCCTCCCAATGGAACGTTAAACTCGGCTGCCAGCAACGCCTTTATGAACGCCTCCTCTAAGCTGTCCCCTAAGCACGCCACCTCCCCCGTTGAAACCATTTCAACACCCAAAACCGGATCGGCCCCATCCAGCCTCATAAACGAAAACTGGGGAACCTTAACTCCTACGTGAGGCAGGTAAGCTGGCTTCTTAACGTTCAGCTCTTTAAGCTTCCGCCCTAGCATCACCTGGGCTGCAACCTCCATCAAGTTTACACCAGTTGTCTTGCTGACGTAGGGCATAGAGCGGGAAGCTCTGAGGTTACACTCTATAACGTAAACCATTCCGTCCTTGACCAAGTACTGGATGTTAAATGGCCCTTTTATCCTTAAGGCTAAGGCTATCTTACACGTGTAATCTTCAATGGTTTTAACCACGTCTTCGGGAAGGCTGAAGGGTGGTATGCTCATCGTTGCATCGCCGGAGTGTACCCCTGCATCCTCCACGTGCTCTATTACAGCCCCGATCAACACGCTCTCTCCGTCGCTCACCCCATCAACCTCAACCTCCCTCGCCCCCTCTATGAACTTTGATATGACCACTGGGTGCTCCCTAGAGACGGAGGACGCCAAAACTAAGAAGTCTTCGAGTTGCTCCTCGGTATACGCAACCCTCATAGCGGCTCCAGACAGGACGTAGCTTGGACGTACGAGAACAGGGTATCCAACAATCCTCGCAAACTCCTTGGCTTCCTCGAGGGACGTAAGCTTGCTCCATGGAGGTTGAGGTATCCCAAGCTCTTCTAGGAGGGAGCTGAACTTAGCTCTGTCCTCAGCCCTGTCAATGTCCTCCCCCGCCGTCCCTAGGATCTTGACTCCTGCCTTAGCAAGCTTGGGCGCTATGTTATTTGGTATCTGCCCTCCAACCGATACTATGACTCCTAAAGGCTTCTCCTTCTCATAAATGTCTAAAACCCTCTCAAAGGACAATTCCTCGAAGTAAAGCTTGTCGCTTACGTCATAGTCCGTTGAAACAGTTTCCGGATTATAGTTTATGATTATGGCCTCGTCGACGCCGTTGTCTTTGAGGGCGAAAACCGTGTTGACGCAGCACCAGTCAAATTCCACAGAGCTCCCTATTCTGTACGTCCCCGCGCCTAGAACAATGACCTTACTGTTTCCTTCAAAAGTTATATCGTCCACCTCGCCCCCATACGTCAAGTACAAGTAGTTTGTTTTCGCGGGCCACTCCGCTGCAAGCGTGTCGATCTGCTTAACGACGGGAACTATCCCCAACCTTTTCCTGATCCTTCTGACTTCCAGCTCGTCTATCCCAAGGTACATGGATATTTGCTGGTCGGAGAATCCCGCCCTCTTCGCCCTGAACAGTAGGTCCTTAAGCTCCTCTTTTTCAAGGCTGTCAACCCCTCTCCTCCCGGCCTCTTTAAGCTCATCCTCCAAGTCCACTATGTTCTTTATCTTCTGTATAAACCACCTGTCAACGCCGCTTAACTCGTGGATCCTGTCAACACTCAACCCGTACTTTAAGGCTTTAACGATCTTGAAGCATCTCTCATCGGTCGGGTGTGCTAGGACGTATTCGATGTGCTCGAGCGGCTCAGGTTTCTCCTCGTCAACGTTCCCTACAAGCCCAACCTTCCCTATATCCAGCATCCTCACCGCTTTCTGTATAGCCTCCTCAAAGCATCGACCTATAGCCATCACTTCACCGACGCTCTTCATCTGAGGCCCTACCTCACGGCTGACGTTAGAGAACTTCTGCAGGTCCCAGCGGGGAAACTTGACTACGATGTAGTCTAGGGCTGGCTCAAAGCACGCCGTAGTAACCATGGTCACCTTATTCATAAGTTCTGGAAGGGTGTATCCTACAGCCAGCTTAGCTGCAATGTACGCTAATGGGTAACCTGTAGCCTTCGACGCTAAAGCGGAGGAACGGGAAAGACGCGCATTAACCTCTATAACCCTAAACTCCTCACTTTCAGGATGCAATGCATACTGTATGTTGCACTCCCCAACTATCCCCAGAGACCTTATCACCCTTATTGACGCATCCCTGAGAAGGTGGTACTCCCTGTTGGTGAGCGTCTGACTAGGCGCTATAACTATCGAGTCACCCGTGTGAACCCCCATAGGGTCAAAGTTCTCCATGTTGCAAACCGTTATGCAGTTATCCTGGTAGTCCCTCACCACCTCATACTCGATCTCCTTCCACTTCCCAACATACTCCTCCACTAAGACTTGACTGATCCTGCTCTGAGCAAGCCCCCTCCTGCTAATCTCAACTAGTTCCTCCCTGTTCCTAGCCACCCCTGACCCCCGTCCTCCAAGGGTGTAAGCCACCCTAACTATAACGGGGTACCCTATCTCCTCCGCAACCTCCAAGGCCTCATCAACCGAGGATGCTGGACTGCTTTTAAGGACGGGGACGCCGGCTTCGATCATGGCTTGCCTGAAAAGCTCCCTATCCTCCGTTACCTCTATCGCCCTTATGGGCGTTCCTAAAACCTCCACTCCATACCTGTCAAAGACTCCTCTCTTGGCGAGTTCCACCCCGCAGTTAAGAGCGGTCTGCCCTCCGAACCCCAGAAGAACACCGTCAGGTCTTTCTTTCTCGATGACTCTCTCAACAAACTCGGGGGTTACGGGGAGTAGGTAAACCCTGTCAGCCATCCGAAGATCCGTCTGAATAGTTGCGATGTTAGGGTTAACGAGAACGGTTTCTATCCCCTCCTCCTTCAACGCTTTCAACGCCTGGCTCCCCGAGTAGTCAAACTCGCCAGCCTGCCCTATCCTTATGGCTCCACTACCCAGAATTAACACCTTATTTACCCATTCAAACCGAGCCACCTTCACCGCTCCTCCACGTATTTTATGAACAGGTCGAAGAGGAACTCTGTGTCAAAGGGCCCGGGACTGTGCTCCGGGTGAAACTGGACAGAGAAAGCCTGCCATCTCCTATGCCTAACACCCTCGACCGTTCCGTCATTAGCGTTAACAAAGGAAACGGTTAATCCCGTTTCCGCCAGGGACTCTTCACTAACAGCATACCCATGGTTCTGCGTCGTAACATAGCACCTCCCGGTTTCAACGTCCATGCACGGTTGATTCTGAGACCTATGCCCATACTTCAACTTGTAAGTGTCTCCTCCACACGCAAGAGAAAGGATCTGATTGCCAAAGCATATCCCGAAGATGGGAACTTCTCCTAAGAGTCCTCTAACCGTTTCCACTGTTTCGCGTGCACGCTTAGGGTCTCCAGGACCATTACTTATAACAACACCAGAAGGCCTACACTCCAAAACTTCATCCGCACTCGTATCATATGGTACACGGATAACCCTTACACCCCTCCTCAAAAGCTGACGCAGGATGTTAAACTTGACCCCGCAATCCAGCAAGACAACGGTTCTCCCTCTATCACCGTAAACCACCGGCTCATCGCAGGAGACCTCGGATACAAGATTCCTCTCGTTCGGGTCATGAACATGCCGCACCTCCCTTAAAAGCCTATCAACGTCAGGCTCCACGCCTTCATCGCAAACCTCTAAAACACCAAGCATAACCCCCTTAACCCTAAGCTTCTTAGTCAACTCCCTCGTGTCAACCCCCTCAATCCCCGGAACCCCCTCCTCTTCCAGCCACCCACTAAGACTCTTAACAGAACTCCAATGGCTGGGGGTCTTACAACACTCGTGGACGACGAACCCCTGAACCTTGATCCCATCAGACTCGAAGTAGGCAGGCAACCCCCACCTATCAACAACGCTCCACGAAGGAACGCCATAATTCCCCACAAGCGGGTACGTTAAAACAAGAATTTGCCCGTGATACGACGGGTCAGTTAAACTCTCAACATAACCAACCATACCCGTGTTAAAAACAATCTCACCGGAGACGCGGCCCACAGCGCCAAATCCGTACCCGAGAAAAACGCTTCCATCCTCTAACACTAAGGCTGCATTCCTAACCTTCCAACCCGTCGAAGCCAACGCTCCAAAACCCTCAGCAAGTTTCACAACAAAATTATTTAAAACTTACGATACTCCCAGAACACATCCGCACAATAACGTTGAAAAATCGGTATGGAACCAGTACGGGGAAAGCAGGGAACAGCAATCCTCTCTTCATTAAAAAATGATAAGAGAGGAGACATTTTATTCCTCCTCTTTCACAAATTTTTCCTTCAACTTCTCCAGAACCTGCGGTAACGTCGTGTACTCCATTTCATCGGGGCCAAGCCTGTGGAACATGAAGGGGCCATGTCTCCTCATATAGTCGGCTATCTGGTTGGCTATTCTTCTCGCCTCGTCGAAGGCTGGGTCGTCGAACAGGTCTGCTGGGCCTATTAACCGCCCGTCTGAGACCTGGAAGCCTAATGCTATGATCCGTGGTGGCCCATCAAAGCGCGTACACTTCGCATCCTTCTGCGACACAGGCATCAGCGGGCCCACATGCGAGCCACGCATCCACCCGGCCACCAAGTGTGGGAATGCGAAGGGCTCTAAGACTTCTCCTAGAGCTGGTAGCCCATGTTGGGCTCGTACGACTGCACATGGGTCGTCTTTCCCCACGTATCTTCCTGCGATTAGTGAAAGCCTTGTTATCGATATCGAGGCTGCGGGAGTTCCGTCCTTCTTGTACACTTTGCGGATTACGTATCGTCCAGGTGTTCCTATTATGGCGAGTAGGTCGTAAAGGTCTTCAGGGCAGGACAGTTTTACGTGTTGATGTTCTATAACGTCGTAGACCTCGAAGACAAATCCGTCGTGCATGGATGGGTCTATTATTAATCCTGCAGTGTTAAATGGATCTGCGAAGATCTTATAGAGTGGGAGGTTGAACGCTCCTGGCTCCGTTTTGTCAGCCATGAAGCATACTATCGGGTCCGACCTTCTCTCCTCGAACTCTAGTTCTGCTACTCCTGGCCCCATTCCTCTCACGTTTCCCGAAAAGGTGTCTTTGAGCAGGTCTTGTCCCGCGGCGTAGAGTTTTAGTTCTCGTGATACTTCGGCTGCCTTTTGGAGCGTGTCCCATGCAAGCTTGTGGACTTCGGGGTTTGCTTCCCCCTTTCTGTGGCTCATTATGAGCTCTAGGTCGTCTCCGCAGTTGGTTACGTAGTAGTCTATGATCACTCCCTCATCTGCCCCTTTCTGGAGGCTTTCCTTTGCTACCTCTATACATTCGTCGTATACTATGTGGTGTCCTGCGAGGGATCCTATATCTGCTTTTATAATCGATACGGTTACTTTAGGCATGTTCTCCCTCTCCTTAAGGGGGCTGTACGCCTCCCTCATAACAAGGTTATTTTGCATGCCTTATGTTTTTTGTTATTGCTCCCCCGCCGCAATCGCCTCCGCCCCTCGTAAGAGGCTTCGCCCTCAAAGCCGATTATTACGTGTCCTTGCTCGTCTTCGAAGCTTGTTGCTGCGGAAACTTTATATTTCAATTCTTTTTTCTGAGGGGTGTGGTCTGGGGGTGATCTTGGTGGACGGGGCTGGCCTTGGTTTCGCTTTGGCCTTCAGCATACTTTACCCTCTATGTGTGTGTGTTCTGCTTTGGAGGTGGCGGTTTGGCTGGGAGCCTCTTAAGCCTCTTGCAGTCGCTTTCATTGTCGGATTAGTGATGTTTTATGTTGCCTACCTGCGCAAAGTTTATGCTTTATTCTTGTCTGGTGTTGGGCTCTACGCGGTCGACCTTGTAGCCACCGGCTTCGTGGAGGAGGCCGCTAAGCTTCTGGTGCTCTTCATTCCAGTGGTTAAACGGAGGGTAAGCGTGGAAACGGGGCTTTTCTACGGTATGGTGGCTGGCTTGGGTTTCGGTGCAGGTGAAGCCTTAATAGTATTAGCCGACGCCGCCCTCGCAGTCCCCGTCTTGGTTAACATCTGGCTCCTCCTTTACTGGTTGGAGGTGAGCGGTGCTCTGGTAAGCCTCCCGGAGCTCATCTGGCTCATCGATTTCACCCTCCTCTACTTAGCCTTCAATTTAGCCTTGTCTCTTTCTGTTCCATCCGTCTTCGGAGTGTCTCTTTTAGGGGTTTACGAGCGTTCCATAGTTGTCCTCTTGCATGGTGCTCTCACGGGCATTGTTGGGTGGAGTGTAGCTAGGAATGCTACCGTTAAGTTCTACCTTCTCGCAGTCGGCTTGCACATACTCGTCGACTTCTTCGCCGTCCTTTACATGCTAGGCCTGGCCAACGTGACCGTGGTGGAAGTGATCTTGACCGCCATCACGGTTCCCCTTTTCCTGTACCTTCTATGGAAATCTACTCCCACCCAAGGCGATGCACTTACTCCATTGGCATAGGCTCAGCATGCCCCCGCTCTCTCCCACTCTTACCTACCTTTAACGTTCCCCTTACATGCTTCCCTCCAGCAGGGATCTTCTACGCTTGTTTTTTTCCATAGGTTTATATTTTGGTGATCTTTCTGTTTTGAATGTGGTCGTAATGGAGCAGGAGGCTTTTTTTGAGGAAGCCTTCTTTACTGGAAGGAACATTGGCCGGGCTGTCCAATGGTGTAAGGATAGGGAAGGTAATGTTATTGAGGTGAGAGTTCAGGGTGTTTGGCGAGAGAGCGGAGAGCACTTTAGAGGGAAAGGAAGGCTTTTAGAAGCTTATTCCGGCTTCCTTAGTAGTTATATTGCCGTGTTGTTGGAGTCGGGTAAGCGAGGAGGGGACTGGGTAAGGAAAGGCTCCGTGGTAACCGTCGGTGGGCCTAGGTCTAAGTGCGACGTTCAAGCGTTAAATCTTGTTTTTAGAAATTACCTCAAGAGAGATACTTCGCAGATGGAGTTTTTTGATGCCAACCACTTCGCTTCGGCTTTGAGGTGGCTTCGAAGAAATATTCTCCTCAGACGTGTTGTTGGCAAGGTCGAGGGGGTCTGGTCTCGGAGCGGGGCTAATTTCATGGGCGAAGGCGAAGTAATCGCCGTGGAAGGAGGGGTTAGAGGGTTCTTCGTGCTAGAATTAAAGCGTGGAAGAGTAGGCGGGGAGGAGCTGGAGGAAGGCTCACTAGTGTCCATCGGCTCCAACCCCCTTGTAATCAATCACTTAGCATCCTTCCTAAAGGGCTCGGCATCCTCCTTGAATCTCGTCCTGAAGAGAGGGGCTGAGGCTCTCCGCTTCATCGCGTTGAAAACCGGTGGAAGCAGCATATTGGAAAGTAGAGGTGCCACCATTCTTCGAAGCAGCGTAACGAAGCTTTCAAACTACCTTTCCTCCCTCAGAGGAAGCTTTCCGCTTGCCCGTTCAGTTGGAAGGCCAGATGTTGTTGTTAGCAAGATGCTTTTTAAGCCCAAGCAAGCTAGGGCAAAGCTTGTGGACGGCTACGTGCTGAAGGTTCGAGGGTTAACGGTTTCCTATGGTAAGAACGTTGTTTTGAGGAACGTCACCTTCTCCCTGAGGGAGGGGGAGATCCTAGGTATAGTGGGCGAGTCTGGCAGCGGGAAGACCACTTGTATGAAGGCCCTGATAGGTGAGCTAACACCCGACGCAGGTGAGGTCACCATCTGCGGCTTTCCCCCGTCTGACAAGGACTCTGTAGCCCCGCTAATAGGGTACGTGCCTCAAGATTTAAGCAGAATGTACGACAACTTTACCCCTATGGAGAACATAGTGTACTTCGGGAGGCAGTATGGTATTCCAGAGGATGAGCTCATAAAAAGAGGGAAAAGAATCCTTAAAGATCTAGAAATATTCACTAAGGGAAACGAGAAAGTTAGCAGTTTGAGCGGCGGTGAAAAGCGCCGTGTCAGCATTGCGATAGCCCTCGTCCATTATCCTAGGATCCTCTTTCTAGACGAGCCAACAAGCGGCTTAGACCTTGTAAGGCGACACGAGCTTTGGAGCTACCTCGAGAAAATAAACAGAACATATGGTACCACGCTCGTCGTGATAACCCATTACCCCTCAGAAGCCGACTACTGCGACAAAGTAGCGGTCTTCATGAAAAATAAAGGGTTCATCGACTTTGGAACTCCAAAGGAGCTCGTAGCCAAGCTTCCGGGAAGCGGCTACGCCATAGGCCTCATCCTCGAAGAGGACGAGCCAGAAGCTGAAGAACTAATAAAGAGCACCGAGGGTGTAAGCTACGTTTTCAGAATAGGGCCATACTATAAGGTGCTTGTTGGAGTCGAAGACAGTGGCGCTGTTCTAAGAAAGATCCTAAGCCGCCTCTCATCGAGGGGGATCAAAGTCTACAAGGTTGAGCCTAGAGTCGAGGTCAATTTTGAAGACTACTTCAGGTATCTGACTGGTACAGGAAAGGAGACGTGAGGTGGAGCCACTTGGTTAGGGCTGCCGGAAGCTTCATGAGGATCATGTCGCTTGTCCGAAAAGAACTTGAGGGCATAGTTAAGGATCGCATGGCCCTCATCGTCTTAATCCTCCTTCCAACTCTGATCACGTTCAGCCTGGGTGCGACACAGTTCAGAGTGTTAACCCTCGCAGACTACGCCAAGGTGGCTGTTATAGATCATGACACGAGCGAGGGTGACCCTCACTACGACCTCTCCCAAGCTTTCTTCTGGGACATGGTTGCCAACGCTAATGATAGCACGTGCATAGTCTTCCCTCTTCCCAGCGAAGAATTAGCCTACTACCTGCTCTGGCAAGGAGACATAGACGCCATAGTAGTCATACCATTTGGCTTCGAAAGCCACCTGGCAAGTAACAGAGATCCAAACGCCCCCGTCCCGGTGCCAGCGTATGTTAACGTAACCCTTGACGGTACAGACCTTGAAAGCCAGGGAAAAGTCATTGACTGCTTAACCAACGCAATAGCAGATTTTAAAGTAGAATTTAACTTCACAAGGGACGAAGTGCTTCCCGCGATGACCGCCGTCATGGGGCCAACAGAGGAGCAAGGCTTTGACCTGAGAGTAACCGTCCCACTCATTATCCCCCTACTTCTCATAGGTGGAACAATGATCCTTACCAGCCAATGCATCGTAGGAGATGTACCGCTGAGAAGGCTCCTGCTCACCCCTGCAAGCAAATCTGAGGCGATAATAGCTAAAACAATCGCCTACCTTGTAACCAGCCTGCTTCAAATACAATTAATACTGGGAATACTCATCCTTGTATATAATTACCAGCCTGCCGGGCCGTACTTCCAGCTTGTTTTATGCCTTCTCATTATAGCGTTCTTCGGCATCGTCCTCGGGATTTTCATATCCGTCGTTAGCAACTCGCGTCTTCAAGCAAACCAGTACTTTATCTTCGCCTTCCTCAGCCTACTTGTGATAGAGTTGGCTGTACCGGTGGCGGACGTCAGGAATGCTAACCCGCTTCACATGGCTCGTGAAGCCATAGTTAACATCGCGTCGCGAGGTCTCCCATTCTACGACGCCATGCCGCCGATTCTAGGAATACTCGCTGTTAGCCTAGCCTTTTTCGTGTCGGCTCTAGCCGTGTTCTCGGTCAAGAAGACTCTGGTTTAGGAAGGAGGAGCCATGGGAAAGGAGCGAGATATAGAGCTTGAAAGGGTCTACGTGAACATAGGGAAAAAGGTTATCCTTGAGGACGTGAGCTTCTATGCTGAGAAAGGCGAGGTTTTAGCTATAATAGGAGGTAGTGGAGCTGGGAAGACGACGTGCTTAAGGGTGCTAACTGGGCAGATCCCCCCTTCGAAGGGCAAAGTGCAGGTTGCAGGGGTAGACGTGCTGAGAGATAGGGAATCTCTGAAGGATGTTTTAGGTTATGTTCCCCAGCTTGAAGAGGTCGGGTTATACTACGAGTTTTCAGCTATCAGGAATGCTGTTCTCTTCGGGAGAATGTACGGGATCCCTAAGAAGGATGCCGAGAGGAAGGCAAAGGAAATATTGACGATTTTAGGGTTTAAAAGTGAGGAGC
>JAUQZD010000003.1 GCA_030587405.1 Candidatus Freyrarchaeum guaymasense | reverse complement strand
CTCATAACAGCCGAGAACGAGAAGGAACATGCAAGCTGGCTGTTCAAGCTAATTAACGAGTTAAAAGAGAAAAGCGGGGAGAAGATAGACGAGGTTAAGGTGGAAGCGGTAGCCCCCTTAACTCTCGGCAGCACCGCCGAGAACTTAAGAGCGGCTATTGCCGGGGAAAACTACGAGCACACGACAATGTACCCTGAATTTGCCAATGTAGCGGAGGAAGAGGGCTTCCCTGAAATTGCTGGGAGATTGAGGGCTATAGCTAAAGCCGAAGAACACCATGAGGAGAGATTCAAGAAGTTACTGAAAGAAGTTGAAGCAGGTACGGTATTTAAGAAGGATAAGGAAGTGTGGTGGGTGTGCAGGGAGTGCGGCTACGTCTACTATGGAAAAGAGCCGCCAGAAGTGTGTCCATCCTGCGGTCACCCAAGAAGCTATTACCAAGTTAAATGCGAAGAATATTAGGGTGAAGCCGGTTACCACCATCTCTTTCTCCCTCTCTTCCCTCTCTTCCCTTTTTCTTTTTTAAAGGGTTAATGGTGTGAGGGTAGATTGGCCTATGACGCCGAGGAAGGTTGTTAGAGTAGATAACTCTGTGGATTGTGTAATTGCTAAGAGAGTTAACAGGTTTGTTGTTGAGGTTGTTATAGGAGGAAGGAGGAGGACGAATGTGAGCAACACTAGACGCCTTGTGTAGCTGTTGTGTTTTAGATAAGTTTATATACTTGTTTGCCTATTTTGGTGTTTGTGGTGTGTATGGATAGAAGGGAGGGAATGCTGAGGAGCGGCGAGGTAGCCAAGATTCTTGGGGTTGATAGGCATACCGTTGTCAAGTGGGTCAAGGAGGGAGGGATCAGGGCGGTAAGGCCTCTAGGCGGGAGGTACAGGATCCCGGAGAGCGAGGTGAGGAGGATACTTGAAGGAGGAAGCAACTGCGACCAAAGCATATAAAGTTCCTGTAAGAAGCGCCGGGAGACCTGATGGAAGCATATTTTGAGGCGAAGAGGAAGGCGCTGGAAGAGGTTCTGAGCCACGTCACCCACTCCCGAACCGGCAAGGCCCACCTAAAACTCAAAGCCGGGGACAGGAGGAAGCTGAGGAACAACCTCCTGAAAGAATGGAAGTACTCCAGGCACTACGTCGACTCAGCAATAAACTCGGTTATAGGGCTGGTTAAGGGGTGGATAAAGCTGTACAACAGGGGGAAAGCAAGGTCTAAGCCTAGAGTAACGGGGAAAACGGTCTACGTAAAATCAACACTATTCACGTATAGGGATGGCAAACTAAAAATCAGCATCGAACCGGGTAAACGACACCTGGAAGTAAACCTAGCAAGGTACGGCTACCTGCCAAAGGACTTCAACACCACCGGAGGACTACTGACAGAAAACAGGCTCATAATCAACTTCAAGAGAAAACTGAAAAACATCAATCCTAGGGGCTGGGCTTCGTTCGACGTGAAGCTAACCAACGTGACCGCCCTGATCAACGGGGGAGTGGTCAGGTACGGCCTCAGGCGGCTGTACCACGTCCACAGGGTCTACGAGGAGAAGAGGAGGAGGATGCAGAAGCTATCCAGGCGCAAGCCCAGGACCGCTGAGAGGCTGATGCGGAAATACTCTAAGAGGGAAAGGAACAGGGCCAAAGACTTCATGCATAAGCTGACAACCAGGATAGCCGGGAAGCTGGAGGGGTTACGTAGCGGAGCAGTACTTGAGGACTTGAAAAACGTTAAGGGCAGGGTTCTAAACAGATCCAAAAACCTAAACCGCAGGCTTTCGAAGTGGAATGCTAGGACGTTCCACTTCATGCTCGAATACAGGCTGAGGTGGGCTGGGCTCCCGGCCGGGCACGTTAACCCATCCTATTCCTCCAGGGCCTGCCCCGTCTGTCAGGCTACCATGGCAGCCTATCGGGGCATATTAATGAGGTGCGGGTGTGGGCTCGTCCTTGATAGGGATGTTGCTGCTGTCCTGAACCTTCGGGTGTGGGGTTCTGGGGTTACCCTGAAAGCCCCGTCAGAGGCGTACGCCTCGATGACGGGGAAACGCCTGACAGACCAAAACACACATCTACCTATAACCTATAAAAGTCTATCAATCGTGAACCTCTCCTAAAAGGTCTGCTTGGATAAGGGTGGACGTGGCGGATGCAGGATGTGCTGGCCAGCTGGTATTCCACGTTCCCAGCATCTGCCCCTGTTGTTTGGCTATAACGCGTAAAAGGTTTCGCCTCTATACCTTAACACTCGAATCCTCCCTTCGCCTGACAGGCTTCTTAGAAGCCTGTCGAGTTTTTCCAGATCCTCCTCTGACGACGCGAAGATGCCTGCCAAGTCGGCGAACCTGCATGGTCTACGCTTAACAACCGCAAAAACGTCCTCCTCGGTTAACGTCCTCCCTCCCTGCCCTGTCTTCGCCTCGGCTCCATAGTAATGAACGTTTAACCTCTTCTCTGCGAAAACCTCCGCCGCCCTCCTAAGCTGGAATTGGCTCAGCGGCTTAACGCTCCTTATGAAAGGAGGCCTTGAAGGGGTGTTCAGGTAAACCTCGTGGAATCCGATCTCACGCGTCAGGGCGGCAACCTCCTCCACAACCTCAACGCTCGATCCGTCTATCCCCTTCTCATCGTCTTGGAAGAGCATTATTTGGGCTGCCAGCCTCCCCTCCACCTCCCCCCTCAGCTTCTTTAACCCCTCCACCACGTCCCAGAACCTTATGGATGGCGACGGGTTGTTCACCGCCATAAACATTTCCTCGTTTGCTGCGTCAAGCTTAGCCATAACCAAGTCAAACCTTTTAAGGTTCTCCCTCACGTCCTCCCTGCATGTAAGCGAGGAATTTGTGAGTATAGCTATGGGTGGGCATCCATCTCCCAGAGTTGCACGTATACCCTCAACCATCCTTCCAACCTCAAGGTTTAGTGTCGGCTCCCCTGTACCCGAGAACGTGATGAAGTCGACCATAGAAAAGTCTATCTCGACGCCTTTAAGCTCCGACAGGACTCTCCCCTCGGAAACCCTACCCTTAACCTCCTCCGGCCCCGAAACCTTCCTCACGGTTCTCCCAAGCTGGCAGTATACACACTCAAAAGTGCACGTTTTAGGCGGAAGCAAGGGGTCTACCCCTAAGGAGCGACCCAGCCTCCAGGAGAGCACAGGGCCATAAACACACCTCATTTAAACCACAACCTTCCACTACGCCTCTAACTCCCTTTCCACCACGCGCACGACGTCCCCTCTGATCCTCCTTAAAACCTCTGGAACCCTGTAGTATGGTCCCTCCCCGCTTAGGGCGTCCACGTGGGGTGCAAGCAACCCCATCCCCTTAAGCAAGGCTATAACCACGCCTGCCTCCTCTCCAGCCATAGCTCTGACGTCTCCGCCGGTTAAAACGTTCCTCCGCCTCCCTCTAGCCTCGAGGATAAGCTTCACGGCGAAGGCGGCGTACCTTAATGGCGCCTTCACGTCTCTAAGGTATCCTATCACCCCTAGGGCGTCAGCCAGGTCGTCCAACTTCCTAATCGAAACCGTTTCGTACGGGCTCCTTGAGAAGAGGTGCCTGAAGATGTTTGGCACCCTGAACTTCGCCCCCTCACCGGTGAAGGGATCGGCGCCGGAGAGGACGTGCCCCTCCCGTACCCCCTGAACGACGCCTAAGGAGACTAGCGCTAACAGGTCATCATAGTCGAACCCTTCAAGCCTGACGAACGCTCCTTCCTCCTCCCTGCAGCGCCTCCAGAAGCGCTCCAGAACCATCCTGTCATCCTCGTCAAGCTCGAAAAGGTTTATGCGCCTAACCTGTACGCCTTCCCCAGCCCTTCCCGACCTGTACGTCTCCTGCAACAACACCACCATTAACGTGCAATAACACGAAAATATTTAAGGGTTCCGAAGCGGATGGACGCAGCGAACCCGGCGGCTGCAAGGAAAACATAGACCATCCTAACGTTCAGGCTCAACAACCATCAACGACTCCCCCTCCCATCCAACACGACTATAAGCTTGCTGAGGGCGCCAAGGCCTCTAACTTCAGGCCATAGCAGTTTGCCACGGAAAATTTATCACGTCTCCCCCTCTCAGTGTAGGGAGGGTGGTTGCATGGCTGCTTCCGGCAAGTGGCTTACCGCCGGTGTGGCTGGCGGTGCAGCTGGATTCGCCACAGCCATTGCGGGGTCTTGGTGGAGCTTTGACGCCCCTTTCCAGTGGGCGCACCTGACGCTGCTGGAGCTCCTATGGAATGGAAGGGTCATCCTGTCTGATCCGTCCGTCTTAACCATGCGTTTCCTCCTAGAGTTTAACTCGTGCTTCCCCACGTACCTTTCCCAGTCAGCCATCCTGCTCCTGCTGGTCTCCGTAGGAGGAGTGCTGAAAGCCGCCGGGGTCCACGGGTGTTCTCCCCGCTCAACCATTACTCCGCTGCTTTCAGCCTTCTCTTCCCTTTCATCCTCCCTCCTGCTAGCCCTGTCAACCTCCAGCATGAATGCTTCAACCAGCATAACGCACTTCCCCGGCTTGTCCACGGTTACCCTTACCCTCTCACCTAGCCCCATCATCCTCACCCTCTTCCTTATCTGCCTCTCGTCAAAGTATGGCCTCTTATCATCATTCATGCTTTCCCTGAGGATGCCTGAGGCTGCCGTCGCTAGGTCCGCGGGCTGGCTGCTTGCATCCTCCTCCCTCCTCTTCCTGTTTTGCGCTTTCGGGGTAGCTTCCGGCCTCCTTTCCTCTTCGATGAGCTTCTTCGCGTTCACCCCTCTCCTCCTCGGCGAACCCCTCTTCTCGTACACTCTCTTAGACGTCGCCCGGAGCGCTACAGCTCAACAATCCTGACGCGGTCTAGGCTTGCAACTCCAATCCCTTTCTCCTCGGCAAGCCTTAAATGCCTCACCGATGAGGGGTCGTAGCCTAAAATCTTCGCTCCCATGGCGTCGGCTGCAACGAGATCCTTTGACGCGATGATCACCCCAACGTCCTTAGGCTTGGAGCTCAGCTCTCCCCCGATGCCCGCCGTCCTCCCGTCTATGAAGGCCAGCCTAGGCTTAACGTGGATGTTCACGTCCACTATGCTCTCGTCAAGCCCGATCCTGTGGAACCTCCCCTTCTTCGCTATCCTCCCCTCCCCAAGGGTCGCCCCCAGCATGTTCTTCAGGGAGAGCGTCACCTTGGTTATCGAGTGCTCCTTAAGCACGGGAACGGAGACAACGTAAGCATCCTTCAAGGTTGCGGGGAGCTCAAACCTCTTAAGCACGTACGCTTCAGGGTTTTCAACAACGAAGTATGAGTCGAAGTTAAGGTCTACCAGCTTCACCCCTGAACCTTCAAGCTCCACGTATCCCAGCTTCCTGAAGGCTTGCATGGTGTCCCCCCACCCTGACCCCTCGGCTACGACCACCTCGCACCCTTCAGCGAGAAACCAACGCGCCAGAGCCTCGACGATGTCCGGCGGGGTGGTGGTTGGGGGAGGAGCCTCGTTTATCAAGTTCGGCTTCAAGACAACCCTTCCAGCCGCGTGCACCCCAATACGCTCCATGACGGCCTCCACCACGTCGTCGACGTCCCGGACATTCCTCTTAACGTAGACCACGGATGACACGTTACCCCTCCACACCTAAAGCTGAGAAACACCCTCTTAAGCGTTTTATTTATATTTTCCTTAGCTCCCCTTGTTGGATGGTGGTTTGATGGATAGGCCGATAGGGGTGGTGGGGCTAAGCGTCATCTTCCTTATCATAGGACTCATCCTGCTCTCCGGTTCGGTGTATAGTGTTAGAATCCTCTCTGGGATGGGGCTTCTCCAAGTGGTTGACGCAGGGTTGCTTGTAGCGGCTGCAGGCTTCGGCGTGGTATACCTTGCCTCCGCCATAGGGCTCTTCGCCCTCAGGAACTGGGCTAGAAGGCTTCTCATGGCTCTCTCCCTCATAGGAGTGGCCGTAGGATTGGCTGCGGTGTTCATTCCTTCCCAGCTCTTCTCAGCGAGCATTCTGCTAGCCGCCCTGAAGGAGGTTTCCCCTTACTTCAACTACTGGTTCGGCGGGGTATCCGTGACTGTGGGGCTGGCCGGCTTATGGTACCTTTCAAAGCCGCGAGTCAAGTTCATATTTGGCTGGTGAACGGCGAGGAAAAGCGAGGGTTAGGGCTCACCCACCGCTACCCTTGAGGCGCTAGCCATCCTAAGTGTTTAGGCGTACTGCAGGTACCTGATCTTCTCCCTGTTCTTCCTCTGAAAGTATAGAGGCCAGTTAGACTTTTCCAGGTTGTCATATGAGAGTATGTGGATGTTTAGGGGGGTTCGCTCGATGATGTCCTTTAGAACCCTGCTCACCCTTCGCGTCTCCCTATTAACATTACCCTTCTTCTTCAGGACGACTGCCACATCTACATTCGACGCTTCATCCAAGCATTCAACACCATAAGGTATGACGTCGACGAGCCTCTCCCCATAAACGTTTTCAAGTCTTTTCTTAACTTCCACAAGGAGCGGGAGAAGCCCGGCGTACGTCCTATCAGACTCGCACTCCTCCAACCCACTTACACCCCACAATTATAGATAAGAGTGAAAATAAATATTTAATCTTTTTGGAGGTTTCCAAGGCTCTGCTAACTTATCCGTTAACTTATTGTTGTTGGTAGGTGGGCGGAGTGGTGGGAGGCAGCAACTTTAAAAGCTTTGACCGCTTTGCTGAAAAATTAAACGATTAAGCTTTCAAACCATTTACCATCAACCTAATCACAAGTTACTATGAGTCCACAATGAAGCGACACTAGGCACTTGGGGCGGCATCCTCAGCTCCATTAAGGCATCCTCCAAAAGCTTCGAAGAGTTCTACAGAAGGTTCCTGTCTACGAAATCCACCAGCATCTAATTCCAACTAGATCCTAGTCTAGTATAGTTGCGTCTTCATTCACCGCTTCAGATAGTTCATGGGGGTTGCTGCTAGGAGAATTCCAAAGCTTCTAGACAATTACATCTTTGGGCGCCTCTTCGATATGCCTCGAAGTAGCAGATGCTACACTATCGGCGATCGGGAAAAGCAAGGTTTTGAGGCTTTCAGGGTTTCTCCATTCCTTTCAGTCAATGACGCTGTAAAGCCTCCTCCTAGGTGGGATTCATCATTTAAGCTTTTCAAATTATGTTTGATCGCAGAGCTACCGTTGGGTTTCCGGCATCATGCATTCAGGTTTTAGTTCCGCCGTCTCTCCACCCAATTCATCATTCTTTTCGCGCCCGAAGCCACTATCACGCTTAACGTTGCTTGGCTGGTACGCGAGGCGGCCCGAGGAGGCAGCTCGGTGAGCGGAGCAAGCCACACACCCACTTTAACACTGGCTGAAGATGCAAACTAAATTTGAAATTAGGAGAGATGGTTGGGGCCTGATAAGAGAAGCTGCCATGCCACCAAACGAGTTGACGGGCTTGTTTCCGATGGAGCAGGTTGAAAAACAGAACAATTCTATTCTATTTTTCTCATTTACCGGGGTAGGCTGGCAGAACCTTGGAAGCGCATGTTTAAAGACGTCTTCTCAATGTAACGTGAAGTGTTCATTCCCTTTGCAGTTTAAGGGAGGACGGGAAACTCTTAAAAACAGTTTTTAGAGGGTAAGTTTTAAGGGGTGTGTTGGTGATGTCGTTCGTTAAGCCCCCCTCACCGGACAAGGTGTTCTTGAAGTGGGTTTCAACCGTTAGCGATGAGAGGCTTGAGGAGTTATTCTCGGTTAAGGGGATCCCCTTTGACAGGTCTAGCGTGTCGGCAGCCGAGTTCGTTAAGGGCGTCGAGAGGAGGATGGCGGCTCTCTTCTTCTCCCGCATCGAAACAGGAAGTGTGGCGGCTTCCCCGAAGGAGGACGACTACAAGGGCATAGTTAAGGTTAAGTTTTACTCTTTTCCCAGCGGGAAGCTGCACCCAGACCTTAAGATAGATAGTAGAATTCCCATTTTCGACTCCATAGAGAGCGTGGAGTGCAGCGAGTGTAACGGTTTAGGCTACTATGAATGCGCCCGGTGCGAGGGTGAGGGGTACGTGAGATGCAGCGAGTGCGATGGGAGCGGAAGGGTTATGTGCGAAGAGTGCGATGGGGAAAAGGAGGTCAGCCTTCCCCTGAAAGTGGTTGTCGACGGGGTTGAAACGGAGAGGGAGCTCACCGTCCAGTGCCCTACATGCTTCGGCTCTGGAAGCGTTGTCTGCCCGGAATGCAGCGGCCTTGCGAGGGTGGTGTGCGGCGACTGTAAAGGCGAAGGCAAGTTTCCCTGCAGAAAGTGTAAGGGGACAGGCGTCATCTTCACGTACAAGATATCCCCCCCGCCGGTTTCAGGAGTCAACACGTACCTCTTCTACTCTAAGCCTGACGTTGACAACGCGATAGCGGACGAGATAGGATCAAGAATTAACGAGATAGAAGCCGTAACGGTGAACGACTGCGACCAGCTGAACAAGAGAGACTTGAAGATACTCTTGGGGTTCTACAACAAGGACGTAGACGAGAAAGCGCAGAAAGCCAAGAAGATGTTCAGGCAACTTGAGAAGACAGCGGATAAGAGAGGGGAAACCCCCCAGTACCCCATATACCTCTTCCACGTGCTCAGGCTGGACGTAGCCACGTCGAAAGGGAAAAAATTCCAGCTCTTCGCAGCCGGAAACGAAAACAAGTACATAATAGTACCCTTCGGAATATAACCTCCTCTCTCCACTTTATAATTTCCTCCAATTCCATGTAGACCCTTCATATTAAATGAAGGCATGCTAACGGCCTCCTCCACGCAACTCCCTGACGAGGCCCCGGCCTCAAAGCATCTACTTGCCAGGTAAGCGCCTCAGCATACGCCCCACGTTAACGGCTGGCATGCAAGCAGCTATAGGTTCCGGTCAAAGAGCCGGCTTAGCGCCATCTCCACACGGAAAGCTCGCTGATAGCTGGCAGCCCCTCATTGCAGCCGAAAGCACCCAAGAAAATTACCGTGCTTCCTGGGGAGGGAGGCTTCAAAGAAAGCTCGGACATTAACTCCTGGACGGCCTCTGCAGCCAGTTTTAAAGCCACACCCAGAAATGCTCGAAGAGTTTCCACTTTAAAGCCTTGATCAGGAGGCGTCCACATGCGAAGCAAACCAAGACGCCCACTAACGCGACACGAAACCTAATACGTTTCCGCGTGTGTTGGAGGAGGCGCTCACAACGGCTTCCTCAGAACTCGCCCATACTTTACTAGGCCCACCACGGCTCTAGCCACCCTTTCAGGTGTGGGGTAGACGGGGATCCCTCCCTTCTCAAGCCTCTCCACCTCCTCACGCGACCTACTCCTAGGGGCGTTAAAGCAGAACAGGAACGGCTTGCCGGATTCCCTGAACACCCCAACTAGCTCGTCCACCATTACCGGCGCGACTGGGTGGTGAAGCTGAAAGACTACCACCACGTCCACGTTGCTGTCGTCCGCCACCAGCCTGATCACTTCCATGAAGGTTTCGACGCTGTAGGCGAATGCTAGGTCAACTGGATTGCTTCTTATCGTCATTGGAGGCAGCAGACTTTCAATTCTCCTCCTCGTCTCCTCGGTGAACTCTGGGAGGGTTAGCCCGTTAGACTTGCATACGTCAGAGATTATTATGGCTGGCCCCGCCTGAACGGACACCACGGCAACTCTCCCTCCTCGTGGTGGAGGGAGGAATGACAGGGCCTTCGCCACGTCCAGCAACTCCACTACGCTGCCGACGTCCACCACACCTGATTGCTTGAAGAGTGCATCGTACAGCCTGTAGTCTCCAGCCATCGACCCGGTGTGGGACATGGACTCCCTGTTAACTTCCGCCCTTCCAACCTTATAGGCGACCACCGGCTTAACCTTAACGGTTCTTTTAGCTGCCTCCATGAACTCTCTAGGGTTGTCCAGTCCTTCTATGTGGAGCGCTATCACCCTGGTCTCCTCGTCTGACGCAAGGTAGTCGAGCATTTCCGGAAAATCAACGTCGCACCTGTTCCCTAAGCCTACCGCCTTGCTCACCCCAAGCCCTTGGGTTATTGCCTCGTAGCAGAAGAGGTGGCATACGCCGCCGCTCTGAGTCACAACCGCTATATCCCCCTTCTCGAGCTCACCTAGTGTTTCGGTGAACGTGGCATTGAGTCCAGCGTGAGTGTTCACGAAGCCGAAGGTGTTTGGGCCGAGGATCCTCATGCCAGCCCGCTTAGCTATGGATACAACTTCCTCCTGAAGAGACGCTCCGATTTCACCCGTCTCCCTGAAGCCCGCTGTTATTATTACGGCTCCCTTAACGCCCTTCCCAGCGCACTCCTCCATTACGGGTGGAACCTGCCTTGCAGGCACCACTATTACTGCTAGGTCCACGTCGCCTGGCACATCTAAAATGGATGGGTACGCTTTGAAACCTTGAATGGTTGAAGCGTTAGGGTTAACAGGGTAAACGGCCCCTCTAAAACCAATCAGGGACCTTAAACAATGGTATCCCATCTTAAAGGGGTTATCCGACGCTCCTATAACGGCAACGGAGTGAGGGTAAAAAAGCCGCTTCAGACTCTCCATGCTCCCTAACCCCACCACCAGAAACACGTAAGTATGATGGATGACCTTATAAAAAATTTGCTTTAACTCCTAAAATGTGTTTGGGAGGGTTATGCGAATAAAAATGCGTGAAGCACCCGTTTCTCGGCTCTATTGTAGGTAGTGCCTGAAGGAGGACATAGACTAGGATTAAACTATTTTCAAGTAGTAGATGGGCAACAGAGATTAGCAACGGTTTTAATTTGGCTTTCTGCTATAAGAGGGCTTCGCAAGAAAAATGGAGACAACGAAATTGGCAACTCATTTAACAGGAACATTCCTTTTTGCTAGCGAATGGGAATAGAGCAAACAGAGAAGAAATACCTACTCAACTTGGGGAACATAGATAACGATGCTTTTCAGCGAGTTTTGGAAGGGAAAACTAAAGAAACTATAACATCTAATCTAATCTAAATGCTTGAACGCTGCGAACATTGAAAAGTGGCAAATTTTGTTAAAACAACGCTTTTAATCATTTTAAAGCAGCAATCCTAAGGGTTCTGGTTGGGACTTAACAGTGCCGGGGAAGGCTGAAGATGCCTATCGGCCACAGGAGGAGCTCCTCTCCCTAGGGTTCAAAGGGTGAACTATAGGTTATAGGGTTGGTAGGGGTGAAACCTTGAAGCAATAAACAGGTAAGGTTTTGCTCTCTCCGAGCTCGGCAAGGTCAAGGAGGCGCTTTGAATTGTTGCTATGATGAAGCTGTAAGGCTGCTTTGGAAGCTTCTCAGCGTGGAATGGCAAGGCGCTCCCGGGAAAGCTGGTGGAGGAAGCCGAGCGCCTCAGGGAGCGGAGGACCCCAAAGATTCGCCTCTTAATTATCCACATGAAGGAAAACCCTTTTATCGGCGCTTCCCCAAAACTTTTTGGAGGGAGCCGCATTGTGCGAGTTCTGCAGGAAGCACGCTGAAGAGTACGGTAAGTGGTACCTTAACCCTAAAGGCTACTCTGAGGAGTTCTTCCGTAAGCTCTCAATCTTCGACAGGATCCTTCATAGGCAGCCTCGGAAGGTAAGGGAGCTGTGGGAGGTATCAGACGCTGCATGGTACCCCCTTTCAATATCGAAAACTCTCGACCTAGTCGACTTGGCCGCGAAACCTTTCATAGGAAGAATAATCAAGATCATCGGCAACATGATAGCCGTCAGGGGTCATGCAGGCCAGGTGGTCCCCTTAGAAGACGCCTATAAGATAGTTGAGCTCAGCGAGTCCCAAGCCCTTTTCCCGTGCATGTGTAAGAGGCTTTTCAAGGGAGAAGACGAGTACAAGTGCTTGAACTTCACCCCTGCACCAGAGTTCGCCGAAAAGCACCCTCGGGGATGGCGCGTTAAGGAGCTTGAAACAGAGGAGGCGAAGGAGAAGCTCCGCGAGTTCGCGGAGAAGGGATACGTTCACGCTGTGTTCTGGTGGTGTGGAGCACCCCAAGTCATATGCATATGCAACTGTGACACTAAGTACTGTTATGCTGCCCGCCCACGCCTATGGTACGACATTAAGAACGCTTACAGGAAATCCGAGTACGTGGCTGAAGTAGACCCTGACAAGTGCAGCGGGGACATACCGAGATGCGGCAACTGCGTTTCAAGATGCCAGTTCGGGGCGATCAAAATAAGGGACGGGAAGGCTGCCATAGACCCCTACAAGTGCTTCGGCTGCGGCCAATGCAGGTTCGGATGCGAAGAGGACGCCATAAGGCTCGTAGATAGGAACACGCATCCAATAGCTCAAAGGTTGTGGTAGACTTGGGGAAGGTTAAGTTCATTTATGACGGCAAGAAATGCTTTTTACCCTACGACCCTGAGCAGAGGCGCCCAACACACTGCCTTAAATGCATCGAAGCATGCCCTAAATCACTCCTAATGTTCAGGCCGACAAAGGAGAAGGGGCCAGACGGGTCTCCGGTAAAGTATGAAATATACATGACGTTTAGGAGTCAAGCCGATAAGTACTGTCCCAGCTGCCTTAAATGCGTTGAAGTATGCCCTGAAGGCGCAATACAAGTAAAGATTCAAGGATGAACCACTTTAAAGTAGAAAGTTTTGTTGAGAAGCTTAAAAAGAAGTTCAACTGTGAATACCTTTTCGGCTCGTTTGAGGGTGAGGTGCATGAAGGAAGCGGCATCGATTTAATAAAGAATTTAAAGAGCGCTTCGTTGAATGTGGATGATTGGAAAATGATCAGCCTCCCATTAGAACCGTTAGCTTACACGAAGGAGGAATTTGAGGGGATTAAGGAGGAGCCGTTCATTAAGGAAATAATGAAGTACACAGTTAAACTATGAACTTAGCATTAGTTTAGCATTGCTTTTTCTTGAAGGATGTTTTTTAAAGCTTGAAGACATAAAAGTTTAAGCGGTGAGCAGGTTGGATCTGGATGAAGCTGTTAGGGTAATTTCAGAAAGGGTGGAGGCTAGGATAAGGGAAACCCTTAAGGAAGACGTACCTGTCTCCAAGCTAATGGAGAAGATAAGAAAGGAGCTCAACGTTAAAAACTACAGGGAGTTCCTTCTCTTCCTTTTGGAAAACCCGAGAAGAGTGTATGATGCGTTTTCATCCCTCATGGGGGAGGCGGCGGACTCGTTCCTCGCAATGCTGTTCTCCAACGTGTTCTCAAGGTACGGGGTGGAGGAGCGGGGAGTCACCCTTCTAGAAGCCATCAGGGAAGGCGACAAGGAGACCCTAAAGAGGATATTTCTCGAGGTGGCTGAAGTAGTAAAAAGGAAGACAGGCGTGTCGGACACGCGGGGCAGCCTCCGCCAGAGAACAACTTAAAGTTCCTTGGGTTAAACCCCTTTCTCGGAGGAGCCGATCCCCCCTTTTTCAAAAGGGAAGATTTATCTCTTTTTAACCTCTTGTGGTTTCATGGTGGTTAGAGTGGGGGTAGACGAGTTCTTAAGTAAGCTCTCTGAAGAAATACCCTACTATAGGCTTCTCGGAATGAGGATCGTAGAGGCTGGTGATGGTAGAGCAACGTTGAAAATGAACGTTGAGGAGAAGCACTT
>JAUQZD010000077.1 GCA_030587405.1 Candidatus Freyrarchaeum guaymasense | reverse complement strand
TTATGACTGAGAGGCTTCATAAGACCCTTGCTGCCCTCGGTGGGGCTGTCGCCACCATCCTGGCGGGGAAGTACTTCTCAGCAGTCTACTCCTGGGTCCCGGTGGCGGACTGCGTAATATCGTGGATGCAGGGGGGTCCAGCATGTGGAAAACCACTCCTATTCACAGACCAGCAAGTATTCACAGAAATGATAGACTGGCCAACAATAATCATAATAATCTCCCTCGTGATAATAGCTACCGTCGCGTCTAGGTCTGGATTGTTCGAGTACGTATGTGTTAAGGTTGTTAAGATGAGTGGGGGAGACCTTAAGAGGCTCTTCGCTTACCTCTGCCTGGTGAGCTTCGTCCTAACAGCAATAATAGGGAACAACCCGACGTTTATCATCATTAGTGCTTTGACTTTGACTTTGACTAGGGCTTTGGGGGTGGATCCGCGCCCCTACGTCCTAGGTGAGGTGTTCGTGATAAACGCTGCGAGCGCTTCAACCATTGTTGGTAGTTTTGTTAACATTTTGGTTTCGGCTCACTTCAACCTCAACCCCGGCTACTTCCTCTCGTATGTCCACTTCATAGCCCTAGGAGCCCCATTCGCAGCAGCATACTCAGCAATGTCAATGGTGATTGTTCAGAAGGCGTTTAAGGAGGAGTTCACTGTACCCGAGGGTCGGGAGTTTGCTACGATAAGGGCTAGGCTGCTATCACTTGACGAGTCGACGCTTATAGAGAACAGGGCGTTGTTCAATAGGATGGCCGTGCTGCTCGTCCTGACCACGATAGGCTTCGTCGTCGCCGGCACGCTTAACATCCCCCTATACATGGTCGCCCTGGTCTCGGCTTTCGCCTTCCTCCTCCTAAGCGGGGCAGACCCGGAGAGAACGCTTTTAGAGGTTGACTGGGGGCTGGTGGTCTTCCTTGTAAGCATTTTCATCATTGTTGGCGGGGTTCACAGCACAGGCGTCCTAGAAACGATAGGTAAAAGCCTCGGAAGCCTAACTGTTGGAAATCCCTTAGCGACTATTTTCCTGACGATAACTGTTTCCGGGGTTCTTTCGGGTGTTATGGATAATGTTTCGGTGACTACGGCTCTCCTTTACGTTCTAACCCCCCTTTCGGTTAACGCCATGGTCCTGGACAAGGTTGTGATATGGTCCCTCATTTATGGGGCTAACGCTGGGGCTAGCCTAACCCCGATAGGAGGCATACCAAACCTCCTAGCAATATCAATACTAGAAAGAGACGGAGCACCAATGTCATGGAAGAACTTCTTCAAGATCGGTGGACCACTATGCTTGGTATCGTTTATTATGGGGACGGGGCTACTCTATGGCTTAACTAGCATTTTGGGTTGGACTGCTATGAGCCCCGAGCTTTTCCTGATGGTTCTCACAGGGTTCATGAACATGGCAGGCGTCAGCGCCGGAGAGCTGGGGCTGCCAAGCTGGATAACCACGCTGGCAGCGTACTATGGCTACACGATGCCATTCTAGCTAAAGCAGAGGGTGGGTGTAAGACGGGAAGACCGTAGGGGAAGGTGCATTTGGTTCGTGGCATGCTGGAAGTGCGGCGCTTCACGGTCTGCGGTCAGGTCTACGGCCCGGAGAGGGTGAGGAAGCCCATACCATTGAGGGATGGTAAATAGAAAATCTATTTAAGTCTAAAAGGGGTAAGAGAAGTGTTAAATAGGTTGGAGGGTGGTTGGTTGGCTAAGAAGATTTCTGGTGGGGAGCTCTTAGTTAGGTGTTTAATTGAGGAGGGTGTGAAGTACGTCTTCGGTGTTCCCGGAGCGCAGCTTTTAACGATCCTAGACGCCATAAAGAGGGTCGGTGAGAGGCACGGGCTCACCTTCGTTAACTGTAGACATGAGCAGGCTGCCGCGAACATGGCTGATGCTTGGGCAAGAGTTACCGGTGAGCCAGGGGTGTGCATTGGGACGATCGGCCCCGGAGGCGCTAACCTCGTTCCGGGAGTTTATCCTGCGTGGGCTGACGGCGTGCCAATGATCGTTTTAACAGGGCAGAATCAGACTTGGCGAAGCTACCCTGACCATGGTTCCATGCAAGCCCTAGACCAGTACCACCTTTTCAAGCCTATAACTAAGTGGAACGCTGTGGTTTCGCACTGGGAGAGGATCCCTGAGCTCGTCCACCACGCCTTCAGGGTTGCTACGTCTGGGAGGCCGGGGCCGGTGCACCTTGACCTTCCCGCAGACGTGATGTTTGAGGGGAAAGAGGAGGGTACCGTTAGGGTTTACCCGCCTCAGAGGTATAGGGCTACTAAGCCCCCCGTCGGGGACCCGGAGCTGGTGGAGAAGGCTGCTGAAATGCTTGTCAAGGCCGAGATGCCTCTGATTCATCCTGGTGGAGGAGTGCTTAGGTCGGGTGCTTGGGGGGAAGTCGTAGCCCTCGCCGAGTACCTTGGGGCGCCCGTCGTCACCACGCTTGGCGCGAGGGGGGTTATCCCTGAGGATCATCCCCTCTGCCTCATCCCAAACACTCCCGGCACTTTGATGGCTCAGAGCGAAGCCGACGTTGTTCTGATAGTTGGCAGCAGAGTCGGCGACGTCGACTTCTGGGGGCGACCGCCGGTTTGGGGAGACCCTGACAGGCAGAAGACGATTCAGATAGACGTTGACCCAACGATGATAGCTTTAAACAGGCCTGTGGATCTAGCTATAGTGGGGGATGCAAAGTCTACTCTCTCCGCCCTCCTAGACGAAGTGAAGAGGAAGGTGGAGAAGAGGGAGCCACATAGTAAGATGAAGGAGTATAGGAGGGCTCAGGACGAGTGGATAGCAAACTTTGCCAAGCAGGCTGAAAGCGACGAGAAACCCATCCACCCGCTCAGGCTGATGAAGGAGGTGAGGGAGTACTATCCGAGGGATGCCATAGCGTGCATAGACGGAGGCAACACGGCTGTGTGGGCGTACTACATGCACCGCATATACGAGCCTAGATGCTTCATCTGGGCTGCCGACTCAGGGCACTTAGGTGTAGGGTTGCCATATGCTATAGGGGCGAAGCTTGCAGCCCCGGACAAGCAGGTTTACCTGATCACGGGTGACGGAGCCTTCGGAACAACTCTTCAAGAGCTCGAAACAGCAAGCAGGCTTAACTTGAAGATAACAGTCATAGTGGTGAATGATGGGGCTTGGGGTATGATAAAGGGAGCTCAGAAGCTCTCCTTCGGCGGAAGGTACATAGGGGTTGACTTCAGCGATGTAAGGTATGACAGGGTGGCGCAGGGGATGGGCTGGTATGGTGAGAGGGTGGAGAACCCTGAGGATATAGCTCCAGCGTTGGAGAGGGCTGAGGAGGCGGCGCAGCCAGCCCTCCTAGACGTGGTGGTCTCGCAGGAAGTGCATTTAACGCCACCCGACTTGGCAACCTTAGCTATGGTCTGGCTGGAGGGCTGCACACCCCCAGAAGTAGAGGAGTAGGCATGTGACGCTGCTCTTCCAATTTTACTTCGCTTACCTATTTTTAGGGTGGTTCACTGATTCTGACGACGTTTTGCGGGTCGTCTATGAAGCGCCAGTAGCCCCTTCCAGCCTTTAAGATGACTATTCCAAGTTCTTCTGCCAGCATGTCGCTGATTAGCACCTCGCTTTCCTGTGGCGATACCACAACGTTGCAGGTGACCTCCCTGGATGCTTTATCGCCGGAGACTGCTTGAACCTTGACTGCTTTGGGTAGTGTTGCAAGGGATATGGATCCTGAAACCGTGCTGTATTCGTCCAGCATTATGCTGGAGGTCGGAGGCCAAATGCCTAATTCCTCGGCTATGGTGACCGGCAGGAGGAGGTCTGGTGTCTCTGACTCGAAGCCCGTGTTCACAAGCGCGGTAAGGGTTTTCTCCGTGATTCCGCTATTTACCTTGAGCTTCACTCTGACTGCCATCTACCCTCACAACCACGCCTATTCTCCGCTTCCTCTTAAGGTAACCTATTCTCCGCTTGGGCTTGACCGTCTTCAGGTATTTGGATCCCATCGGTAACACCAGAATATAGGGAGGGAAAGGATGCTTATTAGGGTTCCCCCTTGGTGAAGATGAATGTGGGAAGGATGCTTAATGAAGGATGCTTGCGGAGTGGAGGCTTGTGCGGTAACTTCATATACTCCCGTCTTTGTTTAGGTTTTTGGTGGTTTGGTTGCTGGGGGAGGCCTACGAGCTTGCGCTTAGAAACGTGTCGTACTTGAAGGAGAAGGCTTCAAGGGTAGAGCTGGATTCTTGGAGCGTGGAGGAAACATGGGTTAACGCGGGGTTCAGTGGAGGCTTTAATGGGAGCGTGGCTGGAGTGGACGGGGGGAGGAACTGGGTTGAGTGCAGGGATTTCGTCCTTTACGTTGTGGACGCTGAGGCTGTCGTCTTCACGGATGGAGAGGAAGGAGAGTCTGTGAGGATGGTTGATGTGGATGTGCTGTACCCTCACAGGCATGTTGAGGACAGGATAGCTTCGTATAGTGAGATACTGGAGGGGAAAGCTGCCTACATGGCTCTCCGGGACAGGAAGGTGGATAGGGTTTTCATGGATGGATCCCTTATCGGGGTTTTAATCAGGCCTCCCTTCAGAGGGTATGCGTCTTTAAGGGAGCGAGGGTTTGAAAGGCACGCTGAGAGGGTGGTTAACTCGTGGGATAGGATGCTGGATGAGGCTGTTTTCTCGAAGAGGATGCTGGAAGAGGTTGTTTGTGCTTACGGTGAGATGGGAGGGGCTGCAGCCAGCTTCCTGGAGAGCGCCGAAAAGCTCCTAGTTTACAGGAGGCTGCTCGAGGACTACGGGGATCGTTTGGTTTTCGTTTCCAAGACGTCTAGGGGATGTGACTACTTTAAGTCCTTCAAGTCTGATATTTCAATTTTCAACGAGTTCACCAGGCGCTCCGGCTACTCCAAGCCCCTCCACTTGGAGATTAGCCGCAAGGCTAAGTGGAGGTTTCCGGTCTTCGACGACTTCTTCAGAGGGTTAACCGTGACTGTTTTCTACGCCAGACTGGAAGATAGGGGGCCCGTCTTGAGGTTTGAGGTTCCGGGGTGTGTTGAAGGCAGGGTGGTGGAGGAGGTCTTAGTGCAGGCGTCCACTTACTCTGTCTTAGGGTACCCTTACCCCCTCAGGAAGGCGCATATGGACGTTAAGGTTTCCGATGATGAGATCGAGAGGGTCTTCAGGATTGTAGGGTTCTACGAGGCTGAGAGAGGGAGGGAGTTCCTTGAGTAGGGTGATAGGGTACATCATAGGGGAAGCAACCCCAACGCGGGGGTTTTTCATATCCGTGGAGCCTCCGAGGCTGGGGCAGTACGTGACCATGGAGTACGATGGGAAAACGGTTCTAGGCATGGTTCAGGCGCTGGTGAGCGGCAGCGTCTCCCTCAGCGAGGACATACACGACCCGCAGGTGGTTGAGAGGATAAGAAGGCTGGAGAAGGGAAAGGACGTGTACGTTAAGGGGATCATCAGCATCCTTGGAGACGTGGACGAGCTGCGGATTCCACGTGTCCCACCCTCCCCTGGGATGGAGGTTAAGATAGCTGACAGGGAGACGCTCAGGAGGGTTTTTGGGGAGAGGGATTACGCGTCGCTGAGGATAGGAACACTGATCTCACACGGCGACGTTCCCGTATGCGTGGACGTCAACCGCATGGTTTCACGCCACTTGGCAATCCTAGCCGTCACGGGTGCAGGAAAGTCCAACACGGTGGCGGTCATATCAGATGGGATTATCAGGATGGGGGGAACCGTTGTAATATTTGACATGCACTCGGAGTACCTCGACTCGGACCTGGGAGGAGGGCGTGTGAACCCGGTGACGCCGATACTTGACCCCTACACGCTCAGCGTGTGGGAGCTAATGCAGCTGGCAAACATAAGGCCTGACTACCACGTGCAGGAGAGGATCTTCAGAGTCGCATACAGAAACGCTGTGGAGAAGGTTAGAGGCGGAGGGGACCCGTCCAGGTTCCTCGAGTACCTTAAGGAGAGCTTGGAGGAGCAGTCTGAAGGAGGAGAGGAGGGGAGGAGAGAGAGGAGGAGCGACGTAGCCGCTGTTTTAAACAAGGTTGAAGGCTTCGAGGAGAAGTATTCGAGGATTATAAGGCCAGGTGTAGGTGGGATCGTCGGTAGGTTTAGGCTTGGATGCGCTAACGTTATAGACCTAGGTCAGGTCGACGAGGACTGCGCGGATGTCGTGGTGAGCCACGCCCTCAGGAGGCTGCTTGAGGAGAGGAAGAGGTTCGTGGTTGAAGATGGGAGAGGAGGATTCAGACACCCTGTCCTAACCGTGATAGAGGAGGCGCACATACTGGCGCCGACGGCTGAGGATACGCTTTCAAGCTACTGGATTGGCAGGATAGCGCGGGAGGGGCGGAAGTTTGGGGTTGGCCTCTGCCTCGTCAGCCAGAGGCCTAAGGCGTTAAGCGCCAACGCCCTTTCTCAGGTTAACAACATGATAATTTTAAAGCTCGTTGAGCCATCAGACCAGAGGCATGTTCAAGCGGCTAGTGAGTCGCTTAGCGACGACTTGCTCCGCCAGCTTCCATCCCTCAACACCGGGGAGGCGGTGGTATTGGGGATGATGGTGAGGGTTCCAGCCTTGGTGAAGGTGGATCAGTATAGAGGGAAGCTTGTTGGCTCCGATATCGACGTGGTTTCAGCGTGGAGGGAGGGTGGCAGAGGAGTTGAGGAGGAGAGGAGGGAGGTGGACGAGCTGCTGGAACTATGACGAGACGGTATGGGTGGTGGAGGAGTGATATCATGGTGCTCTTAGCCCATGTTTCCGACACCCACCTCGGATACAAACAGTACAATCTTGATGAGAGAGAGGAGGATTTTAACAGGGCTTTTGAGGAGGTTGTTGACAGGGTTATTGAGGACCACGTTGACGTGATGGTGCATTCAGGAGATTTCTTCGACTCGTTCAGGCCTCCCGTGAAGGCACTTTACAACGCTAAGAGGCAGCTGGCGAGGCTGAAGGAGAAAGGCGTTAAGGTCTACGTGGTTCTAGGAGACCACGATTTTCCTAAGAGAAGGGGTATGCCACCCCACACCCTGTTCGAAAACGAGTTAACGCTTCTAGGCGTCAAAGGGAGGGATGGAGAGGTGAGGAGGGGGTGCGTGGTTAAAGCGGGTGGAAGGGAGGTTTATGTGGGGGGAATCATGAACATGTCGAGGAGGCACAGGAATCTGCTGCTGGACGAGCTTCGCATGGTGGTTAACGAGGGGAGAAAGTACTGGAGGAGCATCGTGGTCATGCATCAGGCTATAGACGTTTACTTGGGCTATGACTTCCAGCTTTCCATCGGTGAGATCCCTGAGGGGGCTAACTACTACGCTTTAGGGCACCTGCATAGCAGGCGGAAAATGAGGCTGGGAGAGGGAGTCTTAGCTTACGCGGGGTCCACCGAGATAACGAGAAGAGACGAGATAAGCGACTGGAAAAGGAACGGGAAGGGTTTCTACCTTGTTGATCTCAGCGGGGATGTTCCAGACGTTCAAGAGGTAAACTTAAATGTTAGGCCTCAGCTTGAGGTGGAGGTCAACTATGAAAGGCTGGAGGAGGAGGTCGGGAGAGTGGTCGCCGGACTCGAAGGCGGCGTGAAACCCGTGGTTCACGTTAAAGTTAAGGGTTCAAACATTGATAGAAGGGGGGCGTTAAAAGTTTTGGAGGGGGCTTTCTCCGGGAAAGTACTCCTATGGAGGCCTGAATTCGAGGAGGAGGCAGGACAGGAGTTGACGGCTTCCAGCGTAAAGGCCCTCTCCCACAGGGAGCTTTTAGAGGAGATCTTAGGCGGGGATGTCGCCGAGCTTGCATGGGAGCTTTTCAGGATCCTTCGGGGTGGAAGGGGGAGAATGGAGGAGGCGAGGAGGCTGGTTAAAGAGTTCTTCGAGGCGGGTTACGGTGATCATTAAGGAGGTTGAGCTGGAAAACTTCGTCTCCCATAAAAGCACGAGGCTGAGCTTTGACCTCGGCGTCACGGTGATAGTTGGCCCTAACGGAGCCGGGAAGACCAGCATATTCGACGGGATAAGCTTCGCATTGTTCAAGACCCACTCTAGGGGGAAGGATGAAAACCTGATTAATA
Organism: Candidatus Freyrarchaeum guaymasense; assembly: GCA_030587405.1. The sequence continues at coordinate 6,365 of JAUQZD010000077.1, read as the reverse complement.
GGATGGCAAGGCATGCTAGGGTTAGCCTCCAATTTTCGGTGCCGGAGAGAGGGAAGGATTACGTTGTCAGGTGGGAGGTTAGGAGGAAAAGGAAGGGGGGAAGCGAGGCTAAAGGGGTGATCTACGAGGTGGTGGATGGCAGGGAGAGGCCTCTCACCAAGGAGGCTGGCGAGAAGACGATAGTGCCTGAAATCGAGAAGATCTTGGATGTTGAAAAGGAGATGTTTGAGAGCTCTGTTTACGTGCGGCAGGGTGAGATCGAGAGGCTTGTGGTTGAAAAGCCTGCTGAGAGGAAGAGGCTTATATCTAAGCTGCTCGGGATCGACGACTTTGAGCGAGCATGGGAGTTAATGGGGGAGATAGTTAGGGAGTATGAGAGCAGGAGGGATACTCTTAGAGGAGAAGTGAAGGAGAAGGAGCATGTTGAAAGGGAGCTGAGGAGCAGGGAGGAGGAGCTGCGGAAGATTAGGGAGAAAATTGCGAGGGCGGAGGAGGAGAGAAGGGAGGTGGAGGGAGAGGTTAAACTCGCTGAGGAGGAGGCTAGGGAGCTGGAGAGCGTTAAAAAAAGGTATGACGAGCTTGCATTGAGGCTTAACAACGTGGAAGCCGATTTGAAGGTTTTAAGGAGGGAAGCGGAGGAGGCGGAGAATAGGTTAAAAAGGCTTGAGGAGTTGGAAAAAGGGCTTGAGGAGAAGAGGGGTGCGTATGAGAGGTATTGTATCCTTGAGGAGGAGGGGAGGAGGCTTGAGGAGGAGAGGAGGCAGTATGAGGGGGCGAGGAGAACCGTTGAAATGTTAATGCAGAGGATGGTGGAGTTAGAAGGTGAGGTGGAGGAGCTGGAGAGGGAGCTCGACGGGAAAATACGTGAGTACTCGGAGACGTTGGGCGTGGAGGTGGACGCGGATAGTGTTTCAAGTGTGAAGGAGGAGAAAATGAAGGAGATCCGGGAGACCATCGAGGCGTTAAAGGTTAAGCAGAAGGAGGTGAACGGTAAGATTGGGGAGGTAGCCGGCAGGATTAGAGATGTGAGGGAGAAGGTTGAGAAGCTTAGAGGAGCTGGGGCTACGTGTCCTCTGTGTGGGGGGAGGTTAACGGAGGAGCATAAAGTGCGGCTGATAGAGAGGCTTATTGGAGAAGAGAGGAGGCTTAGAGGCAAGGAGGAGGAGGCCAGAAGGTATGCTGAGGAGGTCGATGCGAGGATCAGGGAGGAGGAGGAAAGGAGGGAGAGCGTTGAGCGTGTAAACGTTGAAGTGGTTAGAAAGCTTAAGGAGAATTTAGATGAGAAGAGGAAAGAGATGAGGAGGGTTAGGGAGGAGCTTGAGGGGGAGAGGGGTAAAGCCGAGAAGTTTTCTAGGATAGAGGAGGAGTTAAGGAGGGTTAGGGAGGAGGCTGAGGGGCTTAAGGGTGATTATGATGATTACAGGCTGGCTGAAATGGAGTTGGAGAGACTCGGAGACAAGGAGAGGCTTGGAGAGGAGTGCAGGAGGGCTCTGGATAGGTTAAGGGAGGCTGAAAGCGAGGCTTCAAGGTTAAGAGAGGAAATTCTCGAGTTGGGGTATGATGAGGAGAGGTATAGGCGGGTGAAGGAGAGGCTGGATGAAGCTAGGGTTAAGCTGGATGATGTGAAGCAGCGAGTTGCCTCCTTGGAGGGTGAGGAAAAGCAGTTGAAGCAGAGGGTTGAGGACGCCAAGGCGAGGCTTACAGAGTTGGAGGAGAAGGAGAAGGAGGTTGAAAGGATTGAAGCATTCGTTAAGCTGCTTGGGAAAATCAGGGACGCTTACGGGAAGGACGGTGTCCAGAAACTTATAAGGTCTCGTGCCAGGCCGGCTATAGAAAGGTACACGAGAGAGTACCTTAATAAGTTCAACCTCGAGTACTCTGACGTTAGACTCGACGAGGACTACGAGCTTACGGTTATAGGCCCGTCTGGAAGCCAGAGCGTGAGCGCTATAAGTGGAGGGGAGAGGGTGGCGCTCGCCATAGCGCTCAGAATGGCTATAGCTAAGGTTATAGCGGGAAGTAGGATTGAAACAATGATAATGGATGAGCCAACAGTCTTCCTAGACGAGGAGAGGAGAAGAGAGCTTATTGAGATACTTAAAAGAGCGTTCAGGGAGGAGGCGGAGGTGATCCCACAGCTCATAATAGTGAGCCATGATAGGGAGCTTGAAGACGCAGCTGACACAGTGTACGTTGTTACCAAGGAAGGTGGGTGGTCACGGGTCCACCAAGTTGAGGAGGCCGGCCAGTTCTAGGATTAGTGAGGGAGGAGGGGGTGGTGCGATCAGCCACAAATGAGGCTTTAAGGGTTCAAAAGGCTAAATTTCCAATTTAGTAGGTTAGTGGGTGCTTTCCAGCCTTCGGAAGGATGCTACTTAAAACTTTAACACACACTTTTGCTTTTGGTGGGCTGGTTTGGGCTGAAGGCTTCCTGAAGGATCCACCTCCATATTGGGATGAACCTTACCGTTAGCCCTTGCTCCTCCCTTTCCTCCTGGTAGCTTTTGGTTATTATTGTTGCATGTTTTAAGTGTAGCTCCTCCATCGCCTTCATCAGCGATCTCTCCTCCCTTCGAGGAACCTCGTCTCTGTCCGAGGCATAGCACACTTGGATTAAGTGCTTCACGGCGCCTCCTTCCTTGAGAAGGAAGTCCACTTCCCTTTGCTGGCGGTCTCTCCAGTAATAGATTTCAATCCTTGGATTCCATGTTTTTCTTCTTAGTAGTTCGACCGCGGTGATGTTCTCCATGTATTGACCGTAGTTTTTAGCCGTCCTGAAGCCTAGCGTTGAAGCTAGCCCCGTGTCTATGGCGTAGACCTTTTTAGGTGTTAAGATCTGCTGTTTTAGCGAGAAGCCGAAGCGAGGGATGAAGAATACTAGTCTAGCTGTTTCCAAGTACTTTGAGAATCTTTCAACCGTGTCGAGGCTTAAGTTTAGAGTCTTCCTGATCCTGTTAAGTGACTGAAGCATGGAGACGTTTGTAAGGAAAATTTTCGCCAGCTCTTCAAGCTTGTGGACGTGCTTCACCCTATACCGTTTAACCACGTCCTTGACTATTATGTCTTCGAAGTAGCGCCTTAACAGCTCAGCTTTCCTAACCCTGCTTTCAGCTAGAACAACTTCAGGGAATCCTCCGAGGTAAACGTACTCGTCCAGCAGAAACTCCACCCTATGCCTTTCTCTGACAGCGTCAAGCTCACCCGTCAATGCTAACCCATTAAATTCCAAGTATTCGTGGAAACTTAGAGGGAAAACCTCAACGTCCAAGTGTCTCCTTGTAAGAGACGAAGCGTACTCTTCACCCATAAGCTTTGAGGAGGAACCCGTCACAACCACTTTAACGCCTTTAGCCTCTAGAAGGTATCTGACAAACCCCTCCCAGCCCTTAACAACCTAGACTTCATCAAGGACTACCACGTGGTTACTAGACGGGGAAAGCTTTTTCAAGTACACCTAGTAGATGCGGAGGAGGTCTTCCGACGAAAGGGTGGAAGGGAAGCGTGGGTCTTCGAGGTTCACTATTAAGGCGTCTTTAACCGTTATCCATCCTAATTCCTGAAGGTGCTTAAGGAGAAGTATCGTTAGGCTGAACCTACCGGCCCTTCTAACACCCTTCACAACGATGGCTTCTCTACCCTCCAAGAACTCTTTAAGGACGCCTTGCGAAACAGTTAAATATTTGGTAGGTGTTTGTGGGTGCTGGCTTGGCCACAGGGTGGCCTATGGGTGGAGTCTTCGGATGTGGTGCTCCGGGGTTACCCCGAAAGCCCCATCAGAGGCGTATGCTTCGATGACGGGGAAACGCCTGACAGACCAAAACCACATTACCCATAAAAACTAATCAAGCGTGAACACCTAGGTATATCCCCCTGCTTTTAAGGGAGAAATCAGAACTTCCCCAGAGGTTCCAGTCTGAAAGAACCTCTAGAATAGCGTCTTCACCGATCGTGATAAACACTTAACCCTAAAAGTTTATAATTTTATCGGTAACTTTTAACTAAATATTACCGATTTATCGGTAATATTCCGAGATGGACGAATTTTAAAGTGTGCGTTCCACCACGGGCTTCTTACCAAGCTGAAACTCGCTTGCGGTCATTAAAGGCTTACCCTTCCTTTCAGCAGCCGTCCAGACTGAACGGGTTCTCTCCCTGAACCTTGGCTCGCGTGGCAGGTGGTGGTCCCATATCATAAGTTTGAAGTCGGCTTCCTCAACTATCCGCTTGGCGTTCTCCAGCACCCTGCGAAAGTTCACCATGTTGAGGGTGTAGCCTAGCATGTAGGTCATCGGCCCGTCGAGGATTATGTAGGAAGGGTTCTCCCTCACGATCATTTCGGCGTAGTCCTCGATCACCGGCCCGTTCAGGTCGGATGAGTGGAGGAGCTTCTCCCCCTTAAACTCTATTACGGTGGAGAAAACCCACCCCACACGGGAGTATTCGATGCCGTGAAAGAGCGGAGGGGAGAAGCGCAGCTTCGTCCCTCCAAACCGTAGCTCGCGCCCCTCAGGGTAGACTATCTTGAGGCCTCTGAGCTCCGCCTCAGGGATAACCTTGTAGCTCCGCCACTTCTCGGCGCGCCTTTTAAACCACTTTCTGCCTGCCTCAAGGAGCTCGAGCCTCCGCTCCTGGTAGCCTCCGAAGTTCATGCTGATGGATGAAAGCTCGTCTGCCGGATCCTTAAAGCGCACGTCCCGGCGAGGCTTAAACTCTATGGTTTTTCCGCCGAACGTCTTCCAGAGGTTCGAGTAGAACTCGACAGCCCTCTTCCTCTGAGAGTCGTTAATGTACTCGTTCGGGTTCTTAGCAAGCAAAAGCTTATTCCTGTAAACGTCCGGGTCGCGGGTGAAGTGATCCCAGTGGTAGTGGGACACCACGATTACGTCTGCCCGCCTCGCAGCGTTAACTATCGCCCGTCTACCCTTCGCAGCCCACAAGGCTTTCTCCACGCTGCTCGCCGGAAAGGAGGGGTGCATCACGGCAACACCCGGGTCTATTAGAACCGTGACATCGTCTGTCTCAACGAGCACGCATGAGCTCTTCGCCCCGAAAGAGTCAAACCATACCAGCTTAAACCTAATCCCGCGGGAGGCGTGAGAGGAAGGCAGGTTAGATGGCTCCTTCACCCGGCTACCGTGATCGTTCACATGTCACACCCCTAAGTGGCGTCCAAGAAGAAAGAGGGGATCCGTCACTTTTAACTCTCCCCTCCGGAGAAGGGAGCGGCGTCGGAGGGCCGCTGCTTTAAGCAGTCAAAATGCTTAATAGCACTGGAGGGGGTTTAAGTAGGTTGGGGGTGTCTATGAGGAGCGCTGACCTCATCTGTTGCAGGCCGATCATCAGGTGGAATGACCAGCTGTTCCTAGCATTGAACATTTTGGGTGGGAGGGGTACGCCTTACCGGGTCGTGGTCGTCGACGAGGGAAACAAGGTTAAAGGCGTCATAAATGGGCGTAGGATCCTAGAGGTTTTGCTTGGTAGGCGCGGTGAGTCGCTTAAGACGAAGGAGGGGTTGAGGGGTGTTCTAAGGGAACCTGTAAATCTTTTTCTAGATGAGGCGAGGAACATATTCCCTGAAAGCGTCTCCCTCCAAACGGTGCTCCAGTACATGGCTGAGAACAACGTTGGGTACGTCATCATAGCCGACGAGAACGGGGTGTTTAAGGGGTGTATAGACGAAGAGGTTATCTTGGGAAGACTTCTGAATAAGAAGTTTAACGTTAAAGTGGGAGATGTGATGACGCAGCCGGCTCTGACGGTTCCATCCGAGGCAACGCTGTTTGACGCGGCGAACATGATGATCGATTCACGTGTCAGGCGCGTGTTCGTTGTTAGGGGTGAAAACATGGTCGGCATCCTAACGGTCACCGACATTCTAAATCACGTGTTAACCATGGAAAAGCATTTGGACGTGATGATCCGCAACGTGGACGTCGAGGACATTTTCAGGAGTAGAGTTGAGGACGTCATGAACCCTGAGGTGATTTCCGTCAGCTCCGAAAGCGACGTAGGCGAAGCCATAAATAAGGTTGTTAAAAACGACATAAGCTGCTTGCCTGTTTCGGCCAAGAGCAGGATTCTAGGCGTGGTATGCAGAGTAGACTTGGTGGCGGGGATAGTGAAGTTAAAGGGGGCTGCAGGGGTAATTGAGATGATGTGTTAGGGTTGGAGGAGTGCACGGTGAGGCACATTAGGGACTACGAGCCCATAGTTGGCCGGGACGAGGTTGAAAGCATAGTAAGCCTAGCTGAGAGGGTTAAGGGTGCAAGGGTCATCCACGTGAACGCTACCGCCTATGGTGGAGGAGTAGCTGAAATACTAAAAAGCCTCGTCCCCCTAGCGAGGTCAGTAGGGTTAAACGCGAA
>JAUQZD010000065.1 GCA_030587405.1 Candidatus Freyrarchaeum guaymasense | reverse complement strand
ATGTCGGTTTGTGGATCCAGCGGGTTCCCCATCTTAAGATCATCCATTTTCGCCATCATCGCCTCCACAAACTCGTCATATACGTCCTTATGTACCAGTATTCGCTTCATGCTAAAGCACTGTTGGCCACTGTTAGTGTATGCGGCCTTCACAGTATAGTCCGCCACCTTCTCTACATCCACGTCGTCCGTTATTATTCCTGCATCATTACCGGCCATTTCGAGAATGAACATTTTAAACTTCCCATTTATCATGAATCCTCCCGCAAAACTAAGGTCTTTAATGGTCGTTTTAAGGTATTCGGCGTAATCTACCAGAAGCTTTTTCCCGACGTGGCTGCTGCCAAAGAACAGGATGACGTCTATCATCGGGTTGTGAATGAACTCTTGGACAGCAAAGGCTCCAGGAGTCACGACAGGCTGCGCGGATTCGACGGGGAATTCCGAGTTCACTTCTTCAGCCATCTCAAGAAGTTTAAGGGTAGTAAGGGGTACGGCTGTACTGGGCTTTATGAGAATGGAATTCCCGGTAAGCCAGCAAGCTCCCACAGCCCACCCATTGAGGGAGAGAGGGGTATTCCTAGGGGTCATAGCGGCGCATACTCCTAAGGGATGATAAACAGCGTAGCTTTTCCCCCTAACAGCCTGCAGCTCCCTTTCCTCCAAGTAAAGCTCAGCTCTCATGTCAGCGTGAAGGTATCCCTGAGCGATCATACTTACCTCCCAGTTAGCATACTTAATCGGCAGCCCTCCCTCCCTTGCTATAAGCTCTGTGAGCTGGTTTCTAGCGAACCTTATCCTTCTACCAAGCTTCCTGATGAACTCTACTCTTTCATCCAGGCTCTTACTCCTCAACTTATCCTTGTTACTGTACGCTACTTTGATCTTTTCCCTTAAGCTTTCAACGTTGTCCGCTTGGATTTCACCTAGCACTTCCCCAGTGTACTTGTCTCTAACAGCTATTCTTTCAGGTATCTTAACCGCCACAATGCATCCTCCTAAAAAACGATGTTTCGGTTAAGGGTTGTGGAAAGTCGGTGCTTCCTTTTAATCCTTACCCACCCCCACACTTCAACTATAGCATTTTTAGAAGTCTAGCCATATTTTTCGAATATTTAAGAAATAACTCTTAAAAGTTGGTTTTCAACGAATTTACACTACTACGTTGGCATAACAGTTAAATTTTTCTCTTTTAGACCGTGAAAACCAAAAACCTGCAGGTGATCTCTTGACGGACACAGACAGTTTATATCTTGAACTTTCAAGCATCGTTGGCGAGGAGAATGTCACCTCAAGCCAGCTAGACCTTTACGCTTACAGCCGTGATGCAAGCCCATACTGGCTATCCATGCCGGGTGTAGTCGTGCGGCCTAAAGACACCTTCGAGGTATCCCAAATATTGAGGCTCGCCAACAGGACAAGGACTCCTGTTGTTCCCACGGGGGCGAGGAGCAGTATAAATGGCGCGCCTCTCCCGAGGGTTCAGGGAGCGATAATGCTCGACTTGACGCGCATGGATCGCCTCCTAGACTTGGACGAGGATACGATGACCGTTACCGTTGAAGCCGGTTTAAGGTGGGCTGAGCTTATCCACCTTTTAAGGGAAAGGGGTTTTAAGCTGGGGTTTAGAGGACCTTACGGCGGTAATGCTGGCACGATTGGCGGCTCCCTCAGCAGTAACAGCGTTGGGTGCGGCTCAAGCATGTGGGGGAGTGCTTGCGACAGTGTTGTTGGACTTGAAGTCGTGCTTCCTACAGGTGAAGTCTTGAGGACGGGGAGCGGATGGAATCCTTCCTCAAAACTTTTCACAAGGTATTCCTCATTTAACGATCTTACTGGCCTCTTCCTAGGTGACCATGGAACTCTAGGCGTCAAGACAAAGGCAACGCTGAAGATATACCCCCTACCAGAAGGGGCCGCCTTCGCCGATTATGGCTTTACATCGATCAAAGACTGTTCAAGGGCCATGTATGAGATTCAGAAACGCAAGCTTGCAGAGGAAATCGTGATCCTAGGAGACAGGAACTCGATAGACCTTCTGGCTTCAACCTACCTTGAAACATTCGACAACCTCGAATGCATTTTAGCAGTCATAGTTGAGGACGTAGACGAACAAGTGGCGAATAGGAAGCGTGAAATAATCGATAGCCTAGCTAAGCAAGCGGGAGGACGCGCCCTAGGAACCTTTCTCTCAAGAGCCCACTGGCTTGACATGTTCAACCTAACTCAGTCCCTTTTCGACGCTGGCTTCTGGTATAACACGTGCCACCTGAGGCCCATCCAAACCCTCCCAGACGTGGTGGAGGCTGCCGCCAGAATCTTCGAGAAATACCGTCTTAAGGAAAGGGGAGCTAACTGGATAATCAGCGCCTTAGCAGCTGACAGGTGCTACTGCACAGGCTGGATAACGATATTCATGGGTCCATCATCTAATAAGGATGTGGTTGAAGCAGCATGGCAAGAACTTAAAAAGATCGAGATGGAGACTGGCGGGGCAGTACCATACTGGAACGGCCCTCTCTGGGAGGAAGAAACCCTGAGAAAGGTTTCAGCTGGCTTCTATGAAGCCCTCAAGAGGATCAAGAAGGCACTTGACCCAAACAGCATCCTTCACCCGATGGTATTCGGGCTGTGAGGTGTTCGAATGGCTGGGAGCAATTTTTCAAGACTAAAGTCCTTCTCGGACCTTCTTGAGAAGTGCGGTAGGTGTGGCGACTGCACCTACGCTGTTAAGGTGAGCACCGCTAGGAAGCACGTTTATAAGCCATGCCCTGTGTACAACGTGTTAGGCTTCGAAACCTACAGTGCAAAGGGAAGAATCATAATCCTTCAATCCTTACTGGAAGGGAAGATTAAACCTGATGATCGGCTTCTAGAATGGGCTTACTTATGCCTTACATGTGGGAACTGCAAGGAGACGTGCCTAGCCGTAGAAGGAGGAATAGACATCCCCTCAATCATCGAGGCTCTTAGGGAGGACCTTGTAAGTGCAGGAATGCACTTAGAGAAGCACCTTGAAATAAGGGACAAGGCATTACGCAACTACAATCCTTACGGTGAACCCCATGACCAGCGTTTCTCCTTTCTCAACGTCTCCCTTCCAAAAGAGGCCGACATAGTCTACTTTGTCGGTTGTACGTCAGCTTACAGGAGGCAGGAAATAGCTAAAGCCACCGTAGCATTGCTTGAGAAAGCATCCGTCGACTTCACCATACTTGAGGACGAACGGTGCTGTGGCTCAACCCTCTTCAGGTTAGGGTACAGAGATGACGCCATGAAACTTGCAGAACATAACGTATCCATGCTGGAGAAGACCGGGGCTAAAACCGTGATCTTCTCGTGTGCAGGATGTTACCGTACGTTCAAGAAGGACTACGCCCCCCTTGAACCAAACTTTCAAGTTCTCCATGTTTCAGAGTTCCTTAAGGAGTTGGTGGATAAAGGAAAGCTCCACTTTTACGCATCCAAACCGGTGCGCGTAACCTATCATGACCCATGCCATCTTGGACGTCACACCGGCATCTACGAGGAGCCCCGATCCCTCATAAGGCAGATCGGGAATGTTGAACTGGTTGAAATGATCACAAACAGGAACTATGCCCACTGTTGCGGTGCAGGCAGCGGGGTTAAAGGAACATTTCCCGAGATGGCGGTAAAGATCGCCAAGCAAAGGATAGAGGAAGCCACCCTAACAGGGGCAGAGATCCTTCTTTCAACATGCCCTTTCTGCAAGACAAACCTTGCAGACGCGTCAGATGGAATAGCAGTACTGGATCTAACGGAATTCCTACTTCAAAACATCACCGAGGAACCAGTGGAAGCCGAAGTGAAAGCCCCCTCGCCAGAGGAGGCCCTCGCTGAAACGTTCAAAAACTACCTTAATCAGCATCCTGAAATATTCGAGGATCTAGTGGAGGGTGCAACCATGGACTTCGCCATTTACGATTCGATTGACGCCTTCGAAAACGAGGAAAAACCAGTATCAGTATTTAACGTCGTGAGAACCGGGAATGGAATAAAGATAAGCAATGGAAGGGCGAACGCCCCTGACATGGAAATAGCGTTCTCAGAGAAAGCCGTAGAGAAACTTGTTAAATCAAAGTCACGGCAAAGCTACGCTAAGCTCTTTGGCACATTCTACAACGAACCAACAGAGGAAGAATGGATAGACTTCCAACTGTATAAACGAACGAGAGCGCTAATAAACATGGGCTACGGGAAATTCGCAGAAGAAGCCGGAGTCCTACGGGAGGACGAATACTAACCTTTCCCATTTACTTTTTAACAAGGAGTCATCAGAAACAGGAGTTAAAAAATAAAAAATGTAAGTTTTTCTGTTATTTTCCTTGTTTCATTTGTATTTGTGTATTCATAAAATTTACCTGTACGTCTGATGTCCCTCGTAAAGTTTAAGCAATTTTCTTGTATTTCTTGAATCCGTCTCTAAGCCATGTAATTACGACCTTTGCAAAGTCCATACCCACCCTCTTTATTACCTCAGAGTCCTTAAGGTACCTTTCCAGGGCGGTGTTAGCTAAGTAATCAATATCGTCAAGTTTGTCCACGTTCTCCTCGAAGAACTTCCAGAATTTATGGAAAACTTCACGGGCTTCACTGATTATATTTTTAGCATCGTCACCATCCCAGCAGCCGAAGTGTCCCAAGCAAATGCTGTTAAAATCTATTTTCTCCATTTTATCAAGCGATGCAAGGTACGTTTCCTTGTCAAACCATGGCGGGTTGAAGACCGGAAGGAACGTTGTTGCGTCCACCTTGTTACCTACAGCATCCCCAACGAAAAGTGTTTTAGTCTTTCTTTCTAAGAGAGCTATGTGTCCGGGTGCGTGTCCTGGAACGTGGAAAACTTCTAATTCTACGCCTCCTCCGAGGTCTATGACGTCTCCTTCCTTAAGAGGCGTAACCTTTTTAACGCCCTCTATGGGGCCCATTCCAAAGTCATATTCTATCTTTGATGGGTCCTCGATGAACGGTGCCGCTACCTCCGACGCTAAAACTTCTACTCTGTCCTCTCCCATATCTTTAAGTAGGGGGGCGACTCCCTGAATGTGATCCCAGTGCTCATGCGTTGGGATAATGTAATCCACCGGATACAATCCGAAGTTTTTGAGGGCTTCTATAACGGTGTTGGCGAAGTGGCTCGTCCCTCCGTCAATAAGTGCAGCCTTCTCCCCCTTAACAACGTAGAGGCTAAGTATCCTCGGAACACCAACCATGTTACCGTCTATAAGCCAGGTGGTCTCGTTTATCTTCCCCGGCTCCGCTTTATGACCCATAAAACCCTCTCCTCTCCATTCTCCTTTTAACCCATTAAATCGCCCTATTCTTCAAAAATAAAATTTTCCTAAGTGAGCTATAAGTATCGTTTAAATTTTCTTTTCCCCTTCGATCCATGCACTGCTGAAGCCTGTAAACCGATGCACTTTTAAGAGAGATTTTTAAACTTCAGTATTTAAAAGGGGTGTGTTGGACAGGAGGCGAAGCCGATGTTGACGTTGAAGGACATATTAGTGCTCGCCGTGGTGTACGTGTACGTGTTCTCCGTAATAGGCATAGGAGAACTTCTCAGGAGATGGAGGGGGCTGGAACCCGAGTTCACAAGGAAGGTAATACACTTCTTCGCCGGGGACGCCATAATCTTCTGCCCGTTCTTCGATACACCGCAGATCATCCCCCTGATCCCCCTAACCCTAGCGTTGCTAATATTCTTCACGACGCCCAAGAGCCCGGTTAAAGCCCTCAGGTCCATGTTTGAAGTCATGGCTAGGGAAGAAGACTATGCTACAGGCCACATATATGGTCCCCTATACTACATCATTTCCATAGGAATAATAGTGTCCGTCTTCGCCATACCGTTCAATGCCTCTTACTGGCCTCTCTTCACTCTAGGCGCCTTCCCTCTCTTTGCAATGTTCTATGGAGATGGACTTGCCGCAATAGTAGGAAAACGATGGGGTAAACGGAAGTATACCCTGCGTGGCTCCACACGGAGCATCGAGGGATCCCTAACGGTCTTCGCGATGTCCCTTCTCTCCGCCATCATAGCCTTCCTTTACTACTCATTCTTCGGCTTCTGGCCCAGCATGAACATGCTCACTTCAAGGATCATAACGCTCTCACTCCTTGGGATCTCGCCGCTCTGGCTCTTAGCTCTCTTCCTTGCAGCCACCCCGGTGCAGGTGGTGGTACTCCTACTAGCCTTAATAGGGTCGCTTCTGGCTTCGTTAATTGAGGGAGTTTCACCCAGCGGCTTAGACAACCTAACACTACCTTTGATCTTAACGCCAATCATGGTGTTCTTGGTTTACCTGCTCATGCCATGGTACTTCACGTTCCTCTCACTGCCAGCACTGCTCTAAGAGAAGTAGAATTCGTATCCCTCCTCCTCGTCCTTCTCCTCCCTCTCTTTTTGAGGAGGAGCAATCCCAAGCCTCTCCTTAAGCTCTCTATTCTCCCTCTTCAGGCTTTCAACTTGGCTTCTAAGCTCGAACATCGTGTCCTCTATGGACTTAACGGTCTTCTCTATGGCCTTACTCCGCCACTCGTCTCTCTCCTTCATTAACTCTTGAATATGCTGCTCATATCTTCTCCTCGTAGCCCTCAAGGCCTCTAAAAGCCTGTTCGTCCTTTGCCTTAAAGCGTTATTTTCCTCTAGGAGGCTCTGATAAGCCGTGGATTCAGCGCCGCACCTTAACTCCTCCACCTGCCTTCTTAACTCCTTGTTTTCCTCCTTTAACCTCTCCAGCTCCTCAATTAGCTCCCTCTGCCCCCCATCAAACGGCTCCATGAGGAAGCCTCCACCCTTAAGCCTTTCAATCTCCTCCCTCAGCGTCCTGTTTTCCTCCTCCAGCTTCCTGACTCTCTCCTTAATCGATAAGATCCTCCTTATCAACGGGTCCTCATCTTCGGATGCGGCGAAACCATTTCCGGTGCCACTTCTAGCTGAAACCGCCTCAACAAGCCTGCCGAGAGCCCCAATAACATCGTTCAACCTACTCCTACTGATGTGAAGGGCTCTGGCGGAGCTCAGCTCATCCGACGTTAAAACATCATAGTACTCCTTAACCTTTTGAAGCGCCTCGCTCTTAGCCTCCTCCAGCTTCTCCACGTCGATACCGGCATCAGCATCCATGGCCAACATGTAAACCCTATTGACATCCCTCATCAACTGCTGAGTCTTAGCTATAGCCGTCCTCCGGCACTCTACAGGTCCTCCCTCGCTGTTAAGCGCCTTATCAACGTCAGCCTTCTCCCTAAGCCACCTTATAATCTCATTTATCTCGGCTACTACCCGGCCGACTTCCTCCCTTTCCAAACAATTCTTAGCCATCCTTAACACCTGCAAGTTTTTCTTTAGCTCCCGATGAATCCCTCCTAAACAATCCAAACTCATCCAATACCTGCCTCAACATTTTACTATCAAATACAGGCCCATCCTTACACACAAGGTATGAGCCTAAACTGCAACTTCCACATATGCCAAAACCACACTTCACGTACCTCTCCAAGGATGCCTGAACACCCACTCCGACCTCTTCGGCTACAAGGAAAACTTTTGCCATCATCCCTTCGGGGCCACACACGTAAACCTGATCGTAATCCCCCCTTCTGATGATCCTTTCAGCCACGTCACCGGCCATACCCTTCTCCCCAACGCTTCCATCCTCGGTCACTAGGGTTAACTCGTCCGCTAGACGCTTGAACACGTTGGTGAAAATCAGCTCTTTACCTGTTTTAGCCCCAACTACGACATGAACCATTAACCCCTCTCCCACAGCATCCTCCACTAAGGGGCGTAACGGGGCAACCCCTATACCCCCTCCAACGACAAGAATGGACTCCCCCTCAAGCCTGAAGCCTCTCCCCAAGGGACCCCTAACACCTATGATATCTCCCTTCTTTAAGTTGGAAAGGGCTGAAGTAGCCTCCCCCACTATTTTAAAGGTGAACCCTGCCGGGTTTCTGTGGGAGACGCTCATTGGAACCTCATCCACCCCCGGGATCCATACCATAACAAACTGTCCTGGAGTAGACGCTGAGGCCAACTTGTCCTCGAAGAAGATCGTCTTAACGGAGGAAGCCTCTGCTTTTACCTCTTCAACCCTCCTAATCCTAGGCTTTTGAATGGTCAGGCCATTCATGTGCAAGCCCAACCACCTCCCTAACACTTTTGAACCCCTTCCTTTCAAGGTACTCTTTAACCCCAGTAACTATCTCCTTAAAAACGCCTAGTCCCTTAACGAGCGCGGTAGCCACCTGAACAGCAGACGCCCCTGCCAGCAAGTGCTCCACAGCATCCCTCCACCCCATGATCCCCCCAACGCCTACCACGGGAACCTTTAATGCCTCGTAAAGCTCGTAAACGCAGCGTATGGCTATTGGCTTTATAGCGGCTCCGGAAAGCCCCCCAAACCTGTTGGACAGAACGGGGCGTAGAGCGTCCACATCTATAACCATTGCCTTAACTGTGTTTATCGCAGTCACCCCGTCAACTCCCGCCTCCTCGGCAGCCTTCCCCACCTCAACTATGTCCGTCACGTTAGGGGTGAGTTTAACGAAGACGGGTACGCCAACACGGCGCTTCACAGCTCTAACCACCTCTCTGACAAGGCGTGGATTCTGCCCTATTACCCCCACCTCTGCGTGAGGGCATGAAACGTTAAGCTCGAGAGCGTCTGCTCCCGCCTCCTCGGCATAGCCAGCTACGTAAGCAAACTCCCCCGGGCTCCCCCCGAAAACGCTAACTATAACAGGGACCCCTCCCTTCTTAGCCGCTTTAATTTCCTCGGCGAACTCTTCTATGCCCGGATTCGGCAGCCCCATGCAGTTAACGTAGCTTCCATGTGAAGCCTGCACTATCGTAGGGTTAGCATATCCGCTGTTTCTAGCTGGACCAACAGATTTTGTCACGACCGCTCCTGCCCCGGCCTCGGCGACCCTCACTAAGAGCTTCCCAGTTACCCCTAAAACGCCTGATGCGAGCATGACAGGGTTCCTCAACTTAAGACCACTAACCTCTACGCTGACATCTACCATGACCTTTATCCCTCTCGAACTTGGAAACGGGCCGTCCACCTTACGATCAGCGTACACCTAGCCGTTTATAAGCTTCGTATTCCAAGAGTATTTCCCATGAAAGTATAAGGGTAAACATTTTCCTCTTTAAGTCATGGTGCCTGAGAGGCTAACTGAGGATTAACTATAAAAAAGTGTACTCGTTTAAGTAGGGAAGTCAAAAGGAAGCAATGCTGCTTACTTTATGCTTCGTCAAGAATCGTGGATTAAGAGAAGGCTTTTTAAACGTTTTAAGTTTGTTTTAGGGTTGAGGGGTGCGTTTTGAACGTTCACCTTACCGCCTGCGTTTTTGGGGTATTTGCACTCGACGACTCCGGGAACATGCTAAGCTTTTCAACCTTCCCAATGGACCCTGAAGTCGTAGCAGACCGCATGTTTGCCCTTCAAAGTGGAAAGCTGATTCCCGAGCTAGAATCCCTTGTTAAAACCTTCAAGAGCGGCTGCATCTTTATTGTTGAGGATAGATGGGTGGCTGAATCCCTAAGGAACAGCATCGGGGTTGAGGTTAAGGTTCAGAGGCCCGACGGCGTAGCCCGCCTTTTCAGATCTAGGCTTTTAAGGTATGTCGAGGGTGCCGGCCTCTTCGTCTCCGAAGAGGAGCTCAAAGAGTTCACCTATAAAGTTTCATCGATCCTAGCACGTAAAATCGTCAGGGAAGCTGGAAGCAGACGGGATGAACTCCTAATTCAGGCAGTTTATTGTCTTGACGATGTTGAAGAGGTGTTGAACCTTTTCTCCATAAGGGTTCGAGAATGGTACAGCCTAAACTTTCCAGAGCTTACACGTGTAATCTCATCTCATCCTTCCTTCATAAAAATAGTATGTGAGGTGGGCCCTAGAGAAAAAGTGTTTAGGGGGGTTCTCGAGGAGAGGCTCGGCTTCCAGCCGGAACTGGTAGAAAGCATAGTTAGCGAGGCTAGAAGATCTATGGGCGCCCCTATCCTAGATGAAGACTTTAAACCTCTAAGGGACTTCGCCTCGATAACCATGATGCTTTACGAGTTTAGGGATTCCCTAAGATCCTACATCTCCAAGGTGATGGAGGAGATAGCTCCCAACCTCACATCCATAATAGGCCCCTTAGTGGGGGCGAGGCTTATTTACTTGGCAGGAGGATTGGAGAAGCTTGCTAGGCTTCCAGCCTCAAAGATACAGGTTTTAGGGGCTGAGAAAGCTCTCTTCCGAAGCTTAGCTAAGGGCACTCCTCCTCCAAAGCACGGGGTTATATTCAGGCATCCCGAGGTCAGCGGCGCTCCATGGTGGCAGAGGGGGAAGATCGCTCGGGTGCTGGCTAACAAGATAGCAGTAGCCGTCCGCGCCGATGTTTACACCGGAAACTACATAGGCGACGCCTTACAAAGTGATCTTGAGAAAAAAATTAAGGAGATAAAGGAGAGGTTTTCAGCCCCCCCTGCCGAAAAGCCGCGACGCCCCCCTAGAAAGGCTAGGAAGAGGCGGTAAACGTGTCCGAGAGAAAGCCCCCCGTAGTGAAGCCTCACGAATCGTACAACGATGTGTATATCGTCCACTTAAGGGGTAGACGGCGCCTTGCAACTAGGAACATTTCCCCCGGCTTCAAGGTTTACGGAGAGGAACTCGTAGAGTATAGGGGTGAGGAGTACAGATTATGGGATCCTAACAGGAGCAAGCTGGCAGCAGCCCTCCTAAAAAACCTGAAAAGGCTGCCTATTAAGCAGGGCAGTAGGGTGCTTTACCTTGGCGCCGCGACGGGGACGACCTCAAGCCACGTAGCGGACATAGTTGGAAGAAAGGGTGTTGTTTTCTGCGTTGAGTTTGCACCGAGGGCTATGAGGGAGCTGGTGATGGTTTGCGAACGTAAGGGTAACATGATTCCGGTGCTTGGCGACGCACGCTTTCCAGAAAGGTACTCGATGATAGTTGACGAAGTTGACACTATATACTGCGACGTGGCTCAGCCAGAGCAAGCTAAACTCTTAGCGGATAACGCCGACATGTTCCTTAAGAGGGGGGGATGGATCCTTCTAGCCATAAAAGCAAGGAGTATAGATGTAACGAAGAAACCATCCGAAGTCTACAGGATGGAGATATCCGTGCTTGAAGGCAGGGGGTTTAACGTGGTTCAAACCTTAAACTTAGACCCGTTTGACAAAGCTCACTCCATGGTTCTTGCAAAGTACGCGTAAGAGGTGGCATCTAAGAAATGGCTTTTGAACGTTTCTTCAAGGCGCTTTGGAAATCAGAGCTTCAGAAACTCAACGACCACCTTCCAAGGGAGTATAAGACCTTATCCCAGCTTTTAAAGGAGAACGACCCGGCTGTTCCAACGGTGGGTGGCGACTTAATATTCCTAGATAAGGCAGACTTGGAAACCGTGGCAAGTCTGGTTCCGGAGAAGTACCACGGTAGGCTTCGCCTTCCCCTAGTTTTCATCCGGAGAATAGACATGGGGGAGGGAGTCTACACCGTAAGTGGAGGCCTAGTAGAGCAGTTGACGGTGTCTTCTCTCCTAAACGATAAGGAAGGGTTCATAGAGGACTACGAGAAAGCCGTAAAGTACGTCTACAGGCCTCAACTCTGGTACTTAAAGAAGAGGGTTCGAAGCCTTATCGTAGTCGGCTTCTTCATGCCTAAAATTGAAGCCCCATGACATTCAGCTACCTTCCAAACCTCCTCTCTCTTCTCTGATACGTTCTCACAGCGCGGAGCAAGTCAATCTTCCTTATTTCAGGCCAGTAAACATCGCAGAAGTAGAGCTCAGAGTAGGCTGACTGCCACAGCAGAAACCCGGACAGCCTTTCCTCCCCCGACGTCCTTATTATGAGATCCGGGTCAGGCATTCCCGCCGTATAAAGATGCTGTTCTATTAGCCTCTCATCTATGTCTTCCACCCTCAACTCGCCGTCGGCTATCTTCTGAGCTATCTTCCTTACAGCGTCAACTATTTCAGCCCTTCCACCATATCCTATTGCAACGTTAAGGAAGTACCTGTCGTAGTCCTTCGTCGCCTCCTCCGCCCTTCTTATAGCTTCCCGCACCCTTTCAGGTAGAATATCGGTTCTCCCTATCGCCTTAACCCTAACCTTATACTTATGTATCTTCTTGTTCTCTAAAACCTCATAGAATTTCTCTTCAGCAAGCTTCATTATCTCTTTAACCTCTCTCGGTGAACGGTTAAAGTTCTCAGTTGAAAAAGCATATAGCGTAACAACCTTCACCCCAATCTCCCAGCACCACTCTAAAAACTCGTTAACCTTTGCAGCGCCAAGCTTATGCCCCATCCAAGTGTCCATCCCGCGAGAACGCGCATACCTCCTATTACCATCCAATATTACAGCAAGGTGGGTTGGCTTATCCCCCTCCTTAATCTGCCGCATCAATGCCTTCTCGTAGAGGTAATAAACCGGTATTAAAAGCCTGTTAATTAGTGGGAGACCCAGCACGGGCACGTCCTTCCACATCTGGAGGAAAACCCTAGGCGTTTTTCTACCATCCTTATTCTTCCTCATAAAAAATCCCCAACCTATTGTCGCATTTTCCTATCCCTTCACTCAAAAATAAACTTTTTTAAGCGGCCAATTTTTCCGGGAGTTTAGGGGGTAGGTGGGTAGAAACTTTTATATAGTGAAGTATAACTTTTTGTAGCGGAGTGTAGTATATGGGTGAGAGGCTGTTACCACCTAGGGAAGCTTGTAGAAGGCTTGGGATTCACTTTGTTACTTTGAAGAGGTGGATTTATTCTGGTAAGATTAGAGCAGTTAAAACTCCTACTGGCAGATGGATGATACCGGAAAGCGAGATAGAGAGGATAATAGGCGGAGGAGAAGGAGTTAAGGAGGTTAGAGCTGTTATCTATGCTCGTGTGAGCTCTAGTGGTCAGAAGGGTGATTTAGAGAGACAGATCCGGTACCTTACCCAGTATTGTACTGTTAAGGGCTATAGAGTAGTTGTTATCCTAAGTGATGTAGCTAGTGGACTTAAGACTAATCGTAGAGGATTACAAAAGCTCTTCAACTACGTGGTGAACAAGCAAGTAGACGTAGTAGTTATCGCCTACGAGGATAGACTTACCCGTTTTGGTTTTGAGTATCTAGAGTACTTCTTTAAGCAGTACGGTGTCAGAATAGAAGTTGTCTACGGCGAGGAACCTAAAGAAGCTTACCAAGAGTTTGTAAAGGACTTGCTAGCGATAGTTACCAGTTTTGCTGGTAGGCTCTATGGTATGAGGAGTCGTAAGAAGAGACGCTTGGTTCGAGGTTTTAAGCAGTTACTAGAGGAGGTTGAGGAGAGTGGCTAGGGTGGCGAGAACGGTCATTGTTAGGAGCGTTAGGTTGCCAAGGAAGGTGTTTAGGGTTTTCGTTGAGCTTGAAGGTATGTACCGCAACATGGTTGAACAACTAGTACTCTACGCTGTGAGGAGCAACGTTAATAGCTTCACTAGGCTCAAAGCGCTCAAGTACCGTGAAATGAGGAGTATTTACCTGCAATTACCCAGCCACTATGTTTATACTGCTTGTCAAGACGCTGGTGCTAGGGCTAAGAGCTTCCTAAGACTGAAGAAGCTAGGACTAGCTGAGAGGTATTACCCGGAGGTTAAGAGGATTAGTGTCTGGCTTGACGACCACCTATGGAAGCCGGACGGGTATGCTTCAATAAAGGTAGCTACCCATAAGGGACGGATAGGGGTGGAGTTTGAGTCTCACAGGCAGTACTGGAAATACATTAACAGGGGGTGGAAACTAGCTGGTGAAGCCAGGATTAAGCTTGATAAGAAGAATAGGCAACTCATAGTCTACTTCACTCTCGTTAAGTGGGTTGAGGAGCGTAAGCCTAGAGGTTACCTGCCTGTAGATGTAAACGAAAACAATGTTGCAATACTCGCTGACAGTGTTGCATCCCTCTTTGAAACCGGTACCGAGAAGCTCGTCCTCGGCTATTACTACCATAGGAAGAGGGTGCAGGAGAGGTATGATAAGTTATACGGTAAGAAGTCAAGGGTTAAGAGGAAGGCTTTAAGGAAACTTAAGGAGAGAAGGAAGAAGCATGATGTCAAGTGGAAGATAGCGAATCTAATTGTTAGAGCTGCCTACGAGAAGCGGTACGCTATTGTTCTTGAGAAGCTGGGTAGGAAACCAGCCAGCAACATGATTAAGAGGGTAAAAGATAAGCAACTACGGCACAGAATCTTCCAAGCATCACTCAAAGGCATCCAGGAAGCAGTAAAGGAGAAGGCTAAGGAGCACGGCGTACCAGTAATCCACGTTAATCCAAGGAACACCTCAAAACTATGTCCAGTACATAACACACCGATAAGCTACGGTAGTTCAAGAACAGGTAAATGTTCTAGAGGAGGAGAACTATGGCATCGAGACGTTGCCGCCTGCTGGAACCTTCTCCTTAAAGCCCTACGGGGTGATGGGAGCCACGCTCCAAGCCCCATAGGATCCATGCTCGTAGATGGGAGCCGCATTCCGTTCGGCTCGACAGCCACCCATGACCCCATAGGGATACCCAAGTCCCTATGGGCGAGGTGGAAGTCCACACCGCAGATACAATATGCTACAAATCCAAATAGAATGAAGCGGTAGGGACAAACGGTTGTTAATCGAAAAATGATAAAAACATCCTTTGTGAAGGTCTCTACCGGTTGCTTTAAGGTTTACAGGTGGGTCTATTGGGCTGGGAAAAGCGGAAGTTAAACCTTGCTGAGGAAGTATGCGAGCTAATACAATCCATTTCAGCTTTAAAGTTCGGCTTTTTCACACTGACTTCCGGTAAGAAATCTCCAATATACATAGACTTAAGAGTTATCCCATCACACCCTGAAGTATTTGAAAGAATAACCGAAATTTATCTAGAAATAATAAAAAACGAAGTCGGTTCCTTCGACAAGGTGGCAGGAGTTCCAACAGCGGGCCTTCCCATAGCAACCTTGGTAAGTTATAAGTTGAAGGCACCCATGATCTACGTGAGAAAATCGGCTAAGGCCCATGGAACAAGAAGCATGGTTGAAGGCGTGCTAAATCTAAATGACCGCGTCCTCATAGTAGACGATTTGGTAACTACCGGGTCAAGCATCGCAGAAGCTGCTAAAGCCGTGCGCCTCAGCGGAGGAATAGTGGAGCATGCCGTAGTGTTAATAGACAGAGAGCAGGGAGGAATCGAAAACCTCTTAAAGGAAGGCATCAGACTCCATTCACTTCTAAACATAACCTTCCTTCTAGAGACACTTCACCGGAAAAATCTCATAAGCAGCATGGATTACCACCGCGCAATGAAATACCTTTCCACAGAGAAAGCCTCGTGACAAAATGGACGCCTTCTTCAAAAGAAAAAGGGCCACAGATCTGTGGTCATGTGAGAAATGCTGGAAATGAAGGTGGTAAAAACTATCGTTGCCCCCAAACAGCGCTGCTCATCTTTGTTTTAACTTACAACTAAGGATTTTGAGAAAATCTTTATATTTCTTTAAGACAGAAAAAGAACTAAGAGTTACTATTGCAGGATTTTAACCTTTCTGGAGAGTGCATTAAAATGCCTCTTGGGATGATCGTGGTGCGTTGGGATAATAGGTTAGGTGCCGTTTTGGAGGCAAGGTATCCTCCTCAGCTCAGGGTTACAGAAGATCAAATTATGAAAATTTACACTGCTCATGCTATGTCAATTGGCGAGGCGCCTGCGGGCTTCCTCTCGCTCAAGGTTGGAGACCTTAATGTTGCCTCATACTATGGGGGATGGGACATCAACTATTACGTGGCGCTTCTTCTAACACCGGAGGAGGACGCTGACGCTTATGAGGATGGTCTTGCCGAGGTCGCCGCAACAATTTTCTCTAAGCTTGAAGATGAAGCTTATAAAGACGAGCTTGAAGAGCTCTTCAATAAACTTACTCGCTTCCCAACCCTTACCGAGGAGCAGAAGATGGCGGTCGTCCTCTCCGACCCCCTCAGAAAAGCCCTGCTTGAAAGGTTAATAGAAGAAGGCAGTTCAACCCTCTCAGACCTTGAAGTCTGGTTGAAACATAAGTTTGATTTGAAATCCGTTGAGCTCCACTCTCTGCTCACCCCCCTTGTTAAGAACGGCCTCGCCACTCTTAGATGGGTGGAGGGGCTGCCAAGTCAGTGCGCCTTCCTGCTACGGGACGTTTTTATATCCCGTGTTCCAGCAAGAGCCATTGTTAGGAAGGCGCAGGCTGGGGAATGGGGTCCTGAAGCGTCCTCAGAGTACCTTGACGAGGTTAAAAGCTTTTTCAGGGATTACGTCATATCTCCCGAGGACGTGGAAGTCATAACCAAAGTTTTTGCTGACCCCGACATGTATGATGTTCTAGTTGCTCTTAGGGAGGACGTTTACACCAGGGATGAGCTCGTCGAGCGCCTCGGCAAGAAGAAGTCTGAAATCAACCGTATCGTGAAGTTCCTGCGTGAAAACAACTTTGTAATGGAGTTAAAGATAGAGGGTAAGAAGTGCCTCGCGCTTAAAACGGACGCGAAGATCATGACTTTCTTCCCAGAGTACATGGTTGACCAGATTGCAGTTCAGTACAATGAGCAGATTAAACCTCCTAGGATGCTCCTCTGGCATCTTAAAGCCCTACGAGACAGCTACCCTATGTGATAGAAATCCCTGAGGTGGTTGGGTAAGCCGTGATCCGGAACGTTGAAATTCTGGATTCAAATGGTCGGTTAATGTTCCAGAAAATATATGGTGCTAGTGGCATTCCCGAAGAAGTTTTCGACGACTTCATCGCTAACCTTGCAAAGGTAGTTTCGAAAATCCACCTTGATGGATATGTTGAGTATATGAACCTCCGGAGGACTCGCCTTTACTACAGTAACGTTAACACTACGGTTTTTATCTTTGAAGCAGATAAAAATGATGACACAAACGAAATGAAGCTGAAAATGAGGAACCTAAGCAGCCAGTTCGTGAACGACTATGCAGACACGATAGAGAAGTGGGATGGCGACCCATCCGTCTTCACAGGCTTTAATGATAAAGTAGACGAGCTCACCACAACTCTTCTAAAACTTTCACTAGTAGGGTTTAGTGGGGTTGGAAAGACAACAATCCTTAAGCTAATCAGAGAAGAGGAACTACCTAGAGAACACATACCAACAATAGGCGTAGGAATAAAAGGAGTAAAGGGCGCCATGATAGGTAACACACAACTTGTATGCTGGGATCTGGCTGGTCAGGAACGTTTCAAAATGACATGGGATAAATTCATTAAAGCATCCTCGCTAATAATCATAGTTACAGATTCAACTTTGGAGAACGCTGTCAGGTCACGCTTCTTCGTGAGACTTGTAAGGGAGGAAGAACCAGAAGCAAACATTGTAGCCTTAGCCAATAAGCAAGATCTCCCAGGATCTCTACCCCCAGAGAAGGTGGAGGAGATTCTTGGGGTTAAAACATATGGTTTTGTGGCGATAGACCCTATGAATAGGTCAAAGTTCTTTGAAATAATTAGGGAAGCCGTTATGGGGTTGTAAGGAGGAGAGATTATGGGATTAATTGATAAAGTTAAGAGTATCTTTAAACGGTTCACAAGAGCTCCCCCACCAATACCTAAGCCGCCAGTAACGGTTGAGGAAGAAGAGGAGATAGCCCGGCTAAAACAAGTAATGGAGGAACTTAAAGGAAGAAAAGAGGAAATTCAGCTTGAACTAAAGAAGCTTGACGCCGACTTCATGCTCGGAAAAATTGACGCTAGGAAACGCGACAGACAATATATAAACTTAATGAGGGAGACCATGAAGATAAATAGGGAGCTCGCTAACATTAGACAACGCATAATAAGCTTAGGCGGTGTAATAGAAATTTAAATGGTTTCTGGGAGCTCAGCTAAACTAAAGCCCTAGAAAAACATTAGTCAGTCTATTCTCTTATGATCCCCCTCTCAATGAGCGTTTCCATAATCCTGTCAACTGCAACATAAACATCTTCCTCTTTTTTCGCTCCCGTACAAACCAGCTTCCCTGACCCGAACAAGAGAATAACAACTTTAGGGTCTCTCATACGGTAAATTAACCCTGGAAACTGCTCTGGCTCGTACATGGTATTTTCTAGGGAAAACGCTGCTTCCTCTAGGTTTATTTCTACCCCTAAATTTGCCGAGGCTACTATGTTTTGAACCTGTATTATAGGTTCGTTCTTGATTTCTATCCCTGCTTCCTTAAGGTTCTCAACTATTTTCTTGACGGCCTTGACAGCGTCCCTCTCCGATTTACTGCCAGTGCAAACCATCTTACCGCTGTTAAAGATTAAGGTAGCAGTCTTTGGCTTATCGAGACGGTAAACGAGACCTGGAAATTGGTCCGGGTCGTACTCGACGTTTGGCAGTCTTTCAGCTACTAAGTCTAAATCTATCCGCTGATTTAACGTAACTGATGCTACAACGTTCTCTATTTTAACCGATTTAGCTTTAGGCATATTCCTCCCCCACAGATGCCTCTCCTATTTTGGAGATAGAAATATATAAATTTATTTTAAAGCAGCTAAGAATTCGAGCGATCACCACTATAACATCCCCCTCTTTAACCTAATATCACATTTATTTTAATTATTAAATTATCTCTTACATCTTTTTAATTAAATTCAAGTGCGTTTCTATGTCCTTCTTAAGCCTCATTAAAGCATTGAATTCAATGTTTTTTCTATTTCCTCTATTCTAGCTTCAACTTCCAATGGTTTCTCGCAGGTTTTTACAGCGATGTCCGGGTCTTTTAATCCGTGGCCTGTAGTTACACAAACCACCCTTTCATCCTTATCTATCACCCCTTCTTCCAATAGTTTTATCAGTCCCGCTATTGAGGCTGCTGATGCGGGTTCAACGAAGATTCCTTCTGTTCTGGCGAGCAGCTTCTGAGCAGCTAGGATCTGAGCGTCTGTAACGCTTTCCGCCGTTCCATCCGAGCCATAGATAGCCCTTAACGCTTTCTCCCAGTTTACAGGGGTACCTATCCTTATCGCCGTTGCGACCGTTTCAGGTTTCTCCACGAACCTAACCTCTCTACTCTTTTTTCTGACAGCCTCGACTATTGGCGCGGCACCCTCTGACTGAATCCCGATCATCCGCGGCTTCCCGCCTATGATGCCCAGTTCCTCCCACTCCGTTAGCCCTTTGTATATTGCACTTATGTTTCCAGCGTTTCCGACTGGGAGCACTATTACGTCAGGAGTAACCCCTAACTGTTCGATAATCTCGAATCCTATGGTTTTCTGTCCCTCTAAACGGTACGGGTTAAGGCTGTTAAGGAGGTATAGCCCAAAACGCTCGCAGCTTTCTTGGACGAGCTTTAATGCATCGTCAAAATTCCCTTTAACGGCAAGCACCAAGCATCCATACATCATCGCCTGTGCAAGCTTTCCAAAAGCGATCTTGCCTGATGGAATCATAACGATGCATTTCATCTCTGCCCTGGCGGCGTAGGCTGCTAGGGATGCTGAGGTGTTCCCGGTTGAAGCGCAGGCAACTACGCGTTTACCTAGGGTCTTCGCTATGGATACGCCCACCGTCATCCCTCTATCCTTGAAACTTCCGGTAGGGTTTTCACCCTCGTTTTTGACCCATAACTCTCTCATGCCGAGCCTTTTAGCTAGCCTCTTACAACTGTAGAGGCTTGTTCCTCCTTCGTTGAGGCTGACCTTCTCCCTCACCCTAGGCAGAAACGCCTCATACCTCCAAACGGATAAACTGCCTTTTCCCAGTTCCACCCTTGGAGCCTCTTCGAAGTCGTACTTAACGTCTAGGAGGGCTCCACACTCACGGCACGTATAAATTACACCGTCCCACGGATACTTCCTTCCACATCTTATGCACTCAAGCCAAAGGTTCATTTACCCTTCACCTTCCACTTCTCTCCTTAACTATGGTTAGAAGGTCGCTTAGTACCGCACTTGCAGTCTCCCTCGGCCCAGCGCCCTTACCGATGAGTGTTATGGGACCGGCTAAATCCGCTTTAATCGTTATCACGTTGAATGTTCCTCCTATGGATAGAGGCGAGTTTTTCGGGACAAGTCTGGGTCCCACTTCCATCCGCTCCCTGTCAAGGTAGCTTATATGCTTCACTAAGTATCCTTCCTCCTCTGCTAGCTCTATCATTTCCGGTGTAACTCCTCTTACTCCCTCCCTTTCAACGTCTGAAATCCTCTTGTTCATCCCCATTATGCCGTTGGCGAGTATCACTAGCTTACATGCTGCATCTATACCTTCCACATCGTATGTTGGATCCGCCTCAGCGTAGCCCATTTCCTGCGCCTCCCTAAGAGCATCGTCAAATGAAACCTTATCCTCGCTCATCCTTGAAAGTATGTAGTTTGTGGTTCCATTAAGTATGCCCTCTATGCACTCTACCTCATTATGCTTAAGCGCCTCCCTAGCAACGGCGAAAACAGGGATGGCTGCCCCAACCGTTGCCTCGTAAAGTAGAAAGCACCCTTTCTTCTCTGCCATGTTCAGAAGTTCTCTCATGGAAACTACGAGGGGTCCTTTATTGGATGTAACCACGTCTTTTCCTTCTTCAAGAGCCTTCTTTATGAAGCTTAACCCCGGTTCTCCAGTCTCTATGTTGGTTACGGTCATCTCAACAACGACGTCGCATGGCAGCTCCGATATGCCTTCAAGCGCGCTAGCTTCGGGAACCCAGCTTGGGTGTCTCTCCCCCCTTTCCAAGACGTCCTTAAGGTTTAAACCGTCTGGGCTGATGAATCCCCCCTTACTCCTAAATATCCCTGTGACATTGAAGTTAGCGCCGATTCCTTTAAGCTCGGCTTCTCTCTCAACCAAAACCTCTGCTAAGGCGCGTCCTACATTCCCAAAACCAATAAGAATTAGGTCCAAAGCTTTCAGCTCCAAACAATAAAGAGCCTTTTTTCATCGGCTATTTTCTTCAGGAGCCTTATGGTTCTCTCCAGCTTATCCTTTGCGTCTGCTTCAAGAATAAACTTAACCGTGGACGCCTCCTCAGCGCTCTTAATTCTCGCGACAACTCTCTTCACCCGAACCCCTCTCTCAAGCACCCTATCTATGGTGTCCTTTATGTTTGTTGCAAAGACGTGGCCAACCATGATCACTATTTTCCTGCACACCTCCGGGTGGGGCTCTGTACTCGTAATCTGAACGCCAGCTGCCTCTATGGCTTCCTTTATTTTTAGAAACTGCTGCAGGTCTTTAACGTCAAACGTCACCACAACCGGGAGAAAATTACCCTTTTTCTCCTCTCTAAGGTGGGATATCTCCCTTATGTTTCCCCCAAACTCGGCTATAGGCTGCAAAATCCTGAGAAGCTGACCCGGCTCATCGGCAAGGTTAAACCACATTTTAACCCTCACCTTTACACCTCCACAACGTTAACTCCCCCACATACTTGGCAACCGTGGAAACAACCCCTGCGCCTAAACTTCATGTTAGCGTCTACGTCAGAATCGTAGAGTCTAGGCTTCAAGTCTACTGGTATTGATGAGCTGTTCTAACAAGCATAATCCATTACTCCTCTCACCTTCATTACCCCTCCGAGCCAAGCTGAAACTCTGAGTGGATCGCCCTAACAGCATCCCTTAGATCTTTCCTAGAAACGACAAGTGTTATGTTAAGCTCACTGCTTCCTTGGGCTATTGCCCTTATGTTTATACTCTTCCTTCCAAGAGCCGAACATACTCTAGCAGCTATCCCGGGGGTGTTCTTCATTCCCGCCCCTATGACGCTCAGCAACCCTACATCGTCTTCAACGTTCACTTTGATCCAGTGGCTTCCGAAGAAGTCGGATCTTTTTATTGCCTCAACAGCTTTCTCCTTGTCAGCCGAATCTATAACTAGAGTTATATTGTTCTCCGAGGACGATTGAGATATCATCCTAATGTTAACATTTTCTTCCCCCATTAACGTGAAAAGTTTAGCTGCAGTTCCCGGTCTTGAAACCATTGCCTCTCCCTCAACGGTTATCATGGTCACCTTCTCTATTCCTGAGACAGCCTTCACCACCTCTGCCCTAGACTCCACTATGCTTGAAATGGTAGTATACTCTTCAGATTCAGCCTTCCAGAAATTCCTTATTTCAAGCGAGATCCCCTTCCTCTCTGCCGGGATAAGGCAGAGAGGATGGAGGAGTTTAGCCCCAAAAAAGGCTAACTCCTTCGCTTCAGCGTAGGAAATCGTCTTAATTAACCTGCAGTTCTCCTCGTACTCCGGGTTAGCTGTAAGCAATCCGTCAACGTCCTTCCACAGGATCACTTTGACATCGCTTCTGTCATCCTTCAAGCCATAAGCAAGTATTGTTGCAGTAAAGTCGCTTCCGCCTCTGCCAAGTACGGCCGGTGTCCCGTCAACGTTCTTACATATAAATCCCGGAACTATAGGGATTACCCCTCTTTCAAGGAGTGGAACAATTTTCTCCTTAACGTTCGCCGCTGTCTCCTCTAAAAGAGGAAGGGCGTTAAGGTAATTGTTGAACGCTAATATCACTTCCTCAGCATCAACCCTCTTAACGTTAAGTCCCTCATCCTTTAAAAACCCTTCAAGGATAACGCTCGAAAACTTTTCCCCAAACCCCTCTATGAACGCAAGAATGGACTGCTTTAATCCTTCCCTTTCAACCTTACCTAGTGCCCCCCTAAGGTTCTCACATAGCCTTTCTACGCTCTCCATAACGTTTCTCATAATGTCTCCGTCCCTTATGGCTTCACCCGCTACTTTCAAGTGCTTTCTTAGGATTTCGTCGACGCCAGGCTTGACGTCTTCCCTCCTACTTGCTTTATCAGCCGCCTTAATAAGCTGGTCTGTAACCCCTGATAGTGCGGAAGGAACCAATACGATCTGGTGTCCACTGTACTCCTTAACTATGTCGGAAACCCTCCTGAACGACTCGGAATTCCTCAAGCAGCTACCGCCGAACTTCATGACAACCCTGCTAACCCTCATTTTTAACCCCACCTCTACTGAGGCAAGCAAGTAAAAATATAAAGCTTGCGAAAACCCCGTAAAACGTCGCAAACAAAAACTAATAAGCCAGTTCAAGTAAAGAAGGATAGGCAACCAATTACTCCATTAAAGGTCAAGGAGGCCGACGAAATTCCCGCGGGTTTGCTCGTGATCAGCTGGGGTAAAAAGCTGGGTGCTTACTTAGAGGCTTCCTTCCCTGCAAAGCTAAACGTTCCGCCAGGCTTCATAACCCAGATTTTCTCAGCCCACTTCCAGGGAGACTTAAACACGTATACGCCTCGGGTTGCCTTTCAAGCATCAGGAAGAAAGGTGGTGAGCTACCTTGTTGATCAAGGTGGCGTTAAAAAATGCTTCGCCCTTCTCCTTCACAAGGAGGAGAAGTCAAGTGACTGGTTTGATACTCTCCGAAAAATAGCACTAGAGTTCATGAAGGCTAGGAATCCCAAGAAGTTGCCTTCAATCTATAAGAAATATGTGCTGAAAGGAGGAGGCTAAGCCGTGAACTCAACCTCATTAGAGAACGTTTCCCCATCCACATGAAGAGTACGTTTAACCCTTCCCCGTCTCTTTGACCGTAACCTTACCTCCCTTGCTGAAAGCCTCTCCCTGTTCTCAGGGAAAATTATCTCTTCTACTATAAACTTGTTCTCTAAGAGCAGTGATTTGAATGGCAACCTGATCTCCTTTAGGAAATCTGGGGCGACTTCCTCAACGATCCTCTTAACACCTTCCTCACTTAGTTTAAGCCTGCCAACGCAGAACTCCCTTCTTTCCTCCTCAAACCCTTTATATTCTAACTTCCTTTTTGAACGCACACTCCCCTGCCTTGTTTTAATGTTCAACATTAAGACGCATTCGTCCGCATACCTCTCATAGACCTCTCTTAACTCGCCAACCCTGCAGGAAAACTCGACATTAATCTTATGCACCTCTCCTTTTACGCTAACCTTCCCCCCATACTCCTTCATCTCCTCGACACAAGCCTTACCTATAATAACGCCCTTAACATCACATTCCTCGTTTTCATCAACCGTAGTCAAAAGAAACCATCCGATGAAATCCTCATAGCCTACATCCCCTCTCAAAACCACATTTCTACCTCGAACCGAAACCTCCAACCAAGGGCCGTCAAACTCTCCGACAGAATATTTAACAAACCTCCTATGAACCCCTTCATCTATGTTTCCGTTGACGACGCGGGTTAACCAGTGCACACGAACCCCTCCAAAACAAAATTTGAGTTCATTTTTTTAACTTTATTCCTTAGCGGTCTTTACACGTTTCCAATTTGCGTTTGCTTTTTATCACCCCCTTCAATACACTTTACATTTAGCTTATTAGCGAAAGTACACAATAAACAGAAGATTTTAATGTATGCAGCATCTTAAAAAGGTAAGAAGCAGTTTTGAAAGTAAAGAGGAGGTTTAATGTTAGATGGCGGCTAGGAAATATCATCTCCTGTTTGGCGTCATAGTTTTTGTGATCTTCACGGCTGCATATTATAAATGGTATCTGGGAACTTGGACGTTAACGGTGTTTGCCGGGATGATCATACCAACTGTGAACACGTTCTCCTCAAAGGACATAGTATGGTTAACCATAGCCTTCTTCCTATGCCTGACGGGTGCTGAAATAGCGGATTTCGACCATGCAATAACGTGGATGCACCATAGAGACTTTCTCACGCATTCAGCTATAATCCCCGCGATCCCCGCTATAGTGGTTTTAGCTGCAAGCTTCACACCCACATTCCTTCAAGAAGTGCGTCTAGCATCAGCTCTCCTCCTAGCAGTGATACCCCTTATCTTCGCAGCGGCGTCACACCTCCTCATAGACGTGTTTCCAAGCGTCCCAATTGAAGAGCTAAGTAAGGAGGGAAAATACGTGGAGCTTGCGGTCAGAATGGCTGACAGCGCTATTAGAGGAATGATTCTAAGTGAATTCTCAAAACGGCTGTCGGGAAGTTACCTGATCCATTTCTGGTGGAGCATAAAAACAGATAAGAGGGAAAGGCACACCTTACCTGAGGGGAAAACAAAAACATGGCTTGTTATCAACGGCCTCATACTAATCGGCATCGCACTAGCTCTCCTTGCCAGGTACCTAATGCTCGAGTCAACAGCCATACTAACTCGGCTAACCCCTCTTTTCCTGTAACCATTCCTACTCATTCCAACTCCAGCGGAAGGGGAAACCTTAAGG
Source organism: Candidatus Freyrarchaeum guaymasense (assembly GCA_030587405.1). The sequence continues at coordinate 30,614 of JAUQZD010000065.1, read as the reverse complement.
TGGAGAGGCCTACGGCTTGAACCAATGGAAGACGGCTTCCACTCCACAATCTTCACATAAACTCTATTCTAGGAACGCTCCTCACTCAGGCAGAGTTTAGTAGCTCAAAAGGATGGCTTCCCCTCAAACTCCTAACTCCATTTAACCCCCTTTTAGGAGTTCTTCATCCTAATCCATCTTCAAGTCTTTTTATAGAAAACTAAAGTTTTTAGGAGCTAACTTTCAAAAGATGTCGAAAAGTCCGGGTGTGGGCAGCTCCCCCACTATTATTTTTCCTTCAGATCCGTCGACCAGCACCTTATACCTTTTACGTTTGTACGTGTAGGTTACGTCCCATATTGGAGCGTGAAGGTAGTATGTGTCCTTAATTGTAAAATCTGTTTCATGCTCGATTATTTTGTCGACTTCCCTCCTTGCAAGATATAAGTGGTGTTCCACCACCTCGCTTTTCGCCCTCTCTACCGCCTCTTCCTCACCGAACTCTGCATTGAGGACCCTAGCGTACTCCGGAATTTTCGTGAAGTCGTAGGGTATTTTTCCTTGAAGTGGGACATCATACTCCCTTGTTGGAAACTTTGAAGCCCTCTGCGCTATTATAACCCAGTCGTAACTCCCACTTACGGTGCCCTCCCTCACGTATCCCGGTCCCAAACGCTCGAAAATACCCTTAAACCTCGTAGTTGCCTCTATAGGAACCACCCAGAAAGGATAAATGAACAATACAGCATCCCTAATTTTAGCACGTTTGGAAAGCAGCTTAGGAGCTAGGAAGCTTGAATCCATCCATTCCCTAACTATCTCGGCAACATCACCCTTCTCAACATTAACCGGGAGAAGCGCGTGCTCCAGTGTGAAAGGCTTCTCGTACGTCAGAATAGTCGTGTATCCACAGTATTTACATGTAGCAACATAATCTCCAGCATTGTAATCAAGTGGTGCCCCACAATGCTCACACTTAATTACAATTTTCAAAATTTACACCTCGCCAAGGAGTACCAGTGTGCTATTCCTTTTACTAAAAACTTAATACCCACGTTGACTCTAAATTACTTTCTGGAATTTATAGTGTAGAATGGTTTGAAGGATGGTCTGGAGAGGAGGCCGTCATTAATGGGGCATTTAGTGTTCCTTAAGGCGCGGATGGCGATGGCTCTCTTAGCAATGTCCGCTTTAACCTTCATCTTTCTCATGGGGGTAAACGTGGCGTTCAGGGCTGTTTTCGGCTCCGCGCTGCTAGACCTTATTTTTAATGCAGGAAATTATATCGGAGAAATGGTCAGGGAGATAACCGGGAAATTTACTTTTGGAAGCGGGTTAAGTTTAAATGCTCTCCTCCCGCTGCAGGAAAACTGGGATTTCACAAATCTCCAACAGGACCTCCAGGACACTTACTGGGCGATAAACACGCTCATTAACGAGGTTACGCAAGGTGTTCAATGGAATCTAGCGGCTACATCATGGCTTGAGCCATATACTTTAGGAGGGCTCGCGTTTCTTACAGGCATGTTCATGCTCTTCGAGTGGTTTATTGGCCCCTCCGTAGCTGCCAAGTCTCTCAGCTTAAAATACGTAGCAAGCGAGGAAGCGCCATGGCTCCACTCCGTTGTGGAGGAGTTGTCGAGGAAAAGCGGTATTCCAAAACCCAAGATTGCTGTAGCACCGTATCCCGTCCCTAACGCATGTGTTTTTGGAAGGACGATAAGGGGGGCAACCCTAGCGGTCACCGAGGGATTACTTGAAAACCTTAACGCAGACGAGGTTAAAGCGGTCATATCCCATGAGCTCGGCCACCTAAGACATAAAGACTGCATAGTACTAACACTGTTAAATGCGATTCCAACATTGTGCTTCATAATAGCGACCTTCACTATGTCAGGTTTAAGGTTAAGCTACAGGCCATACAGTAGAAGATCCGGTGGGATATTAGCCATCATACTATTCGTCATCGGGCTAATAGCCATGGCTACGTACATTGTGACGCTCTTGGTCGTGAGGTACTTAAGCAGGATGCGTGAATTCTACGCAGATGTCTACGCAGCATACCTCACCCACCCATCTTACATGAAAAGCGCCCTGGCAAAAATTGCCTACGGCCTCTCCACGCGTCCCATGGAAGTCCACGGGGCACGGGCATTTTTCGTTGAAGACCCTGCCACGGCATCAAAAGAAATAGGAGAAATAATAAGTAAAATGGACGAATACGACCTCAACAAAGACGGAGTCCTAGACGAAAAAGAACTTCAGCTAGCCATGGAGAAAGAAGCAGAGAAAGTTAGTAGATGGAATAAGTTCAACATGCTCTTCTCAACACATCCACCAACATTCAAAAGGATACTCCTCCTCTCACTGATAGAAAAAGAGCTTAGGCTAGGACGTTTCACCAAAGAAAACATCTACAAATACGTCTAAAAATTAAAAGTCCACACGAAGCAATCACCCTACGTAAAACATTCGCCTACTTTTTTAACAAGGCCCTTAAAGTCCTCGCTCTTTGAACACACGCCTCCCAAGATGCTTTTAGCCACCTTCACACCCCCCTTCTAAGCACGCAATCCCCCTCAAACATGAAAACTAAAGCAGATAAAAGAAAGAGTACCTCTAAAAAGGAGGGAAAGTGTCCGTCACCCCGCCCTCCTTATCTCCGGATTTTTTCACGTAAGCTTGGCTCCGCAGTTAGGGCAGAACCTGGCATTGAATGGAACCGACGATCCACACTGAGGACAGAATCTTCCGCTTTTTGCTATTCTTTGCCCACAGTTACTGCAGAACTTTGCGTTCTGAGGGTTTTGCGCTCCACAGTTAGGACAGATAACAAAGTTTTGAGGTTGAGGCTGCTGCTGTAGGAGCGGTGGGAGGATAGCTACCCCAGCCCCAAAGGCTGCTCCGGAAGACCGCCCAAGAGCCTCCGCGCTTCTCTCAACGGCTTCCAACGTCCTCGCCCTCTCACCCGCAACTTGGCCTGTTTGCAGCCAGAAGAGCCTCTCCCTGTACTCCGGTGTAGTATCCATTCCCTCAAACCTTAAGTCTATAAGGTCTATGCCAAGCCTCCTGAACTGCTCCCTAATTTTAACTTTAACCTTCATGCTCGTTTCATCCAGCTGAGTAAAAACATCCTGCAACCTAAATGCTGCAAGACTATCTATCACGTTCTCCAGTATGAACCCCCTAACGAACTGGTTTACCGCATCGGTGGTGAACGCATTAGCATTACCAACAACTTCAACAACGAAAAGCTTTGGTTCCTCAACCTTAAACCAGAACGTACCATGAAACTTTAACGGAGCCAAGTCCATCGTCTGTCCCTGCCCTCCAAACCTCCCTTGAAACTGAGATGTTGAGACAAAAATAACCTCAGCTGCGAAAGCAGACTTATCAAGCATTTGAAGCTTCTGTATAACCTTAGATATCAGTGGAAGATTAGCCGTCGTTAGTTGATGCCTTCCCGGACCAAGAACATCATATGCCTTCCCGTCCCTAAAAAAGACCGCCACTTGGTTCTCCCTAACTATCAGGTTTGATCCCCACTCTATCCTATCGTTAGGATACCTCCAAACTACCTCGTCACGACCACCCTTCCACTCTATAACCTTAGGCAACCTTACACCACTCATTCCTTTTATTCCTTTTTTCACTCTTTAATCTTCAACATACAATTCTCTCTATCACTAATTTTTTTATCGATGTCATCAAGAGTACGCCTCAGCCTGAAGATCTGCTGATAAACATCCTTAAAGTTACCTTGCTCCATTCGTCCCTTAAGACTTAAAACATCCCTGCGAAACACCTCGACATCCTCAAGAACCCCCGCGTCGAACTCGTAAAGCCTGTCAAGCTCCTCCTCTCTAATCTTCACGGCATCGAAAAACCCGGAGTACCCGTAATCAGCATGGTTAATCCTCTCCGAAACTCTGTCAAGCAACGCCATAAGCCTATCCATCTGATCCCAACTCTCACGAAGGTCATAGTCAATAAGCATCTCCTGAACCAAGCTCAAATTTGACCTGCACTCCCTCAACACACCATAAACATAGTTTCTAAGTATTTTATCAGTTTCTCTCCGAACTTCCTTAGCCTTATACCCATGTTAGCCAGCCCGGAAAAACCAAGACTTATAGCCAGGTATAAGGCTCATCAACTTCTCCAGCAAATTCCTCTTAGCCTGCTTAGAAACCTCCTTCCTAATCCTCTCAGCAACATCCTCCTTCTTTCTCCTTCCAAACAACCACAAAAACACCACCCCATACTTCATTCAAAACTATAACAGCAAAAAACACTTGAACTTATTAAGTGAAAAATGAGGATAAAAAATTTATATCTGCGGCAAAAATCTAAACCCTGAGTGCGGGCGGGTAGTCTAGCGGTTATGACGCCACACAATAGGGCGAAGCTTACGACGTGGAGGTCCCAGGTTCAAATCCTGGCCCGCCCACCAACCTCCTATTTTATCTTTCATCGAGGAAATTATTCTCTAAATAATTAAGAAATTACTTGGTTTTTACGCCTCGCTGAAAAGCTTTTTCAACCTATTCAACTCAGCTAACATAGCATTCCTTAACTCAGTAATAGATGCAGCCTCAGATCTAGTTGTAACAGGTGCAACAGACGGCACACCAGTTGTCGGCGCTGCCGGTGGGGCTGCCGGTGGGGCCTTTGGAGGTGCCGCTGGAGGTGCTTTTGGGGGTGCTGCTGGTGGAGCTGCTGGTGGAGTCGCTGGTGGGGCTGATGGTGGGGGTGTTGTTGATGGTGCCGCGGTGGTTATTTCTGTTGGTGCTGTTGGTTGGGTTGTTTTTATGAATTCTTCGAAGACTGTTTCAGGTTCTTTCCCGGTGAATGATTCCAGCTCTATTATTGGTGTAGTTATTGCTTCTACTTCTTCGAGTGGTATCGATGCTCCTTTGGCTATTTTCTCTATTTCTTTTTGGAGTTTTTTGATCGAGTCAATGTACGAGTTATGTATTTTCTGGAAATTGTGGAAGTATTTTTCTGATGTTTTTATAAGTGATTTACATACGTTTAATACCGCTTTGAGGACTTTCTCTTCTTTTTTTGACAAAGTCGTCCCCTCAATCTATTATTACGTTAATTTTTTACTTAAACATTTACCTTTCAGCTTTTACCTCTAATTTAATGTCCTTTTCTTTATATATGAATTTTACCACAATTACTTTTTGTTGCTTCTTTCTAGTATATTATCTCTCTGGCTGGATTTTCCTTTATGCTTCTAACCGGTCTCAATGTTGTTGTTATGCTGTTTTATTTATTATCATAGTGATGATAATAGTATTACTAGTAGTGTCATGTATGTTGCGTGTGCTGCTATGGTTGTTATGATTCTATATTCTCGTATTTGGAGTAGTGCTCCTAGTGTGATGGAGAGAATTATGTATGAAGGTAAAGCTAGCAGTATGCTTATTATTCCTATGTTTGGGTATCCTATTGTTGAGGCGCTTTGCGGGTAGAATATGACGTGGAGGAGGGAGAAGATTAGTGCTGCTGCCAGTAGCCCCTTCCATTTCCCCCAACTGCTTTCTAATCCTTGCTGTAGGAATCCTCTTGTTGATACTTCTTCGCATGGCGCCACCAGTAATGTGACTGAGAGGAGGAGTATTGCGAGTTGGGCCGGGTTTGCCGCTGAGAACGGTGCGTTTATCCGGGAGATTACCTCCTCTGCAAGTAGTAGGGATACTATCCCGTAGAAGGGTCCGTAAAGCAGTTGGAGTATCGCTTGTAGGGTGAGAGTCGTCAGGGTCGAGGTGACGTTCGCCGTCCACATCATTCCTATCCCTGCCAATGCCCCTATTAGGATATCAATCATTGTTGTCCTTCTGTCTTTAAATTTGAATCCTAGTTCTCGGAGTGGTATCTCCTTAATTTTAAGGTATAGTACTGGGATGATTATTAGTGCTAGTTCTCCTATTGTGGAGAAAGCGAGCAGTTCAGGCGTTACTCCTAGGGTTAATGATGGCTCATAGGTCATCTTTTGAAGGCTGAAGCTCCATTGAATTTTCAAGAGTGAAAAGGGGTTGGTTAAACCTATTATGAAGAAGCCTACCATGAATAGTACGTTCTGAAACACAAAGAGGAGAAAGATTGAGGCTGTAAAGCCTAGGATCGACGCTGCCCATCCCCACGGTACCGTAGCTCCCCCTCTGGCCTTAACGTCTCCATTATGGCAGTTGCCCCTGTTCCCGTTTGGCTGCTCGTTTCGCGTTGAATACCCGCCTTTGTCATGGTTCAACGCTGTTACGCTCCTACCTCTTTACTACTTCAACTATTTTTTGCGTTTTCACGTCTATGAGCCCCTTCTCCGTGATTTTCAAGAATGGTATGACCGGTAGGCTTACGAACGAGAGCGTCATGAATGGGTCGTGTAGCGTGCATCCTAGCCGCCTCACGGCATTAAACGCCTTCCTTCTTTTCTTGATGACGCTGTCAGCCGTTTCAACACTCATCAACCCTGCCACCTCTAAGGGTATTTCCCCCATGATCCTGCCCTTGTCGGCGACGCAGATCCCCCCCTGCATCTCGATTATCCTGTTAACCGCTACCGCCATGTCTCTCCAGTCTGCTCCGACCACTACAAGGTTATGCGAGTCGTGTGCTACAGTTGAAGCTATGCTCCCCGACCTTAAACCGAAGCCCTTAATGAAGCCTAACCCTACCTCTCCGGTCCCCCTGTGCCTCTCCAAGACGGCGACCTGCAACACGTCTATCGAAGGATCAGGGATAATCATCCCATCAACTACTGGCAGAAACGCTTCCTCCTCCCCTGTAACTAGGCTTCCCTCCTCCACCTTTATAACCCTCACTTTCGCCTTATTGCCTTCGCATTTAACTGCGAAAACCTCGGGTTTCACTTCCTGTTTAACGTGGACGCTTCCCCTCATAGCATCTGAATACCTAAAATCCTCTATTTTAAGCTTTAATTTCCCCTTTTCAGCGGCGATCTTCCCGCCGACTATAACCTTTTCAACGTGCACTTTCTCTAAATCATCTACCAGCACTATGTCTGCTCTCCTACCAGGAGCTATTCCCCCCAATACATCATCAACGCCTAGATACGTCGCAGGGTTTAAAGTAGCCATCTGATACGCTTTAACAGGTTCGACCCCTTCCTCGATACTTCTCCTGATGAGGAAGTTAACGTGTCCCTCCTTAAGTTCCTCAGGGCTCTTATCATCAGATGCTAAAAGGCAATTCCTAGTGTCAAGCCCCATTTCAACGATAGGTTTCAGTAGGTCTGAAAGGTTCTTCGACGCCGTCCCCTCCCTCACCATCAGGAACATGCCTCTTCTAAGCTTCTCCACCCCCTCACTACCAGCAACGCTCTCATGATCTGACCTCACCCCTGCTGCAATGTAAGCGCAAAGCTCCCTACCTGAAAGCCCGGGGCAGTGCCCGTCAACGACTCTGAACTCTTTAGCGGCTTTAAGCTTGGCAACGACATCCGCGTCGAGACCCAAAACCCCCGGGAAATTCATCATCTCAGCGAGCCCTATAACCTCCTTCTCCCCCTTCAACTCGTTGATCTCCCTAACTCCTATAACCCCTCCAGAACCTCCAAGCCGTGGGTCAGATGCAGGGACACAGCTAGGTATCACTATGAAAAAGTTTATTGGAAGCCTTCTAACCTCACGGATAACCTCCCTTACACCGTTAACCCCCATGACATTAGCTATCTCATGTGGATCCCAAACAATAGTTGTCGTTCCGTGAGGGATGCACAGCCTAGTAAACTCCGTAGGCGTAATCTGGCTGCTTTCAATGTGAATGTGAGACTCGAAGAATCCTGGTGAAACGTACATTCCCTCCCCGTCCACTTCCACCGTGTCCTTGCCTATGTGATCTGATACGTCACCCACACAGACTATGGTATCCCCTTTAACCGCCACGTCACCTTTCTCCAGCTCCCCCGTGAACACGTTTACCAGTTCCCCGTCGAGAATTACAAGGTCAGCCTTAACCTCCCCTAAAGCTGCCTTAATAACCTCCTCTAGCCGCATCCTCACCACCATCCAGCCGAGTAGGGACCAGCCAGAAGCGCTAAAAGCCCAAACAGAGCCCCGATCTTATCCAGTAAGCTCGCCCTGCTCTGCTCTCTCTTAGAAGAGTACCTTAAAAGTATGAGTATAGTTGAAGCTGCTACGGCCGCGACTCCCGGGAGGTAAAACGGGTAAAACCAGAATCCAAGAAGCTTCCCCCACACATTGTAGGAGTCCAAGATAGGGCAGAGCGTGAAGCTAACTATACCAGCGACGTTGAAAGCAGCCCCCACAGCAGAGGCAACCTTCAACCCATAAAGCCTAGCTATTGTTTTGGCGTCTCTAAGCCTATCTCCTTCAACGTCCTCCATGACCTTTATTACCTCGCGTCCCTGCAAAACGCAGAAAGCTGTGAAAAAGAAAAGCAGAACCATCGGGGGAATTGAGAAGAAGCCGTAGTCGCTTGACACGACGAGCGACCCGTAAATGTAGCCGAAAGCGAAGCTGAAAGCCACCACGAAATTGCCGAGCAGACCTAGAACCTTAACCTTAGCGGCGTAAAGCAGGCCCATAGCAGAGAAGACTACGGCCAGGATTCCCGAGGGAAGGCTTATCAGGAAAGCGAGCACGCATCCTCCAGCCCAGAGGGTAGCCGTGAGAAATTTAGCCTCCCTTACCGTCATGGCGCCACGCGGTAGAGGCCTATTAGGCTTGTTAATCCTGTCAACCTCTATGTCGTATATGTCATTCACAACGTTTCCAGCCGCTGCTATGAGAACGTAAACGAAGTATGCGAGAATCGCCATCTCCCAAAACCTGCTGGGAAATATCCAAATCCTAGCCCACATCCAGTCTAGAAACCTCAACCCGTAGAATACTTTAGCAACCTGGACCGAAGATAGGACTGTCAATCCTCCCATGAAACAATTGTGCGGGCGGGTGATCTCCAGGTAAGCTCGAGGCTCCATACAATCACCCTGCGGTAGGCAAGATAACTACCTGAAATTTTTTCCTTAAAAACATTCACTATCCTGTTTCGGGAAGCATCCAACACCGATCCGAACGCTCATGCATCCCCTTCCGCCTCAAAAAGATTTTTATTTTTTCCCTTGTTTATATGTGCCAGTCAGACTTGCCTCCTAAAAACCTTCAAGGTGGATGGTAGAGATTTTCACTCCTCTCCCATTAGAGGACCTCTGGAGAATCGTAGCATCAGAATTCAGGGTTACAGACGGCTTCCTGGACGCTGAGGGAATTCCGACGTTCATCCTCCCCCCAGACCAAGAAACCAAAGAGCCGTTCAAGCGCCTCCTAGAAAAACTAGACTTATATAATCTCCTAGCAATGATGCGCTACGCAAGTCCTGAGGCAGTCTACACCGGATACCCGGCATACCCGGCGAAGCCATCTGAAAAGGTGATCGTCCTGAGGATCCTCCCCAAGGAGGAAGGGAAGCCTGGAAACCCCATAATAAACGTTCTGCTTCTAATAGTTACGACAGCAGCAATAGTCTTAGCAGGCTATTACCAGGCGGAATCCTTTAACAACACCTCCCTCTTCTTCTTATTCTTCTTTAACCTACCCTTATCCTACGAGTCCCCCATCGTGACAGCCATCTATTACACTCTAGCAATCTACGGAATAATTGGCCTCCATGAGATGGCCCATTACTTGACTGCGAAGATGAGGGGGGTCGAAGCATCCCTTCCCTACTTCATACCCGGCTGGCCGTTCGGCACGTTCGGCGCCGTGATCATGCAGAAGTCACCCATAACCAACAGAGATGAACTCTTTGATTTAGGGTTCAGCGGCCCTATAACCAGCTTCATAATAACCTTAATTGTAGCCGTAGTAGGCATACGGATGGCCCCCGTAATACCCTGGCCAATCGTAATCGAAATACAGAATATACAGCAGTCAACCGGCATCCAATTACTTTCTCCATGGCCGGTTCCAGTCCTCTACATGCTGCTTGATAACATTATTCCTAAATCAGTTCAAGGGGTAGAACTCCTCCATCCGTTAACCTTCGCAGCTTGGGCTGGCATGCTGGTAGTAGCCCTCAACTTCTTCCCCATAGGGCAGCTTGACGGGGGACACTGTGCACGTGCAGTACTCGACACAAAAAAGCATTTTATCGTGTCCATGCTTTCATCAATTATAATGGCGTTGCTAGGCTACCTTCCAATGGCCCTTCTAGCTCTCCTCCTATCCCTGAGAGGCCACCCCGGTCCACTCGACGACGTATCAAAGGTAGGCGTCAAGAGGAAGATAGGCGTCATAGCCGGAATAATTCTTGCAGCAATATGCATACCACCACTATACCCAATCTTTTAAAAAGAAAGCAAGGTTTTAAAGAAAGCAAGGGTGCGCTCCAATTAGCAGCACTACACTTACCTACTGCTCTCCCGCCCCGCTCTTTTAACGGCTAAAACGGCTGTACCGTAAGGTACGACTTTAACCCTAGCGTTTCTTCCCGCACGCTTCAATGCCTCTCTCAACCCCTCATCGGCCGTTTCAACGGGGATGACGCCGAAAACCCTCTCCAGCTCCTCGCTGGGCATCGACGAAACCATGAAGATCCTTACCTTCTCCAACGCCCTAGCTAAGTAGTATGCCTTATGCCCCCCTAAAGTAAACTCTTCCTGTAGCATCCTCTCCATCTCGTCCACGCTTAACCTCCTTCTCATCCAGTTATAAAATACCTCGTGTCCCGCTCCATCCCTGCACTCAGCTAAGAAAACTATGCTTCCCCCTTCCCTCACTATGGGAAGAACGTTATCTATCGCCTTGTACGCCTGGTAGAAATCTATATCCTTCGGATATCCCCCCGCGCTTAGAAGCACAATGTCAACCTCCTCGCTCTCCGCCTTGTAAACCCGGTCAACCACTTTAACTCCCTCTATGAAGGCAGCTTCAAAGTCTCCGCTAAAAGCCCTGAATACTTCACCCTTCGTGTTCTGAACAACATTAACTATGAAGTCCGGCCTAGCGAGTCTAGCCGCCTCCACCATATCCAAATGAACAGGATTTCCCTCAAGCACCCCACTCCTCGCTCTTGGATGAAACATCATTCCATGATTAAAAAGTATGGTTTCTCGGGCGGAAACACCCGGCAATATGCTCTTACGCCCTCCCGTATAACCAGCGTAATAGTGAAAAGTAATATCTCCAGTTAGAATCTTCACATCGGCCTCAGCCACCAAAGCGTTAATGTAAACCCTATTTCCAAACGATGTTTCGCCCAAAAACACAGCTTCTCCATCACAGTCATGGTTCACCCACTCATACCTGCTCCAGATTTCTTCTCCAAGAATCCTCCTAGCCTCCTCCTCCTTAACGTTCCTATGGGTTCCACATCCAAAAACAATAGTAACATTTTCTCTGGGAACCCCAGCCTTCCCGATCTCAGCGAAAAGCCCCCCCAAAATTTCCTTAGTACGCGTATCCCTAGTATGATCATTAACCACGACAACTATCTCACCTTTACCCTTAACAATCTTAGAGACGGGAGGGGTGTTAATAGGGCTGGCAATGCTCCTCCTAACTTCCCCAACAGGATCGCCACATCCAGCCACGTCCTCCACGTCAAGAATGCCAGCAAAGTTCTCGGCTGGGACCTCAGCGCAGACCTCATCGAAACCGTACTTCAGCTTCACCTTAACCACGAAATCACCCATATGACAAAAACGCGGCCCCTTCTAAAAATTTTTTTAAACTACTTGGAACTTTCATTTAATCCTCCCTTTTTATTTTGCTTCCCGTAAAGCGTAGGGAAATCTTTATATTGTAGGATAAATTATCCTATGCCGAGGTGGTGCACGTGTCGGAAACGAACGTGAAAGCTATAGCCATCGCCTTAACAGTTCTTGTAATTGCCGGCCTTGGTGCAGGAGGATACTTCTACTATCAAAGCAACACGGCACAGCAACGGCAACAACTGCTACTTTCTATGGTGCTGTACCATGACTTGACGCACGTTACTGTTATAATCGATTACGGTAATGGCACACGCAAATCGTACACGGTACAGTTTACCGAAGGAATGACCGCCCTTTCAGCTCTTGAACAAGTTGCAGCCGTTAACGAAACATACTGGGCCTCGTACGATTCGTGGTTTGTTGACGCCATAAACGGCGTATGGAACAACGAAAATAACAACGGATACTGGTGGATGTATGATGTAAAACATTATTTCTCATTAGAGACAGAGCATCCTAATGTTGGTGCAGATAAATACATTTTATCAGGAGGAGACACTGTAATCTGGACATACACATACTACGGATAACCAGCTTCCCAACTTATCTTTTTAGGGCAATTTTTGTGAAAGTTGAAAAAACCTTTTTATTTTTTCTTTCTTATTCGTGGCCGCCCTTTCCTCCCGTGTTACTTGCTTATTACGGGGCAAAATATATATAGGATAAATTATCCTATGCCTCAGGGTGCTCGCAGTGAAGCCACTCTACAAGCCTCCTAGGTCGATGCGAGCTACGTTAATTGGAATGTTTACCGCCGCAGCTGTTGCCGGCACCTTCGCTCTCTCCCCACTTCCAAACGTTGAAATAATAACCTTCATGGCTTTCATAGCCGGCTTCCTCTTTGGCTCTAGGGTAGGTGGCCTCGTAGGAGCCTTCTCAATGTTCCTCTTCAGCGCAATTTCTCCTTATGGCTCCGGTTTGGGGTACCCCTTCCTACTTGCCACGCAAATTGTTGGCATGTCCGTAGCTGGCGTGGTTGGAGGCCTCCTCCGCCACCCCCTCCAAGGCTTTAAATCTACTTCCTTCTGGGCTAGGTACCTCTTCGGTGTCGTAGGCGCCGCGGTCACCATCTTCTATGACATAATTACAACTATAGGGTTCATGTACCCTGTAATTCCACTCTCAAACTTCCTGTCAGTTTTCATAGCAGGCATCCCATTCACGGTCGTCCACGTGACGAGTAACGTGATACTGCTGGCCTTCGTGGCTCCCCCCGTAGTTAAATCAGTTAAAACAATGATGGGAGAAGTGGAGGTAAGCTCCGAGGAAGTATACAGGGTTAAAAGTACGGCAGAACTAGAACACGGTGAAGCCGAGGGTCATGAAAGGGCAACTCATATGCGTCCTTAAGAAAACAATCAGTTAAGGAGAACATCTTACCCAGCAAAAGACCACACTTAAATTTAATGTTTAAGGCACAACCTGACTGTTTAACCTTCAAGGGCAACTTCGCGTGTAACAAAGCTTACCTTCGATTTTTTCTGAATGCTGAGGAGAGCTTAGTTAACTAAAGCGTACAAGAGAAAGATGCCTTGCGAAACAGTTAGGTATTTGGTGGGTGTTTGTGAGTGTTAGTGAGTAAACCTGTCCCAGATGTGATGGAAAAAGGGAGCACCGAAAAGGGGCAGTCTTAAAACACGCTAAGAATGTGGGGTTTCCTTCCCCTCCGAGAACCTTCCACAGAGCGGTGACTAAAAAGATGATCTCTCCGTGGAAGATGCAAATGAGGAGGGAAAGCGGGGTTACCCCGAAAGGGGGCGAGACCGATGATTTGCTCCCGATGAACCCAGAGGGAGATGAGGCTGATGTGCCCCAAGGCTTCATAGGCTTAGCAATGCCTATGTAAGCTGAACCTCACTTACAAAGTGGAATAAATAGATAGGTTCCCAATTTTAAAAGAAGGCTGCCTGATCAACTTTAGAGTTACGTTTAGAATTGTCTACGCTTAGCAAACTCGGCTCCAAGCATTTCTCCCTCATTGACCGTCTTCACGTCCCTCCAGGCTCCCTTATTTTTACTTCTTCCTTTCTTCCTTCTTTTAATACTAGGGCTCCTGTTGGGCATGCCATTGCGCAGATGAAGCAGTCTTCCCTCGTAGCGCACTTGGTGATGTCCACCTCAAACGGATCTACTCTTAATATGGCATGGATCGGGCAAGAGTTCATGCATGCCCCACACTTATTGCAGCGTTCTGGATGTTTTAACTCCGGATAGTTGAAGCTCAACAACCTCACCTTACGGTAAATAATTCCCTTGAAACATGCACGGACTAGCCCTTATATATATAACACTAAAAGGATATTTTGGAAAGAAGGAATGGGAACCTCATCATCGGGATCTTAAAAAAGGAGGTGGTAGGGTGGACGGTGGGAAGAACAGAGTGGGAGTTATACTCTGTTTAACCCCTGCCGAGCGCTTTGGCGGAGAGCCTGTGGATAAAGCCAATGAAATGCTGAGAACAGCTATTGGTGAACTTCTACGCTCGCTCAGTGAACGTTTTTCTTGGATCGAGTTCGCCTACGCTGAATCCTTCTCTTTCAATGATAGCGTGTCTATCCTGAAGGAGTTAGGCGACGTGACAGGGTACCTCGTCTTTAACATTAACATGATGGGCGGCGTCTTAAGGCCGATCCTGTTAAGCGGGAAACCAGCCGTTGTCCTGTCTGAAACGTACGTTGGTTCAGGGGAGTTCCTAATGGAGTATTCAAGGGCTTTAAGCAGCGGAATGCCGGTAGTAGGCTTCTCTATGAGGGGGATCCCCGACGTTGAACAAGTCGCCGAATATGTCAACCTATTAGATGTGGTTCACAAGCTTAGTTCCTCGAAGATGCTAGTCATCGTCGACGAAGTGACAAAAGACTTCATGTGGGCGGAAGACCCAATATGCATCGATATGTGTAACATATCCCGGGAAGTGCAGAGCATTACAGGAATCGACGTAGAGTACATGACCATAGATGCCTTTAAGGAAAAATATTATGAGCCTGCCAGCATTGAAGAAGCTAGGAAGGTCGCTGAGAGGTGGCTGAATAACGCTGCCAGGGTAGATGAGCACTCTCTTGATGACTTAGTGGCGCCCGCCCGCCTCTACCTAGCCATGAAGAAGGCTCTCATTGAGCATGGCGCAGCCGCCATATCCTTCGACGACATACACCTTGTCGGCTTTGGCCTACTAGATGCATGGCCATGCCTTGGATTCATGGAGCTAGCTAAAGAAGGTTTCATCGGCGTATGCGAAGGAGACGTGCGGTCAGGGGCCATCATGCTCTTAATGAAGTACCTCGCTAACGTGCCAGGATTCATAAGTGATCCTGCAATAGACATGAGAAACGGTGAAGTAGTATACTACCATTGCTACGCCCCCATAAATCCCTACGGCTTTGACTCCACGGAGACCTGCCCCTACACGATAAGGCGAGCCCACTTCCTCAAGCAGCGCGTTGACGTGGAACTGCCATTAAACAAGGTGGTAACAGTCGTGGGTTTAGACCCTGCTAACAAGGCTATAACGGTTCACACTGCTGAAACAGTTGGACATGAACATGGTCCAATCGTTTGCGCAACCCAACTCGTAGCTAAGGCTAACACCGAGGCTTTAGCTAGAAACTGGGTTTGGGGTGCCGGATGGCACCGCGTCGTCTTCTATGGAGACTGGAAAGGTAGGCTAAAAACCATCGCCCAACTATTAGGGTTAAAAGTTGTCGAAGAGGACAAAGAGTAAAATTTCACAGGAAACCCATCCTAACCTAGTAGCAACAGAAACCTTTTTAGCGGCCTAAGGAACACTTCTCCTCCATCATCAACAATGTTTATTCCTTCCCTCCCGGAAATACCAGGTGTCCAGATTTCCAAGAGGTTAGGGAGGAATCCGAGAAAATAAAATTTGTTCTGTAGGCATGTGGAGGTGGTTCTCCTTTGTCCCTATGCATCGCTGACTTCCACACCCATCTCTGTGATGCTAAATTCTGGTTTAAGGGGAAGGGAGCCCTTAGCTCCTACTCTAAACAGTACTTTAATGATTTCTCTGTCGAGTTCGCGGTTTCGCTCCCTCTCCTCTCCGCCTTTGATGGGTGGATGAAGCCTAGAAAAATTAACCCTTTAAAGTCGGATAGGACGGTGCCTTTTATCCTCGCCGGTGGAAGTCTACCTTCAAACAAGCCTTTAGGCGTAAAGGTTCATCCCCCCTTCAGAATGCCCCGGCAGATGATCTCATTTTTGAACCCTTCTACGAACTGGCTGAAAGGGCGCGGTGCCCGGTGGTGATCCATTTCGGATACTGCAGTGCTGGAAACCTGAAGTTTGCAGACCCTATAGTTCTCGACTTTATAGCAGACAGTTTCCCCAGCGTTACCTTCATTATGGCCCACATGGGGACGGGGAGGGGAGGATACTGGGAGAACGCGAAAATGGTGGTCTCAAAAATGATAACGTTTACCTCGAAACCTCATGGGCCCCCCGAAGGTGATCACTGAAGCCGTTGCGATGTTTGGGGATGAACGCATCCTTTTCGGGTCGGACTATCCCTTCAAAAGCCTAAGCGAGGAGCTAGGAAAAATAACGTCCCTAAACCTTCCCAACGAGTCCCTCATCAGGATCCTCGGGGAGAACGCTAAGAAACTGTTAAGGAGGATCAGAAACGTTCAAGGTGCCCTACGGTGAAGGCTTCCTAACCCTTAACGTAGATTGCACTGTTTTAAAGCCAAGTGCCTCCCTCCCCGCCCTTTAAGCAACCTCCTCCGGGAAAGCCTTGACTCTCCAATAGCTGAAAGGAGGATTGAAGAGCTTAAGGGCGAAAAAGCCGTTATTCTCGTAGACGACTACACCCGTTCAACACCCGCAAAAGAAATAATCCCAGAAGTTGCTGAACGACTAAAGAAAGTTGTGAAGGGGGCTTGTCCATACTCGCCGCCTCGGGAACGCATAGGAGGATGAGCGAGAAAGAACT
This sequence comes from Candidatus Freyrarchaeum guaymasense, assembly GCA_030587405.1. Next base: position 13,926 of record JAUQZD010000065.1, on the reverse strand, counting down.
GGAGGCGAAGCTTGGTGAAGCATACAACGTGTTCCCGGTCGCCCAGCACAACCCAGACGATAACCTACTGTTCCTAGGGGAAACATCGAGAGGAACACCGGTATGGGTTAACAGCGAAGCCGTGAAGGCTGACATAATAGTCTCCATAGGATCGGTAGCCCCCCATAACATTCACGGATGGAGTGGTGGTGCAAAGATTATTGTGCTAGGGGTAGCTGGACGTGTGACCGTAGCCTCTAACCATAGGCTGGCTGAGCATCCCTTGACACGGTTTGGCGTTCCTGAAAGCCCGCCCGCCTCGACGCTGAGGAAGCTGCAGGCAAGCTTAGCAAGCTCTTCTCCATCAACATCGTTAGGGGTGTGATGCTTCAGTGATCCATGTTTCCTCTGGCAACTTCGTGGCAGCTCATAGGATGGCGGTGAAGGCGGCGGTTGAAGCCGTAGGCGTGAAGGCTCCATGGAGTGCAGACGTGGTTGTGGCGAGCTCCCACCCGTATGATAATGACCTGTGGCAGGCTGGAAAAGCTCTGTTTTCAGCCGCTAACATAGCCGAGGAAGGAGCGACTATAATCCTAGTGTCTCCTTTAAGAGAAGGCGTCTGCACCCATTACCCCGAGTTTGAAGATTTCCTTGCACTCCCAGTCGAGGAACTGCGCAGGAAAATGTCCACGAACCCATTGGAAGCCACCATAGCCTTACAGGCGAAGCGCCTCCAAGAAAGGTTCAACTGCGTCCTAGTGTCTAAGGGAGTGGGGGAGGATCAAGCTGAACGGATAGGGTTTAAGTGGCGTCCATCACTACAGGGAGCAGTTGATGAGGTAGCTGACTCCGGCTCGAAAGTGGCCGTAATACCAAACGCTCTCATATATCCCTACCGGTGACGTGAATGAGGCGCTACTCCCTTCTGATGGGTGTGGGGCCAACGGAGTCTCCACCCCACATCCTGAAGGAAATGAGCAGACAGGTTCACGACCTAAGGGATCCCGACCTCCTCGAAGTCCACGCTGAAAACCTCTCCCTCTTAAAGAGGCTCTTCCATTCAAGCGGTCAAACCCTAACATTGGCTAGCTCGTCCTTCTCGGCTATGGAGGCTGCGATAGCCAACCTCGTTGAGCCCGGAGACCACGTCCTAGTGGTTAACTCCGGCTTCTTCTCGTCTTTCATGGCTGAAATGCCCCGTATCCATGGAGGAATAGTTTCTCTCACGCCTCTCTTCGAAGACAAGCCAATACCATTAGATGTGTTCGAGGAATGTCTAAGCGAGAGCGAGGCAAAAGTTGTCTGTGTGGTTCACAGCGAGACGGGGACAGGGCTTAAAATGCCTATAGGAGAAAATATGCCCTCTAGCCCACAGCTATGGGGCGGTAACAATAGTGGACGTCATGTCAAGCTTGGGGGGAGTCGAAGTCAACGTGGACAAGTGGAAGATAGACGTAGCCTTCGCAGGGTGCCAGAAGTGCCTCAACGTGCCACCAACACTATCCGTGATGTCTGTGAGCAGGAAAGCATGGGAGGCCTTTGAGAACAGGAGGACGCCGGTTAGGTTATGGTACTTAAACTTCAGGACGCTGCAGCCCTCGTTCACAGAGCCAATTCTACTCCCTTACACCTTCCCCATCCACTCAATGTTCGCCCTTAACTCCTCTCTAAAGCAGATCTTTAGGGAGGGGCTCGGAAACGTCTTTAAACGCCACGTCCAAGAGTCGAATAAGGCGAAGTCTTTTATTAGGCGCTTAGGGCTTGAAATGCATAACCAATGCAGTCTGTGTCCCGGATGCGGGAGACCCGACGCGTTCTGCACACCTACCATAACAGCCTTCAAGACCCCCATCCCTGCTCAAAAGGTGATCAAATCATTAGAGAAAGAATGGGGTGTGAGGATCTCCGCCGGGTGGGCGACCACAAGGAAAACCTTCTAAGAATAGGTCACATGGGGTGGCAAGCCCAGCCAGTATTCACCGAAGCAGTCTTAGCCGCCTTAGCCAGCACGCTCAAAAACCTGGGTTTAATTTTTCCTCCTCAAAAAACATCAGAAAATCCTGGTTGAAGGCAGGGTAGGCAGGTGAAACCTTACGCAGCAGTCTTCAACCACTAAGATCCACGCTCAACCCCAGCTAGACGTCCTTCTCGACTCCTCTTTTCTGGGTGTTGGGTTAAGAGGCTGCAGGCACCGCTTTCAGGAAGGCTTCCCTACCCACCGTTAAACTTAAACCTTGCAGAATCTATTGTTAGCGAAGCAGCCTTCCATTGGTGGAATTAGTATGAGTGAAGACGTATACGAGGATCTCAGGAAAAGTTAAACAAGTGCCGATTAGGGCTTCGAAGAGGAGGGAGATCTACGAGATCCTCAAACTGGTTTACACTCCGGAAGAAGCCAAGTTGCTTGCTTCATCCTTTGACATGCCATTCCTAGATCCGAAGACAGTGGAGGAGGTTGCTGACGAATTAGGCTTAACCCGTGAGCACGTTGAAAAAGTTTTTCGAGGCTTGCAAGTAAAGGAGCCCTCTTCGAGTTTATAGATAGGAAAAGCGGGAAAACATACTACTCTCTTCTCCCCCTCGTTCCAGGATTATACGAGCTCCTCCTGCCGATGGGGCCGATGAACGATGTTAAACGTAAGGTAGCCCGCCTCTTCGAGAAATACTACATGGACGGCTGGGGTATGGAGATTGCAGCGTCCAACTATCCCATAGCCAGAATAATCCCGGTGGAGGCTAGGATATCTCCTGAAGTCGAGGTGATGCCATTCGAGCGTGCCAGCGAGATCATAAATAATGCAAGAACGATCGCCCTCCTCAACTGCGTATGCAGGCTAACAAACAACAACTGCGACAACCCCTTGGAAGTGTGCCTCTCCTTTGACGCCTCAGCAGAATATGCAATAAGGCGGATTGGGCAAGAGAAATAAGCAAAGAAGAAGTGCTTGAAGTGCTAAGGCTAGCCGAGAAGCACGGGTTAGTCCACACGACAACCAACCACCAGCACCGTCCAGCATTCATATGCAACTGTTGCCCTTGCTGCTGTGGTTTCCTAGGTACGCTGACAAAGCTAAAAAACCCGAGAGGATTTGTCAAGTCGAACTTCATGCCCAAAATAGACCATGAAGCCTGCAAGCGATGTGACACATGCGTTAACTCTTGCCCCTTCAACGCGCTCTACCACCACTACCCCCACGCCGAGGATCTACACGATGATGAAATAAGGGTAATAGAGGAAAACTGTGTTGGATGCGGTGTCTGCTCGGTTAAGTGCCCGCAAAACGCAATAACGATGGTCAAAGTTAGAGATTACGTTCCAGTAGAGCGAGCGAGAGAAATGTGGATGCGGTTCAAGGCTGAAAGGATACACTAAAACACCACCCGCCAACCTCATCTCTAAAGAGAAGTATGAATTCTTGACTTTCTTAGGTCCAGAAGCCGTCAAAAATGAATGGAAAACGGTAAGGCTAAACGGCCGTCTACTGCCTCCATAAATCCACTTATCCTTATTGATAGGTATCATTTTCTAGGAGAATAAAGGCTGAAACATGATTTATCTGATCCTTCAAACTTTGAACCGGTAAAATCGGAAAAATAGTGAATCAGTTAAAATAATAAAAAATAAGTTGAGTTTTTAGTCTTCGACTTCGATCCAGTTCATTTCTTCCTTAGAGTACGCTGCTAACTCGTAGTCACCGGTCATTTCGATGGCGCCGCTTGGGCAGCTTAACACACACTGCCCACAGAACATGCATGCTGCAAGGTCTATCTTCGGCCTCTTACCCGTTTTTGTCCTTTGCCCTTCAGGCCTCGTGTCTGGGACCATCGTGATTGCTCCCGTCGGACAGTCCCTTGCACAAAGGCTACACCCTGTGCACTTGTTTACGTGGTATATGTGCCTCCCCCTATAGCCCTCTGGCACTGGCAGCTTTTCGAACGGGTAAAACACTGTTGCCGGCTTCTTGGGTAGGTGCTTTAGGAGTTCAGGGGCTATCGCGGCTGGCCGCGGCATCCGCCACACCTCCTAGATCATGCTTAACATTAGCATTATGAGGGTGGACGTCGCCCTCCACCCGAAGAGATCCAAGTACACCGCCACTTCTATTATTATTATGTTTAATATTGTTAATGGTATTAGGTATTTCCATGCTCCAGCTGTAACCTGGTCTATCCTAAACCTTGCAAACGCTGTTCGTAGAAGAGTTATCAGGAACAGCACCACGAAGAGCTTAACTAGGAACCATCCGAAGCCTATGAGGTAACCCCATGGGATAGCGCCCATCATTCTTTCGAGCGGTGTCACCCCTATCATGCTCCCTGGACCGTAGGGTCCCCCTAAAAACAGTGCCGATGCCAGTCCTGCTCCGAAGATCATTTCAAGGTCTCCCGCCGCCCTGAAAAGCGCCAGCTTCTTCCCTGAGATCTCCGTTTGCCACCCTGCAACTATTTCCGTGTGGGCTTCGGGTATGTCGAAGGGAACCTTCTCCATCTCAGCCATGATCGATATTAGAAGCGAGACGAACGAGATCGGTGCCACGAGTATCAGCGGCATCCTCGTGACGGCTTGGAAAGTGGTTATGTTCCCTATCGTCAGGACTGACAGTACTGAGAACGGTTGCAGCTGGAGTAACGGGGCAACGTAAAACGTCCAGAGTTCCGGCGCAAACATTGAAAGCAAAACGTATGCTTCAACAGTTATCGTCGGAAGGTTCAAGATTCCAAGCAGGGCCAGAGTCTGGGCTGCCTGCTGAGGCGTCGCCATGTAGTTTGCCACCACGAAGGCTGGCGTTAGGGCCGCTAGTGCGAGCGGAATTTCAAATGCTATTAGCTGCAGTCCAGACCTGGCTGTTCCAACCTCTCCGAACCTGTTGGTTGAGAACCACCCTGTCAGGATCACCGTAACCGTGTACATGGTTGCCATGAAAATCAGGAACACCAGGTCCCCTTCAAAGCTAACTATCCCCGTCCCCTTGTAAACAGGGAGAAACATGACCATCGTGAGGGCTAAGGTGAAGGCCACTATGGGGGTTGCCGTCAGGCTCTTAACGTCTGCTCCCCTCTGAACTATGTCCTCCTTCGCCAGAAGCTTTATGAAGTCTGCGAGAGGCTGCAGGATCCCATGCCACCCCGTGTAGAACGGCCCGACACGATGTTGAAGCCTACCATGAACCTTTCTGTCAAACCATTCCCCAACCAGAGCCAGAAGGAACATGAACGCTGCCCCTGGAAACACCAAGATCTTAAATAGCTCCTTTACAAGGTCTAGTGCCGTAGGCTGCTGGGCTAGCTGATACATAAGTAGAAGCTCTAACCCCATCCTTCACATCTCCCCATTCCATTCTAGGTTAACCCTCAAGCCACGTTTCAATTTCGCCTCCAATCACAATTTATAGGTTTTCATTAAAAATTAAACCATGGAAGGGAAAGTCGGCGTTCACCACCTTCCCTCTCTCCTATTGAACTCCATGGCGTACTTGCGCAGCTGCTCCTTAGTCCAAGTCCACTTCCTCTCCTTCTCCACATCCACAAACGTTATCCTGTCCTCGCAGGCGAAGCATGGGTCAATGGACGCCAACGCTATGGGAACGTCAGCGATGTATCCGCCCTTAAGCAGCTCAGGAACCGAGAGAATGTTCGCCATGGTTGGTGTCCGAACCTTCACCCTGTAGGGCTTATCGCTGCCATCGCTCTTAACAAAGTAGACGAGCTCGCCTCTCTGGCACTCGAAGCGCCCGTAAGCCTCTCCCTCAGGGACACGTCTTATGATCTTCTGTGGACGTATGTCCCCTTTCTTAGGCATATGGTCAAGGCACCATCTAACGATCTTTATGCTCTCGAGAACCTCAAGTATGCGGACGACGATCCTAGCGAACGTATCACACGTATCCCAGGTAATGAGTTCAAATTCGGCCTCATCATATTTAAGGTGCGGGTCATCCTTCCTCACGTCAAACTTCACGTTTGAACCCCGGGCGGTGGGGCCTACCGCTCCAAGCTTCCTCGCAGTCACCGTATCCAGAACACCTACGCCCTCCGTCCTCTTCCTGATGGTCGTCTCCTCGAAGCACAGCTTCTTGTAGTAGTTCGTCCTCTCCTCCAAGTAATCAAGCCCCTTCCTTATCTCCTTCGCCAGCTCAGGGGTAATATCCCTTCTCACACCGCCAACAATGTTAATCGCGTAGTTAACCCTGTTACCCGATATCGCCTCCAATAAATCCATTACAACCTCCCTGTCCCGCCACACGTACATAAACATCGTCTCAAACCCTATCTCAAGACCCGCAGCACCAAGCCACAACAGATGCGAATGTATCCTCTCCAGCTCACTTATAATGGTCCTGATATAATTCGCCTTCTCCGGAACCTCTATCCCGCCAGCCTCCTCCACGGTCATCGCATACGTAGTCGTGTGACAGTTCGAGCAAATACCGCATATCCTCCCGGAAAGAAAGATCCCCTGAACGTACGTCCTGCTCTCAAGCCCCTTCTCGATGCCCCTATGAACATACCCTATCCTCACCTTAACATCAACAACAGTCTCCCCCTCAACCTCAATAGTGAAGTTCTCCGGCTCATGCAACGCTGGATGCTGGGGCCCAACCGGAATTCTCACAAGAGACACTTCTAACACCTCCATTCCTCAACATTTTTCTTACTCAGGTGGTTGCCAATCCTTCCTTAACGGGTATACGCCTTCAGGCCAGTCGTCGGGGAGGACTATGCGTTCTAGGTTGGGGTGTCCTTCGAATACGACGCCGAGTAGGTCGTGTACTTCTCGCTCGTAGAAGTTGCTTGCCGGAACGATGTCCGTCACCGTTTCGAGTTTGGGCTCTGATTTGGGCACTTCCGTTCTGACTAGGATTGCTGTTTGTGGCTCTTTGAACTTCCACATGTGGAAGATAACCTCGATTTTTTCTCCTAGGTCGATTCCTGTGATGGTGGAGACGTGCCATACGTCCCATTTATCCCTCATGAACTCGATGGCCTTCCTGTGTGCCCCCGGATTAACCTTAATGTGGATTCTTCTGGGTCTCTGGACGTATCCTTCGATCAGCTGTGGTCCGAGCTCTTTTTTCAGTTCGACGAGCATTTTCTCCTCGTTTTTCGTTGAAACCTTCCTCCTTCTGCTCATGTTTTCCTCTCCTTTAAGATTCTTGAAGCTTGGCTAGGAGCTTCGCTACGCCGTCGATGATCGCTTCCGGCTTCGGTGGGCATCCCGGAACGTAGATGTCAACCGGGATTGTGGTGTCTATTCCGCCTTCGACGCCGTAGCATCCTTTGAAGACGCCGCCTGTGCAGGCGCAGTTTCCTATTGCCATCACGAACTTAGGCTCCGGCATCTGCTCGTAGATACGTATCAGCCTTTTCTTCATCTGCTTCGTTACAGCCCCCGTACAGAGTAGCACGTCGGCGTGTCTTGGGCTTCCGGTCAAGATAATGCCAAACCTTTCAACGTCAAACCGGGGCATGAGCACGGCGAGGATTTCGATGTCGCATCCGTTGCATCCTCCTGTGTTCATGTGCAGTACCCAGGGGGATTTCACCCTTGACCATTTCACAACCTTGTCTAGCAACCCCATTCCTCTCACCCTCTCCTTAACATTTCACCTCCTGTAGAGCGCGAGGAGTGCTGCTACAATCAGGAAAACCATGTACATTACTGCATAGACTGGATTGCTGAAGGATGACGTGAACACTATTACCCCTGCCGTCTCTAGGAGCGTGAAGAATATCGCGTAGTATACTAGGTGTACTCTGAACTGAAATTTTTCAGGGGGGTAGTCTTCGCCGCAGGCGTAAGGTTCTATTTTGTCTGGTGTCTTCTTCCCTTTTGCCGCTATGATTCTTCCTGTGAGGTAGGTTGCGCAGGCTATGAGGAAGCTGATTAGCAAGGCTAGTCCTAGGGTTGTTAGCCCTGACACAGGTCCACCTCCACTCACATTTTAGGTTTACTATTTAAACTGTTCTGGACGGGAAAACAATTAGTTCTTCTCTCTTTTTACCTTTTCGTTTTCCTCGTATTAGGAACAGTGACCTTTTCCTTGCACTCTGCTTTGTCAGGTAGGGGGAGTTTGGGGGAATATTCGTGGAATAGGTAAACTTTGTACTTGGTTTATCGTGTATTTGCTTGGGGGTGGGTCTCCGATCATCCGAGTTTTCTGTTAAGGTTTTTTATTTGTGCTTTCTTGACGGCTTGCTCAAGGTAGTCAAAGAATGCTTTTACTACTTTTGGGTGTAAGTTTCATGCCTGTCATTGCCCTAACCTGTCATCGCCCTAAGCTTTCTTTTTAAACGTGTCCTGAGTTCTCCGTCATTTTCCCCTATGAATCCTTCGCCGTCTTCCATGAACCGTTTAGCTTCCGTCGGCTCTAAGATCGGGTTGATGAGGTGCCTAAATTGGTGTGATAGGCTTATTATCTTGTCGGATGCTATTTCAAGCATTTCATCGGGTTTTTGATGTCTTAGACTCCGTACCTTTCTAATAATTCTCCTCAGGATTCTCTCCATTAACGCCTCCACGTTGGCTCGCTGTTTTCCCGTCGGTTTGACCCGACTTCTCCCTCCTTTTCAGCAACAACATCCGGGAAGGCGAAAGCAACCCTTTCAAGCACTAGGACGGGGGGTGACGGATGCAAGATCCCTCCACATGCCGGACAAGAATTCCCCCTCTTAGTAGTTGTTCTCCCACAGCTTTTACATTGCATCTTAGCTTTTTAACACGTGACTCTGAAAACAAGATCGTGGAATAAGCGTCTTTGACTACTTCTTTCACACCGCCTCTGTTTTCCCTTCTTTTGAAGACGTAGTGATGTATGAGGGACGCCAGAGAGCTTGAACTCTTCTCCCTCTCCTTCTCCCTCCTAGAAGGGTCATCACCATAGAGTACATCCGTCCTTTTGAATGTCCCCTGGTACCCCTTGCACACGTATTCTGCAAGCTTTATCAGCTTGGACAAGTTCAAGTCAGAGTACGGGGGTGATCAGGAGGAAAAGGAAGCCCGTTTCGCCATAAAACTCCTTCACCATGTAAAGATTTGGTACAATTTTGAGTTCTTCTTTTAACCGTTCGGAGAAGTGAACAGCGGAACGCAAGATAAATTCTTAATTCCATATAACTTGAATGTTGAGTTAAGCAAACCCTTGCTCTACTAAGTCGCGTACGGAATGGTCCTCAATGAGGCTTTCCTCCGGTCATAACGGGAGAGTTAACAGGCATCCTACTACTGTCAATGTTGCTGAAGGCATAGATTGTCATAGAGTTATGAATGGTTTTCTCTCTGACGGATACCTCATCAGCAGCCAACTTTAAATCCTCCCCATGCCTTCGACGGTCACATAAAAATACCCGAAAATTGGCTAGAAAAGAAAGCCTGAGATCTCAAGTAAAAATTTTAACACAAAATTAAAGTTGTTTGGGGGATAGCGTTAGTCCGTGATAGCATCCCTAACCGCATGCCTTGCGAAGCAGTTAGGTATTTGGTGGTATTTGTGGGTGTTGGTGGGTGAACAGGTGGAGGTTGCCCCGGATGCTCAGCCGCCTAGCAGCCCCAGAGGACAGAACCCTCAGATGAGGAGCTCCCGAGCTCCCCCAATAGCCCACGAGACCCCCCCGGGCCAATGCGTGGAAAGGAGTAGACATCCACAAAAGCCCATCTCCCCCAAAACCCATCAAAAATGATAGAACCAATTAGGGTGGGTGCTTCCTGCCAGCCTACTTTAGTTATCTTCAGAATTCGTTTTCATTAAGCATTAAGTAAAATATAAAAGTAAAGGAATGAGGTTTAAGAGCGAGAGGGCTGGGGTGAAGAGAAAATTATTTTAAATTAGTGCATCTACCTTTCTCAGCGCTCCTGAAGGTGGTTTAGGTGAAGTTCACGTTTGAGCTTGAGGGGGAAATGGTTGAAGCCGAGCTTCCCGAGGATCTCCATTACCACCCTGATCACTGTTGGGCTAGAGTTGAGAATGGCAAGGTGAGGGTTGGGTTCGACGACTTCGGGCAAGTGACCGCCGGCCAGATCCTTTTCATACGGCTAAAACCTGTAGGCAGAGAGGTTAAGCAGAATGAAACGTTTGGCTCCCTTGAAACCGGGAAATGGGTTGGGCCGTTAAGGTCTCCAGTCTCAGGCACGATAGTTGAAACTAACCCTGAAATAAAGGCGAATCCATCCATAGTGAACGAGGATCCCTACGGGAAGGGCTGGCTTATACTAGTGGATCCATCCAACCTGGAGGAGGAGCTTAAGAACCTCATAACAGGTGAAGCAATAAAAGAATGGATTGAAAGAGAAATAAGAGAACGGCTTAAAAAACAATAAATTTCTCTTTTTTGCGGATGCCTCCATTCTGTCTAGGTGCTCTCACGCCTAAAACTTGTCAACGGGCCTCGTTAATTTTTTAGGTTTAAAGTTAAATCTAAGTTGACCTAACAGTAGTATTTGGGGTGTTCTTCATGTGGCGTCTCTTAGACCTTGGCTCTCTCCCTCCTGTGCAGACGCAAGCTGTCTACGAGGCTGTTGCCTTGGAGAGGGATAAGGGAAACGTTCCGGATACGCTTATCCTCTGCTACCCCGAGAGTCCCCTGGTTTGCATAGGTTTCCATCAGGAGGCTGCGAAGGAGGTTGACTTAGAGTTTTGCAGGTTGAAGGGTATACCCGTTGTGCGGCGCATCCTTGGAGGAGGCGCTGTTTACCTGGATGAAAACCAGCTTTTCTATCAAGTTATAGTTCACAGGAGTAACCCTGTGGTTCCGGGGGCTGTAGCCGAGTTCTTCCGATTCCTCCTGGAGGCACCTGTAAGAACCTACCGTCAGCTTGGTGTTTCAGCCTACTTTAAGCCTGTTAATGACATCGAGGTTGAAGGCAGGAAGATAAGCGGGAATGGCGCTGGAATAGTTGGGGAAGTCAACGTTCTTACGGGAAACATAATCTTCGACTTTGATTACGATATGATGGTCAGGGTGCTTAAGGTTCCAAGCGAAAAGTTTAGGGATAAGTTCGCTAAGAGCTTAAGGGATCGGGTGACCACGCTTCTGAGAGAGCTTGGAAGTAAGCCGCCCTTAGAGAAGGTGAAGAGTCTGCTTGTGAGAAACTTTGAAGAGGTTTTAGGGGCTGAAATGGTTGAAGGCGAGCTCACCGACAGAGAAAGAAGGCTGACGGAGGAGATTGAAAAGAAGTACCTCTCCGATGAGTGGACGTACGCACGCGACTTCTCCCACCCGGAACTAGCAAAGAAAGTCAAGGTTGCAGGGTCAACCTTCGTAGCCGAGTCAGCCTATAAAGCTCCCGGAGGATTAATCAGGGTTACCTTAGAGTTTGAAGAGGACAAGATACTGGACGTGTTGATCAGCGGAGACTTCTGGATGTACCCTGAAGTGAAACTGGAGAAGCTAGAGGAAAAGCTTAAAGGAGTGAAGCTGAGGAGAGAAGAGGTCTTAAACGCCGTCTCATCGTTCTACTCCGAGGAGGGCGTGGAAGTTCCCAGCGTAACGCCAGAAGACTTCACCCAGGCAATAATGCAAGCTGCCCATCCAACATCCGGGCCAGCATAGCAGCCCCGCACTTATCGGTTTTTCTTATTCATGTTATCACTTTTCTTGAAAAAGTTTTTATCAGCACCACGTAAATGTTTTAGTGAAACACTAAATGGAGGTGTAACCCTTAGAGTACAGGATGACGAAGGTTGTATCCCTTCATGGATGATCATGTAAGCTTCCCCAGGAACCCCTCCATAGCCTCTTAGAGAAGGCTGGGATATCACCTCCCAGCGGTGTACTCGGTGGGCCTAACGAGGATGCAGCCGTTGTGAGAATCAGAGAAGGCCTAGCCCTCGTGAAAAGCGTCGACTTCATAACCCCAAACGTAGACGAAGGATACGTACAGGGGAAAATATCCGCTGCAAACGTGACCAGTGACGTGTACAGCGTAGCCCCATGCAGGCTACGCGCATAAGCGATGGGGGCAACGGAAATCGTCGGCTTCCTAGCAATACTAGGTGTTCCGCCAGACATGCCAATAGGAATCGCGGTAGACATCCTCCGCGGAATTAAGGATTACCTTGAAGACGTGGGGGCGTCATGCATAGGTGGACACACGATTTTTAATCCGTGGCCTCTCTCAGGCGGGGAGGTAACTGCAGTGGCGCATCCAGACCAGATAGTGTACCAGAGTGGCGCTAGAGGTGGGGATGTTCTCGTGCTGACGAAGCCCCTCGGAACGCAGCCTGCAATGGCTGTTTACCGTGCTATGAAAGACCCCGTCTTATCGGAGGAGATTCTCAAAATACTCTCTAGGAAGGAAGCTGAAGAAATCGTTGAGAAAGCATTGAAGTTAATGACCTCGCCGAACAAGCCTGTTGCGGAATCAATGCAGGAAGTTAAGCCTAACGCTGCCACGGACATTACAGGGTTTGGACTGGTTGGGCACGCAAGGAACATGGCTAGGGAGAGCGGCGTAGACTTAGAAATTAACTGTATCCCAGTAATTAAAGGTTCAATTCAAGTTTCAGAGCTCTTCGGCTATGGGCTTGAGGCAGGGGAATCGGCTGAAACATCTGGAGGAATGCTGGTGGCCGTGCCCCCCGATAAACTTGACGCCTTTATTTCATCTCTCAAAAAAAGAGGGGTTACAGCGTACGTTATCGGCAACGTTAAGGAGGGAAACGGTAAAGTTACGATAACCCCAGAAGCCGAGGTGGTCGAGGTTTAAAGGCCGTGAAGGAGGAGGGAAACCCTTTCCGGGGTCCTCCTCCAGAGCTCCCACTAGCAGTGGGAACCCTGAACGATGTTCGTAACCACCATAATCCGTTCAAAACCTATTTATTTGATCTTGCACAGCCTTACTCGTAAACCGAGAGAGGAGAAGCCATTGCTCCCGGAAACACTAATAATAACTCTCACCTGCTCGCTTCCAGACCTGGCAAAGGCGTTCGTTTCCCTTTTCGTCGTTGTGGATCCATTAGGCAACATCCCAATTTTCTTAGGCCTCACAGAAAGTATGAGCGTAGAGGAGAGACATCACACGTTCCACGTTGCATTGATTACAGGCTTCATTCTCATGATCTTCTTTGCAGCTGTAGGACACTACATCCTCCTCCTCTTCGGCATAAGCATAGAAAGCTTCATGATAGCAGGTGGAATACTCCTACTAATAATTTCCCTGCAACTCCTTCTTGCCGGATGGAGAAAGGAGGAGAGCTTACCCGCTGAGAGCGTAGGTGTTGTCCCGATAGCATGCCCCCTCCTGGTCGGCCCAGGAGCCATAACGACGGTTATAATGTACTTCCAAACCTCGGGGATATTAGTATCCATCATAGCGGTCATCCTCGTTTTCGCGTTAACATGGCTTATCCTCAGGTTCATAGACCCGGTAAACAGGCTCCTAGGGAAAACAGGCTCCCTCGTCGTCTCACGCGTCATGGCACTCTTCATAGCGGCAATAGCCATAGAGTTCATATTAACAGGAGTAACTAGAATTTTCCACCATTCTTTCTCTTAAAAGGATGAAACACCTAAAAGCGGGAAAGTTTTTGTTGAAGTTAAATATTACTTAATGCTTCAACTTTTCGTTGATAGGGAAAAGAGCTAGAGTTCCTAGAGAGAAAGTATTCTTCAAGCACCTTGGAGCTCATAGTGATTTATGGGCGACGTAGGCAGGGAAAACGGCCCCCTCTTAGAATTCGCCTTGCGAAGCAGTAACATTTTTCATAGGCATTAATGGACGCTCTGCGGCCGCAACACATTTATACCTCTCCTTCCAGGCATGCTTAATCGGAGCCCCGTCTGCTCAGGCAGCCTGGCTGCCCATCGGGGCAAGCACCTTCGGATGTGGGGCTCCCGGGGTCACCCGAAAGGGGACGAGCCCCTGAAGGATAAAACCAAACCTTCAAGGGTGATGCGCCCCAAAGCGGACACATGTCTATAAAAGACTATATCCGCTGACCCCACCCACTA
>JAUQZD010000042.1 GCA_030587405.1 Candidatus Freyrarchaeum guaymasense | reverse complement strand
TAGTGTGCGACGCTAAGAGGGGGCTGGCGAGCATATTCGAGGAAGCTAAGAGGAGGGCTAGGAAGAGGGCTAAGACGCTGTGGGCTAAAAGGGTCGAAGAGTTGAAGGAGGAGGCAAAGTCCGTTTACGACCTTAAAGGCGACCTTAAGCCGGGAGTCCTGATGAGAATGCTTAGGAAGACAGTCCCAGAAGACACTATTGTAACCACGGGGGTTGGCCAGAACCAGATGTGGGCAGCACTGTTCTTCGACGTTTACCGTCCACGAACGTTCATCACTTCAGGTGGGCTAGGAGCCATGGGCTTCGGCTTTCCAGCTGCTGTCGGGGCGAAGGCGGCAGCCCCCGGAAGGCTGGTCGTAGACGTCGACGGGGATGGAAGCTTTATGATGACAAGCCAGGAGCTTGTGACGTCCATGGCTGAAGACTTGCCGGTGATAGCTGTGATACTCAACAATGGGTGGCTTGGAATGGTTAGGCAGTGGCAAACCCTCTTCTACGGTAAAAGGTACATGGCAACAGACCTCAGCGGGAACCCTGACCTGGCAAAGTTCGCTGAGATACATGGAGCTCAGGGTTTCACGGTGCAGTCCTACGGAGACTTCGAGGAGGCCGTTAAGGCGGGAGTTAAGAGCGAGGTAACCACGATAATAGACGTCAGAATATCGCCTGACGAAAAGGTGTTCCCGTTCGTTCCGCCGGGGAGAAGCTTAAGGGAGGTCATTACCCATGAGTAGAAGTGACGGGATGCACGTGATAGTTACGCTTGTCGAGGATAGGCCCGGGGTGCTATTCAGGGTTACAAGCCTGATAAGGAGGCGGAACTTCAACATTGCAACGATAACCGTTGGCTCAACCGAGTATGAGGGCATATCACGCATGACGTTCACAATCTACGGCGAGGAGAGGGAGCTGAGCCAGGTGGTCTACCAGCTTGATAAGCTGGTTGAGGTTGTAAGCATAGTGGTCTTTAAGCCGGAAGACATGATCGTGAGGGAGCTCGCCCTGATAAAGGTGAGCATGCCAAACAACGGCCTCCAGTCGGAGGTCATAGAGAAGGTTAACAGGTACAGGGGGCACATCGTGGACATGACCCCTAGGACGGTCACTGTGGAGCTTGTCGACACCCCAGACAGGATAAATAAGTTTATAGAGGAAGTAGGGAAAATAAACATAGTCGAGATAGCTAGGACGGGGATAACGGCAGTCGTAAGGGGAGCCGAGCCGACCGTGAAGGAGGTAGGTATAAATGGCTAAGATTTATAAGGACGCCGATGTTGACTCCTCGATCCTCAACGGGAAGACTGTTGCGGTGATAGGCTACGGAAGCCAAGGCAAGGCTCAAGCGTTAAACCTAAGGGACAGCGGGGTGAACGTGATCCTAGGGTTAAGACGGGGGAAGTCGTGGGATGCAGCCTCGACAGACGGGTTCCAAGTTTTCGAGGTCCCCGAAGCAGTCAGCAAGGCTGACGTGATCCTGATGCTCATCCCGGACATGGTTCAGCCAGAAGTTTACGAGGCGCAGGTGGAGCCAAACCTTAAGGATGGGGCGGCTTTAGGGTTCGCACACGCCTTCAACATCCACTATGAACTCATAAAGCCCCCTGAAACAGTGGACGTGTTCATGGTGGCCCCTAAGAGCCCGGGAGCCATGGTTAGGGAGTTATACTTGGAAGGGTTTGGGGCGCCAGCCCTGGTGGCGGTACACCAAGACTACACGGGGCAGGCCATGAAGATTGCATTAGCCATCGCTAAGGCGATAGGGGCCACTAGGGCTGGGGCGATAGAGACTACGTTCAGGGAGGAGGTTGAAACGGACTTGATAGGGGAGCAGTGCGTCCTAGTAGGCGGGTTGATGGAGCTGATAAAGAAGGGTTTCGAGGTTCTGGTGGAGGAAGGATACCAGCCTGAGGTGGCATACTTCGAGGTGCTTAACGAGGCGAAGCTAATAATGGACATGATCTATAGGGGAGGGATCACAGGCATGCTTAAGGCGGTCAGCGACACGGCGAAGTACGGGGGATTAACGGTTGGGCCAAGAGTACTAGACGAGAACGTTAAGAGGAACATGAAGGAGGCCGCTAAAAAGGTGAAGGATGGCTCCTTCACCAAGGAGTGGGTTGAAGAATACAGGGGAGGACAGAGGAAGCTTAAAGAGCTAATGGACAAAATGGCCAGCCACCAGATCGAAACAGTAGGCAGAGAACTAAGAAAGCTAGCTGGAATAGAAAGATAAACTTTTTATTTTTATTAATTTAATGTCGCCTGTTGATTTAGTGTTAATTCATTTGTTTTTTCTCTGGGGTGTTTGTTTGAGGAGTGATGAGGTTAAGAGGGGTGTTGAGAGGGCGCCCCATAGGGCGTTGCTTAAGGCAGTTGGAGTTACTAATGAAGAATTTGACAGGCCGTTCATAGCGGTGGTTAACAGCTACAGTGAGATCGTCCCGGGGCACGTCCATTTGAGGAGGCTTGCCGAGCTCGTCAAGATGGGTGTTAGCGGCGCGGGCGGGGTTCCATTCGAGGTCAACACCATAGCAATATGTGACGGGATAGCGATGGGGCACGCTGGGATGCGCTACTCCCTCCCGTCAAGGGATGTGATAGCTGACTCTGTGGAGCTCGTGGTTGAAGCCCACAGGTTTGACGGAATGGTCCTCATAACCAACTGCGACAAGATAACTCCTGGAATGCTGATGGCCGCGGCGAGGGTGAACATTCCATCGATTGTCCTGACGGGGGGGCCAATGCCCTCAGGGGTTTACAGGGGTCAGAGGGTGGGCGTGGCAAGCATGTTCGAGGCGGTCGGGCGGTGCGAGAAGGGCGAGTTAACCATAGAAGAGCTGGCGGAGATGGAGGACGTGGCTTGCCCCGGGGCTGGCTCGTGTAACGGCATGTTCACGGCTAACACCATGGCGTGCCTGACCGAGGCGCTGGGGATGTCCCTTCCCGGATGCGCTACTGCACACGCATGCTCCGCCAAGAAGGAGCGTATAGCCGTAGAAACCGGTAGAGTGGCTGTCAAGCTCGTGGAGGAGGACCTTAAGCCGCGGGAGGTGATGGGGGAGGAGGCCTTCAGGAACGCCATAACGGTGGATGTAGCCCTCGGCGGGTCAACCAACACAGTCCTCCACCTGCCGGCTATAGCTGCGGAGGCGGGGATAAGCCTGAGCCTCGACGTATTCGAGGAGGTAAGCAGGTCGACACCCCAGCTCTGCACGCTGGCTCCCGGGGGAAGCCACACCATGGAGGACTTGGAGGAGGCGGGAGGCGTCCCAGCTCTCCTCTCCGAGCTATCCGAGCGCCTCGACTTGGACGCGAGGACGGTGTATGGGAGGCTGAGGGACTCCGCTGCGAGGGCGAAGGTTCTGAGACGTGACGTAATAAGACCGGCTAGCAGCCCGGTTAGAGGGCATGGTTCAATAGCGATACTTAAGGGTAGCCTTGCACCTGAGGGAAGCGTAATAAAGCTTTCAGGGTTGAAGGATGAAGACGTGGTGATGGAGGGGACAGCCAAGGTGTTTGACAGAGAGGAGGAGTGCATGAAAGCAGTCATGGAAGGGAAGGTTGAGGAGGGGGACATACTGGTGATAAGGTATGAGGGGCCGCGTGGCGGACCTGGGATGAGGGAGATGCTGGCCGTCACCGCGGCCGTGTCTGGTATGGGGATGGGTGAAAAGGTGGCTCTCCTCACCGATGGACGCTTCTCGGGCGCAACAAGAGGGATATGCATTGGGCACATATCCCCGGAGGCGGCTGAAGGCGGACCCATAGCGCTGGCGAGGGACGGCGACACGGTGAGGATAGACCTGCCACGGAGAAGGATCGACCTCCTCGTCTCCGGGGAGGAGCTGGAGGATAGGAGGAGAAGATGGAGCTGGAATCCGCCTGAACATGCTAGGAGGGGATACCTTAAAAGGTACTTGAAGGCAGTGTCGTCGGCGAGCTCGGGTGCAATCCTAAGCTAGCGACCCCCTCCAAGGATTACACATTTCACTGCTCGGCTGGCACCGCTAAGAGGATTCATTCCTCCCCCCGGAGGCTTCGCCGAGCAGTTCCAAGACCAGTCTTCTTATTTTTAAAGCGTCGCTTAGTGCTTGTTCGGCGTCGAGCCTAGTGTATAGTTCTTCTGGTGGCAAGCCTGTTTCCTCGTCGCCGTACATTGATCTTTCCCGCTCATTTCTCAGCCTCCTCGAAGCGGACACTATGAAGTCTACTTCGTCGCGGAAGCGCTGCGGGAACCTGTCGAGCTCCCTCCTTATTATTGGTCCAACATCGTGCCACTTCGGTGGCTCTATGCCGGCGATCCTCAACGCCGCTTTTAACAGTAGCTCCACCGCCTCTTGGCACTGCCTCACTGTGTAGGGGTAGTTGCCTGAGGTGAGGGCTTCCCCTGCATGCTTCAGCCTTTCCTCGGCTTGCCTGATGTTCGACTCAGCCAGCTTCAGGTTATTCAAGCGTGATGACCTCGCCGAACCTGTAGCCTTTTTTCAGCCTCCAATACCACTTCTTCCCCACCCAGACCCTTTCGGCCCCCAGCTCATCCAGCCTCCTCCTAAGCCTGTCAAGCACACCCGTGAAAAAGCCGCATCTATCATAAACCACCACGGAGTCCTCGACCATGTCCAAGTACAGGATGGAGGGCTTGGAGGCCTCCTCAGGCTCCTTTATCACGGGGGATATGCTCACGTAGAAGCCCTTGTCCATCAGCTCGTCAAGGTAGTCTTCGAACTCTCCCCCCAAAGCCTCCATGAAAACGTCGAACCTTTTAAACCTAGACCTTGGGAGCCCATCTATGACCACGAGGAGGTCCAGGTCGCTGTCCCTCCTGGCGTCCCCCCTGGCAACCGAGCCGAAAACGACAAGGCTGACAAGCCTGTCGCCGAAGGAGCTGAGGAGGCGGTCCAGAACCCTTCTCACCACGCTCCTATAGGGCTCCGCCAGGCAGCTTAACCCTCCCACCATAATAGCTCCCCGAACTAACTTAGGGGAGGATGATAGATAAGGCTTCTGGAAACAGGGCGGCATTTGGACAATGAGAAGGAAGGTTAAAGCACGTAAGAAACCTGATGGGGTAAGGAGGGAGCTCTAGCCTTTTCGCCTGACACCTCTCGTGGCAAAGCCCGGAAAACAGGCGGGGCATTTAACCATTCATACACGATTACTCTCAAAAAGGAAATTCGGGTTTTCTTGGAAGGTCTTCGAGGGGTTACTTTGGGTAGGCGGAGGCCATCAACCCGGGCTGCCCGCTAAAAAGAAGGAGGTTAAAGAAGGAGGGTTCTCAGTAGGCTACCATGCTTCGTAGTCCAGCCCCAGATCCTGGAGCTCCTTCTTCATTTTCGAGTATAATTCCAGGTACTCCTTCTTGGGTGTTAGGGTTTTCATGTCGTAGGTTTCAAGTATCAGGTCCTCCTTTGGAAGCCCAACCTTGGCCTTATCCTCGTAGCGTTTAAGGAGCTCCTTCACTATTTCCACTCCGTCGCTCACCTTGATTCCTGCGGCAGCCCTCGCAACCTCTCCCCCCCACCTGCCCTCTATCCCGGGGACTCCTCCGGTCAGCCACATCCCCTCCATGCCTGATATCGTGTTCATTACGACGGTCGCCGCTATGGAGTAGAAGGAGACCTCTGTGGCTGATTGGCCTGTGACGCCGCTCCCATAGCTTATCCATGGAACCCTTATGTTCCTCTCAGCGGCGAGGGCTTGCGCCGAGTTAGACCAGTAGACGTCCCTCCCCTCATATCGTCCCTCAACCGTGGCCGTCATGGCCTGGGCGAAGGAGCCACCCGAGTAAGCCATCATGCCGAGGACGTGGGCGATTCCCTCAACGGCAGCCTCCTCCGGCCCCCCGATGTAGGCGTACATTGTTGGGCAGCTGCTAATCCAAGGGTTTATTCCGTTCTGCTGGGCGAAGAAGGCAAGGTTAAGCCTGTCGTAGTCGATCCTCATGTCCTGTATTATGTGGACAGGGCACATGCAGTTGTACCTCGTGTACCCTGCAGGGTGGAAGGAGCCCATCACAGCCTTAGCGCTCGACACGCTCATGGGGATGCCAAGGTACATTCCGGGCCTGCCAACACGGATAGCAGCCTCCCTCAGTATGAACCCCTCGGTTAAGCCGAGGAGGGTTTCACTAGGCGTCTCGGTGGTAGGCTTCAAGTCACCTATACCCTGCAGTGGCAATGCTATCAGCCCGTCTGCAACAGGCTCCTTCGCTGCGGACAGCACGTAAGCCTTATACAGCTCTATGTTACTGGTTAGGATCCCGGCGGGGAGGAACGTCTTAGGCGGCTCTCTATCCTCAGGCTTCCTCAGCTTCAGCACGATCTGGTCTCTTCCCTCACCTAAAACCAGCTCCCTCCTCCTAGTGGCAAGAACCTCCTTGATCTCCTCCTCCGTGAACTTAACTATGCGCTTCGTATCCTTATTGTAGAGTCCGACCTCAAGTAAGAGCTCAAGCCCTGCCTCGAAGATCTCGTCAGCCATGTTCGGGTCGGTCATAACAACCTCTTCCGGGTCATACTTTATCCCGTGCTCCTTCACTATTTCCTTTATCTTTGAAGGGAAAAACTCGGTTTCAAACTCCTCCTCCTTCATTAGAGGCCCCGTCTGAGACCTCTCTAACACTTCCCATAGAAGCGACACTACATCAACCCCTTCCAACCCTTCTAATTTCTTAAAAGGGGAGAATTCTAGCTTTTATAGATTTCCCCTTTCACCGTGAGTTAATCCACGTGCCTCAACCACCCAGCTTAGATCCTTGTGAAAGGCGATGGGGGGACACCTTAGCGATGCTGAAAGCAAAAGTGTTGAAGTAGCCGGCTGCCATCACTGTTTGCTTTGCAAGCCTGTTCGAAAAGCCTTTAAGGCCGACTTCTACATGTAGCATCTTCACGAGGAAATTTCAGTAGCGTGAGAAACTTCAGTTAGAAATTTATACTTAAAAACTCTAAAGTATTCTCTTGCACTTCGGGTGGTGAGGTGTGAGGAGGAATGTCTACGTGGGATTTAGAGGCGGATGTGGTTGTCGTTGGCAGTGGGGCTGGGGCGCTGACTGCCGCTATAGTCGCCCATGATAGGGGTGCTAAGGTCATCGTGCTGGAGAAGACGGATAAGGCTGGGGGGGCAAGCGCCGTTTCAGGCGGAGCCGTGTGGGTTCCCAATAACAGGTTTATCAGGGAGGGGTTTCAGCCGGAGTTTTGGGATCCGGTGAAGAAGGAGTGGGTTAAGGCTCCTGACTCGAAGGAGAAAGCATTCAAGTACATGAAGGCCATATCGGCAGGAAGGTCGAGCGAGGAGCTGATCAGAACGTACATAGACACCGTGAGCGAGGCATGCGACTACTTGGAGGAGAACACCCGCGTGGAGTGGTCTCATGTAACCCTGATGCCGGATTACTTCCCGGAGTGGGAGGGGGCCGCTAAGGGCGGGAGGATAATGGAGGCGAAGCTCGTAAGCTTGAACTCGCTTCCATCCGAGGTTGCTGAGAGGGTTAGGCTCTCGCCGGTCAGCGTGCCCCTACTCTTAGAGGAGCTTGTCAAGTGGGGTGGAATGGCGACCATGATGACTGGCGGCTGGGACTTTAACCTTATCCAGGAAAGGATGAAGGACAGAATTTACGGCTGGGGGACCGCTCTGATCGCCCGCCTACTGCACTCCTGCCATGATAGAGGGATAGAAATCAGGTATAGCACTCCAGCTCGAAAGCTGATAACGGAGAACGGCAAGGTGGTCGGCGTCATAGCTGAACATGAGGGGAAAGAGTTGAGGATCCGTGCTAGGAAAGGTGTGATCCTCGCGACTGGAGGGTTCGAATGGCACGATAAGATGCCTGAAGCATTCCTCAGGGGGCCGATGAAGGGGCCCATGTCTCCGCCGCATAACACAGGTGATGGGCACCGTATGGCGATGGAGGTTGGAGCACAGGTAGGCTTAATGTCTGAAGCGTGGTGGTTCCCAACGGTGCACACGGGGGACGAGTACGACGGGAAACCCTACTACAGGGGGGTCTTCTTCGAGAAGGTTCTGCCCGGCGTCATAATAGTTAACAAGTACGGCAGAAGGTTTGCTAATGAGGCAGCCAACTACTTCGATTTTACGAGGGCCATGCACACTTGGGACCCGAACAAGCACGAGTATCCGAACATTCCAGCATGGATGATTTTCGATGAGAGAGTCCACCAGACCTACACGATATTCACACTGTATCCCGGAGCAGAGCCGACCGATCCACCCTTTAAGTGGGCGGACACGCTGAGGGGCCTCGCAAAGAAGGCTGGGATAGACCCGGACGGGCTGGAGGAAACGGTGGAAAGGTTCAACAAGTATGCTAAGGAGGGGTATGACCCAGACTTCCACCGTGGAGAAAGCTACTTCGACAGGTTCTACGGGGATCCGAACTGGAAACCCAATCCAACCCTTGGACCCCTAGAGAAACCTCCATTCTACGCCATAGAAGTATACCCTGGATGCCTCGGCTCATGTGGAGGATTAAAGATAAACACGAAGGCGCAAGTTTTAGACTATAACGATAAGCCCATACCTGGACTCTACGCCGCAGGGAACGTGACGGCAGCCGTCTCGGGGGGAGGATACCCGAGCAGCGGCATCACGATAGGAGCGGGAATATGCTTCGGATACATAGCCGCAAGGGAGCTGACAAGAGAGCCGCCAGAACGGTAAAAGCTAAAACCACGTTTCTATTACGTGAATTGAGTGGAGGAGTAAATGTGAACATTGAGGATCTCAGGAAGGCTATAGCTGAAATTAAAGGCGAAGCGAAGGATATAACTAAGAGGCTCCTCGACGAGGGCGTCGACCCCGTCAGGATTTTAGAGGATGGCATAGTTAAGGGACTCTACGATTTAGGGGATAAGTTTGAAAGGCATGAAGCCTTCATCCCGGACTTGGTGAAGGGCAGCAAGCTGGCTAGGGAATGCATCGAGATGATAGAGAAGGTTTTGCCTAGGGAGAAGGCCGAGGCTAAGAAGAAGGTTGTTATAGGAACCATGCTAAGCAAACACAACATTGGGAAGAACCTTGTTAGCACCTTCCTAACGATCAACGGATTTGAAGTCCACGACCTAGGCGAGAACCTTGAACCATGGGACTTCTACGAGAAAGCGGAGGAGATAGGAGCCGACATAATAGCGGTCTCCGTAGTTTTCACCCCCGCCCTGTCGAAGTTCGAGGAGCTGATAAGGATATTAAAGGAGATGGGGGTCAGAGACAAGTATAAGGTACTGGTGGGCGGAGCCGTAACGTCTAAGGAGTGGGCTGAGAAGGCTGGAGCCGACGGATGGGCGGGAGACGTCGAGGGAGCCGTGAAAGCAGCCAAGGAACTCCTCGGAGTAAGCTAAGCCACCCACACCTCAACCCCTTTTTTCAACCATTTAAAGGGGGCTTCGAAGACGCTTCTAAAGTTTGGCAGGAAGCAGGAAGTTTACGATGTGGCAGGCGTCCGCGTCGGGGGGCAGCCAGGGGAAAACCCAACAGTCCTCATTGGAACGATCTTCTACGAGGGACACAAGATAGTGAGCGACCCCGTGAAGGGTTTGTTTGACAGGGGGAAGGCTGAAGAGCTCGTTTCATGCCAGGACGAGCTGTCCGACGAGACGGGGAACCCCTGCATGCTAGACGTCGTCGGGAGGACAGCCGAAGCATTAAAGAAATACGTGGAGTTCGCCTCGGAAGCTACGGACTCGCCGATCCTAGTCGACTCACCCCTAGCTGAGGCACGCCTCGAAGCATGCAAGCACGCCGTAGAGGTAGGATTAGGAGAGCGTATAGTGTACAACTCCATCAACCCCGAGGCGTCAAGGGAAGAAATAGAGAAGATCAGGGACATAGGGTTGAAAGCGGCGATAGTGCTGGCATTCAGCGAGTACGAGTTCGAGCCAGAGGATAAAATGAGGATCCTGCAGGGGAATGACGGACTCATCGCGAAGGCGGAGAAAGCAGGCATCGAGAAGGTGCTTGTGGACCTGTCAGTGTTAGACGTGGCAAGCATAGCCTACACGGCAGCCTCCATCCAAATGGTTAAAGAGAAGCTCGGCCTGCCATCTGGGTGCTCGCCTGCAAACGCCTTCGACACGTGGAGGAAAGCGGGGGAGTTCAAACCACAAGTTAAAAGGGCTTGCCTAGCAGCCCTAAACGTGTTCGTCAGATGCTTCGGAGCAGACTTCATCCTCTACGGGCCAGTCGAGGCGGCTGACACCGTCTTCCCAAGCTGCGCCGCAGCCGACGCAATACTCACCTATAGCCTAGTCACAGGAGGATACGAAGTTAAGGACAAGAACACCCCCCTGTACAAGATCCTGTAAATACTGCAGGCAGGGGGAGAACCAGCTCTCTTACTCCCCGAACTCAACTCCAAGTTTAATGCTAACAGGAATTCCACCAGCCATGCCTCCTGCTAAAGAATTCTTCTGGTGTACGCTTACCCTTAATAGATTGAAACTTTAGCTACCCCCTTCACCTTTAGTAGTTTCGGAATTAGTTCCCCTGGGATTTTGCGGTCTGCTATCACTGTTAGCTTTGGGTCAGGGCTCAGCTCGGGGTCATCTGTTAGAGCCTGCCTGATGCTTATCCCTTCTCGGGCTATGATCGAGGTCACCCCTGCAACTATTCCTACGGTCCTCGGGTCGTCAGGCGTGATCTCGACCACCCCGAGGTTGAGTGGGCGTGCAACATCCTTAAGGGACATTCCAGCGTTCTTTATCAGTGCGAATATCGTCCTCAGCTCCTCATCCCTCTCTATCATCTTGATTGTTTCCACCACCGTCCTCCGGTCGACCCCTGCAACCCTAGCCACCCTCACCGGCGGTATCTCGATCTCGTTACAATAAATCTTCCCGTTTCTGATGCTTAGACCGTTCTCGACGAGAACTTTAGCTACAGCCAACCTTTTCGGGTGCTCCTTGAAGTAGCTTGCTATCCTACTCCACATCCCCACCACCATGTACATTTATGTACACGTAAGATTTAAATTTAACCTTTACAGATACTTGTGTTCGTAAAAGCCGTGATGAATGCACAGTGGGAAAGGTGGAAAACGTGCAGCAAAGGAAGATCTTGCTTGAAGAGGAGGAAATACCCAAGCAATGGTATAACATACTCCCCGACTTGCCGAAGCCGCTCCCGCCACCCTTAGGCCCCGACGGGGAGCCTATAAACCCAAGTACGCTGGAGCAGATATTCGCAAAGGAGCTTGTGAGGCAGGAGGTCAGCCAGGAGAGATGGATAAGAATACCTGATGAAGTGAGGGAGGTGTACAGGATATGGAGGCCAACCCCCCTTTACAGGGCTGTGAACCTTGAGAGAGCCCTGAAGACGCCGGCGAAAATATACTTCAAGTATGAGGGGGTTAGCCCCCCGGGAAGCCACAAGCCAAACACAGCCGTGGCTCAGGCGTACTACAACATGAAGGAGGGTGTTGAGCGGCTCACTACGGAGACCGGAGCCGGGCAGTGGGGATCCGCCCTAGCCTTTGGCTGCGCGATGTTCGGCATGGATGCGACCGTTTACATGGTTAAGGTGAGCTATCAGCAGAAGCCGTATAGGAGGATCCTCATGGAGTGCTGGGGGGCTGAGGTGCTGCCGAGTCCAAGTGAGAGGACGGAGTTTGGCAGGCGCATCTTGAGAAGCGACCCTGATAACCCGGGAAGCCTGGGCGTTGCGATAAGTGAAGCCATCGAGGACGCTTTAAGCAGTGAGAACACTAAGTACACTCTCGGAAGCGTGCTTAACCACGTTCTAATTCACCAAACCGTGATAGGGTTGGAGGCTAAGAGGCAGTTTGAGCTCGTCGACGACTACCCAGACGTGGTCGTAGGGTGCATAGGAGGAGGCAGCAGCTTCTCGGGGACGTTCTGGCCGTTCTACTATGATAAGGTTTCAGGGAGGGCGCCTAAGGACGTCGAGTTCGTCGCTGTTGAGCCTAAGGCATGCCCGACGGTGACGAAGGGCTACTACATGTACGATCACGGGGACACAGCACGGCTAACCCCGCTCCTGAAGATGCACACGCTCGGGCACATGTTCATACCTCCACCCATCCACGCTGGAGGCTTACGCTACCATGGGATGGCTCCAACCCTGTGCTTGCTCAACGTGGAGGGACACGTGAAGGCTGTGGCTTACAATCAAGTTGAGGTCTTCGATGCTGCAACACTCTTCGTTAAGAGTGAGGGGTTGCTTACGGCTCCGGAGCCCGCACACGCGATCAAAGCCGTAGTAGACGAGGCTATCAGGTGTAGGGAGACAGGCGAGGAGAAGACGATATTCTTCCCGCTCTGCGGCCACGGGTTCTTCGACCTGCAGGCGTACGATGCATACAACAATGGCCAGCTGCAAGCCTACGAGTATCCAACGGAGAAGGTGAAGGAAGCCATAGCACAGCTTAAGGAAATGTACCCGTGGGTGGCTGCCAAGTAATTTTGCCACCTCTAAACCCATTTTTTCTCCTTCGCTCCCATGTTGAATCTTGCTTTAGTATTCTCTTAGGATCGAGCATACCATGCAGGTTGGCCCACCCTCCCTGTTAATGCATATTTCCTCCCCTTCAAACTCTATCACTTCCGCCCCTTCCCTCTCCAGCGCCCTCCTAGTTTCCGTGTTTCCAGCAACCATCACGCACTTCCTAGGCTTTAGGGTTAATACGTTGCAGCCTTGCGTCTTGAACTCGCTGGGTGGGACTGTTATCAGTTTGACGCCTCTGAGCCTGAGTTTCTCGGCGAGGGGGACCGGGATTAGCTCAGGGTAGGCTACGGCTAAGTCCTCGTCTACCATGCTTATCAGGGAGAGGAGGTGGAGGCATTTTCCCGGGCCATGCCAGTGTGGCAGGTCCACCTGCTCCACCACTTCAACGAATCCTTCAACGAGGTGTTTGAACTGGTCGAACCCTAGGCTGTTTGACCGGTATGATCGGCCTACAACCACCGTTCTCCGGTCTAACCATAGTATGTCTCCTCCTTCAAGCGTTGCATCCCCGTGGATCTCTCCAAGTATGGGGACGCCGAGCTCCACCAGCCTCCTCCTCACCTCCTCTTCCTCCCCCCTCCTTAGCTCCTTACCCATCCTGAGGATTACGGCCCCCTTATCAGTCACTGTAGCCGTGTCGCTGGTGAACACGGCGTCCAAGCGCTCCTTACAGCTGTCTTCTACAAGGAAGACTTGGACGCCTTCACACCTTAAGGTCTCCATGAACATTTCGTGTTCTTCTCTTGCACGCTCAACGTCAGGCTTCCTATAGTAGCCCCACTTCCTCCAGTCCTTCACGTGCTCATCCTCCTCGATGGGACTCCTGAGGAGGGCCTTTTTGAGAGGGGCAATCATGGACTGGCTTCCAAACCCGCGAGCCATGAAATGAAATCCCTCCAAGAAGCCATCAACCCCATATCAGCGACAAAATAATATTTCCTTTTCCCTGAGTTAGGATAGTTGTCCGATAGAAGAAGCCTTCGAAACCTTTAAATCAAGCTAAGAAGGAGTGGTGGAGGGGAGAAAAGATGCTGGACGTGTTTCCTGCACAGTTCTTCATGGCCAGCCTGCTCATGGTTGTATGGATGATAGTTGTTGGCGCTTTGATCATTGTTGATGTGATAATAGCAGTGTGGGTTTACAGGGATGCAAGGGATAGAGGGATGGAGGCTGAACTCTGGCTGATAATAGTCCTACTCACAGGAATACTAGGGTTAATAATATACCTAATAGTTAGGGAGTAACCTGAACGTTAAAAAGGGATTTAAAACCGGTTCTGTTAGCTTATTGTTGGTGGGATGTAAAAAATAAAAAAATTGAGTTTCCATCTCCGACCCATTAGAATGATACCCCTATCAAAATCTAGTTCTAGTCTATGTCCTGCCATTTCAGATTTCTAACCTCATCTAAGCGGAGGCCAGCGTAGTAAGGAAACATCAAAACAAGCTTGTGCCTAATGTTTGTAGTAACTTCCATCATTTGCTTATTGCTTATCTCTTCTCTGCTTAATACCAAAGGCAATTTCAAGCCCTTCTTAGCCAATGATAGCTTCCCATCAAATTGGAGAAGAAAATATTTAACTTTCGGAAGGGATTTAAAAAAAGGATTTAAAGAATGAGGTTATAAAATGGAAGGAAAGGAATCTAGGCATAGAAAAAGGTGGATAACCGACTGGTGGCCGAACCGGCTGAACTTGAAAATTTTGAGGCAAAACTGCCCAAACTCCAACCCTTATGGACTAGAGTACGACTACTTGAAAGAAGTCAAGGAACTGAATGTTGATGCTGTTATAAAAGATTTAAAAGACCTTATGAGAAAATCTCAGGACTGGTGGCCTGCTGACTTCGGGCATTATGGTCCTCTTTTTATCAGACTTGCCTGGCATAGTGCTGGAAGTTACAGAATTTTTGATGGAAGAGGAGGAGGGAGAGATGGAAGCATTCATTTTCCACCGAGAATCAACTGGCCCGATAACATCAACCTTGACAAAGCTATAAGGCTTCTCTGGCCCATTAAGAAGAAATACGGAAGAAAGCTTTCATGGGCTGATTTGATAATTCTTGCCGGAACCGTTGCTCTTGAGGATATGGGTGTAAAGATTATCGGCTTTGGGCTTGGTAGAGAAGACATATTCGAGCCTGATGAAAGCCCCGACTGGGGGAAAGAGGAAGAGATGCTCACGGCGAAGGAACGATTTGTAGAGGGGAAACTCAGAGAGCCTTTCGCTGCTACTGAAATGGGGCTTATTTACGTCAATCCAGCAGGGCCTGGAGGAGTTCCTGACCCAAAAGCATCTGCTCAAGAAATAAGAGCGGCTTTTAGTAACATGGGTATGAATGATGAGGAGACTGTTGCTTTAATTGCCGGTGGACATTCCTTTGGGAAATGCCACGGAGCAGCGTCAGATAAATACCTGGGCCCAGATCCGTCCTCTTCCCCAATAGAACAACAGGGGTTGGGATGGAAATTTGACTATAAGACGGGAAAGGGGCCCAACACCTTCACCTCCGGCTTTGAACTTGTCTGGTCTCCTACACCCACAAAGTTCGGGGTTCATTATCTTCATTTGCTCTTTAAATATGAGTGGGAAATAGAAACAAGTCCGGCAGGAAAACCCCAATGGGTTGCCAAAAATGCGCCTGAAATAATTCCTGACGCCCACAACCCCGACAAAAAGCACAAGCCCAGGATGCTTACCGCTGATTTAGCTCTTAGATACGATGAGAAATATGCCCGAATATCCAGAAGATTTTTAGAAAACCCTGAAGAGTTTGAAAAAGCTTTTGCAAGAGCATGGTTCAAGCTCACACACAGGGATATGGGCCCCAAAATCCTCTATGTTGGCCCCTATGTGCCAGAAGAAGAGTTTATCTGGCAGGATCCGCTTCCTAAAAGGGATTACGAGTTAATTGATGAAAATGATATTGAGGAGCTGAAAAAGAGGATTCTTGCTTCAGGATTGAGTATTTCCCAGCTTGTTTACACCGCATGGGCATCTGCTTCAACTTACAGAAATTCTGACAGAAGAGGAGGGGCAAACGGAGCCAGAATAAGACTTTATCCGATGAATGAATGGGAGGTCAACCATCCTGAAGATTTGAAGAAAATAATCAAGGTTTATGAAAAAATCCAGAAGGAGTTCAACGAAGAGCAGGAAAGAAAAAGGAGTAGAAAAAGGTTATCTATAGCGGATCTTATTGTCCTTGGAGGCTGTGCTGCTATAGAAAAAGCCGCCGGTGATGCCGGTATAAACGTGAAGGTTCCATTCACTCCCGGAAGGGTGGATGCATCGCAGGAGCAGGTTGAGGTTGAATTCTATGAGAGGATAGAGCCGTTTGCTGACGGGTTCAGGAACTACTTCAAATATCCGGAAACTATTAGCGGGGAGAACATTTACACCACTCCAGAGTATTTCCTTGTTGATAAGGCCCACCTTTTAACCCTTACCGTACCGGAAATGGTAGTTCTTGTCGGTGGGCTGAGGGTCCTCGGAGCCGTTTACAGATATGAAAAATATGGTGTTCTTACAGATAAGCCAAGAGTGCTTACCAACGATTTCTTTGTCAATTTGCTCGACATGAATACGGAATGGAGGCAGGCTGATGGGCATCGTTATACCTTTGAAGGTTTTGACGGAAAAACTGGAGAGCTAAGATGGAAAGCAACACGAGTTGATCTTATTTTCGGGCATCATGATGAGCTTAGAGCTGTGGCAGAGGTTTATGCATGCGATGATGCAATGGAAAAATTCGTTAAGGACTTCGTAAAAGCATGGGTCAAGGTTATGAATCTCGACAGGTTCGATTTAAGGATGGGGAACGTAGGATGATACAAATTTATGGCGACGGCGGGTCCTGCGGCAACTTCGTTGCCTTGCCTCGCTCCGCTCGGTCACTTAACAGCGGACAAACGGTTCGCCTTCGGCCCACCCAAACCCACTTCGTGGGCTTCGTTTATCCGCCAACCGTTGTGCCAACAATAAGTTAACAGATCCTTAAAACCCAACTATTCCCCTTCGCTTTTAAAGCTGCTCTGGGGAGAGTATAAGCCGTGTAGAAGCGCCAGAGAACTTTTAGCTGCTCGATTTAGAGGAGGACATTTGATCGTCTTTCCGAGGTTGGCGGTCCGTAGCGTTTTAAGAATGATTGAAAGCCTTCTATAAATCCCTTGTAGCTGTCAAGCCGCTTTAACGCCAAAGTTCATGGCGATGTTTCCCTTACGTCTTCAACACTATGAGGGTTGTTGTGCATTGGGCGCTCCCACCATAGTTGCCTTTAGGGAGGAAATTAAAAAACCCATTAGGGATTATCATTTTAAGGGTGGTTTAAGTGTGCGACACGCTTGTGGCTTTGGGTAACTCCACGGAGGATGGCTCGGTGATCTTCGGTAAAAACAGTGACAGGGATCCTAATGAAGCGCAGGTTCTCAGGTATTTTCCTAGAATGGAGCACTCGGAGGGGGAAACGGTTAAATGCACCTACATCGAGATCCCCCAGGTTCCTGAAACGTATGAGGTCGTCCTCTCCTGCCCTTACTGGATTTGGGGGGCTGAGATGGGGGTCAACGAGTTTGGCGTCGCCATAGGAAACGAGGCTGTCTGGTCTAAGGAGCCCTACAGGGAGACGGGGCTCCTTGGAATGGACCTCCTCAGGCTTGCCCTCGAAAGGGCTGAAACGGCGCGTAAAGCCTTAAAGGTTATAGTCGAGCTGATTGAGAAGTATGGTCAGGGTGGCTCCGCAAACCCGAACTTCCAGCTCATGTACCACAACTCATTCATAATCGCCGACCCACGTGAGGCGTGGGTTCTCGAGACCGCCGACAAGTACTGGGTGGCTGAGAAGGTTAGGGACGTGCGTTCCATCTCGAACTGTTACACGATAGGTGAAAGGTGGGATCTCGCCTCCCCCGGGCTCGTGGAGCACGCAGTCGAGAAGGGATGGTGCGAGTCCCGAAAGGATTTCAACTTCGCAGGGTGCTACGGGGACCGTGAAATGGAGTCCATAGCGATGGCCGCCGGCAGGCTTGCAAGGTCAATGAATCTGCTCAGGGAGAACAAGGGTAGGATAAACGTCGAGTTAATGATGGACTTTCTGAGGGATCACGGGGGAGGAGGCTGGGACCCTTGGACGCAGGAGAAAGCGACGATCTGCATGCATGCGGGCCCCGGCGTTGTGAGCAACACCGCTGGAAGCTACGTCGGCCACTTGACAGACGAGGAACACTTACACTGGTTTGCCCCATCGTCCTCCCCATGCATAAGCCTCTACATACCGGTATACATGGGAGGGGTTGGAGTCCCCGAGGAGCTGAGCAGGGGTGAGGGAAAGTATAGCGAGGATTCCCCATGGTGGGTTCACGAGAAGCTCGCCAGAATGATCCACATGAAGGGGTATAGTCGCCTAGCTGGAGAGGTGAGAGCCGAGATCGAGCCCCTCCAGAAAAGGTTCCTAGACGAAGCCTACGGGGCGAGAAGGGAGTGTCTTGGGGCTTCAGGAGAAGGGAGAAGGAGAAAGCTGAGGGAGGTAACCGACAGGTGCTTTAGGGCGGCTTACGAGAAGTACCGGGAGTGGGCTAGCAAGGTTGCCAAGGTAGAAGCTAAGGAGAGGCCGCCGGAGAAGTACTACGAGTACTGGTACCTTCAGAACTACGCAGCCGGCATTAACGTTTAACCTTCCTGAGGTATTTAAGGTAGAGGACGACTGTGAATCCTCCAAGGGAGAGGGTGGTTACCAGCGTTATGGTTGCGGCGGCTAGGGGGGTCAGGTAGCCAATCTTCCTTAACGCTACGGATGCTAGCGAGCCGAGGAGGGCGGAGAGGAGGACTATTATCAGGGCTCCGTAAACGTCGTACCTCGAAATAAGCCTGAAGAACCATTCAATCATTTTTTACTTCGCCTCCTTTCGGCGGCCCATTTAAGGGTGAAGGCGGCGGTGAAACATGAGGAGAGCCAAGCCAGCGTCGAGCAGGTGAAAATGGCTGAAACATCTTGGGGTGGGAGAGGGGTAAGGGGGGTGAGGGGCTGTGCGAGAAGGTAGACGTGAGGTAACGCTGAAAGGACGGTTAGGGTGATCGTGGCCAGCAGGGCTGGCGTGGCTGCGAACCGAAGGATTACGTCTAGGAGCCTCTTAACGCGTGCTGTGGCTTCCACGTTGAGCTGCTTGAGTGGGCGGCTCACGCCCATAACCCATCCGACTGCCACCACCTCGGCTAGCGCCACAAGGCAAATGTTGACTCCTGCAAACCACCAGTAAAGGAACACCAGCTGGGTCCAAGGAGAAAAAAGGGTGAAGACTAGGCTTAGGGTTGCCGCCGGAGCAGCGGATAGTGTGATGGCGCCGCTTCTGCCAACCCCAAGCTCCTCCTTGATGGTGGAGGAGGCGGAGGCGAGGGCTCCTATAACCCCCATAGCAGACACTATGGTGAACACGCATAGTAAACAGTCGACGGCAACCCGTCCCAGGAGGCCGTGACGGGTGGATAGGGTGGCTGAGGATGCAAGCCACCAGGAGAAAACCCCTAACGGGCTTACTGGTGGGAGTGCGAAGCGTTCAGCGTCCACTAGGCCTGAAGCACCTCCACCGCTAAAGAACGCCATCGAGGAGAGGAAGACGAGGCCTATGACCGCTAGGGGGTAAAGGGTTGCTTGGAAGCCGACGTCTTCCTCCCCTCTGGCATGGTGGTGGAGAACTCCCATGCCGGCCCCCACGCCCAGAACAGGGAGAGATAAAAGTAAGGGTAGGAAGCAGCCAGGCCAGTATGCCTCAACAACATAGTTTATTCCTGGGTTCACTCCTCCGGGTAAAGCCACGTTTAGGGCTGCTACGAGCATGAGGGAGGCTGCGGCAGCCAGCAGGGCAGCCCTAGTTAAAACCGCTCTCTTAGACGGCTTAAGAACGAAGGCTAAGACTGCAGCCGTAGCCCAGAAGGAGGCGAAGCCCACGGCGCGGTGGAATCCCGAGAACCAGAGGAGAGAAACGGTGAGGTATGTTGGAGGGAGCATTGCAGGCCATGGAAGGGTGGAGATGAGGGATTGCCCCGCCAGCAGCAACCCGGCAACGATTGATAGTAGAGAGGAAATCCATATGGCGTTCACCAGAGCAAGCCACCCTAGGATCTCCAAGCGGCGACTCACACTTCTTAACGACCCTGGCAGGGTTGGGGATAGAGGTGACAGGGAAGCCTCGGAGAAAGCCGACGGGAACCCCACCAGCAGCGTGAGGAGGAGGAATGAGAGCACCGCTACTACACCCCCGCTCAAAACGTTAAACTCGAAAAGCCAGAGCGAGACGGCCCCTAGGGTTAATGCCACGCCGATGCATGCTAAACGCATGGCAGCCACCCATAACACCTTCAACCTAATCCTTGAAAAGGATAACTGTCAACCAGCACCTAAAGACGAAGCCAAAAACCCACTTGGGAGCGTTCTGCACCGGTCCATTAGGCTTCTTTAAGCCTGACCACTCCACCTCATTAAGGATGAAGCGGGAGCAGGAAGTGTAAGCTTCAAAAACCATGCTTTCCCTGTAGGCGAGAACATCTGGAAAACGGTGAAGTACAGGTAAGATGGGAGAGAGGCTGGTTTTACGAGGACGACTGTTTGTATCGTGATGGAGTGGAGGCTTTCAAGTGGCTTTAGGTTGGCTTTTAGGGGGGTTAAACCACCAACGCCCTACTAAACAGGTAAAATGGTGGGAGGAGTTTCCGGGCTAGCTTTCAACCTCCTTGAAGGAGGCGCCCTCATCATACTGCTTTGGCTAACAGCCATTACCGGGCTATCTCATTCCCGTCGTTACGCCGCCCTCCCCGCACCTTCCTAGCATGAAACCGCCTACAGGCTCCAGCCATCAGCTTATTAGGTTTTTCCGTTGCCGCTGAGAACTTTAGGTCGGCTCTTTCCGCTGAGCCTTCGAAGCCGGAGCCGCCTGAAATGGATCATCCACTCACCTCCACGTGGACTTTAAGTGGGCTGCCCGGCGGCTTCAAGGCTGAGTGCTGGCCCCAAGCTCCCCCAGCTTTTTTAAAGTTCGGAGCCTTCCCGACAGGCGCTGAGGCATTCCCATACGAGGTCCATGAAGGCGTCTGCCACTTTCGAAGCCTTCTGTTGCGAAGCGCTTAACATCCGTCTCCTCAAGCCTCTCAACCAGTTTTTGCATTAAAGTCTGGATGGCGTCCAGCAGCCCCACGTGCCCCTTCAGCCCCGGGGGGCGAGCGCCTTATCCAACTCCTCATCTGGCATACTGAACATTTCCTCTGTAATCTCCCCTGATTCCTCAACCTTCACGCTCAATCTTAGACCATTCAGAGGGATGTTATGCCTCTCTTACGATGGATTTAATTTCTTCCTTTGGTACGCTCCTGAGGAGCTCGAGCAGGAGGTGTGGTGACATCCTCATCGGCCCGTAGAGGATGGCTTGCATCTTGGGCATGTACATGTACGCTAAGCTCCTCTTCGATATCAGCACGTCCTCTAGTTCCCGGGATATGGGGTGGTCTCCCAGTTCAACCTTCACGTTCCTAGAGTTCCAGGAGGAGGCAAACTCCACCGCGTTAACCCTGAACTCGGTCCATTGAGGTTGCCTATCCATGTAAAGGTAGGTGAAGTATCTTAGTATTCGGCTTCTCTTAGCAGGAATCTTCTTCCCGGTAATGGTGAGGATGTGACTTCCCTTTTCGCTTAGCCTACATGAAAGCTCGTTCTCCGTCTCAACCCAGTCGAACTCGGCTATGAACTTAGGGAAATTGTAATAGTCGACTCCGCCCCTCAGCGCGATCTCGGTGTCAACGGGGAGGTAGTGGATGTACGTGTGGAAGATGCCTCGCCTTAGCTGGCTTAGGACTCCGCCGGCGGACGGCTGCTTAATGATGATGGCTATGGCAAGCTCGTTGTATGGCTCTATGTCCGTGTTACGGTAGTTGAAGGCGGATATTGCAACCAGGCCGACTCCGGGAATTATGGTTGCAGGCTCGTAGACGTCTGGGAGCAGGCTCCTAAGCCTCCGAGCTGAAGCTGGTAAGGCGGCAACTATCGAGCGTGCATCATAGTAGAAAATCGGGATCTTCCCCTTTTTCCCCGCTATGATCGCCTCCTGCTGCGTTACCCCCTCAAAGAAATCCTTCCTCTCCGCCTCCCTCCTCCTAATCCAGTACTCGGAAGTCTCCATAAACCCCCCACCACAACATTGCTCAAATTAAACAATCTACCCGTACGTTTCTATTTAAAAGTTTCGGGAGAGGTTTATTAACTGATGAGATGGAAAATGAGAATTATTTTGAGTTGTACTCCCGCTTAAACACTCCTTCGCAAATACCGTAGCAAATCGGGGACGGGGGAGCAACGAAGGCAACACCAGAACGATGACTTCAACAGAAGTGATGTTAATTTGGTTGCTACAGAGAGAGCAGGAAGGACGAGGGAGCGAGGTTCCAGATAGCAGCAGGTATGGGTTCACCACCGCTCACAGAAACCCTTGCAAGCTCCGCGTACCGCCAAACGTTACACCAGCGATATTTGACAGAGCCAGCGACCGAAAAGTTTACAAAATAATTTCTGCTATTTCCTTTTAGGGATGGATGGTAGAATGGTGAAGCTGGAGATTTGGTTTGACAGGAAAGCATACTACCGCCTGCCAAGATGTGGACGCCTTGAAGCTGCAGGAAACAGGCGCACCCTTGAGGGTTTACGTCCATACACCTACTTCACCATAACGTGCGACTGGTACATGCAGGTTTTACAGTATGAAAAGAGGAATTGCTGCACCGTCAGGTACTATATCGTTAGGGACGGGGATGACTACTATCTCATACTCTACTCATCGGGTTGCAGCAGCCACCCTGGAATCCTTGACTACCAAAGCCTAGAACGCGAGAAGGTTGAGGAGATCCTGGAGGCTTCAAGGAGGGGAAGCCAGCCGAAAATAAGGTAGGAAGAAGGGCTCACCCTTTCTTAACGATATTTTTCACACCCATAAATCCTCATGCTCCCAAAGAATACCTAAAACTTTAAGATCACACTCCGGGTTCGGCTTCTAAAGGAGTGGAGATGCCAGCTTTCAGCATCATTTAAATGTGGAGATACGCCGTCCAGGAAAAGGGGTTAGAGTTGGTTGTGCGTCTGGCTCGCCGCATTAGGTCCAATGCTTACCAAAGGAGTGGACTCCGTTTTCAAGTTTCGTGTCTTCACCCATGTGAAGCGAAAAAATTTAAAGTTCGGACGCTGTGGACATTACGGGGTGCTAGCTTGCCTGTGGATGTGTTGAAGGATGATATTGGCCCGGAGTATGTCGTGGAGCTGTATGATCCTGCAACAGGCACCAGAGGGTTTCTGGTGATCGATACGATGGTTTACGGTGTCGCCGCCGGCGGCGTCAGGATGCTTCCAGACGTGACGGTAGGGGAGGTATCCCATTTGGCTAGGGCTATGACCTACAAGTTTGCAACGTACGATATGCCCATCGGAGGGGCGAAGGGGGGAATCGTAGCTGACCCGTCGTCCCCGGACAGGGATAGGCACGTGGGTGCATTTGCACGCCTCGTAGCCCCCTTCTTAAAACAGCTCGTTTACATTCCTGGAGCAGACATGGGAACCAGCGACAGGGACGTGGCGGTGATGTACGAGGTTGCTGGAATGGAGCAGTTTAAGCCGAGTGGTTTAACCCTTAAGGTTAAGGATGGAATGCCCCTGGAGGATCACCTCACCGGCTACGGCGTGGTGGTAGCTGCCAAGACGGCGGCTGAGCTAGTCAACATGAGCATTGAGGGGGCTAGCGTCGCGGTGGAAGGGTTCGGGAAGGTTGGAGGAGGGGTTGCAAGGTACATGGAGAAGCTTGGGGCGAGGGTTGTGGCCATATCAACCATTCACGGAGCGATATATAACCCTAAAGGGTTGGACGTGGAGGGGCTTCTGGAGGCAAGGAGGAAGCACGGTGACAGGGTGGTGCTCGAGTATAAGGACGCGGAGAGGATAGCTAAGGAGAAGATCTTCACCCTCCCCGTTGACGTGCTAGTTCCCGGTGCGAGGCCACACGTGATAGACAAGAATAATGCTGGAGACGTGAAGGCTAAGATTATCTCTCCGGGTGCGAACATTCCGACAACTCTGGAGGCTGAGGAGATCCTGTTCAGGAAGGGTGTTCTCTCGATCCCCGACTTCGTGGCGAACGCTGGGGGGATAATAGCAGCCACCATGGACAGGATGAGCGCCACGGAGGAGAGGGCCTTCGAAGCGGTGGAGTCGAACATATCCAGCGTGACGAGGAAGATAATATCCCAGGCGATGGAAGAGAAAACTTACCCTCTGGCGGTAGCTGTCAGGATGGCCAGGGAGAAGGTTAAGCGTGAAATAGAAAAGAAGGAAAGGATGGCGGCTGAGGAGATAGAAAGGAAGGTAAAGGAGAAGTTTGGAGTCTAAGGGTTCCACGTGACGGACGCTCGGGAACCAGCCAGGTTCCTTTATTATCTTCTTTATGTCCGAATAATCACTAGTCA
Source organism: Candidatus Freyrarchaeum guaymasense (assembly GCA_030587405.1). Next base: position 12,115 of record JAUQZD010000042.1, on the reverse strand, counting down.
ACGTATGGGCAGTTTAAGGCGTTGACCCGCGCTTCCATCCGGAAAGCTTCTGGAACTTCACAGGAGACTTAATGTTTACGTCATAGAATATCTTCCCGGCTTTAACCAGCGCTTCGAACGCGTCGTCCGTGACGACGCCATTTAGCAGCCAAGTCTTTCTATGACGACCTTATTCGCCGTGAACGCCGCACTCCTCGACCCTGACCCGCTTCCGCCCTGAAGTCCATGCCCCGCCTTAAGCATGCCATAAATAGCGCAGTGCCCTTGGGTACCTTCCAAGTTTCCTCGAAACGTAGTCTACGAGCCCGTCGATCGTCTCCACGTCCTCCGGAGGCTTTTCACCAGTCTTCTCTGCTTCAAACGCTAAACCATACTTTACAACCAGTTTTTCGTAGACCGGGCCGTAAACACCCCTAACCTCCATGGCGGCCTCTCTAGCAGCTGAAATCAGCAGGTTTACGTCAGGATCCTTCGTGAACTCGTACTCGTTAACCACACTCATTCCAGCTCACCCTGAATAAGAGGGCTTCCGGAAATTTAATTTTCACGTTTAAACCATGTGAATTACCTTCGCAAAACGGTATTTCTTTTTACGTTCTTAGTCGGGGAAAACTTTTAGAGAAAGAATTAAATAGTTCCTTAAGCTATTCTTCAACGGGTGAATGGAGGAGGAATTATGGCGTTCTTGAGGGCTTGGAGGGAGAAGCTAATCATCACTTGTGCTTTAACAGGGTCTGCAACGATCCCTTCTCAGACGCCGTATCTCCCCATCACGCCAGACCAGATAGCTGAAGAGGCTTACAGGGCTTGGGAGGCTGGAGCAGCCGTCGTCCACGTCCACGTTAGGGATCCCAAGACCGGGATGCCGACCGCCGACCTTAACGTCTGGAGGGAGACCTTAACCAAGATAAAGGAGAAATGTGACGTGGTGGTCTGCTGCACCACGGGTGGGGGGATGGGGATGACCGCAGAGCAGAGGATAGCCGTCGTACCAGAGTTCGAGCCTGAAATGTGCTCCTGCAATACTGAAAGCATGAACTTCACCTTGTTCCCACTAGCGGAGAGGATCAAAGAGTGGAAGACGGAGTGGGAGAAGCCCCTGCTGGAGGCCAGCAAGGACTTCGTCTTCAAGAACACGTTCGCCGACTTGGAAACGTTCCTTAAGACAATGTACGAGCACAATGTGAAGCCAGAGTTTGAAATCTACGGTACGAATGGCATATGGAACCTTGGAGCGTACGTCCAGTTCGGATGGGCTAAGTTCCCGCTTCACATGCAGTTCGTGCTGGGCGTCCTAGGGGGGACGGGGCCAACAGTGGAGAACCTGCTTCACCTTAAGCACACAGCTGACATGATGTTTGGACCTCAAAACTACACGTGGTCCGTTATAGGCGTAGGATACCCCGCCCAGTTCCACCTCGGAGCGGTAGCCATAACCATGGGTGGCCACGTCAGGGTTGGACTGGAGGACAACATATACGTGAAGTATAAGATAAAAGATGGGCAAGTGGTCGACAGGGTTCTGGCTAAGAGCAACGCCGAACTGGTCGAGAAGATCGTGAAGATAGCGGACGAGCTAGGTCGAGAAATAGCGACGCCAGCTGATGCGAGGAGAATGCTGGGCTTAAAGGGAATGGACAAAGTAAAATTCTAAATCTCCCTGCTTTTCACCCACTTTTTTTACTTTCCTACACTAGTTGAAGCATTTGGAGGCGTATAAAAGTTATAGAGTTAAGGTGACTAGCTGAGGAGGGGGGTCGGCAGGGCTTAACCCGGGTTTTCATCTTCTTTTTCTTTTCCCTCGGTTTGTTGGCGACATGCGGCTTCCTTGGTTATGATCGTTTAACGCTTAGTTATGAGAGGATGAATCCGGAGACGTAGAAGAGGGTTTTATTGAGATAATGTTTATATTTTCTGATTTCCTTACTTACTCCTTAAACTGGAACCGGGTTTGAGGGGAGTGGAGTTGGCTGAGAAGAAGGAGAAGCTGATTATAACCGCCGCCGTCACGGGTGGCGACTTTGTTTCTAAGTGGTTGACGCCATACGTTCCGTCGACTGTTGACGAGATCGTTGAGGAAGTTGTCCGTGTGAGGAAGGCTGGCGCATCCATCGTCCACCTTCACGCTAAGGATCCCGAAACAGGGGCGCCGGCAAAGGATCCCAACCCCGTCCTGAAGGAGTACGTTGAAAGAATTAGGGAGAGCGAGGCGTCAGACATAATAATCAACATTACTACGGGCGGGGGGAGGTTCGTTGAACCGGAGAAGCTGGACGAGATCATGAGGGAGAGAACCACCTTCGGACAGGAGATGTGCTCCCTTAACATGGGCTCCCTCAACCTTTGGGAGGATATGGGAATACCCCAGTTGAGAGACATGATCTTCGGCAACCCGATCAACACGATCGTCAGGTGGGCGGGTTACATGTACGAGAACGGCGTCAAGCCAGAGCTTGAAATATACGACACAGGCATGATCAACGCTGCCAAGAGGCTGGTTGCGGAGGGGGCGCTCAAAGAGCCGCTCCACATCCAGTTCGTTATGTTCGACGGGTTGTCCTGTATGTCACCCAACCTTAAAACGCTCCTTTACTGCGTCGAGTCGATACCGAGCAACTGGACATGGTCTGTTTGCGCTCCGGGCAGGTACGAGATGGAGATGGCTGCAGCAGCCATAATCCTTGGAGGGCACGTCAGGGTAGGCATGGAGGACAACATCTACCTTGAGAAAGGGGTTCTGGCTAAGAGCAACGCCGAACTGGTCGAGAAGGTGGTTAGGATAGCTAAGGAGCTTCAGAGAGAAATAGCGACGCCGGATGAAGCAAGGAAAATCCTAGGGTTAAAGCCAAGAGAGTAAGCAAACCACTCTCATTTTTCTTCTTTCCGAGTGAAAAAATGGGAGGAGCAAAAACAAAAAATAGGTTTATTTTTGTTTTCCAATAACTATCCACGCCTCTCTTATCCCTCTGAGGATCTCCAGTTCTCTTGGTGACGGCTCCTCCGTCGTCTCCACTTTGTCTGCAACTAGGAGCTCGAAGCTGGTGTTTTTCATCACGTCTTCAACCGTTACGCCCGGGTGGACGGAGATCAGCCTCATCCTCTTGGTTTCCTCGTCGAAGTCGTAGACCCCCAGCTGGGTTATCACCCTGTATGGCCCGGAGCCTTCCGGCAGCCCTGCTTTCTCCCTGGCTCCGGGACCTGAAAGGTATCCGGGTGTGGTTATGAAGTCGACTTTCTCCACGAACTTTTGAGGATCCTGCCTCATTATGATGATCGTCCTCCAAGCCAGGGAGCCTCCGTCGTTGGCTCCACCGCTTCCAGGAAGCCTAACCTTTGGGTTGTCATGCTCCCCTATCACCGTAGTGTTCAGGTTCCCGTACATGTCTATTTGAGCCCCTCCGAGGAAAGCGTAGTCGAAGTATCCTAGCTGTGCGCATGACATCACGTAGTCCATGCTTGTAGCCATCAAAGCCTTGTAGAATGTTCTCGAGTCGCCAACCGATATCGGGAGGGCGGGGACCTCGGGTCCAAGCCCGCCAGCCTCGAAGAAGATGACCATGTTTGGTGCGTGAAGCCTCTGGGCGAGCATGGCGGCGAGTATCGGCAATCCCGTCCCGACGAAGACTATTTTCCTATCTTCAAGAAATCTGGCTGCGACACATGCCATAAGCTCGGTCATATTATACGGCTTAGACATCTTAACCTCCTCCCCTTACTTTTTCTTTTTCTTCTCGGTCCAGGGAGCCTTCAGGGGGGCTCTAAGCTGCTCAAGCTTCTTGAGGTAGTTCAGTTTCTTCAGTCCACCTATCTTCTCAAGGTACTCTTCGAAGCTGTCAACGCTGTAAACGTACTTTTCGAAGTACTGGTCTACGCCTTCAGGGGTTCGCGACAGTTCAAGCCACTCGGCGATGTGCTCCTCGTCGAAGTAGTACATGTATGGCATGTTGCATGGATGGGAACCGTACGGGATCTCGACCACGGCGTCAACCAGGAAGTATGGTATGACCGTCCTCCAAGGCTCTCTTCTTATCTCCTCGTTCGGGATAATCTCCTCCGTGGTTACTATGAGCCTCTTCGCAGCCCTGGCAAGCTCGTAATCCTCTATTATTATCCCGTCTATCTGGCAGTTCCCATACACGTCGCACCTGTGAACGTGCATGAAGACGACGTCAGGGTAGCATGCCGGAAGCAGGCATATCGGCTTACCGGAGAACGGGTCTTCGACCACCTTCGCCGAGCTCCACCTGAAGGTGTCGGTTCCGAGCATGACCCTTGTCGGTATGAATGGAAGCCCCATGGCTGCAGCCTTGAAGCGCCACTGGAAGCCCGCATTACTCCACTCGGATACGACCTTGGCCTTCCCCTCCTCAACCATCCTCCTGGACGCCGGGGAGAGGCCCCTAAGCTCGTGTCCGAAACAGTAGGCTACTTCAAGCTTGTCTACAACCCCTGAAGCTACGAGAATGTCGACATCGTGGACGGCAGTCTTACCTGCGAGGATTATGTGCCTCTTCCTCTGCCTTATCATTTCGTATATGGCGGCCATCGAGATCCTTATGTGTCCGAAGCCTCCCATTGCAAGGTAGCATCCGTCATGTACAAACTTTGAAACGGCCTCCTTCAGATCCATGGTCTTGTCGACCATGTCCCTCCTCTTGTTCTCCCTAACCCACCTTCTAGCCTCGTCGTGGTCCATCCAAGCCAGCAGCTCTCCTTTTCCCTCTTCCAAAACCTTCATTAAATCCCCCCAGGAACGGTGCAAATAACGGTTGAGTTCCAGCAAAAATATAAGATTTATGGTTCCGTAAACTTTTGGCTCAATCTATGGTGATGCTCGTGTGCGCTAAAAGGTGAGTATGGGGTTCAGAACATTTCACCCTCCTTAACCCAGCTGGGGAACCACCTGTAGTATTCTGGCGGGTTGGCTTCCTTCAGCCCCTTGTATGTCGCCTTGGCTAGGGCTATCCTTCCAGCCCTGTCCCTGTAGATCTTAACCAGCCCCTTCTCCTCTAACCCTGTTAGGGCCTCCTCAAGCTTGTCCATGCTTGCAGGGTCCACCCTGAGCTCGAAGGCTAGGTCTTCGACCGTCATGAATAGTCCGGGGTTAACCCTATAGTCCTCTGCGAGAACTTTAAGCACATTCTCCTCGTTGACGGGTGTTCCTTCAGGCATTAATGGTTCAGCCTTGTAGTATGGTATTGGGACGCCTAGCTCCTTGTGGATCCTCCTCTTAGGAGGCTCCAGCTCCTTGGCTAGCAGCCTGAGGCCGAACCGTGCTATAAGGAGGCGTAGAACCTCGTTTGTTCCTGCCCCAATCTCCATGATCTTAGCGCTCCTCATAGCATACTCTAACGGGTAGAACTTTGTCAGGCCGTCTCCTCCCATAACCTGTATCATGTCTAAGCATGCCTTGGTGACTGCCTCGGACCCATAAACCTTAGCGGCTGTAGCCTCTATTAGAGGCTGCTCCCCCCGGTCTACCAGGTAGGCGGCGTAGTAGGTTAGGAGCCTGTACGTTTTCCAGTTAGCTATGACGTCGGCCAGCTTGATCATGTTCGTTTGGAACGTGGCTGTGGGCCTGTTAAATTGTACTCTCCTCTGGCTGTGGAAGACTGCGTAGGTTATGAGATCCCTGAACGTTCCAACTATGCCTGCAGCCCCCAGAGTCCTTTCGAAGTTGAGGCCGCTGACCATTATGTTCCATCCGTCCCCCTCCTCCCCAAGCCTGTTCTCAGCGGGAACTCTAACCTCGTCGAAGTTAAGGTATCCGTTTCTGACCCCGTCCCATCCGCTCAGCTCATTTATTTTTTCAACGCTGAACCCGGGGGTTCCCTTCTCCACTATGAACGCGCTAAGGTGGCGGCGGTTCGCAATGTCCTTAGGGTCGTCGCTTGTCCTAGCGTAAACCATGTATATGTCCGCTAGCCCCGTGTTGCTTATAAACCGCTTTTTCCCGAGTATGACGTACTCGTCCCCTTCCCTCCTAGCGGTTGTCTCAACTCCACCAGCATCCGAGCCCACGAAGGGCTCGGTTAGCGTTATAGCCCCCATAAGCTTTCCCTTAGCTATGCCCGGAAGCCACCTCTCCTTCTGCTCCTCATTCCCGAAATGGGCGATCTGATGTGTCCCACCAAACATCGTCGTGCTGAAGGCCACGCATACGCTTCCAAGGGGAGTGGTTAACTCGGCAACTATGCAGCAAGCTGTTACGCCGTAGCGTGGGCCAAGCCCACCATACTCCTCAGGTATTATGGTTCCGAACCATCCTCTCCCACCCATCTCGTTGTATATGTCCCATGGAAACTCCTTTTTCCAGGTGGCTTCAGCCGCACGTGGGGCCTTTTCCTTAGCAAACTCCTCAACCTCATCAGCAAGTTTTCTCTGCTCCTCATTCCACCAAGGATACTTCTCAACCATCCCATTTCCCCTCCAACCAGGACCAGAAGACAAAAAAAACAGAAGATACATTAGAGATATAACGTTTTTCATTATTCCTTCCTGTAAGAGAGAAGCCATGCAGAATAAAGGTAAAGTAAATTTATGATGGAAAATGATGAGGTGGTTTTCCATTAGGCGGTTTTCCATTAAAGTTTAGGCGGTGGTGGAGGGCGTTTCACCTTCTTATTCGTGAGGGGCGCCGCCTTAACATGGTTTTTTAAGGGGAAGAAGGGATGATATCCTTTACGAGGGAGTATATTTTTTCGGGTTTTACGTCCGGCAGCCTTACGTACCTTGCTTGGGCATGCTCTACTATCGTTTGAATGTAGCTGGGCTTCCAAGGGTCAGGGCGCGTATCAACTACTAGGGTTGAGGCTTCGAGCTCCCTCAGAGCTCTTGAAAGGCGTTCAAGTTCCACCCTCACGTTTGACCCTGGGCTGAGCGGGACGTTTGCCCGTCCATCCGTTATGAGGACTACTATCGGTTTAAGCTCACGCTTAGACAGCCTCTGCTTTCTGATCAACTCCACGGCTTGGAGAAGGGCTGACGAGAGGGGGGTTTTCCCTCCGGTTGGAAGCTCGCCTAGGAGGCGCACGGCAAGGTCGAGGTTGGATGTTGGAGGAAGCACCACCTGAGCGCTGCCACCTCTGAATGATATGAAGGCAACTTGATCCCTGTTAACGTATGCTTCGCGGAGAAGGGATAGGGCTGCGCCCTTAGCTGCCTCCATCCTCCTCAGTACTGCCATGGAGCCGCTGGCATCGACCACGAGAACTATGAGAGATGAAGCCCTAGTGAACCTCACCTTCTCTCTTAAGTCCTCGGGCTTAACGGTTAGCATGCCTCCAGTCCATCCCCCCCTAGCCGCCGCGGCTCTCAGGGTTGCGTCGATCGCTATGTCCCTCGGCGTTCCCCGTGGAATGGTACTGGCAACGTAGGCTCCCTTACCGTTTCCAGCTTTAACCCTCAGCCTCCTCCCGGTTCTAGGAGTCCCCCTCGCCTTCTCGTTAAGGTTGAAGTCTAGGGAGTAGGAGGGGTCGGCTTCAAACATTCTCTCACCCGTAGGCTGCCCCTCTCCACTTTCCCCCTCTTCAACCCTTCCAATCGATTCCCTAGCCTCCTCCAGGAGGCTTCTTATCTGCTGTGGCTCCAAGCGTGGCTGCTCGAAGGGGTGCCTCCTCACCCTGTGAGGGAGCGCTAGGCTCATGGCCTCCTCGACGTCTTGCTCGCTGACGCTTACGCGCCCGTCTAGGGCTGCTATGGTTTTAGCCGCCTTCACTATGGCTATCTCCGCCCTGCTGCTCGTCTTCAGGCTGGCGCAGACGCTTGCAACCGTTAACAGGAGTTCATCGCTCATGGTGACTTTAGGCAGTGTTTCCATAGCATTGGCAATCCTCTCCTTAAGGTCTTCCTGGCTATCCCTGTATTTTTCGATGAAGGTGGAGGGGTCTGCTTCGAAGGCCTCCACTCTCTTTACTATCTCAACCCTGAGGTGGGGGTCTTCAAGGTTTTCCACGTCGACTTGAAGCCCGAACCTGTCAAGAAGCTGCGGCCTGAGCTCCCCCTCCTCCGGGTTCATCGTGCCGACGAGTATGAACTTCGCCGGGTGGGACACCGATATTCCCTCACGCTCAACCACGTTGACGCCGCTCGCCGCCGCATCCAGCAGGATGTCTGCCACGTAGTCGTCGAGCAAGTTTACCTCGTCGACGTAGAGGATCCCCCTGTTCGCCTCAGCCAGCAGCCCAGGCTCAAGGGCCTTTAACCCCTCCTTCAAGGCTCTTTCTATGTCGAGTGTTCCAGCAACCCTGTCAACCGTTGCGTTGAGAGGTAAATCCACTATCCTAACCTTTCTCTTTACGGATGGCAGGGATCCCTCCTTCTCGTACCTTTCAAAGCAGTTGTCACACATCTCCGCTGGGTTATGGGGGTTACAGTTGAAGGGGCACCCCTCAACAACCTCTATTTCTGGGAGGAGCTCCGCCAGCCCCCTGACCGCGGTTGACTTACCTGTCCCCTTCTCACCCCTTATCAGGACGCCGCCTATCCTGGGGTTAACAGCGTTTAAAACCAGCGCCTTCTTCATAGGCTCCTGGTCCACTATCGCTGTGAAGGGGTAAAGGAACCTCCTCACGTGGTGGGGCAACCCATCACCATCCCGTCTTTAATAGGACGTTTAACGTGTAATGTTAAAAATGTTTCTGAAAGTATTACCGTTTGAGCCTTGGCTAAAGCTGGGCTGCAAGCTCTGCGGCCGCCGTCCCTCTAAGGCGACGCCTTGCAATGCTACTTTGTATACAATGCGTAAGAAATATATTATTAAGAAACATAAATATACTATCAAAAATATTATTTACATTTCCCATTCCTTAGGGTGATGCTGTTGTCAACAGTCAGGGTAAGCGATGAAACTAAGAGGATGCTTGTGCTGGTTAGCTCGAAGCTTCAGGAGATGCTTGGGAGAAGGGTAAGTTTCGACGAAACAATACGGTTTATGGTGCAAGTCTTCCTCGAGAGGGAGGAGAACGTAGCGGGCTTGTTTGGCGTACTGAAAGGGGTGGAAGCCAGCGAGCTACACGAAATCTTAAGGCTGGAAAGGAGGGTGGAGAGGCTGGAGAGGGTCGTGGAGAAACTTGTCGGAGGTGGTCGGGTTGCGGAGTAAGGTGGCTTTGGTGGCGTTCGCATTCTTCCTTGTTTTTCCATCGCTACTGCTGGTGGCGTGTTGCCAGCCGTACGTTGTCGCGACCCCCGTTAGTAGCGAGTATCAGTATCCATACTGGAGGGGGATCGAGACAGAGCCCTTAGTCATTGGATTCAGGAACGTGTGGTTCGACGAGAAGACCAATACGATATACTTAGATGTTTTTTTGTGTCCAGAGGTGGGTAACGAAGGCTGGATTGTGGTGAAGTGGTTCTACGGCGTCCCCGAGACTTATAGTATGAGGGTTTCGTCGAACCTGACTGTTGTGAGCGTGGAGTGGAAGGAGGTAAGTGAGATCCTAGAGCTACGGTGGTCGGATGTGAGCAATGAGTCGTGCATGAGGTACTTCGAGGGGAAGATAGAGGAGTATTTAAGCCACGGTGGCAAGATAAACAACGTCACGTACGTGTTCGAAGGAGCGTTCAACACCTCGTATGTGATCGGGATCGACGAGGAGGGCAACGAGATATGGGAGAACAGAACCGAGTATCTTTGGGTATGCTACGTGAACGAGACCTTGAGGGTGATGAACGTCACGCTGTCTTCGGTTCCGAAGAGAGGGAACCTGACCATCACGTCGGGCTCCGTAAACGGTAGGGTAGCTATACATTTGACTCCACGTGAAAGGCAGATATTGGTGTTGCCCGTGGTTGAAAGCAACAGAAATCTTCTGGCTGAGGGCTTGGTGGCGATTTGGACTTCTGGATGCGTCGCAGTAGCGATCATTCTGAGGAGAAGGAAGAAAGAAAGAGATTAAAGAAGCGGAGGAGAAGGGGAGGATTAGGGTGAAGGTTGAGTATCTCGAGTGAAGCGCTTAGGTTAGGATGGTGGCTGGGTGACGGGGACGGTGTGGGTTAAACTTTGCCTGAAACCCAAAAACCCCCCTTCGACTTTAACCTTAAGATGGGTTTTTCTGCGGGTGGGGGGAAGCCGACTCCTGCGGTTTTCGAAGGCGGAGTTTGGCGCAGAGCTTTCAGGGTGGAGGGTAGGCTGGTGCCCGTGGCCGCTTCACCCGCCGGGACGGTGGACGCCCCCATCCTAACGGTTTCGGTTCCCAGGGAGTTTAGGAGGGTGCTGCGTGAAGTAGCCAGGCGTGTCTCCCTCCTTCTAGGCGCTGACGGGGATCCCCGCCCCCTCTACGACTTCATGGGCCGTGACCCCGTGCTGAGAGTGCTGAAGGAGAGGCTTTACGGTTTGGGCTGCGCGGGGAGGATGTCCACGACGGTTTACGAGGGGGTGGTCAAGGCGATAATTCAGCAGCAGATATCGATAAGGGTTGCCGACAGGGTGACTGGCAACCTTGTTGAGGCGTTTGGGGACAGGGTTCTCTACGGCGGGGAAGCATACTATGAGTTTCCCACCCCTCAAACGCTGGCTGAAGCCAGCCTTGAAGGGTTAAGGGCGTGCGGCGTCAGCTGGAGGAAGGCAGAGTACATAAGGGAGTTCTCCCGCGCCGTCAGTGAGGGAAGATTCAACCCGGAGGAGCTCTACGGCAAGGATCCCGAAGAGATAGTTAGGATCCTGTCGGGGTTTAGGGGGGTTGGGAGGTGGACGGCTGAGCTTGTCATGGTGGCTTCGATGGGAATGAACGTGACCCCAGCCGACGACCTAGGCGTCAGGAAGGCTGTTTCAGAGTTCTACTTTAACGGCGAACTTCAAGACGCAGACACCGTGAGGGGTGTCGCAGAAAAATGGGGGAGGCATGCCAGGGACGTGGTAGTCCACCTGCTGTACGCCAACAGGCTTGGATTAAAGCCGAAGCGTAACATGTCGTCATAGACTCGTCGTCAGCTGCTTCAAGGAGCGGCCGAGGAGGGTTAGCGTTTCAGATCCTCAGCACCTCTTCGAGCGTCTCGCTTTCATTAGTGTAGCTTGGCTTCCTTTTCTCTTTGAAGGCTGACGGGCCTTCATAGAAGTCCCTGTTAAGCAGTAGACTCCAGAAGAGCAGGCTTTCAAGCCTTAACCCTTCCTCTAACGGCACACCTATCCCTCTTATTAGTGCCTCCTTATCCGTCCTTATGGACCCTTGAGGATAACTGCATATTACATCGGCGATCTCCCTTGCCCGTTTCAAGGCTTCTCCTCTGGGAACCACCTCGTTGACGAGCCCTATCCTGTAGGCTTCCTGAGCGTCTATCTCCTTCCCTGTTAGGATCAGTTCAAGCGCTCTCCCCAGCCCCACAACCCTCCAGAGGCGTTGTGTTCCGCCATCGCCGAGGCCGACGTTCCACCTCCTGTTCAGAACGCCGAACCTGGCGTCCTCCGATGCGACCCTTATGTCCGCTGCCAACGCCAGCTCCAAGCCTCCAGCGTAGCACATCCCGTTGATCGCCGCTATAATAGGCTTAAATATCTGCATGCCACGTGTGATCCCTCCGAACCCCGGCCCATAATACGCGTTCCTCCTGAAGAAGCCAACCCTCCGCCCTCTCAAGTATGAAGGCCACTTTTTAAGGTCTGCACCCGTGCAGAACGCCCTATCCCCCGCTCCGGTGATTATCGCCACCCATGCGTCATCGTCCTCACCGAACCTACGCCACGCCTCGGCAAGCCTCCGGTTTGTTTCAGGATCTATACAGTTGTGAACCTCCGGCCTGTTTATGATTATAGTTACTACGTGTCCGTCTTTCCTGTAGATCACGGTTTCCACACCAACCACTCTCCTTCCCTCTAACTGAAAGGTAAACCAAGTGGTAACTGAAGTTAAGTCGAATCCGAATAATTAAAATTAAACTTTAACTTTTCTATTAGGCTCTTAGGTAAAGCTTTTATGGCTCCCCACCTTTAGCCTAGTAGGGAGTGGTTAATGAAAACGGAGTTCCTTGGAGCTGGATCTTGTAGCTCAACGAAAACGGAGAATAGAGCTGATCCTTTTGAAAGCACTTTGGAGAGCTTCAAGCACTACTTAGAAACTACTTAGAAAAAGCCCCAGGAAGGAACGGAAAGAGGAGGAGTAAAGGCACAATCGACATCTAC
>JAUQZD010000075.1 GCA_030587405.1 Candidatus Freyrarchaeum guaymasense | reverse complement strand
GCCGGAGGGATGGTTACAGGTTGCTGGAGCATTCTGGACGTGGGGAAAGCAGGGTAGGGTTTTCTACAGAAGTTAATGGCTTAGGTGGCTGTGGGTGATGCTGTAAGGGCGGATGGTGTCCGTCGGAGATGTATTCGTTAAACCTTTAAGTTTGTATGCTTTAGCCGTGGGGGTTCACGCTTGATAGGTTTTTATGGGTAATGTGGTTTTGGTCTGTCAGGCGTTTCCCCGTCATCGGGCCAAGCCCTGATGGAGCATTCGGGGTACCGGAGCCCCACACCCGAAGGTTCAGGACAGCAGCAACATCCCTATCAAGAACGACCCCACACCCGCACTAACGCCTCATCAATCTGCCCCGATAGGCTACCATGGTAGCCTGACAGACGGGGCATGTCCTGGAAGAATAGGATGGGTTAACGTGCCTGACCGGTAGCCCAGCCCATTTCAGCTTGTATTTGAGCATGAGCTGGAATGTTCTTGCGTTCCACTTCGAGAGCCTGCGGCTGATTCCTTTGCCCCGGTGTAGAACCCTGCCCTTAACGCCCTCCAGGCCCTCGAGCACCGCCCGCTACGCAGCTCCTCCAGCTCCCCGGCTATCCTAGCCGTCAGCTTATGCATGAAGTCCCTAGCCCTATCCTTTTCCCTCCTGGAGTACTTCCGCATCAGCCTCCCAGCCGTCCTGGGCTTACGTTTAGATAGCTTTTGTATTCTTCTCCTCTTCTCCTCGTAGACCCTGTGGACGTGGTACAGCTGCCTGAGGTCATACCTGACCACTCCCCCGTTGGTCAGGGCGGTCACGTTGGCCAGGTTCACGTCGAACGAAGCCCAATCTCTGGGATTGACGCTTTCCACTTTTTCTTGAAGTTGACTATGAGCCTGTTTTCTGTCAGTAGTCCGCCGATGGCGTCGAAGTCCCTTGGCAGGTAATCATACCTTGCTAGGTTTACTTCCAAGTATCCGTTTACCCGGTTCGATGCTGATTTTTAGTTTTCCATCCCTATACGTGAACAGCGTTGATTTTATGTAGACCGTTTTCCCCGCTACTTTGGGTTTGGATTTCGCCCTCCCCCTGTTGTGGAGCCTAGTCCACCCCTTAACCAGTCCTATGGCTGAGCCGACGTAGTACCTAGAGTACTTCCAGTCCTTTAGGAGGTTGTTCCTCAGCCTCCCCCTGTCCCCGGCTTTGAGTTTTAGGTGGGCCTTTCCGGTTCGGTGGTGGGTGATGTGGCTCAGAACCTCTTCTAGTGCTTTCTTCTTGGCTTCGAAGTATGCTTCTATTAGATCTTTTGGGGCTTCTACTGGAACTTTATATGCTTTGGTTGCGGTTGCGGTTGCGGTTGCTTCCTCCTTCAAGTATCTTTTTCACCTCGCTCTCCGGGATCCTGTACCTTCCGCTTGGGAGCCTAATGGCTCTGATCCAGCCCTCCTTGACCCACTTAACAACGGTGTGCCTATCGACTCCGAGGATCTTGGCTACCTCGCCGCTCCTCAGCATCCTCTCCCTTCTATCCATATCCACCACAAACACCAAAACAAGCAAACAAACATATAAACTTATCTAAAAAGCAACAGCTACACAAGGCTTCGGTGTTCTATTAGGAGGAGGGGTGCGGTGCTTTTGCTGTTTCCCATTTGATGGTGGATGGTGATGGCTTGGGCAGACTTAATACGTGGGCGATTTTAGTGTTTAGGGTGGTTGAGTGGGTGGGTGATTGGAGTGCGGGGTGAGGCTGAGAGGTGGTTTAGCGAGGCGTTGTGGATTTAGGGACGGCTGAGATCCTCCATAGGGAGGGAGGTTTAACGCTGCTGTTTTCTATTCTCATCAGGCGGCTGAGAAGGCTGTGAAGGCTCTTCTTTACAGTTTGAACGAGGGGTTCAGCGGATATAGTCTTTTAGACGTATGTCCGCTTTGGGACGCATCACCCTTGAAGGTTTTATCCTTCAGGGGCTCGTCCCCTTTCGGGGTAACCCCGGGAGCCCCACATCCGAAGGTGCTTGCCCCGATAGGCAGCCAGGCTGCCTGAGCAGACGGGGCTCCGATTAAGCATGTCTGGAAGGAGAGGTATAAATGTGTTGCGGCCGCAGAGCGCCTATCAATGCCTATGAAAAATGTTACTGCTTCGCAAGGCTAGCCGGGAGAGGTGGGTTTAGGGTGATGAGTGAGGACTCCGCTCTCCTGTTTTGCTTAAGCGTGGAGGCTCCTTAGAGGAGGAAGGTTTTGAGGAGGACGGTGATTCCTGAGAGGAGGATTAGTGTGACTATTACCGTGCGGATGCTGCTCGGTGCGGCCTTATCGTTTAGCTTTACGCCTAACGTGATTCCTGGGAGGGATCCTGCTAGCATTAGGAGGACTATGTTGACTTGGATGTTTCCTAGGCTGGCGTGGAGGAGGGCTGCGATGCTTGACGCCAGTAAGCCGTAGAGGAGGCTTGTCCCAACCATTTTCCTAGGCGAGTTTATGCGTTTCATCAGGTATGGCATGAGGATGGATCCTGCCCCTATGGATGTTAACTGTATTAGGAAGCCTATTAGGAATCCTGTGAAAACAGTTGTTTTCCACCGGTTTCGTGTTTGAAGGGGTGGGGGAGGGTTTTCCCGGCTTCGCAACCTTACGAGGTGGATGGTGGAGACGGCTATTAGCACTAGACCTATCGCAGCCGACAGCAACGTATTTAGGTGGATCCACCCGTAGGCTTCCTTTAGGTATAGGAGGGTGAGGGAGCAGGATAGAAGTGCAGGTATGCTTCCAGCTAAAAGCAGCTTTAACACGTTAAACTCGACGTTTTTCCTTTTAACGTGGAGGGCTGACCCTAGAAGCTTGGTTGCGGCGTTAAATATCAAGTCTGACCCTACCGCGTACGTTGGGGGGACGCCGAGAATTACAAGCATGGGCGTCATCAGGGCTGCTCCGCCTATACCTGATAGGCCCACGGTTAAGCCTACGGCAAAGCCTACTAGGGGGAGCAGGAAGTCAAGCAACTTTGGGTCACACACTCTCTTATTCCGTTGGGATGTAGTCGAGGATTTTCCGTGTGCATTCGCTAACTCCTTCCCTCTCGGTGTCAACCACCACATCCGGGTTTAGCGGCTCCTCGTAGGCGTCCTGTACCCCAGTCATGTCCTTAACCTCGCCTTTAAGAGCTTTCTTGTAGAGTCCTTTAGGATCCCTTTTTAGGCAAGTTTCCAGGCTGCACTTGACGTAGACCTCTATGAACCTTAGTCCTTCCTCCTCGATGATCCGCCTAACCTCTCTTCTCACGTGCCGGTAGGGGGATACGAAGGATGCGATGACCGTGACGCCGTTTCTTGCTAGGAGCCTTGAAACGTGGGCTACGCGTTTTAGGTGGCGTTCCCTATCCTCTCTGCTGAATCCTGCCTCCGGGCTAAGCCACTTTCTAACGTCGTCCCCGTCTAAGACCTCGACTTTAACCCCTTTCTCCCTCAGCTCCCTTTCCAAGGATCTTGCAAGAGTGGTTTTCCCGGACCCTGGCAACCCTGTCAGCCAGACGACTACTCCGGACATTCAAACTCCTTCCACGGGTCTTCCTTCCATAGTGGCTGGGACGGGCAACCCCATCAGCTTTAGGATCGTGGGGGCAACGTCGAGGATGTCGACGGCGACGCGGCGCCCTCCAAGACTCCTTCGGGGATCGTAGAGGATGAACACTCCATCGTAGTCGTGGACTGCGTCGTCGGGCCCCCTATCGTTCTCGGCCAAGTACAGTGTCTTATGCCCTATGGTTCCAGCAGACCTCCAAGATAAGTCGTCAAAGTACACTATTAGGTCTGGAGGGGAGCCGTTGCAGACGGGGTATAGTTCTTCCGGCTTGTAAACGCTAGTGTTCCACTTCTCCCCTCTCGGCCCCCTGATCCCCTTCAGCTTTTCAGCCAGCTCATCTCTCACCCTGTCGTAATCGCTGGGTTTGACGGCGCCTTTCTCCTCCCGCCCTCTTAAGTTTATAAAAACCCTTGCGTAGTAGCCGCCCCAAGCCCAAGCCTTGGTATGTTCCCAATCAACGTCTACTTCCTCAGGCTCCGCGACTCCAGGTTCGCAGTCGTTTACCCCTCTGGTTGCTTTTCCCCCCTTAACTTTCAGGTAGCCCTCCCTAATCAGCCACTCGTTCACGCAGAAGGCGCCCTTCATCCTTTTCGCTCCATGGTCGGAGACGACGAGGACAGCCGTGTCATCGTCGATCATCGATAGGATCCTGCCGATTTTCTCATCTAAGTATTTGTAGTAGTCTTTGACGACGTTCTTAAACTTGCTTGGCTCGTATAGGTGGTGTTCCTCGTCGAAGAACCTCCAGAAAGCGTGTTGGATCCTGTCCAAGCCTATCTCAACGAACATGAAGAAGGACCAGGGCTTCTCGGCGATGAGGTATTCGACCACCTTAAAGTGTTTCTCGGTCATGTCGTATATGTCCCTCAGAACGCCCTCTCGATCTTCCTTTCTAAATGCGACGTCAAACACGTATTCCCCCGCGACTCTCTCGACTTCGTCCCTTAAGCCGCGTGGATAGGTGTACTGTGATTTGGCGCTGGGTGTCATCATGCACGAGACCATCCAGCCGTTAACCCTTTGCGGCGGGTAGCTTGGTGGCACACCCACCACACACACTTTCCGGCCTGCATCGCCGATGTAATCCCAGACCCTCCTTTCCTTAACAGAGCGGGAGGTGGGAAGCGAGATTTCAGTGTAAGAGTTGTTCTTCCTGTGCCTGAAGCCGTAAAGGCCTAGTTTGCCGGGGTTAACCCCCGTAGCCATAGTGATCCATGCAGGGATGGTAATAGGAGGGTGGCACGACCTAAGCCTGCCGTACACTCCCTCCTCAGCCATCAGCTTCAGGTTCGGAAGCTCGTCTTTGAACCGGTCAAAGACCAGGTCCGGCGCAGCCGAGTCAAGGCCGACAACCAAAACCTTTCTTTCCTTATATTCCACGTTTAAGATGCCTCCCTTCTAATGGTTATTCTACGAATGGCTTGTCGAAGCTTAAGATCACCTCGGATACCTCCGGCCTCATGAGCTCGGGGGGAGGGGTCTTCCCGTCTAAGAACATTTTTCTGATTTTCGTTCCGCTGAACTTTACCCGGTAGCTTTCCCCGTGGGGGCAAACCCTGCTGTTAACCATTCCTCCACACTTTCTACAGTAAAAGAACTCCTTGAAGAAGAGGGGGGTTATGCCTAGGTCGGGGAACTCTTTGAGGAGTTCCTGGGCTTCGTAGGGCTTATAGTAGTTTCCAACCCCAGCGTGGTCTCTTCCAACTATGAAGTGGGTGCACCCGAAGTTCTTCCTCATGATGGCGTGATGCAGGGCTTCCCTTGGCCCCGCGTACCTCATTTCATACCTGACAATGCTCAGAGCCACGGAGTCCCTTGGGTAGTAGTTTTCGATCAGCGTGTCGTATGCCTTTAGGATCACTTCGTCCCTGAAGTCGCCTCTCTTCTTCCTCCCTATGACCGGGTTTATGAAGAGGCCGTCAACGAACACTAAAGCGGACTTTTGAAGGTACTCGTGCCCCAGATGGGGGACGTTCCTCGTCTGGAAGCCGACGACCGTCCTCCACCCTCTCTCCCTGAAGAGAACCCTGGTTTCGACCGGCCTGAGAGTATGCCTTTCGAAGGGATTAGCTACTTCACCTATCAGGTCTATTTTCCCGCCAACTAGAATGGCGTTCATCGCCTGAACCTTGCCGACTCCCGGATGGTTTGGATCCGTTGTTCCGAAGACGCGGGATGCAAGCTCTCTCCTATCATAACCATAGATGTCCTCTACGTGCAGGAGGGCGAGGGGGGCTCCACCGTGGGTGAGGAGGATTGAGTCGCCTTCGGCGAACTTGGATGCTTCCTCCTCCGAGACGTCAAGGACTATCGGGATACCCCAGGGTAAATCGTCTGGTAGGCGTAGCGTGTCTAAGACCGAGTGAAACTCTTCCTCAACCATGAATCCCTCAAGGGGGCTGTAAACGCCATACGCTATGTTTTCAACGTCGAACGCTACCCCTTCCCTGACGGCGACCGCCGCGAACTCGGAGAGTTCACCGCCTACTTTCTCGCGGACGCTCTCGGAGGCTAGTCTGTTAACGAGCCGGCCACCATGAGGCCTGGAGGGCAATTCGACTCACCTCAACCTAGGTAGCCTAGGGCCTTCAGCTTCTTCTTGATCTGCTCAACGTCGTCCTCGCTAAACGGCTCCTCCTTCTCAGCCTCGTGCATGGCAACGATCTCCCGTAAAACATAGGTAACGTATTCGGATACTGAGGAGAAGCCGGTTCCCTCGATGAGCTTTTGAATACGCTTGAAAAGGGTGACCGGTATTGAGACCGTAGTGTATTTTCGCTTCTCGTCAACACTCAGTTTACCAGCAGACCCGAACATAAACAACACCTAATTAAATATAATTAAGTAAGACAAGATGAGGGTAAGTATATATACATTTCGTTAAGTTGGTTTTTAAATTAATATATAAATAATGGATGAAACCGGAAACTAACCATTCTTTTGTAGGCCGCGTCGCCTTGCGTAACTGTTAAATTTTATAGGCGGATGTCATACTTGGCCTGCCCCGGATGTGGTGGAAGAATGAAGCACCGAAAGGGGTGGTCTTAAAACACGCTAAGGATGTGTGGCTTTCCTCCCTCTCCAAGATCTTCTACAGAGCGGTGATTGGGATGATCCCTCCGTGGAAGGTGCAAATGAGGAGGGGAGTGGGGTTGCCACGAATGAGGGTAAGGGTTATGACATGTCCCCGATGAACCCAAGAGGGAGACCGACCCAATGAACACCAAGACCTACATAGACTTACCAATATCTACGTAAGCTGAACCCCTAAAGATACCCCAACCCTTTCAATCTTTTCTTTATTTCTTCTTCCTCTTCAGGAGAATAAACGTCTTCTTCAAATTCTTCTTTAGTTACTTCTCTTAGAACAAATTCAACATAATCCTCAACGCTTTCAAACTCCCCCTGACTCTCTTCTACTTTCTTTTGAATATCATCGTAAAGTTCCTTAGAGATAAACACAGGAACCTTCTCCTTCGACATGAAAAACCTCCTCTTAAAGCTAACGTGCAAGTAACAGTGATTGTAGTCCTAAGTAATCTATTTTAATTTATCGTTTGTCGTTTGAGTGTTCTGTGTTCGGTTGCTTTTAGGCGGCTCCGCTCCCAGAACATGAAAAATACTCTACTTGAACCACCTGCCTGCGTCAGGGGGTACATTCATGGAAAACGCGGAGGGGCGATTTTCCTTTTGTTAAAAATGGAAGGGAGCGGGTGTTTCTGGTTTCGTCATGGGGAGAAGTTTAGTTTGGGGGTTGGGTTGATTTAAGGCGAAGAAAGAGGGGATGGAGATTGGTCTTTTTGGTTTTGTTGTTGGTTTCTTGGCTAGGTTTCTTTTCCTAGTA
>JAUQZD010000079.1 GCA_030587405.1 Candidatus Freyrarchaeum guaymasense | reverse complement strand
GGGGGTTTACGCTTTTGCTACTTGTCCGCTTCTTTTGAGGGTTTTCATGGATTACTTGGAGGTTGCCGGGTCTCTTGAATGCGACGTCGAGGGCATAAAGGAGAAGGTTGCTGGGCTTATGAGCGTGGCTCCCGGTGAGGGTAAGGTGCTTGTCGAGTCTGACGTTTTCACTATTAACGGAAAGGCTGTTTTGAATGAGGAGTTCATGTTAGAGGTTAAGAGTGAGCGTAAATTGTCTGAGTTCAACAATGCGCTGGGTTTGGGTGACGCCTATAAAGGTAGGCTTGTCATGGTGGACGATAATATTGCTGTCGAACTGGTTGAGAGGAGCATTCAGAGGGTTCCAAGGGTGAAGCTTGAGCCGGGCGTTAAGAAGGTGGCTCCCGGCGCTCTCTGGACGGAGGAGAACGTTCCGGTTGACACGGTTTTCCACACGGTTTTCATGTACTCGAAACCAAGGGGTGGAAACTGTAAGGGTCTGAGTGACGCTGAGAGCGTTAAAAACAGGATTGTGAGCTACTTCTCTTCTCGAAACGGGTACCTTGTTATTGGTGGAAACGAGACTGTTGGGAGAGGACTTGTGAGATTGATCTTCAAGTAGGGGGGGAGTAGCGTGTCCACCACATCGCAGGAAGCCCTTGAGCACGCTCTCAGAACGGCCTTCATAGACCTTGATAAGGTTGCCGGGGAGTTCGGCGTCGACAAGGGTAGGCTTGGGGGGAAGCTGAGGTCAAGGTCTAGGAGTATACCTGCCTTAATGTTCGACACAGGGTTACTTCCAACTTTAACCTTCCTCTGGGCGAAGGCTGGGAAAGAAACATACGAGAAAATTTACGTCCTGCTGGAGGAAGTAGAGGTACAGTCAGGGAAGGAAGGTGAGGTGAAGTCGGGGGAGAAGAAGCCTTCACCGGAGGAGTTAAGTTATTCCTTGTACCTTTACGGCGTGTTGAAGTTCATGGAGGCGAAGAAGCTTGTGAGGAGTGCCGCTGATCCGAAGGCTGTAGCCGACGAGCTCGTCGGAAAAGGGTCTTTGACTCTGGCGTTATCCCTCAGAGTGCTTGAGCCATACCTGATAGAGTTAAAGAAGCTTTGCGAAGCAGCATACGAGGAGGAGAAAGAGTGAGCTTAACCGTTGACCAGTTAGCTAGGAGTCCGGAAACCTTCTTAGGGGAAGCTGAGAGAGATGTTTCCTCGCGTGTCGATGGAAAACTCATAGCTACTGTGAAGTTCGAGAATATTACTCCCACGGTGATAGGGGGGTACAACGCTGCCACCGGGTCGCTGGAGCTCGAGTTAGCCGAGTCCGTTAGGGTAACGGAGATCAAGGGGCTTTGGAGGTGGTGGGCTCGAGCCCTTCTCCTGGGATGTAAAGGAAGACAGAGCTGGAATCTCGCCGATGAAGTTCGCAGAAGGGTCGCTGAACTACTCGGGTCGACGGAGAAGCCAGGTAAGGCGGAAATAAGGCTCGCCATGGAAACCGATGCCTACAAGCTCTTCAAGAAGAGAAAGGATCAGTTGCAAGACATTGCTAGGACGTACTCGCTCGAAAAGATAAACAAGATAATTAGTAAGAGTAAGGGGGAAACGCCTAGGGGGAGCCAGCCGGCTGACTACAGCTTTCAAAAGTTGGCGGAAAGTATACCGCGTACTAGGATCATAGCGATGGGAGTTCCATATACTAAAAAAGAAATAGAAAGGAGGAAGAAGTCATTTAGGGGTGGGCAGATCCCCGATTCTGAAAGGAAAAAGATGGTTGAAGAGAACGCTAAGGTTCTTACAGAGAAGCTATTCGTTTTTCATCACGGCGAGCTTAAGGGCGAAATCAAGGTTTACGAGTCCCTACGTGGAAACGTTAACCTTACAGATGCGGAGCGAAACTTCCTCGTTGGGTCCCTCCTCGTCGCCCTAACGTTTGGGGGTCTAGGAGCCATAACGGCGAGAGGGTTCGGCGCCGTATCCCTATCTGTATCGGTTAAAAGGGCGAGTAGAGAGTTCGAGAGAGTGACGGGCAAGATCTTCAAAGGAGTAGATGTCGAGGAGAACCTGAAGAGACTGGTGGAGTTAACCCTAAATTATGGGAGGCGGCTGATCGGTGGAGCTGCTCAGGCCGCCTCGTCCATTCCAAAGTACTCCTCAGCCGACCCGAACAACGCTTTTAGAGTTGAAGTCGTTAACGTGAACGCTGGGAACTCCTTCGAGCTTCTCGAAAAAATAGGAAGGGCAACGCTGAAAAGTGAGTGGAAAAGAGTTAAAGGGTTCCCCCTAAGGAAGAAGGGAGGCTGCCTTCACACGTGGATACTGGGTCTGCCGAGGATGCGGCTTGGGAAAGGGTATTACTATAAAGGTAGGAAAAGTGAGAGTAGGAGGAGGAGCGCCGTCTACGTACGCCCACTCGTCCCCCCAGGTTCAGGGAGAGGTAGGTGGATTGTTGCAATCTACGGGTTTCTATCCGAGGACTGGAACGTTGAAAGCCTCTACCACCAGGGGATCGCTTTGAAGAAAGTGAAAGAGTACCCTGTTACGGGGAGCGCCGGGTCAGATAAACCCATGGTTAACGCTTCAGATGACCGCTTCATCAAAGAGGTTTTTCATACAGCCTTCTGCTTCGTTAAAAGGTTGCTAAGGTGATTTATTTGCCGCAGGGAGGAAGTCAGATCACCGACATTATAAAACTGGTTAGGGAGAAGCGTTTAGACGAAGTGAACTTATGGTCTCTTATTGCTCTAGGCTCCTGCGAAGTAAACTTGGCTGAAGTGCTGGGTGGAGGGGAAGAAGACGGGCAAAGCGGCGGGGAGCAGAAGCGCTTTTTCATCGAGAAAATCGCCTTAGACTCAAAGAGGATGGCAGGTGCGGCGCTGAAGCGGGCTGATAAACTCCTCAACGCAGCCTCCATGGGGTACCAGAGCTCGGGTTACCATGTTATATCGGTCGACGCGTCCTTGGCTGAGAGAGGCCTATTTTCGGTTAGTTCCTCCTTTGGCCAAGTTATATTTGAGGTGGGCTTGTCGTTTGACTGGATTCTCAACCTTCCCTTCATCGCCGGCTCAAGCATTAAAGGCGCTGTTAGGTCTGCCTGGCGCGTACTGCATGGAGACGATGGAGACGAGGTTTTCGGCGGAAAGCAAGTCGGCTCTGTGGTCTTCATGGACGCATACCCTGTCTCGGCGGGTCGTGAAGGCTACATTTTCTACCCTGACGTTCTAACCCCTCATTACTCGAAGGAGGGTAAGGACGTTTTCGATGAGACGGAGGCTTCCCCCGTCCCCGTGGCCTACTTGACGGTTGCTCCCGGCACGGTTTTCAGGTTTCAAATCGCCGTTAAAAGCGACAGAGTCATGGATATGAATAAGTTGCTGAAGAGTTTGCTCTACGCCTTCAGGATGGGGCTCGGGGCGAAGACCGCTATCGGATACGGCGTGTTTAAAGTCGAATCAAACACCATAAAGGTTAAGGTTTGCGGGGGGACTGGCTGTGAGCATGGTTGAGGGTTTTTTCAGGGCTAAGATTCTAAGCTTATTCCACGACCCACCAAACAAGCCGTGGATAATCGCGAAAAAATGTGAAGCTCACCGATTCGAGGAGAAAACGTTTAAGGAGAAGCATGAGCAGGAGGCTGCTTGGCTGGTTGAAAGGGTTTTAGGCAGGGAGATGCTCGAATACATGAAAAGCCCCGTCTTTAAAAGAATATATGTAAATGCAGACCGGATAGCGGCATCCGTTGACAGGTGGATTCTGAGCGTCATGATCGGAGGCGAGGAAAAACATCCCGTCCGCGAAGTAGAGCTGAAAAACATATTCAACCCCCAGCTTTCATTCAAACCAAAGGAGAAAATAGACGGAAAGAAAATGGAAAACTACGCTAGTAAGCTTAAGTCATTAGTGGACGCAGCATGTGAAGGCGGGGAAAGAGACCTCCAGCTCCTCTACCATCTCCTCTACTCCTCTATTGAGCCGTACTTCTACAAAGAATTCGAGGAGGCTGCTGGCCCAGCCGACACTAGAACCCCATCCCACACCGTTTTCGACCATACTGCGGCCACAGCGATGATGGCAAACTGGGTTTATGGCGGCGACGACCTTGGAGGATTCCTCGTCGGAGTAGACTTGGCTGGAGTCCAAGAATTCATAGCTAGATCGAGGAAGCTCCGAGACCTCTGGGTTTCAAGCTGGATCGCCTCAGCCCTGGCATGGTCGTCGATTAAAGAATTCGTGGAAAAGCTTGGGCCAGACGTATTGGTTCGCCCCTCGGCGAGAAACAATCCCTTCTACTTCCACCAGCTTCTACTAATGGTGAAAGGCACGAATAAGCCAGACTTAGAGGAGAAGTTGAAGGAGCTGGAGAGGTGGTTTGGTTACGACAGCACGAGAGGGCCAGTATATGCTATAATACCGGTGACGTTGGACGTCGTCCTCCCAAGGTCAGAAGTCCTCAGGGAGATGGGGATAATAGGGGAGGGAGAGGAACACGAAGAGATTGCCAAGAAGATAGTTAATAACTATGTTGGGTCGTGGAAGGCCTTCTTCGAAAAAGTTGAAAAGGCGGTTCTAGGAGATTTAGAGGAGAATGGAGGAGCATTCCTAGAAAAGTTAAATGAAGCCTTTAAGGAGGCGAAGAGCCTCAAGGTGAACCGTCATCCACCACTCATGATGAGGGTGGGCGTAGTCAGCGTTGCAGGTGAAGTCGGGAGGGCGCACGGGCCAGCACTTTACCATAATGTCTTCAGGAGGCTTGGAGAGGTGATGGCTGGGCTTTCAAGCATAAGGGTGGATCCCTCCACTTACTCCGACCTCACCGACTGGACTGAAAAGAAGTGCTCTGAAGGAAGTTATGGTGAGTGCACGGTCTGCGGAAAGCTCCCCGCCGTGCTGGAGTTAAGCAGAGACGAGGAAGAATATGAGAGAATGATTCCCGCTCGGTGGCGGGTTTACTTCGACCCGGGGGAAAAACTGTGCGGCTACTGCTTGGTGAAAAGGTGCGCTGCCATAAGGTTCGACGTAGCAGTAGAAGCCCTGCTCGGAAAGGTCGAGGCGGTGGAAACACCAGACTTCACCTCAACATCCGACATAGCACTACTTTCCTTTAAAGAGCAGCTGGTCAACGCGCTGGCAGCCATATCCGAAGGGAAAATAAGCAGAGAAGTTAAGGAGGCAGTCAAGAAGCATCTCAAAGAGTGCGTTAACATAGCAATTAAAGAGATCGCAGAAAGTAAAGAAGCACTAATCCACATCCCGGTCATTGTCGCCCGACGCAATCGCTTCCTAAAAGGGGAGGGGAGAAAGCTTACTGAGTCCGAAGTAGACGAGGATCTCCTAGATGAGATGGCTACCTTCTACGCCCTCCCCTCAGAACTTTTGCTCAGAAAGGCTAGAAGGGAGCTACAGAACATAGAAAGAGCCCTCCGTGCTTTCGAGAGAGGAGAGCTCACAGTCTACTATGCCATCGTAGTAGCCGACGCAGACAACATGGGAGACCTAACCTTCGGGCGAGCATCAGCCCTCTTCAAAGGAGAAAATCTTGTAGAAGCATTCGCACAGTACCTTTACCAGTTAATCCCGGAAAGCACCCTCGCCTCAAAAGTCAAGGAGGCGTTCACCGTGGTCGCCAGGGAGGGAGAGGACGAAGCGAAAAGGAAGCTTGCAGATATAATGAGAGAGATCCGCGGCTCCGCCGCCGCAAAGGAAGATGTAGAGGAAGCCTATAGCATTTTCAGGGCAATCGTCGACGAGGAGGGAGTGATCCTTTCGCCAGCGTATCATGTGGCTCTCTCAAGAGCACTCATGGTCTCCGCCCTTAAAGACGAGGAAAAAGTTGAGTCTCTTAACGGAGTCACAATATATGCTGGGGGAGACGACCTCCTAGCAGTACTCCCGGTTAAGAACAGCCTAAAGCTAGTGGCAGAAACAAGAAAAATGTTCGAAGGGGAGAGAAACGGCTTCCACGTGAGGGAGCGAGGATTGGTCCCATCCCTCCCCGGCATAGGCAAATCCTACACGATCCTCTTCACACACTACATGCACCCGTTATACTCCGCCCTGAGAGCAGCTCATAACCACATGGAGGAAACCTCAAAGAAAGCCGAGTGGAGGGAGCAGAACAAAACTAAACTTGCAAAGGACTCATGCACCGTCGTCTTCCTCCCAAGGGGGGCAGGCGAGGGAAAGGGAGCCCCACTACCACTACAATTTAACGGGTACGGGTGGACGTTAGAGAAGGCTGAAGAAATAGCTGAGAGCGTGGTTAAAGGAGAAGCCTCACACTCATTACTGTACGACTTGCTGGAAGACGA
>JAUQZD010000044.1 GCA_030587405.1 Candidatus Freyrarchaeum guaymasense | reverse complement strand
GTGAAAAGTGAAAGGGCGGTAGTGAAGGATTACCCTTCCCCCCTTCCCTTCTTTTTTCTCTTTTCCTTTTTCCTTTTTTCTTTTTTAACGTGTGAAGGAGGAGAAGGAGAAAATTATGGTTTTTGCTGGGATGGCTGTTCAACCATATGGTAGTGGTTCTTCCGGTTTTGCGGCGGCTTAAGCGTATTCTTTATAAGGAGTTTTCCTTGGATGGTTAACCCGGGTTTGCCACGGTATCCGTTAGGATTATTGAGGTGCTACTGAGAGGGCTTTTCGCGCTCATGATGAGCGAAGTTATAAGTGGTGGGTCATCTTAGAGGAAGGTTGGCCATTCTAAAGGGTAGTGATCGTTTACGGGTAAGCTATAGCGTTCTAAGGGTGGACGTGGTTGTCGTAACACAGAAAGGAGGGAATAGCCGTGGGGAATACTTTGGAAAGGAGTGGCTGCGTAGGCTGGAGTGGCTTGGGGGCTAGTAATGACTGGAGGAGAGGGTGGAGGCGTTAGGAATCCTAGCATTCTACTTCGGATTCGGAGGATGAAACACTAAGGGAAGACTGAAATGGGGAGGGGCATATTTTCTTCTTCAAAGAGAAGAATTAAACATGGGGGGATGCGGGATACTAACTGACCTATCCTGAGGGAGTTCATGTGAACATTAAACGGGAAAAGGCTTCTTGGCAATGTAGCCTTTAATGTCGGTAAGCAGCCGTGAGCGGCTCTGCTAACATAAAGGTATTTTAGGGGGAGATGCGGGTTGATTCTCCAATCTTTCTGCTTCCCTTAACTCCTGATAAGTTCATTTACTAGGTTGATGCTTCTTCTGTATAGGGAAGATGGATCCGGCCGTAAGAGAAACTTATTTTTCGTCTTTATTTTAGTATGTTTTGAGATGTCATTTTTCGATACGAAAAACCTTCGTTAATTGGAAGATGAAGCTTGGGTGGCTGGGAGAGCTATGTGGATGCCCGGACAATGACTGTTTTGAAAATGTTACCGGTATATTCAAAGTCCTCAAGGGGCTGACCGGTCGTTTAAGGAAAGCAGACCCGTAAAGGGATCTCAGCATGGCTTGTCCTTGAATAAAAGCCCGCAGATCGAATAATCTCCTTGCCAGCTAAACATTCCTCCTTGGATGTTATCGCTTACGTTGCCATCTTATTGGGTCTGAGGTGGTGGTTGTTGAACTTGTAAAAGCCGTTGCTCTTCTGTCTGAGGATGACACTTTAAGAAACCTGATAGGTTTTTCGGGCGCTCCTAGATTAACACGCCGCATCCCCGTCCCCACCACCCTCATTCTAGCGGGCCCTAGACTGAATGGGTGATTATTAGGTTATGGTGCTGTGGGGTGGCTCCAAACATTTCTCCTTGGTGAACATTCTCGAAAACATTTTGTAGCAAATACTCGGGAGTTCCCTTTTTCCGTGGTGCTTAACCGTGATAAACCTGATGGCATGATTTACAATGAAGGTTCCGATCAACTCGAGAGAGTATCTTCCTATGTTGAACAGGTTTTCTCCAGAGTATGACACGTCAAGCACATCCTTCTCTCTGTCATATATTATTTCGATGAATATTTGAGGGAAAACCTCCTTCTTTATACTCCAAGTCGACCCGCTCTTCGCCACCTCCGCTCCCACGAATTCTCCCATTTTTTCAGCGTCCTCCTCTTCCAGTAACTTGAAAGGTTCCCTCCTCTCCTCAAGAAGCTTTACCATTAACCCAGACTTTCCACCATACGCTCTTTCTGGCTGCTTCCATCCCTTAAGCCTCGACTCCATAAAGTCTAGGACAATGCTGATGTAAGTGACTAAGTCCTCTCCGGGAACCCAGTAAGCCCTATCCCCTGAGAACAGGAATTTTAGCTCTCCTTCAATATCACCGAACTCGTCCCCATAGTAGTAGTAAAGTATGTGGACATTCACCTCGGGAAAGAACCTGAGGGTAAACGCCCAGTCTTCACCCATACCCAACTCGTCAAACCTTCCACCGAGATCCTCATGCACTATCCTACGAACCTCATCCAACCCAGCGCTCTTCAGCAAGGGAAATTTAGCAGCACCAAGCTCCTCCAACTCTCGTTGATGAGGACTGCCAACACAAGTTGCATCAATCTGACCCACAACGAAAAACTTCGGCCTCACAATCCCACCATCCCTTGCCCTTTAACTTATACTAGATAGGAACATGGTTCACCTTAAACTTTCAGGTCAATGAAGGGAACCGGCATCAACAGGTATCCTAATAACCAAAAAGGAAAGAAAATAATTTTTATGCCAATGTTATGAAAGCTGGGTTAAGATCAATGAAGACCAATAGGAAGTTAACCATCGGAATAACCGACGGTAGGACACCCCTCATAAAACCGTCCCTTCCCTTAAATTTCAACTAATAAAAGCCTTTCCAACTTTCTGATATATCGAAAAATTTTGCTGCTGGTTCCAAGGCTGTTAGCTAGCATCCTGCCATCCTTACCGGTTTCTAAGTCGCAAACAAACACAGGCATCCTAGGCTTATCAACCATTGATTGAACATTTTCTATGAGCAACCTAGCTCCACCCGATTACCCTCTTTTCCATTCTATGTCTATACTTCATTACTTCATCTCAGTTTGCGTTTTAGGAGAGATCCCGTCGCCTTATGAAACATTTAAATATAATTTATTTGTTACGTATTTAACATGGGAACCCTAACCATTTCTCTGAGTGATGAGGTTGAGAATAAGCTGAGGTCCCTCGTGGGTAAGAGAGGTTCAGGCAAAGGTACAATGTCGAGGATCATAGAAGACGCGCTAAAAATGTACTTCTTCATACTAGAACGGGGGGAGAGGCGCTTCAGGGCTTACAAGGGGGAGGAGCTGATCGCTGAGGCAAGCGACCTCGAAGAGTTAGCTGCAAAACTTAGGGAGAAGAATGTGGATCCTAGAGGAGTGAGGATAGTTTCTTCCAAGCCTGTGAAGCCCGTTGCAAGGATGGGCTGGTAACATGTTTATGGGCAGAACACCCGTTGTCGAGGTAGTCCTGAGTAACCCCCTCCTTTCCGTGAGGCTTCCTGAGGTGGGAGGCTTACTTGCAACCCTAGACACGGGATATGAAGGCTTCGCTGTAGTTCCACCCGAAGTATTCGGGAAGCTAAGGCTGAACGAACTTAGCCAAACGAGAAGGAGCCTTGTCACCCCGACAGGTAAGTTAGTCGAGTCAACAGGAACATACGGGAGAATCATCATCCCTGAACTGAAAACGTTCAGGGACGGGTTCATAGAAACAACAGACGGAATGGACGAGGTGATCCTTGGAACAGAGTTTCTAGAAGGGTTCAAACTCACGCTAAACTACTGCACGATGAACCTCGAAATCACCCCATGCGACTAACCCTGCTCCTAAGAGCCGGCATATTAATGCTCACGGAACACTACTTTTAGATTTTAAAGGGCTTCCGAGTTAACCATGTACGGTGCCATACTGGCTTGCGGGCGATGTCTTGCTTCGGTTTCTCCAGTTCTTATATTAGTGCAATCCTGTAAGCATCTCGGGTTAAGGTACAGATCTTTGAAAGGTTGTTTAACCATCAATGGGTTCCGAGTAGGACGCCAAGCCTTCCTTTACTCTTTTGACGAGTAGGCCTAGAATTCCTCTCGCTTTGATGCCCAACCTAAGCGAAGGCCATCACAGCGTCGTCTAGTAACGCCATGGTACCATTTTATAGGCTAGTAGTAATGTGGGAGTATGAGAGAAGGGGGTTGACGAGCAGCTTGCAAGGCTACGCCACGAGTACGACGAAATAGTAACAGGAAACATGCACATGCACCTAGCAAGAACGTATTGCCTCGAAATACTGGTTGCTGAGGGAGAGCTCGAAGAAATATATAAGCTGATAGGTAGGGTGAGGGCGATAAAGGGAGTGCAGCAGGTCAAGTACGCCTCCCAAATATGAAAAAAGGAGGTTCAGGCAGGCTTCCTCAGCGCCTCCAACGTCTTCTCCATGCTTGTGGAGGACTTTAAGATAGCGAGCGACGTTCAGATAAAGAAGGATGGAGACAGGATCGTTGTTGACGTTAAGGATTGCGTCTGCCTCCCCGTGGAGGCTAGACTTGTTAAGGTTGGCATAAAGCCCTTCGCCTGCCCCTTCACCAACATAGCCATGGCTGCTATGGAGGAGGTGCTCGGTATTCCCACGGCGATAAACTCTCTAGAAGTGAGTTCCCCCGACTGTAAGA
>JAUQZD010000027.1 GCA_030587405.1 Candidatus Freyrarchaeum guaymasense | reverse complement strand
GAGGAATATTTCGGCTATTTGCTCGTATCCCTCATTCTTAGCAATCTTGGCGTAGAACGTGTAGCGGTTTCTCGCCTGGCTCTCACCTATAAACGCCTTAGCAAGATTTTCAATCGTCCCTTTCATCTTTCTCATCCTCGCTTTTAACCTTAAAATTAATTTTCATTTACTCTCATGGCTTTTGTAGCAGAACCACCAGTCGAAACACTCGATTTCTCCAGCTTTAGCCTTTTCAAGCCTCTTCTTCGCCTCGTTCTCGTTCATTGCCGGCGGTATTATAACATTGTCTCCTATTATTTCGTTGTTGGGCCAGTTGGCCGGCATGGCGGCGCCTTCCTCCTCTGAAATCTGTAGTGCCCTTACCATTCTTAGCACTTCGTCCATGTTCCTCCCGAGCTCCTGCGGGTAATAGAGTATTGCCCTTACGACTCCTTTTGGGTCTATTACGAACACTGCCCGAACCGTGTTTGTCCCCTTTCCCGGATGGATCATCCCATACAGGCAAGCGATCCTGCCGGTGTCATCTGCAATTATGGGAAACTTTATTTCTTCACCAATTTTCTCTTTAATCCATTCAACCCACTTTATGTGGCTGAAAACCTGGTCGATGCTGAGTCCTACTAGCTCGCAGTTGAGCTTCTTAAACTCTTCATACCTTTTCTGGAATGCTACGAACTCGGTCGTGCAGACCGGTGTGAAGTCCGCCGGGTGCGAGAACACTACGACCCATTTCCCTCTGTAGTCGTCTGGGAACCTTATTTTCCCCTTGGTTGTCTGTGCTTCAAATGCTGGTGCTTTATCCCCTATTAACGGGAACCTTGCTTCGACCTCCATGTTCGTTATCCCCATATTTTGGTTCGTTAAATTTATAAATAAGTTTGAGTATTTATCATTTATGGTTCGAATTTCAAACTTTAAGATTCTACAAATACTTAGAGAGAACGCGCGGACACCCTTCGTGAAGATCGCCGAGTTGCTCGGCGTAAGCGAGACAGCGGTTAGGAAAAGAGTGAGGAAGCTGGAGGAGCAAGGGATAATAAGAAAGTATACTGTTGAGGTTGACCCCAAAAAAATAGGGTTTGAAATAGCGTTGATCGGCGTGGACGCGAAACCGGAACACTACTTGGCACTTCTGGAAAGGCTGAAGGAAATGGATGAAGTAGTAAGCCTATACTCTTCAAGCGGAGACCACATGATACTCGTTGAATACTGGTTTAGCGGGTCTGAGGAGCTCGCCGCCTTTGTGAAGAAGCTGGAGTCGTTGGAAGGGGTCACGAGGGTGTGCCCATCAATAATTCTTGAAAAGCTCAAGTAGGCTAAAAAGCAAAATTCAAATCCATATTTCCCTTCTTGCCGTTAAACTGGCGCTGAGTGGCTGTGGCGTTAAATTAATAGGAATAAAGGCTTTCAGGCTATCTAAACCTATAAGTCTTATTACTTAGGGGTTACGAACTTTAATAAATTATTTGTGTACCGTATTTATGTGCCAGAAGGGTGTGTGACATGTCTTCCTTTGAAAGGCTAGATGAGAAGGATAAAGCTATAATAACGATTTTAAGCGAAGACCCTGACGCCTCCCAAGAATCCATCGCGGAGAGGATAGGGCTTTCCCAGCCCTCCGTGGCCGTTAGGATAAGAAAGCTTAGGTCAGCTGGGGTTATATCTAAGCTTATAGGTGTTAACCCGTCGAAGATGGGTGTTTACATCGCTAAGGTTGAGGTAACAACTAGGAACCCCATAGGGCTCCTTGAAACGTTTAAGAACTGCCCCTACTTTATGAACGGGTTCATAGTGTCCGGGAGAACGAACGTCTGCATGCTTTTCCTAGGTGAAAACATCGAGACGATCGAGACCATAGTTGACGCCCACATAAGACCTAACGAAGACGTTCAAAGCGTCGAGTTCAACATAATAATATCCTCGGTGAAAGACTTCATCGCCCCTATAAGAATGCGCTTCGAGAAAACGGATAAGCCACCCTGCGGCTCAAAGATACTTTGTAAGGACTGCTCCTACTTCAAGAAGAATAAGTGCTTAGGATGCCCCGCAATAGGGCAATACAAGGGGAAGCTGTGGTAGCCCACCCACTACGGGTGGCTCACCCCCCAGCTGCAGCAACGCCGAAAAATACCGAGTCCCCTTCCCTCAGCGTCACCCTCTCCACATCTCTCCCCCTAATTATGTTTCCATTTAAAAGTATCAGGGCGTGCCTTTTCACTTCATCCTCCTTGATGCTGTAAATGTACTTGCTAAACCCGTCCCCATGCTTCTCAGCCAGCCTCTTAACTAGCACCTTTAAGCTCGACCCGTCGTCGACGTCAACGTACTCCTCTCTCACACCAACCTCCTTAGCTATCAGGTGAAGGTAGCTAACCTTTACCCTCAACTCCTCTGCCACCTTCCTCTTCAACAAAGATTCAACCCCACTACATATATGTTTCCCTCCACCACTCCCCCATTTAACCCCCTCATTTCTCCCTCCTTTACAATGCTTGGGAGTTGCTCTTGGGAGCGCGGCCGTCGGGAAAATCTTCCGGGAAAATCTTAATAGGCCTTAACGCCTCATCAGAGTATATGTCCATTCAGTACGCCAGCAAGTCCTATTCTAAAAGCGAGATTCTCTCCCTGTTACACCCTAGAGTTGCTAGGTGGTACTCGCGTTTTGAGCCTACCCCTCCCCAAGCCATGGCCATACCCTTAATTCATAATGGTGAGAACGTTCTAATCACCAGTCCCACCGGAACGGGGAAGACGCTTGCAGCCTTCATGACCGTTATCAGCGAGCTCGCCTCCATGGAGGATAACGGCTCCCTCGACGACAGGGTTTACGCCCTTTACGTTAGCCCCTTAAGGGCCTTAAACAACGACATCAGGCGTAACCTGCTAGTCCCCCTCGAGGAGATCGGGCTTAACTTCAGGGTCGCTGTCAGGACAGGGGATACCCCCTCTAGTGAAAGGCAGAGGATGCTGAGGAAGCCTCCACACATACTCATAACAACCCCTGAGACCCTCGCCATAGTCCTCAACGCCACTAGGTTCAGGCGTTTCCTAACCCCCAACTGGGTCATCGTAGACGAGATCCACGCCCTCTTCGAGAACAAGAGAGGTGCACACCTATCACTAAGCCTTGAAAGGCTTAACAGGCTTGTCTCTTTCCAGAGGATAGGTCTCTCAGCGACCATATGGCCTCTAGACGAGGTGGCCCGATTCCTTGTGGGTAACGGTCGGAGCTGCGTGGTGGTTAACGCATCCTACGCTAAAGAGAAAGACATAAGGGTTGAAACCCCCGTCCCAGACCTTATACACGTGAACGCTGACACGCTTAACAAGGAGATGTATAGGAGGCTTAACGAGATAATAAGGGAGCACAGGACTACGCTCATCTTCACCAATACGCGTTCAGGCGCTGAGAGGGTCGCATTTCACCTTCAGGACAGCGTCGCGGTGGATGACATAGGGACGCATCATGGAAGCCTCTCAAGGGACGTTAGACTCGATGTTGAAGAGAAGCTGAAAAGGGGTGAGCTTAAAGTTGTGGTGAGCTCCACCAGCCTTGAGCTCGGAATAGACATAGGATACATAGACTGCGTCGTCCAGATAGGATCTCCAAAGAGCATTTCAAGGTGTCTTCAGAGGATCGGGAGGGCCGGGCACAGGATAAGGGACGTTTCTAAGGGTGTCCTTCTATGCATGAGTCATGAGGATCTCCTTGAGTGTGCTGTCATGGTTAAGTGTGCCTACGAGGGGAAGCTTGACAGGGCGTCGCATCCGAAAAATGCTCTCGACGTTCTGGCGCAGCACTTGGTTGGGATGGCTTTAGAGCAGAAGTGGGATGCTGAGGAGGCATTCGGCCTTGTGAGGAAATCCTACACGTTCAAGGATCTGAGCTGGGACGACTTCGAGAAAACCCTCCGATACCTTTCAGGAGGGTACGGGCTTGAACCCTACAAGGTTTACGGTAAAATATGGTATGATGAAAGGGATAGGGTTTTCGGGAGGAGGGGGAAGTATGCACGTGTGATCTACATGCTAAACCTTGGAACCATACCCGACGAGGTAGCCATAAAGGTCTACTCTCTCCCAGGGAAACGGTACGTTGGAAACATCGAGGAGGAGTTCTTGGAGAGGCTTGAACCCGGTGACATATTCGTTCTCGGGGGGAGAGTTTACGAGTTTGTGAGGTCGAGTGGGGTTAAAGCCTATGTTAAGGATGCTAAGGGGAAGAAGCCGACTATTCCGTCGTGGTTTAGCGAGATGCTCCCCTTAAGCTTCGACCTAGCATGCGAGATAAGGCGCTTCATGGGGGAGGCGTTCAGAGGGGGGGTGGGGTTAGATGAGTTGAAAAGGAAGTTCAGGGTCAATGAGTGGGCTGCACGCTCCCTGCTAAACCTCTTCAAGGTTGAAAAGGAGTTTCTTGAGCGTCACGGGGTTGAACCTGATGGCAGAAGCCTCATAGTGGAGGAGTTTAAGGACGAGGATGGAAGGCAGAACCTTATCTTCCTGTTCCTCTTCGGAAGGAGGGTTAACGACGCCCTTTCGAGGGCTTACGCCTGGGTTGCAAGCAAGGAGATGGGTGTAAACGTCGGATTGACTGTTACGGATCACGGCTTCATGCTGACAATTCCAAGGAGGAAGAAGGTGGACGTCTACTGGCTTATAAGCCGCGTCTCCTCCAGCAACCTTAAAGAGATCCTGTCTAGGGCTATAAGGAACACTGAGATGTTCAAGAGGCGTTTCCGCCACGTAGCTGCTAGAAGCTTCATGGTGCTCAGAAACTATAAGGGACACGAAATAAGGGTTAAAAGGCAGATGAGAAACGCCGAGTCGCTCCTCAGAGTCGTATCCGACCTAGACGACTTTCCCGTAGTTAAGGAAACAGAAAGGGAGATCATGGAGGACGTCATGGACGTTGAAAACGCCCTAACCGTGCTCAGGATGATAGAGAGAGGGGAGCTCGAAGTAACACCTGTACGGACTCCTGTGCCGAGTCCATTAGCGCATGGAATATACCTTTCAGG
This sequence comes from Candidatus Freyrarchaeum guaymasense, assembly GCA_030587405.1. The sequence goes on along the minus strand of JAUQZD010000027.1, from coordinate 56,090 downwards.
ATTGTCCGACGTCATACTGATGGAGGACAGGCTGAAGCTACTCGAATACCTTTACAGAAGAGTGGTGGAGGATGCTGACGATAAAATGGGCTAAACTCCTCGAAGACCTCGGTCTTATGATCGAGGAGATCGGAGCTCTGGTCGTCGCAGACCTCCACTTGGGATACGAGGACGTGCTGAGGGAAGAGGAGGGGATATTCATAGCAAGCCAGTACCCGAAGATGAAAAGTTTGATCCTTGAAATGCTGGAGGAGGCATCCCCCGACATCCTAGTTCTCAACGGCGACTTTAAACACGAGTTCGGGGAGGCAAGCCTACAGGAGTGGATCGAGGTCAGGGACCTCATTGAAACGCTGGTTAAAGAGAAGGTTAAACTCGTCTTTGTGAGGGGGAACCACGACAACTTCATCGTAACCCTTCTAAGAAAGTACGAGCTACCATTAATTCAGGAAGCCAGAATCGGCGACTACCTCTTCATCCACGGACACAGGCTTCCAACACAGAAAGCCGAGTACATAATAATGGGCCACGAGCACCCATCGATCGTGCTACGCGATGAGTTTGGGACAAAGTTCAGGTATAAAGCCTTCCTGCTCGGAGAGTACGCTGGGTCAGAACTCTTAGTCCTCCCCTCAATGCACCCCCTAGCAACCGGAACAGTCATCAACAGGGAAAGAGACTACATCTCCCCAATTCTGAAGTTCACCGACGTGGACTCCTTCACGCCATTCCTAGTGGAGCCCGGGCTCACCGTTAAACAGTTCCCGAAGGTTGAGAGGCTAAGGCGGTGACGCTTCAGCCCCGCTTCCTTATGAATGGGTCAAACTCCTCATACTTCCTCCTCAGCTTCTTGATCTCCTCCATCATCTCCTCATACTTCTCCTTAGTCCACCTAAGCCAGTCAGCGTGTTCAAGGTAAAACTCGGGTTTCCGCCTTTTCTCAACCTCCTCCCTGCTGTAGACAGGCTTAAACCTTCCTCCCTCCTTGACGAGCCTACCCTCAATCCTGCAAATGGGACACCTAACCACCCCTTCCCCTACAACCTCATAAAACGTCGCTCCGCAAATAGGGCATCCCTCCATCTCCACCTCGACTTCTTCACCTCTCGCACTTCTGATCAGAACCTCGCCAAGCGCCCTCGCCCTCCTAACGTTTTCGGGGTTTAAGAGAACTTCCCCTGGCCCCCTTCCATAAGCCAGAAGCCTGTAGACCACCCTGAAGCCCATGGTGTTTAAGAATATGCTTGCAGTAGGCACTCCGAGCCCCTCCCACCCTTCCTTCCCAGCAGTCACTATGACCCCTGCAGGCTTACCGAAGTATCTTTCCACCCTCGCAAACTGGCTTAGAACCCTGTCAGTAAGCATCTTTAATATCCCGGGAACCATGAGGATGTAAACAGGCGTCCCTAAGACGACCCCGTCGGCATCAGCCATCTTATCGAAGATCCAGTTAACGTCATCGTCAATCCTGCACTCATCCCAGAGGCACGCGTAGCACGCCTTACAAACCTTCACCTCATAATCTGTCAGCCTGATGGCTTCAACCTCCGCCCCCATCTCCTTAGCCCTAAGTAATGCCTCCTTAACAAGTATCTCAGAGTTACCAAGCCTCCTGCGGCTAGCCACAATACCGAGAACCTTCAAGGGACACACCTCCTAACAACGGTTATTAATACACTGTCTCGAAACCTGCATTAATGGGTTTCCATCGGCTCCAAGCCAGAAGCCAACATGGTACAACACCTCTTGGAGGGCGGCCACCTACCGTCCCCTCATGGCGCCGTGGCATAGGTTTAACCCGTTCCTCGTCAGTTTTTTAGGGTGCTTAGGGGATCCTACGTTACTTGGTGAAGACGCGTTGTACACGTGTCCTCGCTGCGGCGAAGACTTAAGGTTCGCCAGGGTCGGGAGTGGAGGCTACGTCGTCTCTTGCCCGGCGTGTGGCCTACGCTTCCCCACGTCGCCTGACGCGTCGACGAAGGTGGAAGCTTTCCTTGAGCTTCAGGATGCCTTCGAGGAGGGTATCATTGAGGAGTTAAGCAATGCTAGGCTTGAGGATCTAGGCCTCGTAAAGCCACTCCACGTTCTAGAGGCTGAACTTAAAGAGGAAGGAGTAACGCTCTCCAGCCTCCCACAGGTAGTGAGAGAGATCCTGCTGGGAGGAGATTACGTTGTACTTTACCGCAGGTTTAGGCCTACTGAGCCGGTTAAAGGCGGGAGAGTGGAAGAGAGCGGCCTCGCAGAGCCCCTCGTCAAAGCTCTTAAAGAGATTGGAATAGACAGGCTTTACAGATTTCAGGAGGAAGCCATTCGGAAGATCTTAGATGGGAGAAGCATCGTTATAGCCGCGCCAACCGCAACAGGTAAGACGGAGGCTTTCACCCTCCCGGTTTTCCAGCTCATACTTCAGTCCAGAAAGGGGTTTGGAGGGCTGAGGCCTCAAAGCAAGGGGGTGAAGGCGCTCTTCATATACCCGACTAAGGCGCTTAACAGGGATCAGCTTCCTAAGCTCCGCGCCTTAGGCAAGTACGCTGGGATAACGGTTGAAGTCTTGGATGGAGATACTCAAGAAAGGGAAAGAAATAGAATCTATAGTAACCCTCCTGACGTCCTCATCACAAACTTCGACATGATAGATTACCACCTGAAAAGGAGGGACAGGTTCTCCCGGCTCATATCTTCGGCTAGGTTCGTCGTGATGGACGAGATCCACGAGTACGTCGGGGCTTTCGGGGCAAACGTCCACTTCATCCTGAGGCGCATGAGAAGGGTGTGCGGAGGTTTCCAAGTCATCGGCGCATCCGCCACCATACGCAACCCAAAAGAGTTTGGGGAAGCCCTCATAGGAGAAAGCGTCGACGTGGTCGCGTGCAACGAGGGGAAACATGGGAGAATACACCTTGTAATGCTTTACCCGGCAACCAGATCGGCGAGCACGATGATCGTCGATGTTCTAAGCAACTGCGTCAGAAGAGGGTTAAAAACACTTGTATTTGCCAACTCGCATAAGGACGCGGAAGTGATAGCGAGGATAGCAAGGAGGAGAGGGATTTCAGTTCCCGTCCACAGGGCAGGTCTACCTGAAAGCCACAGACGCAAGGTTGAGCAAGGATTCAAGTCTGGCATGGTGAAGTGTATCGTTGCAACCCCAACGCTTGAACTGGGAATAGACATAGGAGACCTCGACGCTGTTGTCTCGATGATAACCGGGTATACCCGCTTCACCCAGCGTGCTGGGAGGGTTGGGAGAAAGGGGCAGGAGGGTTTATGCGTGCTAGCCTTGAGGGGGAACGACCCGATGAGCTCATACTACAAGAAGCATCCTGAAGTCTACTTCACCGACGTCGACCCGGCCTACGTTGAGCCCAGAAACCCTGTCGTGGCAGAGTACCAGATACTGTTCGCAGCCATGGATAAACCCTTGAAGCCTGGCGAGCTTCAAGAGTTCCAGCCGGTGATAGAGAAGCTGAGGAGGGAGGGGTTGCTGGCTGAGGGCGGCGGCCTACTTTACGCTACCCGGGACGCCCGAAAGAGAACGGCAGGGTATAACATAAGGGGGATCGGACAAGTGGTGGAGATCTACGAGAAGGGAAGGAAAATAGGCGAGAGGGAGATGCCTCTTGCCGCAAGAGAGCTTTTCCCTAATGCAGTCTACCTTCATGGGGGGCGAAACTACCTGTCAAAGTCCTTCAAGTTTAAGGGTGGTGTAGGGGTTGCCGAGGTGGAGCCACTCCCCGACGATTACCCTTACAAAACCGAAGCCCTATTCTACTCTCAACCGCAAATACTGGAAGTCATGGAGAGAAGGAGGGTTTTCGGCGTCGAAGCACTTTACTGCAAGCTTAACATCACCCAAGTTATCGAGGAATACATGGTGAAGGAGATAATTAGTGATAGGCTTGTAGAAGTTAAAGCCTTAGAGGAGCCGATAGAATACTCCTTCGACACTTTAGGACTGGCCTTCAGAGCCCCTAGGCCAGACATGGAAGGAAGGGTTGGAAGGAAGGAGAGAGAAGAGTTTCTGGCTGGAAGCTTCCACGCCGTGGAACATGTAGTGCTCGAAAGCAGCAACATGCTTACAGGAGGGGGAAGCGGAGAAATAGGCGGTGTCTCGATGGGTACCTCAGGAGTCATATTCGCCTACGACGCTTGCCCCGGAGGAAATGGGATCTGCCTTCTACTCTACAAACGCTTGGAAGAAGCATTCAGAAGAGCGCTAGCAATACTTGAAGAATGCAAGTGCAAGAGTGAAAGTGGATGTCCAAACTGCACCTACTCGTGGCAATGTGGCTCCAACAATAAACCTCTTTCGAAAAGGGGGGCGGCAGACTCCCTTAGGAAAATCTTAGGCGGAAAAGAAACGGCACTTACGGAAGAATACGCTTGGGAGAAAAGCATAGTGTAAAGGGAACTCCTCCTTAGGAGGGAGGGCCACGCCTGTCTCATCCTTTAAAAAAGAAGGGAAGTGCTAGGAGGAGTAGGCTACCAAGTAAGTGTCACCGTCATCGCATATCTCTTGTGGAGCTACGTTGTAGCCGTACTTCCAGCTCCAGCCCGGGTTTTGGTCGATGTCGGGGCCTCCAACAGCCTTGTATGCAGCCCATATGAGTTCGCTGCAGTAGTACCTTGACCCGTAAACTTGCTTGCCACCTATGTATGTGAGCCATATGTAGTCGTACGGGTATCCTACTTTGGTAAGCGCCCAGTTGACAGCAGCCTGCCTAACCCTGTCTGAAGTGGCTACACGGTATATGGCAGCGTCGCTCGCCTTATGAACCTCGGTGACGCTGATCACACGCACCCCACTCTTCCAAGCCTCTACCATCAGCCCATTTCCAATGTACATCGCAACGTGGGTGAAGTGTCCAGGTACAAAGACGTCAAATAGGCCTCCCATAACAACCCCTGAAACTGCTATTATGTCCCCCGGTTGAAGAAGGCTAAGGTCAAGGTTGTTCCCATTTCCCGTATACCCGCTGCTTATTGCCGCCACTGGGAGGCTGGAGAACACCATGCATGCCATCATGGTAACCATTAAGACGGCAAGTACTCGTCGCCCCCGCCTCATACCGGCTCCTCCACACCCTTTTCCCTTGAATTCAAGGGGTTTTCTCTTCATAATATATAAATTTTTCCTTCAATTTTACTTAATCTTACGAATCTCTTAATTCTCTTAATTCTCGCTGTCTACTGCTCAAGTAGTAAGAAAAATTAAAATCAGAAAGGTTTCCGTCACTTAACGGTGAGCATTCACTTCTTTCAACGGTGAAAAAATTCCAGCTTGTAGGTAGGGATGTTGTAAAGGCTGGCTTTGAAAGATCAAGAAAGATAAAAAACGCTGAGAGAATCCTTTAAGCCCTTTCCCCAATTTTTACCCTTCTTCCTGATGTTCCTAGTGAATCGTGTTAAATATCGTATGTTTCCACTCTTAAACCTGTTATTTCCTCTATCCACCTGAAGTGTTTTTCATTCCTCGTCACGACCGCTTCGCATCCATTGTTGATGGCTATGGCTGCGGTTAAAACGTCTAATCCAACGTTTTTATTCTGCCTTCTAAGCTTACCTCCTATTTCGGCTGCAAGGACGGCGTCCTTATAGCTGAAATCCAAGATTTCAAGTCGGCTGAAAGCTTTAACAAGTTTATTTCGCATTTTCTCTCCTTTTTCCCCGTTGACCGTGAACGCCCCAAACAAGGCCTCAAACACGTTGACTGTTGTAGTCGCATGGATCCCCTCAGCGTCAAGCCTCTCCGTTAGCTTCCTAATAGCGCTTGGCCTCCTAACAAGGTCTATAAAATAGGTCGTGTCAAGGCATTTCATCTATAACCCTCTTAACGTCTTCGTCAAGTTTCTCCCTCACCATCTTAACGGCTTTTTCAAACTCTTCCTCCTCTGCGACCTCAGGGTATAAATCGAGCACCTCAACCAGCCTTCCCTTACCTCCAACAAGCCTTTTAATTACATCTGAAAAACTCTCATCCTTCCTCTTCACGCTCTTAAGCAAGTTGTACGCTTCGTCGGAGAGAGATATAGTCTTTGTCATATGTACATGTACATGCACACAGATATTTAAAAATTACGTGAAAAACATCAGCATCGACTTGACGCTGCAAATAGACTTCGCCAGGTCAACCGTCACTTAACTAAGGGAAAGGTGGTAGGGAAAGGTGGTGGGAGGCTGCCGTTACCCCTCCGCCTTCCTCATTTCCACTATTTCGATGTTTCTCTTCTTCAATTCCTTCGTAAACGTTTCAACGTTGAGGTCTGGGCATCCTTCAGGCGGGAAAACACCGCTACTCTCCACCTGTTTTTCAGAGATCATCTGCGCTGTTATGGATGCTGGAGCCGAAGTAAGCTTCGCAACCTTTCCAACGATGGCATACGATAACGAAACCATTCTCCCTCTCTTCTTCCCCTTTACGTCCGACCTGAAGGCTGAAGCAACCTCTCTTTCCCCGGTGCTCCCCGAGAGCAAGGGGAGAATCTTCAGGAAGAACTTGCACGTCCACCTGATCGACCAGCTTGTCTTGATGAAGAGTAGCTTTTCAACGGCTTTAGTTAAAGTTACGTTTGACTCCGGGAGGATCCCCCCCTTACAGGTTGCCTCGCTCGTTTCTATGTAGCGTGGAATGGTGACCGGCTCAGGATGTCCTACGTGGTATACTGGGACTACACCGCACGGCTCCGGGAACTTAACCTCCTCTCTTCCAGTGAGCGCCTTCACTAGAACCCATCTCCCCCCAACGTAACTCGGCACCTTGCCCATGGTTATGTGAGCCCAGTGGGCTAATTGACCGTAGCCTATCGTCTCCCCGGTATCCTCATACCAGAAAACGTTGACCGATTCAACTTCATCAAGCCTCTCGGCAGCCATCTTCGCCATAATGTTTGTTAAGCCCGGAGACGCCCCTGCATTTATAATGAACGTCAACCCCTCCCTCTCTGCGAGCCTATTAAGGTCGAGAAGGTTTTCCGTTACGTCGTGGTCGTCGCATATGTCAACATAGTTAACTCCAGCCTCTAATGCCGCTTGAGCGGCAGCTGTCCCAAACTCGAAAAATGGGCCAACAGTGTTAACAACCACGTCAACCCCCTTCAAGCTCTCGACAAGCCCCTCCTTATCCTTAACATCAACTTTCCTGAAAACAGCCTTCCTGCTTCCCAACCCTTCAACAAAGCGTAAGCCGTACTCCTCCCTGCAGTCGGCAACTATAACCTTCGAGAACCTACTCGTTTCTAGGAGATCCCTTACAACCGAGCAGCCGATCTCGCCGCAACCACCTAAGACCATAACGCTACCTGGCACTTATAGACACCTTCCTTAAGTTCTCTCTTAAGCATTTACCTATGGAGCTTATCCTACTTAAAGCTACCTTCTAATGTTTTAAGAGGGTTTTTAAGATTAACACGTATAAAACCTATTTTAGAGCTAGAAGGTGGAAAAACCCCATACTTTTTTAAAAAATACTTCCTTCTCTTACTTAGAAGTTGCTTTACGAATGCAACTAAATGAGCTAAATGAGACATAAAGTGCATGGCGGCTGAAGTGTTTGTGAAACTTAACGGGGGGATCCTGTGGCTGCTGGTAGTTTTGCCCGCCTCTGCCCTTCCTGTGGAGGAGACTTAACCCTGAGTGAAGTTGAAGCGTCGGTTTGCAAGGCTACTGGTAAGCCCCTCTGCCTCTTCGAGATAGACGACCACTTCAAGGAGTTCCTGACGTTTTTTGAGGATGCGGTAGGAGCTCCTCCCCGCGCCCTTCAGAGGCTCTGGGCCAGACGGATTTTAAGAAATGAAAGCTTCGCCGCTGTTGCCCCTACCGGAACAGGTAAGACGTCCTTTGGTGCAGTTATGGCTCTCTTCTTAACTAAAAGAGGTTTTACTTCATACTTGATCGTTCCAACAACACTGCTAGTTAAGCAGCTAGTTGACATGCTCAAGCTTTTCATGGCTCGAACTGGAATTCAAGTTAACCTTAAATGGTACCATTCTGGGCTGAGAAGGGAGGAGCGTGAAGCATTCTTCAGCTCCCTTCTAAAGGAGGATGTTCAATTACTGGTTACTACGTCCCAGTTTCTTTCATCCCATTTCGAGGAGATCAAGGAGAAAACATTCAACTTCATCTTTGTGGATGATGTCGACTCCGTTCTTAAGGCTTCTAGAAATGTTGAAAGGCTTCTCGTTCTTTTAGGCTTCGAAAAAGATAATGGAAAATGGGAGAGGAGAAGAGGATTTGAAGGAGTTCTCATGGTTTCGACAGCTACCGCTAAGAAAGGTGCTAAAGCGAAATTATTTAGGGAGTTGCTTGACTTCGACATTGGAAGCTCTCGCTTCGAAATCAGGAATATTGAAGACATATACTTCGGAGAGAAAACACCGAATAACCTTCTAAAAGCCGTAAGGTTAATGGGGGAGGGAGGGCTAATTTACTGTTCAACATCTGACGAAGCAAGTAGCCTTGTAGACTTTCTGAGGAGTAAAGATATTAAAGCAGGATTCGTTGGAGCTAAAAGTAAGAAGGATTTCGAAGCATTTGTCCGCGGCGAGTTAGATGTATTAGTTGGCACAGCGTATTATTATGGGGTACTGGTTAGAGGTTTAAACCTCCCAGAAAGAGTCAGATATGTCGTTTTCTATGGAGCCCCATTTTTCCAAGTGAAAATAGAAGACGTTAGCTCCGTATCGGTGAAACTCTTAAAGGTGTTAGCGTACCTTTTCAAAGACGATGAAAGGTTAAAGCCGTACGTAGCTAATGTGGAAAGGAACGCTGCAAAGATCCGTTTAATTCTAAAAGAACATTTTCCATCCCTTAAACTCAGCGTTGAGGATGCAGCCATTAAACATGGAGTAGTTCTCCTCCCTGATGTAAGAACGTACATCCAAGGGTCAGGCAGGGCTTCCAGGCTTCACATAGGAGGCATAACTAAGGGTGCTTCACTTCTCCTAGAAGACAGAGAACTTGCCGAAGTATTCTCTAAGAGGGCAAGCTACTATGACATAGAGTTTAAGGATCTAAACGAAGTAGATTTCAGCATGTTAAAGAAGGAAATTGACCAGTCAAGGAAAGAGGTACCAGTAAGCGGAGAAGAACTAGTTAAACCCGCGCTCTTCATAGTTGAAAGCCCAACTAAAGCGCGTCAAATATCCCGATTCTTCGGTCAGCCAAGCACAAAGGTCTTCAAGGACGAAAATGAGGAGGTAGCATTAGTTGCCTACGAAGTGGCGACGGGAAATTACATTATGACTGTTACAGCGTCGCTTGGACACGTGACGGATCTCGTTAAGGATAGAGGGTTCTTCGGGGTGCTTGTAAATGGAAACGAGAAGGACGTAAAATACCTTCCGGTATACACGTCTATCAAAAGATGTAAAAATTGCGGCCATCAATACGTGGAAGAACGTAACTGTCCTAAGTGTAAGGGGAGTCCTATTGACTCTAAGGCTAGGATTGAGATCTTAAGAAGGCTTGCTAAAGACGTTGAGCTCGTCATAATAGGAACAGATCCTGATACTGAAGGCGAAAAGATAGCGTGGGACTTAAAGGTTCTCTTAAAGCCCTGTGCAAGGGAGTTTAAAAGGGCTGAGTTCCATGAGGTCACTAAGAGGGCGCTGGTTCAAGCATTAAGTCAGCTTCGAGACGTGGATGAGAAGCTAGTAGAAGCCCAGATGTTCAGAAGAGTGGAGGACAGGTGGGATGGTTTCTCCCTCAGCAGAAAACTATGGGACCATTTTAAGGATAACACGCTTTCAGCTGGCAGGGCTCAATCGCCAGTTCTAGGATGGATAATAAAAAGGGCGAAGGAAAGTAAAAGGAAGAAAAAGGTCGCCTTCATAGAGAAGTTTTCCCTCTGGATCGAAGGCTTGTCAAGTAAAGAGTTAACCCTCGACATCTCCCTAGTTGAAAGGAAACGGGAGAGGCAAACTCCCCCTCCACCTTACACCACTGATACCCTTCTCAGGGATGCCAACTTGATACTCAAGCTACCAGCTGAGAAAACAATGCAGCTAGCCCAAGATCTCTTCGAAAACGGACTTATAACCTATCATAGAACAGATAGTACTAGGGTGAGTGAGCGAGGACTAACAATCGCCAAGGAGTACCTTAAGGACGACTTTACACCGAGGACGTGGGAAGCTGAAGGCGCCCACGAGGCAATAAGGCCGACGAGACCCCTAGACCGCTTAAATCTAACACGACTAATTGGTGAGGGAGTCGTCTCTCTTTCAACGGGTTTGAGCCGAGACCACATCGCCCTATATGACTTAGTGTTCAGGCGGTTTATGGCGTCCCAGTGTCCGCCAGTAGAACTCGTGAAGGAAACGTACAGGATCAGAGCTGACGGTGTTGAAGCACGGGAAGTAAGAGTTGTGAAGGCGGAAGGCAGAGCATACCAACTATACAAGTATATGCTACCACCCTTAAAAGGCTCTCTCCCTGAGGGAACCCATAAAGTTAAAGCTAAGGTACTAACCGTGTCAAGTACTCCTCTCTTCACGCAGTCAGACGTGATCAGGATGATGAAGGAGAAAGGCATAGGGAGACCGTCAACTTATGCCACAATAGTTCAAAAGCTTTTCCTTAGAGGGTACGTCAAAGAGGAGAAGGGGCGCATAGTGCCAACAGAGAAGGGAATAAAGGTCTACGAGTACCTTAGCAAGCACTACGGAAAGTTCATCTCAGAGGAGCGGACAAGACAGCTTGAGGAGAAAATGAGCTTAATAGAACAAGGACTACTTGATTATCAGGAAGCACTAGACGAGCTATACCATGAAGTAAGAAGCGAAATACTACTCGGAGAAGCTAAGGAAATACGCATACCAAGCGACGTGGACACATCACAAATAGATTAAGAGAAGAATAAAAGCTTCACCTGCCACTTATGTTAAAATTATGATCATGAGCGAAATTGAAATTTAAATCAAACTTGCATCACCATTTAAGCAGCTTTCACCCCCCAAAGCCATCTGGCATTTAAGGGAATTCAACGTATTCTAAACCGTATATTTTCCCGAATTTTTTCATCGCTTGGTCGTGTGCGTGGAGTGGCAACTTTAACTCCATCCACGTATAAGCAGTTATAGCATCCACCATCCTCAACTAAGCTGTTCCCGTCTTCTCATCTCTCTTAAGGAAAATCTTTGCATGCTTCGAAGCAATAGCTAGTGCGCCGGCAACTCTTTCAGGAGTAGTTTCAACCACTTCAAGCCTTCTCATACCAAATAGTTGAGGGGAGGATGAAAGAAGTAGCATCGCCTCACCCAGCTTTAAAACTTTACTTATCCCCACTTCAGGCTTCTTTCCTCCATCTGAAAAGAGCCTATAAGCAGGGTAAACTATCTCTTGAAAACACGCGGCGGGAACGACAACATCTACGTCCTCCACAACCCTTAACGCCGCGTCATGGTAGACCGAATCGGAGAAGAGAAGCCCCCAAAGGACTGTTGTCTCAATAAGGATCTTCACAGCCACCACAACCCTTAAAATCAAGTTTAAACATTATGTTAATTGGTGGTAACTTTGACCGTGGATGTTATAAAAGTTTACGATGAAAAAGGACACACATTTCTCAAACGAAAACATTTAGAACACTTAGGAGTCAAACCAGGAGATGAAATACTAGTAATACCCGCACCCGGTAAACGCCTCATTTTAGCGCCTCTAAAAGACAAGCGAGAAATCTTAGATGAACTATTACCAAAAATAGGCGTAAAGATAGATGAAGAAAAACTTCTCTCAGAAACAACAACACTCCACTTCCAAATATGACATTAAACTCTAACAATAACCACTTCAAACTCGATGAGATCCTACAAGCCTCCCTATTCACCTAAATAGCATCCTCTACTCTCGGTTTTAACGTCCTACACAACTTGATGAACAACATTCTTTCTTATTTCCTTATTTATGGAGAGAATGAAACTGGCCGCCTCCACCATTCACGCCCCCTCTATTCAATGCGACACTTTCTAACCCTTATGTGAGGTCCTCCCTCACTTATGCTAAACCCCTTGTCTATGTTTGGCCTCAATTTAAAATCTCTCCCAACAGCGTCCACCCCAGAGAGAACGTTAAACATAGAGTCTCTTACCCTCAAGTTTTTAATCGGCTTTACAACTTCTCCGCCTTTAATAACGTATGCCACTTCGGGCATGAGGTGGAATACCCCCTCGAAGGAGACTATCTCACCTCTTACCACTCCCCTGAGGTAGAACCCCTCCTTTGTCTCTTCAAGTATTTCTTCAATACGCCAGTCTGAAGGGGCAATGTAAACGTTGCTCATCATGGGCCTTGGCTTATGGTAAACTCCATGAGCATTTCCGGCCTCATCCCCGCTCACAGCGGAAAGCCTCGTATGGAGGAGACCTACATGACCCCGCGCCAGCAAGAGCTTCTTCCTTCCTCTCACTCCCTCATCATCCCATTGAAAGGAGCCATAACCCCCATTAACAAGTGGATCGTCGAAGATCCTGAACTCGTCGATCAACTTAGCCCCTTTCACTCTTTCCCCCCTGTAAATGTCGCCTTCTAGCATATGAGCTACCTCATGTGCAATGACACCTGAAGCATCGCAATCTAAAATTATCGTTTGCCTTCGCCACTTAGCTACTGGAGAAGTACGCTTCGCCCTTGCTCCATCCACAGCTTTAGCTACCATATCTTCCACGCCTACCTCCCAGTCTTTAACAGCTTCGACGCCTCCCATCCCTCCAATGCAAAGACTTGAAAATCCCTCCCCAAAATCCCTCACTACCAGGTAAGCAACTAGGTCTGTTAATGGAGTAACCTCCCTAACGTTCGCCCCCTCAGAGTTAATGAAAACATCTTCAGTTAACGTGTGGGTAACAATAACCTCTAGTCTAAAGGGCTTTCCTTTCAAGTGATCGTAAACCTCTCCTCTCAACCCGAGCATGATCTCCTCAGCAGCCTCTACGCTAACCTCCTCCTTAACCCTCCACTCCCTCTCTCCCTGTTCAACGTTCACCTCTGCAAGGTGATATTCTCCCTCAGCAGCCATAGCCTGCCTTAACGCTCTTTCCCCAAGCTCCTCTCCTCTTAAGTCTTCGGTAAGCTCAGCGCTGGCAACCCCATAGCCATTAGCAATACACCTGCAAATAACTCTCTCCACCCTAAACTCGGAATGTTCAGCCGAGTCCCCCCTCAAACTGAATTGAACACTTCGCTGCTTTAAAACCCTAGCATCAACATACTTCGCACTTGATAGAACCCTAATAGCCTTCTCAGCAACCTCCATAAACCCCACCAAAGGAAGGGAAGCTCTGAATCCTTGATTTAATGCTGATCATTCAAACTTAAAAAGCCACCTGATCTTAAAAGGTACCTCGGAAATCAACATTCCCCATACAACCCCTCTTCATCAAAAGGAATCTTCATCAAACGTGATTCTCGCTTTCTATGCTAAGATTTACTTAATTATCGCATACGACATTCTTATTTATTTATAGTCTGCATAACGTTTCCACGTAACCTAATGTTTTCTTGGCATTGCCATGTTTTTCCTTATTTCACCATTACTCACCTCCTTTCTCTTTAAATCATTAATTAAATATTTAAAATACTATTTCAATCTAAGTTTCAAAAATCGCCTATTTCATTTTACATTTTTCAACCAGAATAGTAGACCTTAAAAGTAAGCGGCACTCTACCAACTGTTTGTTCATGGAAACAAATTTCGAGGTGAAGTGAAATGGGCGAAGCCGAATATCAAGTGTATCGGCGCCGCTGGGCTGTGCTAGGCTCCTTCTGCTTGGTCTTCTTCACCGCCCAGCTCCTGTGGATAGAGTTTGCAACGATCCCTAGAACAGTGGCGTTCGCCTACGGCCCATTCGCTGACCAAGGACTAATCGCCCTTCTAACCATTGAAGGCCCGATCGTGTCAACCATACTCTCCTTCCCATGTGGAGCCGTAATCGACAAGTGGGGGTGGAAGAAACCCGTCGGCGTGACTGCGGCCTCTCTCGCGGTTATAGGGGTGCTGAGGGCGTTCGCGCCAGATCTAGTAACGCTCCTGATCAGCCAGATACTAATAACAACAGTAGGACTCTTCACATTCGATGCAATATCGAAGCTCACAACCCAGTGGTTCCCGTTTAGTGAGGGGGCAACCGCTCAGGGAATAGGAACTCTCTCAAGCTTCCTCGGCTTAATGGTCCCCCTATTCCTCTCCCCAGTCCTAGTAAACGTGTTCGGCAACCCTCTCCTTGACCCACGTGGAAGCCTGAGAGACCTAAGCCTCGCCTACGGTGTGTTCGCAGTGATAGTCGCCATAATATTCTTCGCTGTCGCTGAGGAGAAGCCTCCGAAGCCACCTGAACCAAGAGTTAAAGAGGAAGAAGTTCCAATAAGGCAAGGCTTCTCCAAAATACTAAGAGTTAGACAGTTTCAAATTCTCTCAATACTATTCTTTGGAGGCTTCTGGGTGTACCTTGGATTAACAACGTGGATCGAAATGATAGTTTCATCTAATGCTCCAGCGCTCGAAAAAGCCTTGGAAATATACTTGGCTCAAGCATATCCATGGCTCCTACCGTTCATCATCTCTCAGTCGCAGATTCAGGGTGGAACCGTCGGCGCACTAATAACCCTCGGCGGGATCATCGGATGCATCATCTTACCGTCACTCTCCGACAAGGTAAATCGGAGGAAACCGTTTATAATAGTCTCCGTGGCAACGGTTCCACCACTCGTATACCTTATAGGAACAACAAGCGGGCTCGTAACGGCTGTAGCCGCCTTCCTTCTAGGGTTCTTCCTGCTAGCATGCCTTCCAATATCCTTCGAAATCGCAATGGAAACAAGGGAGATAGGGCCGAAGCTGGCGGGCTTAGCGGTTGGAGGACTATACACCTTCGGCAACCTAGGCGGATCGGTAGGCCCATTAGTGGTTGAGTCGCTTGAAACATCATCCATACCATACTTGATGTCGCAGCTTTACTACTGGCAATGCTACATAGCCATGATAAGCCAGGCATGGTGGCTCAGCATGATCCCGACAGCCCCCCTAGCCTTCCCCGGAGCCTTCCTCACCGCCATAATAGCAACCGTGATCATAGGCGTAATAGTCTTCGTGGCATCCTTCCTACTGAAAGATACCCATGCTGAATCACAAACATGAAAAGCAGTAAGTCAACATTCATTCATCAATCATTCTTCTCCTCTTTTTCCCCTTTGCCAAAGGGGAATGAACTTGACTACAAGAAGAGATTGAAAATTAATAGGCGTGAATCACTATCTTCACATCGTCATTAACTGTAAGGTTCCTCCTAACATGGAGCTCAGTAAGCTCCTGCTACAAGCAGCCCCTATCTGGCTTATATGAGAGCTAATTTTTCATGGTTCAACTCCTCCTCTAAGCCAAATACTTTCTCCTTCTGTTTCAGCATGAACCTGCCTCATTTAGGCAGTCCTCCTCTACGAGGTTCCTTCCAGTTTTTGGCTGCTGTTTGAAAGTTAGTAGAAAGCGGGAGAAGTACATCTGAAGAGAAGACTGTTCCTCTCCGTAATGACCTTCAAGGGATGATGGGAAAATTGCATTGCTTCGTGCAGCAAGGCAAAACTCGTAATTTATATATTCTTCTTCTTTCTCTTTATAGGTTAATTACGGGTAGTTGGTATGGTAACAATGCTCGTTGGGTATATGCTGCTTGACAGTGGCGGGACCCCTCTAGTTACAAGTAGCATTGTGGACGTGTTGGGGAACCAGGAGGTGTTGTTTGCCGGGGCGATGACCGCCATTAACAGCGTAGTTGCAGAAGTCACGAAGACGAAAGTTAAGTATGTAAGAACCGAAAAATATCATTTATATTTCGCCTATTCCAGCGACCTAATTCTTGTGCTTATATCTGACCATGAGGATTCAAGGTTGCATCAGCTTGCTGACATGGTGCTTAATGAAGTGTTAAGAACAGTTGATGATCCCTCGAAGCTCATATACGACTTCGAGGCAAAGAGGGTTATAAACGGGATTATTAAGAAAGTTATCGTTGAGTATTTACCATCGGTTTCTAACCTTACCAGGATAGCTGAAATGATAATTGCGTCCGTTAACAGCGTCGGGAAAGGGAGGAATATAGGGCTGGGGAAAATACTGTTTCTTCCTAGAGAGCTGGAGCCTACACCAGTTAGCGTGAAGCCATCCACGGGAAAGGTGCGCGTCGAAGGGCTTATCGAGTCCTTTTTAAAAGGGAATTTCGAGCGGGTCGTTAAGGATGCCCCTGCACTCTTCGAGTCTGACCATGCAAGAATTCTCTATGCGAAGGCAGCGTTGAAGCTTAACTCCTTTTCGCCTGAAGTAAAGGCTCCACCCCTAAGCCAGGTATACTCGGTAATACTTAGTGTGGAGGATGGGTTGGCGAAGGAGCTCCTAATGGCCGAGCTAAGAAGGTTTCTGGAGCCTGGAACATATTATGAGAAGGAGGGCGTGGTCGAGGATAACCTTTTCAGAATCAGCGAGAAATTTAAAGAACACGGAAACCATGGAACCATTTACATGGCTTTAACCATGCCGACAGGGAAAGCCGAGCTTCTAGAGCTGGCTGAGCTACTCATGGGGGACCAATACCCATATTTTAAACGCGTCCTAAAGACCTCTCCTTCCTTCATGAAGGCATCTATTCTGAGATCGGAGGGGTTTGCCGAGTGGAATGTTGCTATCGGTAACATAAAATATGAGTTGAGCAATGTGCCGTCCAACCTCGCGGAAGTCGCATACAACTACCTTATAGCATTACAGTTTGTCTTACTGAACAACCTCATGGAAAAAGATATGGATCTCGAGTCAGGCCGTAAAATCCTTAATGAGAACCTTGCATATGTGGAGAAGTGGTATGGCTCTCTGAAGAAGCTGTCCAAGCGTGTTCCCAACGACATACTGGCTGCAAACTATTGGTTTACATACAACGCCTTAACCAGCTTGCTTTTACTCGCCATCCCAGTGGAGGAAGCGAGAAAACTCGTCCCAACATACGGGAAGAAGGTCGTCGACGTGGTGAAGTGGCTCTTAAACGTAGCAAAGGAGAACAGGATATCAGTAGACATGTATGTCATGTCGATGATGGGCATGCTAGCAGCATATTCGCGTCTATCATTCTTCACGGGGAAATCGATCCCCGACCTGCCTTACTACGTTAAGCAGATAGTCACCCCAGAGCTGGAACGCATAGGGAAAAGCTCCCTCCACCATTACCTCCACGTCAGAGTGGATGTGCTCGAAGCCCTAGGATACCTAGCTAACTTCATCACCATAGATTCTGTGAGGAGAAAACTGCTCGAAGAGGTGGCCGTAAACCTAGAGGAAACATATAGAACATCTAGGTACATACCAATAGTGTCCACGCTAGCAGCATTAAACGCCATAAAATTCTACACCCTCTGCGGGACGGAAAACGCAAAAGAAAGGGCAAGGAAGATAGCAGAAGAAACATCCAGCATCAACGACTTTTTCACATCACTCACCATAAAATGTACGGAAATAAATGAGGTGCCAAAAGAAACCCCCACCCCCTATGACATATTCATATAACTTATGTTAGAGCGACTAAGCCTAACCATTGAAAACCGAAGAAAATACCAACGTGGTATTAAAAAATAAAAAAGAAAAAAATTTTTAATTTTAGTGTCATCTAATTTAAGTTTCGTTGTAGGTGAAGAATTATGGAAGTGAAGAGCTACCTTGCGTTTTTCACCATACTCTCCCTTGTTTTCATGGCTGTGTACGCTGCCTACACTATTCCGGCACAGACGAGTCTTGGAGGCGTTCCATACTTTGTGAACACCAGGGTATGGGCTTCGCTTTTTGCTTACGGTGCAATGACCGTAGCCGCGGCGATCCTGACTTTGCTTGCCTATAGGGCGTCAAGGCCCCTGATAGGAGTTGGGAGACGTGTAATGGACTACTTCACCTTGGCCTTCGCCTTCTACACGCTGAGCGTCACAACGATGACCACGGGATTAAGCTTCTTTGTGGTTTTTGGCGTATCATTTAACCCAACGACTTGGTATGGCTTCATTTACCCGTGCTGCCTGCCAGTAGCCATGATGTTCTCAGGCATTGCACCATACTTCATGCTCAAATTCAGCCATTTAATGTCTGAGCAGGAGGAGCCGAGCGCAAAAAGGGAAGCATCCGTACTCGTACCGTTGGCTGCGCTTCTAACCCTACTGACATCCCCGCAAAACTGGTTTGGGTGTTATGCTCCAAGACTCAGCCTCCTAGACATGCAGCTAAAACCGTACCTACTCGGAACCCTAGACCCGTTTTTCAACTTGGGCGTCGACATATACCCTGACTTAAGGCCCTTCTCGAACGGTTTACTCCTTGTAGTTAACTTCATTGCAATAGTACAAATACTCGTGTTCTTACGCTATAGAATAAGAAGAGAAGCGGAGCCGCTTAGAGCCGCTAGGCTTAAAACGGTAAGTTACGGATTTATGATGATCCTCGGATTTTTCGTGTGTTACACCCTCGACGCCGTGATAGGAGGACCCTACTCTGTGCTAATGTTCATAGGGTTTGTCTTCATCTTACTGGCATTGATACTCATGTACCTCGGAACGGTGACACCTAAATGGTACATATCACGCCTCCAGAAATGATATGAGCTCCCCGTCTATGCGCTAGCAGGCCGGCACCCACCCTCATATCCAAGTAAAACTGGAAGTGCCGTTTGTTCATCCTTTGCAGCGACAGGTGGGCAAATAGGGAGAGAAGCGTCTTACACCTACAGCAATCAATCCCCCGTAAACTTTTAAGAACGTAGAATCGAGATGCAATGCGTCTGAGGTGGCTTGTCATGAATGCTGTCCCGGGACCTCTGCATCTATATCTTGTGAAGAATCTTAGGGGTGTGATTTACTTTTCAAAAGATGTCTCTCCGGAAGCCGAGCTTAACTGGCTTAAGAGGAGGTTCAGGTACAGGGAGCTTGGGGTCTCCGAGGCTTTAGGGGTTAAGCTAGGCTGGAGGAAAATAGTAATCTTACCAAAGGTTGATGGGAACCCTGTTTTAGACTCGCTTCTTCAAGCATCAAGGTTCGTCTGCCCATTAATAGTTCTGAAAGAGGAAAGTCTTAGGGACTTCGACGACGCCGTAGTTGTCAGCCTTAAAACGCTAGAGGAGCTTGGAGACAAGGAGCTGAAGTTCAACCTAAGGCTGGTGAACTACTCGATCACGGACTTCTACTTGAAGTCCATAGAGCTAGCGGAACGGTCTGACATGGAGGGGAGGAGAAGGCTTGCCGAGGAAGACCTCAAAAGGTTCTGGAGAGTTAAATCGGACACCACGGGGAAAACGTTAATCGCCTACATCGACCCCCTCCTGATTAAAAAAGATATACGCGACCCCACGCAAACGAGCATAATCCCATGCTTAATCCTTGACCTAAGCTGAACCAGCCATCTAACATAAAAAGCTCGATGAAACGTTTCAAATCTTTAAGGTGCTTCCTCCTATAACCTTAGCTTTTAAAAGCAAATTCCGCCGCGTAAACGTAGAGTCCGCAGCTCACCCTCTAACCCCCTCCTCTTAACAATGCAACCTGCTTTTAACCGGCTTCGCAACAACCCCTTTCCAACGGGCAATACACCTAACCTGTGTCTTCCTCTAAGGGTAATCTTTAAGCTGGCTCCTAGCTAATCCCTAGCCGCGCACTAAGGACGTCAAACAGGATCTTCTTGAAGTCGTTGCTGTGCATGGACCCCTCAGCTATCATTATGCTGAGGGCTTCACTTCCAGTAAGTGCCGGCTCATCCCTTTTCCCTTAGCCCATAAAGCCTCCCTTAATCCAGCTTTCTATCTCCTCCTTAACCTTCACAGCCTCGGTTATTCTCTCATCGGTCACCTCAACCCCGAAGAAGGCTTCTACACCATCCTTAAGCCCTCCACTTCTTCCTTGAAGTACTTGATAGCGCTCTTATTGACCACGTGTGGAACCTTTAAGTAATGGAAAACTTCGGCTTCTTAACATAGTTCCAATTTTCAAACATGCCCCTCATGTGGTCGCATCCATTCGTCTCCATTACGCCGTCAAGGAAGTCATACTCCCCCCTTAATGCCAAATCTAAGCAGGATCTACAAAATGCACAGTTGAACCTTGAAAGGTAAGCGTCAGCCCTCGCCGCCTCCCTCTCGCCTAAGCCCTTAATCCTGTATGGAAGCATGCCTGCAGCCTCAATGATCTCCCTCGTGGTCGCAACGCAAGCATAACCAATAACCTTTCCTCCCTTATTCTTCCACCCTCTAACGTACTCGTTCTCAATGGAGGAGAGGAACTTGTAAACTTCCTCCAATCAGCTCACCACCCTCCCCAGAGACCCTCCTTCAAAGCAGCAATTCCCATTCAGAACAGGGTGCATCTCCGTGACAACTTTCCTTCGTTAACTTCTAAGAATTCACCTAAAAGGTAAAAGTGAATAATAAACATGAATAATAAACATTATCTCTAAAACCATCATTCCAGCGAAGGCGTGATGGTAACTTTTCCAGGCAACACCCACATCATGTTCATTTCCCCATGCACTCTGCAACGTTAAACCCTTTATGAACCCGCATTTACCAGTTACCAGTTTAAGAAGCACTTCATGGTCCACTATAAAAAAAGGAGGGGTTGTGTTTTCACCACCATTTTAGCTCTTGCCCTTTAGCAGCCCTCCAGGCAACGTAAATCACGGTCAGTACCACCGCTCCAACAGCTAGTAACGCCGCGCCATAGAATAACCCTGCCGCAAATCCTGCTAAGAACCCGTCTGAGAGTGATGAAAGCCATATTGCCGTTAAGAGAACAGGTACTACAAGTATGGCTAAGTATGCTGCTGCCATCCACTTCTGCGACGCCGCCACCTCAACTTCCCTCGCTTCCTCCGGCATTTCAACGATCTTCAGGAAGAACGGGACGGTCAGCAGTGCTAAACGTGAGCTTGCCGCCTCGTTCAGTATGTCATAGAGGTGGGATATCATCGAACCCTCAAAGTTCGCCGGGAGAAGCCAGAACTCCACCGGAGCCTTCACCCCCATCCAAGACAGCCAGGGGATCCAGGGTAGCCCCTTCACTATCCACATGTACGTGAACAGAAGCGATATCGGCGAGGTCCAGGCACCTGCCCCTATGACTGGGATAGCTACTAAGCGTCCATAGGCCCACGGCTGCTGCATGCAGAAAAGCGTTATGTAAAATGCGAACGCCGTGTAATGGAATGCGGCGAACTTCCAGTATTTCGGGCTTTGCCCGTTAAGCTTGGCAAGAACCAGAAATCCTATGATGGTCATCGACGTAACCGCTCCAACGCTTCCCGGGCTGAAAAGCCACCTTATACTGACGGCATGGTTCCAAACAACCCATGATAGCACGTGTCCTAGTGGGGGTATCCCTAGTATTTGCATGAAAAATGGTATGCCATTAGCCGCCATGATCTTCAGCGCCTGCTCCTGAAACATTAGGGCTGCTATGGTTAAGAGTGGCAGCGCCGCCTTCCTGTATTTCCCTGCGACAGCGTATTTAGCAAACAGGTAGGAGAGAACCGTCGGGACACCACCCTCCCTGATGGCCAGTATCAACGAAGGGATCGGGTATGAAACGGTAATTCCTCCAAGCAGCTGTATGGGAATTGTTATCCAGCGGAACCCCATAGCAGCCATGCCAACCTCGGCTACCGCCCAAACACTATAGCCATAAATGAATATCCAAAGAGGATTCCTATCGCCCTTCCTCCAGAAGTAGGCTATGATTACCACTCCAACTATCCCTAGTATGAGCTCGCCCGTGAGGAAGCCACCGTTAATTATGAGAACCATAAGAAGCTGATTGAGAAACTTGTCTATCATGCTTCCCTCCACCAACACCATTAGATGAAGTCATTGATGTAAAATTTATTAAATCATAAATATAAAATATATGGATACAAAAACTCTTTAAATATTACTTTCCTCAGGAGGGCTAATGTATGGTTCTCTTAGAGGAATCTGAGGTTAGAAGGATCCATAGTGAGCTTGCTGAAATAGTTGGCTCAGAGTACGTGTCTTCACGCGTCGAGGAGTGCTTCCTGTACCACATGGACTTCGTGACGGCTGAGGAGCCGGGGCGATGCGACTTCGTGGTCATGCCGAGGACTGCCGAGGAAGTCCGGGATATAGTGCTCCTCGCCAACAGGAGGCGCCTCCCGGTCGTACCTTGGGTTTCAGGGATAAACATAGGCGGAATATGTAACCCCCTCCAAGGGGGAATAGTGGTGGATTTAAGAAGGATGAACAATGTGCTAGAAGTCAACGAGGACGATATGTACGCCGTCGTCGAGGGAGGGATAACGTGGGGCGACCTAGAAGGATACTTGGAGCGCCACCACCCAGACCTTAGAGCCGGAATAACGTGGTCACCTCCTGGAACAGGAGTCGTCCCATCATACCTGTGCTACGGCATGCTTAACCTGAGTATGCTTGGAGGAACCGGATCAGAGTTTCTGAACGGGGTGGAAGTCGTCCTCCCAACAGGAAGAATCATTAGAACTGGAACCGGGATGGTTTCACCCTACTGGTACGGGAGAGCTCCTCTACCAGACATCACGGGGCTCTTCGTGGGGTGGGAGGGCACGACAGGCATAGTGACGAAGGCGTCCATAAAGCTCTGGCCAAACCTTCCTAGGAGAGACTTCGTCATAGTAGCTGACACCGTTGAGAGGGGTGTAAACGTGTTCAAGGCGCTTGTAAGGGCAGGGCTGGGGATAGTTGACATGTGCTGCCTCAACTACACATGGGCCGCTGCAGCTCAGGGATACGAGGAAAAGGATGACATGCCTTTCGAACCTGAAAAGGTGGGCTTACCCGATTTCAACGGACTGGTCACCCTAACTGCTTACACAGAGAAGGAGATGGAGGCCAAGGTGGAGGCGCTCACCGAGATAGCCGCAAAGCACGGTGCAACAGCAGTCCCCTTCGAGGACGCAGTAACCCTCTTCCCCGAAAACGCCAGAGGAGAGTTCCTGACGTTTCAGTCCCCTCCAATACACTTCTACTGCACTTGGCACTTTAAACGTGGGGGAGGAGGGGAATGGGTTGGATGCTACATCTCCTCAAGGCACATAGCAGAGTACTACAAGATCGCCAGGGAGGTAGCTAAAAAGTACGGTAAGCACGCGTCATTCTATAGCAGGGCGCTCTTTGGCGGCCACCACTGGGTTGCCAGGGTTAACATCGCGTTTAACAAAAACGACCCTGAAGACGTGGAGAAGACGCGCAGGTGCCTTATGGAGATCGACGAGGCAGTCAGACGCCTCGAAAGCCCGGTAAGGTATAAGGCACCCCCGTGGGCGTGGGAGCGGAACCTAGCTAAGGCAAGTAAGGATTCCGTTGAGTTCATAAAGGAGCTTAGAAGGTTCCTCGACCCCAACGGGATAATGAACCCAGGTCATGGACCCTAAAGGAGGCACTTCCATGTCTGAAAAGGTTAGGAGAATGCTCCGCGAGTCAATGCAAGTTCTCCTACCCGGGAAAGGAATAACGCATAAACTCTCTGTTCCAGAGCAGAAGACGTTAAGCCGCTTTGAGGACCTAAAGTACTACTCTGACCTCTTCTACCTGTGCGGCAAGTGTGGAACCTGCCGCTACGTTTTCCAAGACGCCTACTGGATGAGGACCTGCCCGAGCGGGGAGCTAAGGAAGTTCGAGTCATACTACCTAGGAGGTAAAAACCTTCTCTTATGGGGGCTGTCTACTGGAAAGCTTAAGTGGAGTGAAAGCTTAGCTGAAATATTCTTCCACTGCACCCTATGCGGGAACTGCGTTCAGCAGTGCCAGATACCCGAGATCCACCATTACGCTTTAGAGTGGCTTCAAGCGGTCAGGGAAGAAGCCGTTAAGAACGGGTACGGGATGCCAAAGCACCTACAGTTTGGACGGTACGTTGAAGAGAAACATAACCCTTATGGTGAACCGCACGAGGAGCGCGTAAGCTGGCTGAAGAACGAAAAGCTACCGGAAAAAGCTGAAGTAGTATACTTTGTGGGTTGCACCTCCTCGTACAGGAGGAGGAACATAGCTGAAGCAACGTGGGCCATCCTCAAGGCTGCCAACGTCGACGTGACCATAGCAAGTGATGAATGGTGCTGTGGATCCCCCCTCGTCTGGACTGGTCAGGCGGACATCGCTAGAAAATGTGCTGAGCACAATATTAACGAGATAGAGAAGACCGGAGCCGAGAAGGTTGTGACGTCCTGTGCGGGATGCTACAGAATGCTAAAAGAGGTCTACCGAGAGAAGTTTAAGCTCGACTACGGGTTTGAAGTCATCCACTCTCCAGCGTACGCTCTTGAACTGATAGAGGAAGGACTAATAAAGCTGAATGGAGGCGAGCCATTAAAGGTGACGTACCATGACCCATGCCACATTGGACGCCACATGGGCGTTTACGAGGAGCCAAGACGTCTCATAGAGAAGATCCCGGGTGTGGAGCTCGTGGAGATGCCTAGAAACAGGTGGAACGCTTGGTGCTGCGGAGCCGGGGCCGGCGTCAGGTCAGCCTTCCCCGAGCTATCATCGTTCGCAGCTAATGAAAGAATTAGGGAGGCTGAAGGGACCGAGGCCCAAATGCTCACGTCGGCATGTCCCTTCTGCAACAGGAACCTAGACGACGCCGCTAAAGCGTCAGGCTCGCGGCTTAAAGTGGTAGACCTGATGGAGCTGCTAGCGTCCCGCCTTCAAAGATAAACCGATCAAACCTTTTTACACCCTGAAAAATTTAATGCTAGCTTTGCCTAAAATTTAAGTTGATATGAAGCTGAGGGAGACTGGTGAAAATGGCTGGTGAAATATCGACTGTTAGCGTGGTTGGAGCTGGATTTATGGGGAGGCAGATCGCGGCTTGGGCGGCCATCCACGGCTACAGGGTGCGTGTCTACGACATAAGCCCGGAGGCGCTGGAGAACGCGAAGGAGTACATATCCCAGTTCATCAACCTTTACTACATGCAGGAGGGGGTTGAGGGAAATCCCGAGGAGGATAAAAGCAGGGTTACGTATCACGGCAGCTTACCGGAGGCCGTGGCTGACGCCGACCTTGTCATCGAAGCGGTGCCTGAAAAGCTTGAGCTGAAGAAGGAGGTCTTCGCCCAGATCGACAAGGCAGCCCCACCCCATGCAATCATAGCAACCAACAGCTCCTCAATTCCCGTTTCAAAGATAGAAGACGCTGTTAAGCGCAAAGACAAGGTTTTAAACATCCACTTCTACGCTCCAATCCCGGACAGGCCCATGGCCGACATAATGAGGGGAAGCAAGACCAGCGACGAGACCTTCGAGAAGGGAAAGGAGTGGATTGAAAGTATCGACTGCGTACCTCTCGTCGTGAAGAAGGAATGCTTAGGCTTCGTGTTCAACAGGGTGTGGAGGGCAATAAAGAAGGAGGCGTTGAAGATCTGGGCTGGCGGGTACGCTGACTTCAGGGATGTCGACAGGGCTTGGATGATCTTCACGGGAATGAAGATGGGGCCTTTCGCAATGATGGACGGCGTAGGCTTGGACGTAGTCTATGACATCGAAATGTCATATTACAACGAGAGCGGTAACCCGGATGATAAGCCTCCGGAGGCGCTCAAGGAGATGATTGAAAGGGGGGAGCTAGGCATGAAGACCGGTAAGGGCTTCTACGACTGGACGGCCCCCGAATTCATGTCCCCTGATTTCATCAAGCCAAAAAAGAAGAGGTGAACTGTTTAAACACCTTCCCCCACCTCTCCTCACCTTTTCTCTTTCACTTTTCTCTTTACCAGGAGGGTCGAACCTATGCCTCCACACTCCTTTACCAAAACCTATCACCTGTATTTCTAATGCATCTACGTTACATCTGTTATTGAGGGTTCGCCTACCCGTCCTCAATCACTAAGTACACCTTCACCATCGATAGAGCCCCTCCTCGTCAAGAGGCTGTAGTTCTTCACGGGAAATGTTCAGTACCGCCTCCTGAATGGATAAGCAACCGGCATTAACAGTCGAAAACACTTAAATTATGTGCGAGGGAGACATAAAGTGACGCGTTAACAAGGGGTTAAAGGGATGAAGGTTGCAAGTTTAAAGGCGAGGATGTTTAATAGGGCAGCGTCCAACCCGAAGAATAAGCCCGGCGAAGTACTGGAAGCCTTAGGATTAAAGCGGGGGGAATGGGTCGCTGACATCGGTTCTGGCGGAGGATTCTTCTCCCTACGTTTCGCCGAGGTAGTCGGAAGAAGCGGACGGGTGTTCGCGGTAGACGTCGATCCCGGCATGTTAGAATTCATCAAGGCTACTGCCCGGGGAAGCGGGCTAGCCAACATCGAAACAGTTCTCTCCAGAGGGGGAGAGCTGGCTCTACCCGAGAGAAGCATAGACCTCGTTTTTATGCGGAACGTGTACCATCACCTTACAGACAGGGTGGAGTACTTCAGGCGTCTAAGGCGCTTTCTAAAGCCGAAGGGCAGAATAGCCATAATAGAGTATAAGGGCGCGAAGCCCCTCACCTTCCGCGGTTTATTTAGACACTACGTTCCCCGGGAAACGATAATAGAGGAAATGAAGAAGGCAGGCTACGAGGTCAGCCAAGAATTCACCTTCCTCCCGGAGCAATCCTTCATAATATTCAGAGCCACCAACTGAAGGCTGCTTCATGTTGATGGAGGAAGTAGAATACGTCAGCTGTGAGAAGTCATGAAGATTGAAACGAAGATCGAAGCTTGCCGCGTAAGCCTGCATTGAAGAATTGAAGTGCAGTCTAAGGCGCGGCGCCGGCCAAGTAATCGACGTCATGGAAATGGGGATCCATAGACGGCGCAATCCGAACCGAGGTGGAAGCTGCCTTCAATCGCCCTCCATTATCACGAAGTTCAAACAGTCAGTTAGGTCGATTCCTCGATCAGCGTACTTAACAAGTAGCCCAAGTCCCCTTAAAAGGGAGGGTGGCTGAGGCTTCGGGTAAGAGCACTTCTCTACAGCTCATCCCCTGATAAGGGGCGTGGACACGAACCTGTGGCTGCCTTGAAGGCGTGGGCCTGAGGCTTCAGGTGGACGTTTAATACCGTAACCTTCACGCTGAAGCCTTATAATGACAACACAAAAGGGCTTCATCATAGGTGCGTAGACTTTAATTAGCATGGTAAGGGGTAGGCGCCGCACACTCTGCAATAGGACGCACTTAACGGGACCTCAGCCTTACAGTATGGACATTTTTTCCCTCCATCTTTTACAGCCATTCTTGGGGGACCAAAAATTCTCCTGTATGCTTCATAGTAGAAGAGGTGCTCCTTGTCGCGTAGCGTAACGCCATCGGCCTTAAGGTAGTGCTCTCTTTTAGCCAGAAACTCGTTGTCGCTTATCGCCTCGTCAAGTATTTTTGGCAGGATACACGTCCCGCAGCCAGCCTCTATCGGTGTCTTAACTCTCCAAGCAATCCTGCGTGGCAGGACGTCCTCAAACGCCTTCCTCAAGATCCACTTTCCCCAAACAGTACCCCCCTCCCTTCTAACCTTAAACTCTACCGGAACTTCAGCTGCACACCTCACCACTTCTGGATCTAAATATGGCTGTGAGACCTCAATGTTAAGGTGTGCCCCCAAAGGCCTAGCTGAAAAACTCAT
Source organism: Candidatus Freyrarchaeum guaymasense (assembly GCA_030587405.1). The sequence continues at coordinate 28,490 of JAUQZD010000027.1, read as the reverse complement.
CGTCCTCCACATTGACTCAAGCCTTTCCTTTAGATCCTCTCCCTTAAGGCTAAAGAGGAAGCTGTATCCGGCGAACAGCTCGTCTGCCCCGTCACCGGTCATAACACTTCTGACGTGTTTAGAAGCCTCCCTTAAACCTATGTAAACAGCTATGCTGTTCCGAACCTCCATAGGATCAAAGACGCCTAGCACCTTCACGACCTCCGAAACTACGTTTAAAGCCTCCTCAAGCCCGAAAACATATACCTCATGCTTAATTCCGAGCTGCCCCGCGACGAGCCTAGCGTACTCCACGTCCGGGGATGGTGCCCCGTGAAGGGCGACGGTGAACGCCCTCAGCTTGCGCGTCTTCGAGGCCAACGTGGCAAGTATTGAGGTGTCAAGTCCGCCTGAGAGAAGGATGCCATCAGCACTGCTGCGTTTAACAGCCGACTCCACACACGACCTGACAAGCTCCATGAATCGATCCAGCCCGCTCATCTTGGAAGCCCACCTTCAAAAAGAAAAAGAATGTTAAGACATTCTGAATGCTTTAGCCAGCATCCAGAGCCCAACCGTGAGGAACCATATGATTATCGCTATGGCAGCCACCCATTCCGGCAGCGGCGTCCCAACAACTCCTAAGACTATTCCTGTTGCTGTAACAGTCAGTCCCAGCCACCCGTGCACCTTGGAGAAGAGCGGGTTCCTCGTCATAGAGTATCCTATGGAAGCCGCTGAAATACTCATGCCGGAGAAGAAGCCAATCGAGACCAGTTCGTGAGGGTTCATCATGAAGAATGCTGGGGTCATGGGGAATAATCCCACTCCCACCAGGCAGAGCACCCCTATGAGCCCTGAAATCCAGCCTACCGTCGCTGCAACGGAGCCCCCCAGAACTTTACGGGCAACGGTGAAGAATGGGAGGGCAAGGAGGCCTGCAATAATCATTCCCGTGTTAAATATCGGCGCTGTCGGCCCCATACCCAGCTCACTTATGTACTGCCAGAACAAGCTGTAGCCGACGTTAATGCAGGGGAAGGTTAGTTTAACCGGTAGAAACTTCGGGTAAACCGGCATAATGAGTGATGACGTGTAAAGGGTTACAGCTAAGATAAGCGCTAGAAGACCAGTAAGTACTGCGGCTACAATGCTAATTCCGCCGATTAGAAGCCACCGTCTCTCAGCAACCTCACCCATACAACTACCCACTTAAACTTTTTCCCTTCAACTCTCTCACATTCCTACCGAAATAAAAGCGTTTCTGCGTTCTCCTTAACGCATCGTAGCTTCCAACCTACTTAGCGTTATCTCGCTTAATTAAAGGTTAAGTGTAGCGTCGACGCCCCCTTCAGACTTAACTTCTCCACCATTCACCCTCCAAAACTCCTTAAAAGAGTGTAAAAGAGTGTTTAAGAAGAAAGCGTGGTTTTTAAGGGAGCCACATCACCCAGGCTAACGCCTCCACCCACCTCCTCCCTCTCCTCCTGTAAGTTTCTCCCATCCATCAACATGATTTAGCATTGTTGCCTCCCCTGCATTTTTGTCTTCATGATGCGTCTCTTAATGAAGTGTAAATCTCAGCATTTATGCTAACTTTCACCTCAAATAGTCTCCTCCTAATAAAGGGAGGTATGCGAATCTCGGCGAAAACAGAAATTTACATGAAGGAAAAGGAAACATGACGTGGGAAGCACGTTTGCCGTTTAAGAGAACCCTTTTAAACACCGCTTTCCATGAGATCCCATTAGGGTGGCTAACTTGAGTGTTAAAACAGGCCTTCCTTTCCCTCGGTACGTAATTCACTTTGAAGATTCTCCAAAGTGGGCTGTGCTGGTTAATACGTTTGCTAATAAATGCTATGAGCAACTGGGTGATCGGCTTGTGAGCGTTATAGCTCTTCCCCGTGAGGATGAGCTTCTCTACGAGAGCAACGTGCTCGTGGTTGTGAGGGAGGGCGGGGAGGACGTTGTGAGGGAGGTTGTCCGGGCGAAGTGGATGGCTGAGGAGGAGGTTGACGCAGGAGACATGAGCATAAACTTCCTGACATGCACCCCAAAAGACGAGACGCTGATAAAAAAGTTTATGGAGTACTCGTCTACTACAGGTGGCGATAAGTGGATGCAGCTTCTAAACGTTTTTTCAAGGAGGCTGCGTGCCTCCCTGGGTGATCGGCTTGTGAGCGTTATAGCTCTTCCCCGTGAGGATGAGCTTCTCTATGAGAGCAACGTGCTCGTGGTTGTGAGGGAGGGCGGGGAGGACGTTGTGAGGGAGGTTGTCCGGGCGAAGTGGATGGCTGAGGAGGAGGTTGACGCAGGAGACATGAGCATAAACTTCCTGACATGCACCCCAAAAGACGAGACCCTCTACTTCTCCTTTAGGATGGAGGGTTTCTATGTCGGCTAAGTTAAGGGATAAAGCTCTTCTTCTCCTGCGGGAGGCCGAGAAGGACTTGGACATTGGATGCTATAACAAGGCTGTCAGTGCCGCGTACTTCTCCGCTCGAATGGCTACAGAAATTTTTCTTAAAAGCAAGGTTAAGCATCTTCCGAGAAGGGATGATAAGCTGGCGAACACTCTAAAAAGCATTGGTTTCACACAGTTAGCTGAAAAATTACTGATACTATACGAGCAACGTAAGAAAGCGGATTACGGGGAGGAGGCAATGAGTAAGCCGGAGTCAGTAAACGCGCTGCTACATGCAAAAGTAATACTAGAAGGCTTGACCGGTAAGCGTTTAACTTAACACTTTTAAGTGGAAAGTCCATCTAGGTCTCGAAGCACCTGCCCTTTCATAGATGCTGGATCACTTACTCGCCCAGGACGTCATACCTTCTCATAACGGTATACTAAATCTTTTTACACAAGGTAACCGTGAAAGTAGAGGACCCACTATGCATCCCTTGTAAAATTAAGAGCATTCTTAAAGCATGGAAGTAGTTAGGGAGGTTTGATTTAAAAGGGTGAATGTAGATTGCTTCGGTCGAAGCCCCTTTTCTAGGATGGGATTATTAAGTGAGAAGATTTAAAACTGTTTTCTATCAATTAGTTTTCAAGCATTTAAAATAGCTGGTTGGCGGCGGAAATGTCCTCCGTTGTGTTGTCCTCAGGGTTTGACCCTCGAAGGCTCTTAGAGAGGGGGTAGCTAAATGGTCTTCTACGTTTCCAGTCTAGATGGTAAAATGGACGAGGTCATTCGAGCCCTTCAAACCTATTATGCTAGAGGGCATTTAGCCTTCGAGGGCCTACCCGGAACGGGAAAAACACGTTTCGTCGAGTTTCTAGCTGAGAAGCTTAATAAGCCTCTCTCCATCCTCATGGCTAGCGGCGATACGCTGGAAGCCGACATTCTAGGTAGAAGAGAGCTTAGAAGCAAGGATGGCGGATCCGAAACGGTCTTTGAGAAAAGCAAGCACATGAAGGTCATAGAGGAAGGAGGAATATTCTACATTGACGAGGCTATAGCCTTAAGGTCCGAGATCTGGCCGACGCTTTTCCCTTGGCTTGACACCAGAAGGCGCGGCGTCCTTCCTAATGGGGAGGAGATTGGAGGAACAGACTACATGATCGTTATATCTTATAATCCGACTGAGATAGGTAGGGTTGGCTCCCAAATGCCTGAACCCGCCCTAGACAGATTTAACACTTTAAGGTTTAGCTACCATGAACCTGAGGTTCAGCTTTTGATCTCGCTGGTTGAGACCGGCTACCTCAGCCAGGAAAAGTTTGAGGAAATGGTTATGAGCATCTCCAAGGTGGGGGGCTCAACCCAGTATAGGGGGATATACTTAGGGGAAAAAACATTCATCCCTATGATATGGGACTCTGGGTGCTGGCGTGACGTAAACGGTAGGAAAATAGGTGAGGAGCCATCCTTCGCGTATGTCTCCCTTCGTGAGATCCCAAGAGAGGCCATGGATAAGCTAGTGGAGGAGATTGGCCTCGGCGAACACTCGGCGAACCTAAGGAAAATAGTGGACCTCGTGGACAAGTTAAGACAAATATACGAGCAGGGCACGATACAGCTTCAAAACGTTGAACTGGCCGATTTAATATCATCCTACCTACACCAGAAGCTTGCCCCAGGACAGATAAGGTGCCCCACCCAGAGGATACTTCACAAGGCCATCGACGCCTACCTTGAAACCTACCGGATCTTCGGCGAAGACGATGCGGTGAATGAAAGCGTTGAACGGGTCGCAGACAACCTAAGTGCAAACCTCAAGCCATCCCAGTCCGTAGAAGTAAGAAAGATAGTTGACGCCGTAGCCTACTACGTGGGCCTCAGGAAGATCCCTCTAGAAAAGCTTGAAGGAATATAAAGGCGCAGACGTTGATCGACTCTCATCGTTTTTGCGATACCCCACCGAGAGAACGCCACTACCACCCCGCAGACCAAAACATATTTATCTCTTAAGCCTCCTTTTTCACATGGGACGTGGAAGTGTGGGCGCCCCGAAATCGCCACGTGACTTAACACTTGCAAGTTCTGAAGGCGCGATTTCACGTGATTTGACACTTTTACCTTCTTCTCCAGAGGATTGGATTACCCAGCCTTCCTCGCTACCCAGCCATACTGGTGTTTTCTCTCCCGTGCTCGCATAAGTTGAAGAGGAGGTTTCTAAGACGTTTGAACGCTTTAGGAGTCTGAGAAGGGATTTTGAAACACCCCCATCCAACTTGGACATAGAAAAAAGCATGAACTCCCTGCTTTCAACGTTTGGAAAGGACGTGTTTTCAGTTATGAAAAAGCTCATAGACAGCGGAAAGGTTAAAATAGTTTCCTTGGAGTCCCTAGCGGAGTTAGCCCACAGAGTTAAAAACCTTAACGGGACGCAGCGGGAAGTGCTGGTTAGGCTGGTGTTTAACCCTAAAGTCGGAACAATAGGCGAGAGAAACCTCATTAAGCTAACCTATGAAGTTGAGAAATCCGGCGATAGAAGCCTCAAAGCCGAGGAGGTTTGTAGGGAGGTATTCTCTCAGCCTCTTGTAGGCCCTGTAGATGGCAGAGACCTGCCCGGAGCCTTCAGGGAGCTTAGTAAGCTTTCAGAGGAGCAACGAAGATTTTTAAAGGCTCTCCTGTCAAGCGGCAAGTTCACGTCAATGAGCAGCTACTGTATGCCCATTCTAGCGTCGGAGGTCTCCCAGCTCAACCAGAAGGATCTACGCGTCCTAGAGGAGCGCGTCAACGAGCTTCTCTCAATGGGCAAGGTGGACAGGATTGAAGGTAATAGCTTACCCTCCCTGGTGAGGGGTCTTAAAAAGCTTAGCGAGGACAGGTATAAGAGTTTCATACAGATAATATCCAGCCCGTCCATAAGGAACATAGGGAGTAACAGCTTGGCATGGCTCATAGCAGAGATAAGGGATATGAGCAGTGAGGTCTACGACTCAGTAAGGCGAAGGATCAACGAGCTTCTCTCGGTCAGCAAGGTGAGCGCCTTAGACGGGGGAAGCCTCCTACGCCTCATGGGTCAACTGGCACGGTTAAGCGACAATTACTACAGGATCCTCTTAAGGATAATTAGTAATCCTAAGGTTGAGGTTCTCGACGAGAAAAGCCTACTTGAGTTCGTCGACAAGTTTGAAGAGCTAACGGACGAAGGCTACGACATACTGGTAGAGATCGTTGAAAGTAACATACTGCCGAGGATAGGGGGTAAACACCTCCTCTCCCTTACAAGCAGGCTCAGGCGGCACCGGATAGTTAGACCCTTAGACTTCAAAGAGAGGATCCGGAGGGTTATTTTAGCACCTAAGCTCACCCAGATAGACCCCGACGACCTGGCCGAGCTCATATGGGAGCTGAAATACCTTAACGAGACAGGCTATAGAACCATTCTTGAAATAATCTCCAACCCTAAGCTTAAGAAGCTTTCAAGCAGCGACGTCCTCTCGATAGCATACGAAGTAAAGGTTTTAAGTGACGACAAAAGGCTCAAGGTCAGGAAGAGACTGGAAGAACTCCTCTCAGAGAACAAGATAGACGAGCTCGACAGCAAGGAAGTAGTTACCCTGATAGGCCGCCTTGGCAACCTCAGCGGCCTCGGATATCAAACCCTGAAAAAGTTCATCTCAAAGTATCGTAGGGATGGAATATCAAGGCTCGGAAGCATAATATCCATAATAGAGAAGCGCCCCTTCCTCATGGAATCCCTCCTGCAAGCCCCGATAAAAAGCGTGGAGCAAGTGTTGAAGGCTGCAGGCATCTTTCAGCTCCTTGAAGGCATAGGGTTAGGCGAAGCCTTCCTCACGTCGATAAACCAGTTCAAGGATCAGGCCGCTCTTTCCCTATACATTTCATCGCTGGAGAAGAGGATCACCGAGGTCGGGAAGGATGAATTGCTAACCATATTCGCCAATCCCGTCGACTGGCTTAAGGGAGGACTCCACCTTAACGACGTGAAGATGGATCTTATGGCTTGGCTGACGCCCCTCTGCGGGGCAGTGCCCATAATGCCAAGTAAGGATGGACCCAGAAGCGACGGAAGAAACGTTTACCTACCGGCGGTAATAAACGAGTTCCCCGACAGGGAGCGAAACATGCTCCTCTACCTTTACGGTGCACTACACGCCGTAAGCCACATGCGCTACGGCAGCTTCGCAATACCCATTTCAAAGCTATACGAGGAGTTCAAGAAGACGGGTCACCCCTGGCTTGCAACAACCCTCTTCACGGCACTGGAAGACTTAAGGTGTGAAGACCACCTCGTAAGAGAGTTCGAAGACCTTGAACCCCTGATAAGAACAGTAAACCTGTTTAACCTGAGGAAAAGAAGCATTCAAAACTTCCCATCACCCATCCTCGAGCTCATCCTAGAAAAGATCGTTCACGGCAAAACCAAGGGTGAACACTTGGCAGAGCTCATAGAGCAGGGCCTACTCGAAAAGAAAGGGTGGAGTTTAGAGGAAGCCAGAGAATACATGGAGCTTGAGAAAGGCGAGATGGACGAATACAGACCCCTCATAGATCAATCCCTGGAAATAGCCAAGTCCGTTAAGGGAGGGACAGTCCTCGACTCGGTTGAAGCTGCACTAAAGATAGTCGAAGTAATAAAGGATTACGTTCCAGAGCCTCCAGAGGAGGAGCAGCAACAAAACACGGACATAGACTCCTCAGAGGATCAAGAGTCGGTGGTTCCACCAGAGGAGTTCAGCACGGACAAGCTGGACGAGCTCAGAGAGAAGTACGCCGAGCAGCTAACCGCGAAAGTGTCCCAAATCCCGATAGAACCGGAAGAGGAGGCTGAATACGTCAGAAGGGTTCCCGAATGGGATGAACGCTTCAAAACATACTCTCTCTGGATAAACATAGACGAAATCCGCATCCAGAGGGGCGCCCCAATCCCGTCCATCTACGAGTACTCCTACGTCCGGCAGCAGCTAATAAGCGAGCTTGAGAAAATAGCACCCCGAAAGTTCACCGTAGACAGGCGCGTCCTCGATGGAAGCGAACTGAACATGGATGGAATAGTGGACGCGTACTGTGAGCCAAAGGAAAGAAGAATATTCGATAAAATATACAGGGACTCGAGGGACGTCGCCGCAGTCCTTCTAATAGACGCCAGCGGCTCAACAAGTAGAATAATAAACAGCCTGAAGGTTTCAGCAGTCCTGTTCGGAGACGCATGCAACGTTCTAGGGGACAAGTTCGCAATCTACGCGTTTAACACTGAGGGTAGAAAGGCTAGAATATACATTGCGAAGGACTTCAACGACCCTTGGAACACCGTGACCCAGGAAAAGGTGGGAGCCGTGAGGAGCGGCGGGTTAACCAGGATGGGAGCCCCCATAAGGTACTCCTATGAAGAACTCCTAAAAAACGAGGCGAAAACCAGAATAATGTTTGTCTTCTCCGACGGGGAGCCCGAAGGTTATGAACAAGAGGAAAACGCAGTCCCGGACGTAAGGGTTGCGATCGAGGAAGCTGAGAGCAGGGGGGTGAGGGTAGTGTACATAACGATGGGTAGGGAGCCGAGGCATCTCAAGGAGATGTGCTCCGCAGCGAGCATACTTAAAGTGATCAAGTCGCCGGAGGAGCTTCCCTGGGTTCTCATAGGAAACCTGACGGCCATAAGGTAGGTAGATCTCAAAACCTTTAACTGGAAGCCTTCCTCCACTTTCCAATTCTTCATGCCCCTTTGATTTTTAAGCGTTGTCTGTGCCGTTACTCCCTTCACGCTTAAGATGCGGGGTTTCTAAAACCTGGTGGTGGGGTAACGTCTTTTAGAGGGTTAGAAGTGCTGTTTTCGGCTGGTGGTAGGTGTGCCGAAGGTTGACCTTGAGGGGGTTTCACTGCATTATGTTGAGGCGGGCAGCGGTAGCCCCGTAGTTTTAATCCATGGCATTGGGGGAGACCACAGGGACTGGCTTCTGCAGCTCAATACCCTTTCTAAGCATTTTAGGGTGTTGGCTGTTGACTTAAGGGGGCATGGACTTTCAAGCAGGGCGGAGAGCTACACGATGAGGGACTTTGCATCGGACATCTTTAAGTTTATAAGGGTGGTTTGCGGAGGGAAAGCCTACGTTTGCGGCATAAGCATGGGCGGCATGGTGTCCCTTCAGCTGGCAGTGGATCACCCTCAAGCGGTATGCTCCCTGACGCTGGTTGACACGTCAGCCTGCGTTGATCCTGAAACTGTGAAGTGTGTCTCGGCGTGGGTTAGGCTGTACCTTCAATCCGGGTTCGAAGCCTACTTTGAGCAGTTGGTAAAGGGAGTTTTTCATCCTCGCTTCGTCCAGGAAAACCCTTCATTCATAAGAAACCTTAAGGAGATCGTTTCAAAACGTGATTTAAGCAGCCTCATCGACGTGGCACGGGGGACAGCAAACTTTGATCTTAGAGATAAGCTGGGCATGATCAAGCAGCCAACCCTCATCATTCACGGGGAGAACGACACGGTTATCCCATTAAGGCAGGCATACGTCTTACGGGAGGGGATACCAAACGTGAAGCTGGTCGTTTTAAAGGAGTGCGGCCACGCTCCAATAGTTGAGAAACCAGGAGAGTTCAACAGCTTACTCCTAGAGTTTTTAAGGTCGGTCAGCTGCTAGAAGTTACCTCCTTAAAGTCCTCCCTAGTGAAGACGGACGTTAAGTTTATCTTTTCGGATGCAAGCTTCTCCCTAGCCCCTTCGAGCATGTCAACTATGACCACTGCGTCCCTAACCCTGCACCCTCTCCCCTTGACTATCTTGGCAACCTTCAGGAGGGATAACCCGCTGGTAGCCACGTCGTCAACGAGCACCGCCTTCTCGCCAAGGTTTCCCTCAACCTGCTCTTGGAGACCATACTTCTTAGGGTTCTCCCGCACGTAGAAGCCATCATACCCTCCAAGCACGCAGAGAGCCGTCACTATGGGAACCGAGCTATCCTCTGTTCCACCAACACAGTCAACATCCATCTTCCTAAGGATTGGGAGGAGGACTGCTGCTACAAGCCTACTCCCCTCATAGCTGAAGAGGATGGGCCTCAAGTTAAAGTAGAATGTGCTCATCCTAGTGCTTGAAATGAAGATTGGCCGCCCCCTAACCACGCCTTTCTCCAAAATAAGCCTCCTAAGAGACTCCCTTCCACCATCCAAAACCAACCCTCCGCAACCACCCAACCAAAGCTTAAAGAACCTACTGCTCAGCCACGTTAACCTTTCCCTCAGCTGCCTTCCCCAGCTTCGAGAAGAACTATCTAATTCGCCAGCGTTTTCCCTGTTACTTTTACGGGGAATCATAATCTTATAATTTTCGTGTTTAAGAAGGAAATAGCTTTAAGAGGATGGTGATGACGGAATGTGCACCATCCATGGTGTTGATAAAAAGTGAGGGGGGTGCTTCTCACTCGCCTTTGAACGTTGGCTTCTTCTTCGATAGGAACGCTGTGACGCCTTCAACCATGTCCTTGGTTGAGAACAGTATACCGAAAAGCGATGATTCCAGCATTAACCCTATGTCTAAGGGTATTTGGGTTCCAAAGTTCATGCTGTACTTGGCGGCCTTCAAGGCTACCGGTGGCCCCTCGGCAAGCCTCATCGCAAACGCCCTAACCTCCTCCTCGAACCTTTCTAAGGGGACTACCTTGTTTATGAGGCCTATCTTCTCCGCCTCCTCGGCGGTTATCCTGTCGCCTAGCATGACCAGCTCCTTAGCCTTGGTTAAGCCTACCAGCTTAGCCATTCTTATCGTTCCACCAGCTCCCGGTATGATTCCTAAGCGTATTTCTGGCTGCCCGAACGTTGAGTTGGAGCTTGCTATCCTGAAATCACATGCCATAGCTATTTCACATCCCCCACCAAGTGCGTGCCCTCTAACCGCCGCTATGACAGGCTTGGGGAACTTCTCGATCTTCATGGTGACCTCCTGAAGCGACCTTGCAAGCATGAAAGCAGAGTCTGGTGTTCCTCCTCCAAAGGCTGTCACATCCGCCCCAACGCTGAACGCCCTGTCTCCAGCCCCTGTTATTATGAGGACCCTCACCTCGCCGTCAAACCAGAGCTCGTCCAGCGCCCTGCTTAACTCCTCCCCCATTGTCGCCGTAATAGCATTCATCCTGTGAGGCCTGTTAAGTATTATCCAGGCTAGAGGCGGCTCCCTCCTCAAAATTATCTCCTTGTACTCTCTCGCCTCAGCCCTGTAATCGTAGAAGCCCTTCCCGGCTTTCACCCCTGTCTCTCCCTTGTTAACCTTCTCAACCAGCAGCGGATCTGGCGTATAGTACTTACCATACTTCTCCTTTTTCTCGTTTAATATGGATACTATCCTGTCTAAACCCCACGTGTCAGCCAGCTCAAGTATACCCTTCGGGAACCCTAAGCCGAGCTTCACGCTGGTGTCTATGTCCTCTACGGTTGCCACCTCATTCCTAACAAGCCACGCCGCAGCGTTGACTGCAGGGGCAAACACCGGTACAGGGTCAAACTTCTCACCCGCCTCCCTACTTATGGGCGCTCTCTCACCCTTCTCCCCTTTCCACTCATAGAACCCCCTCTTGGTCTTCTGCCCATACCAGCCCTTATTGTAATACTCCTCGAATAGCGGACACTGGTTTGCGCTCTCCGGCTCCCTCTCGCTCGTAGCCTTCCCAGCCTTGTAAATTGTGTCTATCCCGCTGAAGTCGGCAAGCTCGAACAGCCCCATCGGGAGCCCCACCTTGTTCATGACCGCCGAGTCTACTTCCTCTATGGTGGCTTCACCCCTATAAACGGTCCATGCGGCCTCGTTTAGAAGTGGACCGAGGATCCTGTTAACTATGAACCCAGGCACGTCCTTCTTGCATACCACCACCGTTTTACCGAACCTTCTCGCCAAGTCCGCTGTCACCTGAAGGGTTTCCTCGCTGGTCTTCTCACCCAGTATTACCTCTACGAGAGGCATGAGGACCGGCGGGTTAAAGTAGTGCATTCCAATTACCTTGTCCGGTCTATTAGTGGCTGACGCTATCTCCGTTATAGGCAGCGTGCTCGTGTTTGAAGCTAAGATGGCGTGTTTAGGCGCGTTCTCATCCATCCTCCTAAACACGTCCTTCTTAACGTTTATATCCTCCACTACGGCTTCGATGGCGAAGTCTATGTCTTTGACCGCCTCCTCCAGGTTGGTGGTCGCCTTTATCCTCCCGACTATCTCGTCGATTTTCTCCTTAGGAATCACCTTCCTGTCGGCCAGCTTGCTTAAGCTCCAGCGGATCTTATCTAGCGCATTGTCTAGGAATTCCTGCTTAATGTCGACGAGAGCCACATCGTATCCTGCTTGGGCTGCAAGCTGGGCTATGCCATGCCCCATTATTCCTGCTCCAATAACAGCAATCTTCTTAATATCCTCAACTTTCAACCTGATCCCCCCTTAAGCAAACTTACCTTTCCATTAACACACATTTTAATTTTTCTTCGGGAGAACCCCAGCCGCCTACACTCCCCGAGGCCCCCTTAAGGCGTTAACCAGTCCCGCCGCCAGCGCGTCAAAGATCACACTTCTAATCTCCGGGTTAAACAGAGTGAACCCTGACAGGTACCCCTCTTTCAGCCTGCCTGCCACCTCCTTGACGCCCCCCTCCTTCGCCAGCTCCACCCACTCCTCCACCACCTCGATGCATTTAGAGATGAAGTCTGCAGCTCCCTTTCCTCTAATCGCCCCGAAGTGGGCGAACACGAGCACGTCGACGTCGTAGCCCATAAGTTTCTCTAATGAACGTATGTAGGGGTCAACTTTGAAGCTTGCCGGGAACGACGTGGGAACAACCATGCGTGTCGGGCAAGAGAAGAGCCCGCCAGCATCACCAAGATAAGCCACCCCACTCTTCCTTTCATAATACGCGTAGTGATCCGAGGTGTGCCCGGGCGTATGCACCACCTCCACCTCCACCCCTCCGCCAAGATCCACCACGTCACCATCCGAAACCGGGATGAGCCTCTCCGCATCCTCCACAGGGTCCATAGGGTCTGCAGCGTCCCCCCACATCCTCCTAGAAGCCTCATTAATTCTTGATGGATCCCTGATGTTGCTCAGGGTTACCCTATGCCCCATGACGGCCGCATCAGGCATAGCTTTAAGCAGCGGTGCAACCCCTCCAGCGTGGTCCGTATGCCTGTGAGTGACCAGAATGTACCTTACAGAGGACGACTCGACGCCTGCATCCCTTATCCCCCTCAGTATGAACGGGGCTGAGCTCTTATGGGCCGCATCCACTATGGCAGCAAACCTTGACCCTTTAACCGCAAGTACGCACGTTGACCTTTCAGCCCTCCAGCCGTAGCCGTCGATCAGAAAGCAGCAATCGGAAACCCAACCTGGCTCGCATACGACATCCATTCCCTCATCCTCCACGTATCCAACACGCCAATCCACCAACCCTAACGCGCAACCCGGAGAACCACAACAGCTTAGACCTGTTAGCCCTCAACGTCTCCACGGTTTTTAACATCGACGACGAATCCCTGTTCACCTTTAAAACCTCCACCCGCCTCCCTCACCCTACTTAACTCCAACGACCTTAACCACGAGCGTCCTCCTCCTCGGCCCGTCAAGCTCTAAGTGAAGTATCCTCTGCCACGTCCCCAATGCTAATTCCCCGTTTTCAACGGGGAGCACTAGCGCGTTCCTGATGATGCTCGCAGCTATGTGGGCAGCCGCGTTCCTGTCTATCCTGTCATGACGGTAGTCCGGCCTCGAAAAAGCCTCCTTCACCCACCTTTCCACGTCCTGAACCAGCCCGGGCTCATCCTCGTTAAGGATCAGCGAGTTCGTCGTGTGAAGGCTAAACAAGAACAGGACTCCATCCCTTATGCCGGACTCCCTAAGCTTAGCTTGAACCTGCCCGGTTACGTCACGTAGCTCAACCCTTCCCTCACTCTCGACGTGAATCCTTGACGAGTAAATCTCCATCGTCAACCCACCCCACCAATAAGATCGACACCGCAGCCTTCCACAAATCAGACAAAGATCACAACGTTGTAGGAATATTAATGCTGTAGTGTATAACTGTTTCCCCTTCCTCTCCTACCAGCTTAACCCGTGTAATACTTCAGTAAATTTTCAGGCTGTTAGTAGTTATGTTGATGGGAGCCGTGACCCTAGACGTCAACGTCGAAAGGGTTGCATGAACGTTACAGGAGAAAGAGCTGTAGGAGGAGCAACCCGAAGGTTAAGCTCAGGATGGCGCCGCAGATGGAAAGGGCGCCCTTAACCACCGGAGTAGATAGACTCCACCCACATCACCAAGTAGGCTGAGGCGGGGAGGTTCACGCTTGATAGACTTTTATGGGTAAATGTGGATTTTGGTCTATCAATCGTTTCCCCATCATCGAGGCAAACGCCTCTAATAGGGCTTTCGGGGTAACCCCAGAGCACCACATCCGAAGACTCCACCCATAGGCCACCCCGTGGCCAAACCAGCACCCCAAACACCCACCAAACATTTAACTGCTTCGCAAGGCGCCTCAAGGTTCCAGGGTGGCTGGGAAGCGATAGACCCCCCAACCGCGGGGGATCTCCGGGAGTACCCGGAGGGTGATTTGAGGCGCGTCTACCTCTGGAGGTAGCCAGCTAATACGTCCACGCTTACTGACGGGAAGGGAGGAGCAAGTAAAAGTAAGTCTACGTGAAGGCGAGGTGAAACACATAATGGGATGTTTAGAAAGCGATGATTGCCGTGTATGATTGCCGTGTTATCCACTGTAATTCTCATTTCTATGGGTAGCATTCCAACTGTTCACACTACCCGCATTCACCCAGGTAACATGGAGCTTCTCCCCTTGCCTCTTTATCTCCTTCCATTTTCTAGTTCTATCTAAGCTCTCTTCGCTTAATCCATATTCTCTCCTCGAAATATTCTTTAAATCTTCTAGTAGTTTCTTTTTTAGCTGAAAACGGGAAGAAGGGGTGGGTCTTGAAGCTTGTAGCCATCTCCGACATTCACGGGAACACTGCCGCCCTAAACGATGCTAAAAAAGTCATCGAAAAGGTTAAACCCGACGTGGTGGTGGTCTGTGGCGACATAACACATACGGGAGACGCCGATGACGCCGTCCTCGTCCTGAGGAACATTGAAGGGCTTGCTCCGATCTTATACGTTTGGGGCAACATGGACCATGTAAGCCGCGATCTTCAACTCCCCCTTAAGGACGCAAGGTGCATTCATGGGCAGCTGGTCACTCTCAGCGGAGTCGACTTTCTCGGCCTCAGTGCCAGGTACGACCCAAGCATCCTAACAAAATTTTCTCGGGGTAGCAACCCGATGGTTGTTGTCTCCCACGAGCCCCCATACCGGTGCTGCGATAAGGCGTGGAGTGGGCTACATGCCGGTAGTAAGCCTCTCAGGGAGTTCGTTGAAGCTCAGCAGCCTGAACTAGTTTTCTGTGGGCACATACATGAGTCACGGGGGAAATGCACGTTAGGTGACACCATAGTGGTTAACGTGGGTAAGTGCTCGCAAGGCGTCGCGGTTGCAACCATAGGGAAAGGGCAGGTCAGCGTGGAATTAGTCTCCTATTAACCATGTGCAACCTACCGGCCTCATGGTACACGCCCGTTTTTAGCATCCCTCTCTTTAGGACTCGCTCCCACGCTGAACGGTGGGAACCCGGGTGATCGGTCTCGTGTCCCTCGCCGTCTGGGAACACTGGACTCACCAGTAACCCTTATAAGTTACAATAATTTTCCTTTCCTTTAAAAAATCGCTTTTGAGTTCGTGCTGCTCCGGGTGGAGGGTATCCGTTGCCAGAGGTCTACCATGCCCTAGGACTGCATTTCCACCAGCCTCATGGAAACATGAATTTTCTCCTCTCTACAAATAGGGAAGAAGCGTTAAGGATTCTTCAATGCTACATCAGGCCGATCCGGTACCTTTCTGAGTGTGAAGGCCTCGCCGCCGTCCACCTGAGCATCTCAGGCACCCTCCTAGAGCAAATGTGCACCCTCACCCTAGACGAGTTAGGAAGCCTGAAGGACGCTTTAGAACGCTACGTTAACCTCTCCAATGTGGAGTTTCTTGCGACGGGTTTCTACCATCCTGTTTTCCCCCTGATACCTGAAAGCGACTGGAAAAGCCACGTTTTGAGGTGGGTTAGGAAAGCTGAGCGCTTAGGTTTAAAGTTTAACGGTTTCTGGCCCCCCGAGCTAGGCTTCACCATGAAAATGATACCTCTCCTGTCGGAATTAGGGTTTAAGTACGTTGTAGTTGATGGAAGGTACATCGAGGGGGGAGGGGAAGACCGAGGGTTTAAGCCGCACCTTGCAGAGCACTCTGGAGCGGAAATAACCGTGATACCACGCGACGAGGAGCTAAGCGATGCCCAGATGGGAGGCGTCACTCCAAGAGGCTTCATTAACATGGTTAAAGCTAAAACTTCAAGGTTTAAGGGCGCCCTACTGGTCACGACGTGGAGTGACGGTGAAAACAGTAGATGGTTTAGGGAGGTAGACGAGTCGAAAAACTTTTGGGGGTACTTTTTCAAACCCTACGTGAAACTTACAGAGCAAGATTGCGGCGTCACCATGACCTCAATATCCGAATTCTTGAAGGAGCACCCTCCAGAAGACTATGTTAGGGTGAAGACTGGCGCTTGGAAGACCTTTTCTAACGACGGGGAGACCTTCTCCCAGTGGATTGGACACGAGGCTCAGAGAGAGGCTATGAAGGAAGTTTGGGATGCCAGCGCTAAACTACGCCGCCTCAAAGCGTTAATTGGGTGCGCTGACGGCGAGGCTGGACGGTTGATAGCACTAGCTGAAGAACACCTTCTAAGAGCCGAAACAAGCTGTAACTTCTTCTGGGAGGCCAAGTGGCTTCCCAAGGTTTACAGGGACTTAAACGTGTTTAATGCGCTCCTCCGCAAGGCAGCTGAGAAAGCGGGTTTACCCTTTAACCCTTGAATGGGGGCTAGCTGGCTTGCAACTCGTCGGGAAGCATTGGCGTGCCGCCGTAGGGTTAGCTGGCGCTATGCTACTTTTCGAATCGTTCTGCCTCCTCTCATCCCTGACGAGTACCCTACTCTACTATGTTGCAAGGATGGGTGCGGTGGGATTTCTTCTCTCCCCCCTCATACTCTCACCTGCGCTGGCAGCCGCCCTCGCCCTCCTAGGAACCACAGGGTGCCTACTGCTCCTCCACTTTGCAGTAGGGTACGTAAACGTGCAGGTGGCAGAGAAATTCCTCGTCTTCGCCTTCCTAACCGGTGCAGCCTACATGCTTCTCCTCTCGTTAACCAGACTTGATGCCGCCGTATCGGTTGGAACCTTGGCATCAATCCAAGCCTGTCTCTCCTTAACTTCGCTGGGTGAAAACCCGTACTATTCAGCAATGATCCTGATTGTAGAGCTTTCCCCCCCTTCAAGCTGCGGCGTCTCCTTAGGGCTGAACGCTGGATGGCAGTATGCAGCCATAAGCGGAAACTCGCTGCTTGTCTCCTCCCTCTTCTTCCTGCTTCTCGCATTCCTGTCAACCCTATCCGTCTTCCTGAAGGGGTGGAGCTTAGACGTCAAAGTTTTCTGTGTTACAGGCTCGATAGCTTCCATCCTAGCTGCCATCTCAGAGTTCTCCTTCCCCCTCTCACTCGTCCACTACGCCTTAGATTTAGGCTACCCTGTCCTCTCATCCTCCCTATTTGGAGGAGAGCCACTAATTGAGGGAGCGTCATTCCTCATACTCGGCATCCTTCTCGCCTACATCGCCTTTTCCCCTCGAGGCTCCTCCACTAGCAAGGCGCTTCCCGCCTCCATTACAGCCTCAACCTATGCTATCTCCCTAATATACCACGTAATACTGCTTGCCAACCTTAACCCTGTCACGTTCACCTTATCCATCCTAAAAGTCGTTACAGGAGTCCTGATCCTGCTAATCTCCCTCTTTTACATCTCCAAGCACTTCTAAACCTAAAATCGTAAACGTTTAAATCAGTTAGTGGGTGAAGCTGGGCTTCAAGCTAGCTTCTGGAACGCAATTTTTAAGAGCTTCCAGAGGGAAAATTATCCTTGGTTTACATTTACGATGGTGGTCGAGTTGGCCTTTTTCCCGATCTTCGAAGTCCACGAGGAACTCAGCAAACTTGTCAAGGGACCCTTCAAGGGGTTTGTCCTGTTAAGCGAGGCAGGGTTACTTGTCGATACAAGCTTTGAAGACGAAGAAGAGACCAACACAGCCATCATGGTTGCAAACTGGTTAAGGGTAGCGGTCGACAGGGTTCAATCAGAGCTTGGGGTGGAGGAAAACTACGTTTCCATAATGTTGTCTCTTGGAGGCGTCAGCTACTTATTCCGGCAGCTGGGACGGGACTTCTACGTGACGTTCGTCTTGGAAGACGGTGCCACCGCACTAGGAAGGGAAGAGGAGCTTGTCTTTAAGAAGGTTGAAATGCTTCTTGAGGGTAAGCAGCCATCGGAAGTCGAAGTAAGCCTCGTTGAAACCACTCCTCCACCCGTCATAGCGGGCAGGTCCGTTGACCCGTTCGAGTCCGTGGACAGGGCGTTAAGCATGCTTAAGGACGCCATGAAAAAAATAGAGTCTGAGCTGGCAGCCGCCTCAACCATTAAGGAAATCAACACTCTCGTGGATGAGGTTCGCCTATTAGAGAAGTCAATTAGCGACTTTAAGCAAGTCCTTGAAAACTTGGAAAACCAGTCTCAAGAGGTGGTAAAGCTAGGCGAACTGGTTTCATGCCTAGTTAACACTCTGCAGTCAATAAAGGATTACTCGGAGAAGCTGTCGGAACTGTTCGGCAACGTCAAGAAAAAAATATATGCCGCACCATCGACCATGATGGAACCTGCATCCGTCGAGGTTCAAATGGAAAATTTAAGGTCTAAGTTGGAGGAAGCAGCTACCCCCGAGGAAGGAGCTGAAGCGCTGACTCAAGCGATTAACTCCCTTGTTAAAAGGCTGGGCTACCTTCACCCAGCACTCTATGAGATGAGATCCTACTACCGCCTCTTCAAGGAGGCCTCTCAGGAAGAATACGAAACCCTCAAAAAAGAGTTTCTGGATTCCATGAAGAAGTGGAAGGGACGCCTACTAGCGGCTGAAAGGGTTCTGTCAAGCTAGTTTTCACCTGAAAAGCACGGGTAGGTGACCTTAGCCGAAACATCCTTATCTTTAAGACGCATAAGAGTTAAACTTATCCTGTACATGGCTTCTAGGAGCTCCTTCTCCTCCTCATACTCCAAATACTCCGCGTAGCTTTCAACGCTTTCTCTCTTCTCCAGCATGGAGAAGAAGTGATCCACCACCCTCTCGGCTGAAAAGCCGGATTCCTTCTTAACCGCAGAGTTAAGGTAGCTTTCAACCAAGCTTGTGAAGTCCACCTCAACCATTTCCCCTAAATCCTCTATTGGCACTTCAACGATGAGGTCTCCTCCTTCCTTCAAAAAGTACGTTTTCCCTCCCCTATCAACTAGGAGCATCCCTCTCGCATCGCCTAGCGGGAACGCGTACCCCATTTTAAACTCGACACCATGCTTCCCCCCTATAGCCTGCAGCTCCTCAGCCCTAACTCGCCGTGGGATGCTTTCACTATCTATAGTTGTAAAAATATATTCTAAGCCCAGCTTCTCGGTTATCGCCCCGCATAAAACTATTGCGGCTAGCGCAGCGTCTATCTCCCATTGGCCCGCCTTCCCAGCCTCCCCCTTCCCCTCCATTATCCTCCGAAACACAGCATACGCCTTCTCAAGAGAGAAGGGGTCGCCGTTCGCCTTCGCCGCATCCCCATAAACTCTGAGAAGACCGCTTAGGTCAACAACCATCGACCCGCTACTGATAAGGTAGGGTAGAACCGCAAAGATCTCATTACCCTTATAAACTTCCACTTCCCCAGCTCCCGACAAGTCAACATTAACACTAACCCTGAGATCTAAGCATCCACCAGCGAAGGGAACTCGTAAGCACTTTGCATCCTGCCTCTTAAAGACAACCTTGTCCCCCACCCTTTCAGCCACTCCCCTCCTAGCTAGGGATCTTAGAATTCTAGAGAGCCCCCTGCGGGGAACCCCTGCCTCCCTTGCGAGCTCGTCCAAGGTGACCTCCTTCCTTGAACGTAGAATGAGGTAAACAAGCAACTCCATGTGATCCCTCACACGTTTTCCCTCCTAACCCTTCAGTAACCCCTCGGTCATACACTCTGAACACGTTCACAGGGCGACCAAAGTTAAAGTTAAAGGCTGTTAATCCGTGATAAGCTACTTGCGCCTATGCATCCTCCCCCAGACTGTTTAATATAGTTTGCGGATTCCATCTTAAAACTCCCTAACGTCGCCCCTCAGAACATTTTTAACCCCCTTCCCCCGCAGACAGGAACCGAACTAACCGTTTAAAAGCCCATTCAAACCGAAACCTTCTTTAGAGCATCCTCGCTTAAACAGGTAGTGCTTTCTTGAGGTGGTTTCTTGCTGGAAGGCACGCTTCTAAAAAGAAACCTCCTTCTAATATACCTCTCAGCCCTTGTAGCAAGCTGGAGTGCATTCACCGTAATAGGTGAAGTCCTAGGGGGGAGCTACGTCTTAATACCTGTCCCCTCATCAGAAGACTACACGTGCTACTCAGCCATCCTCTCAGCTGGTAGAACCCTAAGCTTCTTCCTCATGGGAAGCATCGGTGCGACGATCCTCTACTTGACCTTCAGAGAAGTTATGCTTCAACCCCCTGAAACGGTGAAGGCTAGGAGGCTGCGCGTAGTCGCGGAGATAACCTTCATCTTTTTCCTTTTCCTCTTCCTCGGCGGCCTCGCCATGAGGTACGTGGCAAACGAGCTGCACATGTACGCTTCACTACTTCCCCCTTCCATCCCCATCCCTTTCATCCCCCAGGCGAACGTCTACTTCCTAGTGTACTTCTTCGACGAGGTCCTCGGGCACAAACTCATATATTTAGGGGTGGTCGGCTTCATCGTCTCCACGACGATCCTCCAAAACTACCATGGCTATAAAAGGTTCTTCACAAGGAAGGAGTACTCAGCCTATGGCGTCCTCGGCTTCCTCTTTGGTGCAGGGATCGGGGTGAGCTCCGTGGAAGGACAGGCAGCATTTGAAATACTAGTCTTCTCAGCAGCTTCGCTTACATCATTCCTCATACTTTTAGCAACGAAAAGGATAATGTTCACCGAAGTTAAGGGGAGCAAGGTGCGATCAAACCCCTTCTACGCCTTCTCGCTCCTCTTCTTCCTAGGAGCAACAGTGGCAATAATAGCCTGCGGAGCATACTTTGGCATCAAACCATTTTACCCCTTCTTCACCCAGCCATCAGAAAGGGAAATAATGCTTCACAGGCTTCTCCTTCTCCTCCTAACGTTGAAGTAGGAGGTTGATTAACGATGGTTAGCGAAATCGTTAAGAAACACGAAGAATGGCGTTCCAAGTGTTTAAATCTTATCGCCTCGGAGAACGTTATGAGCCCTGCAGCGAGAAGCCTACTCTCATCAGACCTCACCCACAGGTACACTGCACCTGACGGGCTCTACCGTGGGACAAAGTTCACCGATGAGGTAATTAACGAAGCAGAGAAACTCGCTAAGAAACTATTCAAGTGTAAGTTTGCCGACGTACGCCCCATCTCAGGTCATGTTGCAGACCTCTCCCTCCTCATGGCGTTTAGGGGGAAGAAGATGGCTTGCATCGGACCAGAAAACGGAGGGTACCCGGGGCTAGCTAAAGAGAACGCTCCAAGCAGGCTTAACATAGAAGTCCACTACCTTCCATTCGACAAGGAGAACATGACAGTAAACCTCGAAGCAGCAGTTGAGCTCGTGAGGAGGGTTAAGCCGGACCTGGTGGTGCTAGGAGCGAGCCTAATACTCTTCCCGTACCCGGTAAGGGAACTAAGCGAGGAAGTACACGACACGGGAGGAATAGTCGCATACGATGCGTCACACGTCCTAGGGCTCATAGCAGGCGGAGAGTTCCAAGACCCCCTAGCCGAGGGATCTGACATAATGCTTGGGAGCACCCATAAAACGCTCCCCGGGCCGCAGGGGGGAATGATGCTGGGAAACGGTGAAGTCTTCGGAAAGGTTAGGGAAGAACTTCAGTTTGTGACCGTTGATAATGCGCATTACGCCCGCATTGCAGCCCTAGCACTAACCCTGAAGGAAATGGAAGCATTCGGGGGGAGCTACGCCAGACAGGTTGTCAGGAACGCGAGGAAGCTAGCCGAGTCGCTAGACAGCGAAGGCATACCCGTAATGTACGCTGAGAAAGGCTACACACGCTCCCATCAAATACTAATCGACACCGAGGTGCTTAGCGAAAGGTATGGGCTGAAGTGGGAGGATGCGGCGTTAAGACTTGAAGAGTCAAACATAATAGTAGACTTAGCTGGGAGAATAGGGGTGAGCGAGGTCACACGGCTAGGCATGAAGGAGGAGGAGATGGAGTCGGCTGCTTCCCTCATAGCATCCACCATTAAAGGCTCTCCCCCCTCGCAGGTTAAGCATGCGGTCGAGGAGTTAAGGTTAAGCTTCCAGGAAGTGCGGTACTGTTTTGAAGGGTCTTAATGGTGGTTTAACGTGAGAGTAGCCGTCCACGGAACAGATTGTGACGGGATAATCTCAGCAGCCCTAATACTGGTTAAGTACCCCGACGCGGAAATAGTCTTCGTTAACAACCCCAAGGATGCCTCCAAGCTTGAAGGCTTCTTTGACATGGTAGTGGACCTACCTAAACCTATAAACTGCAGGGTGAACATCGACCATCATGAAAGCAACTATAAAAACTTGGTGAAGGAGGGACGGTTAACAGAGGATGACGTGGTCTCCCCATCAGCCCCCGCTGCGGCAAAGCTAGTAGCAGAGTACCTAAAGCTTAAGGGGGGCATCATAGATGAACTTGTCAGCATGGCCGTAGCCGCCGACACTGGCAAGCACACCGAGGCAACGCTCGCCCTAGACAGGGTCATAAAGTTCCTTCACAGCGACGACGCTGGAAGGAGAAGGCTAGCAGAAATCCTCGCCCGGAAGGGGGCAGCCTTCACCGGTGACGAATGGTTCAGGGAGCAGTACGAGAAGCTGGCAGGAGAACTAAGGGTAATGGATAACGTGCTCAACGAAGTAGTTAACTCGCTTGGCGACGTCGAGGGCAAGTTCTACCTCGTAAACGAGGTGGACGTAACCCCCTACTACCTGGCCAAGGACATAGCCTACAAGCTGCTAAGTAAAGGATGCGACACCGTAGCGTTGGTTTACAGGGATGCCGACACCGGCTCACTTAGAGCATCCATAAGGGTTCACGAGCGCAGCAGCACGGATGCAAGGGAAATAGCGGAGTCCCTGGGAGGCGGAGGACACAGAAAAGCAGCAGGGATCCCGCTCAGTAAACCACAAAGGATCATAGAACTCTTAGACAGGCTAGCTGAAACCTCTCCAAACCACACCGTAACATACCTGAACCTGAAGCCCTACTTTGAAGGGAAAGGAGAGGACAAACGTCACACCTAGCGTTTCACCCTTTAAGGCTTCAACAGGCTAGTAACTAGTAAAGCACGCTTTTCGCGGCGTCGAGCGCCTCCTCCGTCCTAGACGGAAATCCAAGGTCGCGCAGCGTCTCCGAAAGTGCGAACAATGCTTGCAAGGCCTTACTTGGCTGGGCATTGTAGCCCATGTGTCCAAGCCTGAAAACCTTCCCTGCAATTTTCCCCCAGCTACCAGCGATCATAACCCCATACTTTCTCATAATGTGCTCCCTTAACTCCTCATCCTTTACCCCTCTTGGAATTTTAACTGCTGTAACGGTTGCGGAGCAATATTCCTCCTCCCTAGGGAAGAGTTCGAGCCCCATAGCCTTCACAGCTTCCCTAGTAGCCTTAGCCACCCTCTCATGCCTCCTGAAAACATTATCTAACCCCTCCTCGAGCAGCATCCTACATGCCTCCTTTAAAGCATAGATGAGGGAGACCGAGTGGGTGTAAGGGAACTCTCTCTTTTCAAGCCACCATTCCTTCCAAGTCAAAAAGTTCAGGTAGAACTCTTTAACCTTCTCCTTACGCTCCTCCATCTTCTCCCATGCCTTACCACTAACAGAAACTATTCCTAATCCGGGTGGAGCACTCAAACACTTCTGCGAACCCACTATGCAAACGTCGACACCCCACTTGTCGACCTCGACGGGCACTCCTCCAACGCTGCTCACCGCGTCCACTATCAAAACTACCCCATGGCTCTCGCAGACTTCACCGATCTCCTTTAATGGGTTAAGCGTTCCACTAGGCGTTTCACAGTGGACGAGCGTTGCCACCCTCACATCTTTCTCCCTCTCAAGGGTCCTCTCCACGTCCTCGGGACTAACCACCTCGTCATATCCTGCTCTAACCTCGACGGGTACTCCTCCGTACGCCTCCACGAACCTTATGAACCCATCCCCGTAAACCCCAGACGTCATCGTCAAAACCTTCTCACCGGGCTCCACTAAGCTAAGCACCGCCCCCTCAAGCCCTATTATAGCCTCACCGGAATGAATGATCACGTCGCTTCTAGTCTGCATAATATGTTTCAAGTCTCCACACAGCTCCTCATAGAAATCGTAAAATTCCTCGTCAAGATCCGGGTTCTGGATCCTCCTGGCCATAGCCAGTAAAACCCTTGAAGGAACCTCGGTCGGGCCGGGAGTAAACATCAGCAACCTCACACCTCCAAGCCTCCATTTTACTTCTCTCACAACTCATCCAAAATAAAACTATGCATATTTACGTCTTTTAACCTCAAATAAAAACTTCATGTAACGTTTCTGACGTCTAAACTGTTTAGGGTGCCTCCGGGAGCGTCCACCCGCCAGTTATACCTTACCTTGGAGGAGAAAGAATAATCTTTATTTTATTAAATATTACCTTTAGCAATAAGAATAATGTTTGAAAAATTAAAAGAGAAAGCCTTAAGGGAATACCTACAACTTCTACTAGTTAAATGAAGATTTAAAAAAGGAAGAAAGTTTTAGAGAAAAATAATCATCATGGAATAAAGGGGGCTCATATCATAAGGCTCAGGAACGGGGCATGGTGGAAGTCGGCTAGAAGCGTCTGCTCATTGTACACCGCTAAGCTGACAAACCGCATTAGAAAAAGTAGGGAAGGGAGGAGGCGGAAGGTAAAGGCTTTCATATCGCGACCATCACAGCTTAGGCTCCTTATACTCCTCCTTTCAGCTGCTGTAGGCGTGATTGGAGGCCTCAGCGCCGTAGCATTCAGACATTTAACCAGCGTCCTCGAAGACCTCTTCACATACCTCCCGGACTGCCTTGGCTCAGCATTCATAGTTCTCATGCCCGCCGCTGGGGGGCTCATAGCCGGCCTCCTAGTCTTCAGGTTTGCAAGGGAAGCTAAAGGCCACGGCGTGCCAGAGATAATGGAAGCCGTAGCCCTTAAGGGAGGAGAAATCAGGGCCCGCGTTCCAATAGTGAAAACCTTAGCTTCAGGAGTAACCATCGGGTCGGGGGGGAGCGCCGGCAGCGAAGGTCCAATCGCTCAGATCTCCGCCGGGCTGGCATCGGTGATCGCCAAATCATTCAAGCTTGACAGCGAGCACAGGAAGCTCCTAGTTGTCTGCGGCGTCGCAGCAGGTATAAGCGCAATATTCAACGCTCCCATAGGAGGAGTCCTGTTTGCCCTAGAGGTCGTCTACGGCGGAATAGAAGCGGTAGCCGTGGTACCAGTCGTGCTATCCTCTGTCATAGCAACAGCCGTGAGCAGGATCATAATGGGTAATGAACCCATAGTTGAGCTCCCATCCTTTACTCTCTCAAACTCGTGGGAACTCCTCTTCTTCCTCGTGCTTGGACTCCTACTCGGAGCTGCCAGCGTCATTTGGGTGAAGCACTTCTACCTTGTCGAAGGAATCTTTGACAGGCTTAACGTAACACCCTACGCAAAACCGGCCATCGGTGGCCTCCTAGTGGGCGCAATAGCAGTTGGTTTCCCCCAAATCTTAGGTGGCGGATACTCCGTAATGGAGGACGTTTTTGCAGGAAGGTTTCCTCTCCTCCTTCTCCTTGCCCTAGCGTTCCTTAAAATGCTTGCCACGTCCCTCACCCTCGGCAGCGGAGGCAGCGGGGGGGTGTACTCGCCCTCCCTCTTCATAGGGGCAATGTTCGGCGGAGCCTACGGCCTATCCCTCAGCTGGGTGCTCTTCGAGTCCTCTGCAGGCCCCCTAGCATTCACCCTACCACTAACTAAATTATACTTCAAAATGACCCTGAACTCGCTTTTCCCACTCCTGCAACCGTATCTTTCACTATTACACCCTTACATTGGCTTTGAGCCGATGGCATACGCCTTGGTTGGAATGGCAGCGTGCTTCGCAGCGTCAGCCCGCGCCCCCCTAACTGCGATAGTGATGGTCATGGAAATGACCGGCAACTACTACCTGATACTTCCCCTGATGGCTGCCTGCGTCTCAAGCTACATTGTCAGCAGGATCTTCATGAAGGAGAGCATATACACCATGAGGTTCTTCAAGAAGGGAATAGACATATACCTCGAATCGAGGAGGGACCTGCTAGACTACATAAGAGTGGGGGAAGTAATGCAGAAAAACGTTATCACCATAACGCCTGACATGTACGTCTTCCAAGCGCTGGAACTTGCAGAGCGAACACACCATTCAGGCTTCCCAGTAGTCAACAAGGGGAAGCTAGTAGGAATAGTGACGTTTAACGACATGATAACAGCAGTAGAAGAAGGTAAAGAAGAAGAAAGGATAGGAACCATAGCTACAGAAAACCTGATCGTGGCGTATCCTGATGAGACTGTTAGGCAGGCGCTTGATAAGATGGTTGAGCATGATGTTGGGAGGCTTCCGGTGGTTGACAGGGGAGACCCGTCAAAGCTGCTGGGGATCATAACTAGGTCTGACATCCTGAAAGCCCACGAGCTAACCCTCCTATGCCGCCTCAGAAGGCAGCCATGCGAAACCCTCATAAAACTACTCGAAAAAATCGAAGAAGAAAGAGTACACGAACTCTAGGATCAACAGCCCACTTTCGCCTAAATAATGAGCTTTTAATCATCATCCCTTTAAAATCCCGGATGACTAAGTTATCCTTCCCCTTTAATCCCTCTAGCCCTTCCTGTCCGACTATCCGCTCTATACTTTCAAATTTTCCTTCACTAAATTTTTATGGTTTAGAAGCCAAAATGACCTGAAATTAATGAAAAGGATAATAAAAAATAAAAACATCAACTTTCCAGTCATTCACGTGTTTTGAAGAAGCCTGTTGCCGACTTCGGTTTAAACAATGTAGGTGAGGGGTTTCCTTGAGCTCCAGCGGTGGCTACGATGACAGCAAACAAGAAGACAGCACTTCAAGAGGGTTGCCACACACTCAGCTAGTTAGGAAAATGAAGAATGAACTCGCCCTCCTTCACTCCAGACTTCGCTCCTTTAGAAACATGTTTAGATCAGAGATTTTCCGCCTTCGCCTTACAGTCTTCCTCCTCTCCGTCATCGTTGGCATACTAGGCGGTGTCAGCGCAGTCGTCTTCCGCCATCTAGTGGAGTTCTTCACCGACATCTTCATGCTTATCCCTCAGACACTCGGCCGTTACTGGGTGATTGCGCTGCCAGCAATCGGCGGATTAATGGTTGGCTTTTTGACGTACAAGTTTGCGCCGGAGTCGAAGGGTCACGACGGGGTAGCTGAGGTTATGGAGGCAGTGTCCATTGGGACGGGAGACATAAGGAGCAGGGTTCCATTTACGACGACCCTTGCGTCATCGATCACTTTATCCTCCGGGGGGAGTGCAGGGAGTGAGGGGCCAATAGTGCAAATCTCGGCTGGATTAGCCTCGATAGTTGCAAGACTGTTCAAATTGGACACTGAACACAAAAAGCTTCTCGTCGTATGCGGTGCTGCGGCCGGCCTCAGCGCTATATTTAATGCCCCAATTGGCGGCGCCCTCTTCGGCCTCGAAGTAGTTTACCAAGGTTTCGAGTTTCCAGCCGTTATACCCGTGCTTCTATCATCAGTTGTGGCCACAACGGTAAGCACCGTAATACTAGGCGACTCCCCCCTCTTTAGGCCACCCCCATTCATCTACCACTACCATGAAATACTCCTCTGCTTCCTCCTAGGCAACATAATAGGCTTACTAAGCATCCTCTGGATTAAAGGGTTCTACACGATAGACGATATATTCATGCGCATAAACCTCTCCGGCTACTTGAAGCCGGTTCTGGGCGGCGCCCTCGTAGGCCTTATAATATATTTCCTCCCGCACGTCGGAGGCGAAGGTATATGGGTTATTAAAAATGCATTCTCAGGGAGAATAGCCGTTGAAATGCTCCTCCTCATAGGAATCCTGAAAATAATCACCTGCGGCATAACACTCGGCAGCGGAGGGAGTGGAGGAGTGTTCATACCATCCATGTTCATCGGAGCCATGTTCGGCGGGGCATTCGGACTAATACTAAACGCCATTGCTCCCTCGTTAGTATCCGACTCAACTCTCTATGCCGTCGTTGGGATGGCTGCAATGCTGGCCTCAGCGTGCAGGGCGCCTCTAACAGGCATTATAATGGTCACAGAGATGACGAGAAACTACATAATGCTTATCCCATTGACAGCAGCCTGCGTTACAAGCTACTTCATAAGCCGCCTTTTCATGAAGGAAAGCATGTACACCATAAGCCTCTTCAGGAAAGGAATAGACGTATCCCTTGAGGTAAGAAAGGACATCCTCGACTACTTGAAAGTTGGGGAAATAATGCGTACAGACGTCTCTACGGTAAGCCCCGACATGTACGTTTTCCAAGTGCTGGAACTCATAGAGAAGACAGGGCACACAGGGTATCCCGTGGTCACCAGCGACAAGAAACTATTTGGAATAGTTACTTTTAGAGACGTGATCAGGGCGGTCGAAGAGGGAAAAGAGGAATACAGGGTAAGAGACATCGCAACCAGGAACCTGATCGTGGCGTATCCTGATGAGACTGTTAGGCAGGCGCTTGATAAGATGGTTGAGCATGATGTTGGGAGGCTTCCGGTGGTTGACAGGGGAGACCCGTCAAAGCTGCTGGGGATCATAACTAGGTCTGACATCCTGAAAGCCCACGAGCT
>JAUQZD010000022.1 GCA_030587405.1 Candidatus Freyrarchaeum guaymasense | reverse complement strand
GCGAGGGAGAGCGGAGGGAGAATACTAACGGTCTCGGACAGGGAGATAATGGACGCCCTAGTCTACCTTGCGAGGAGTGAAGGACTGTTCGTCGAGCCTGGAGCGGCGACCCCCATAGCAGCCATCAGAAACAACTGGAAGCTCTTCGATGGAAGGGTGGTGTGCATCCTCACCGGGTCAGGCCTTAACGACTTCAAAACAGTTAAAGACTACCTTGAAGGGAAGCTTCCAGCCTCAGAGCACGGTCAACCCCCCTCCCCGAAGCTATACCCCGACTACTACTAAGCCTTAACGGTGGAAACCCTCCATTCGTTCCCGGATGGGCGGCGCGGCGGAGCACCCCTTAAACCATTAAGCGTCTTCTCCTTCAACCCCTCCGCACCCTCGATTCCCTTTATAAAGATTCCCTTTATAAATAGGGGCAAAAACTTTTTATGTGCTGCCTCTGAGAAAGTAGAGGAACTTACCAATATTTTTAAATCCGAAGGTAATTGTCTTTTAGAAGAGGGATAAGTGAATGTTTAAATGTTCTGGGAGCATAAATGGTAACTTAAGTCCTGACGGGGTTTACGGGGTGAAGTTTCCGGCAGCCTCTCCCAAGACGTGTAGTTTCACCCTGAGCGGTTCACGCGTCCCCTCCGAATCCCGCCCCGGGTTGCGTCTTCACCCCTCTTCGCCTTCTACTTATACCCGCCAGCTTTTATTCTAAAAGGAGGGTGCTGAAGGTTAGGTTAGCTTCGTTCTCCCACGGGAGGGTTCCAATTGAGCAAGGAGGATTTAGAGAAGATTGCCCGGCTTGAAAGCAGACTTAAGCAACACCTAATAATACCGGTGAGGGAGGTTGAACCGTCACCGTTCGCCTCCATACTCCTGCTGCTGCCAGACACCTCGATCCCCCTTGAGCCGACGGTGGGGGCCGCGGCGTTCCTCGCCAAGAAGTGCTCGTGCAGTGTTAAGCTGGTGTGCATGAAGCAGAACTGCAGGGATGCCTTCAAATCCGTCAGGAAGGAACTGGAAAGGAGAGGGGTTCACGACGTGGAGGAGCACGTTCCAGAAGACAGCCTGGTAAACCTCATAGTGGAGTTAACGAGGGGCGGCCAGCCCAGCCTCCTGGTCGTCCCCTCCCCCTCAGAAACGGTTGAGGCCGCCGCCTCCATGGTGAAGCTGGTTGAACTCCTGGTTCAAAAGGTAGGCTTCCCGATCCTCATCATTAAGAAGTCCGAGGTTACGCCTCAAAGGCTTCTCAGCCGCGTGCTGGTCCTCGTCAGGGAGCCGGGGGAGATAAAGGCATGCCTCCCAACCCTCATAACCATATGCAGACCCAACGCTAAGATAACTTTCCTCACGTACATAGACGAGTCGTTCCTGAAGTCGGTCGAAATGGTCAGCGACGCCCTGTCAGAGCTGACAACCCTCGAAAAGGAGAAGGTGTTGTCGTCGGCATGCAACATAATGGAGAAGTCCTTTAAGGAGGTTGAGCCAGCTCTGGTGGAGCGAGGCTTCAAGGTAGCCCACTTCATAGAGGCCGGAACAATAGACGTGACCGCCGTCGCCGGAATGAGGAAGACGCACGCGGAACTCCTCGTAATACCCGTGAAAGCCACCCTAAGACCGGAAACTAAGCCTATAATCGAGGAGATCGACGCGTCGATGCTGATACTCCCCCAACCCCCCGTCAGAAGAGCCGAGGGGGCTCCCCCCGCTCCACCCAAGGAGGAAGAACAGAGAGGCAACGGTGGTCAAGCATGAGCCTAGACGCCGTGGAGGCCCTATCAAAGATACCATTCATCCTCTCAGGCAAATCCAAGCTTACCCCTAAAGAATGGTGCTTCATCCTCTCGTTCGACTGGGGGCTCCCCTTCAACTTCTCCCCTACAAGAGCCCTTAAACTTCTCAAGCTAGCCCTGGACAACGGCGTACTGAGGATGGACGGCGGCCTCCTCTCCATGGCAAGGGACGTTGACACCCCACCCCTCATCTTCCTCGGAAAGAAGTTCGACTTCAGCGGCCTAGACGAGGTCGAACCATACCCCCTCGACTTCACCGTTGAAGTGGACCGCGAAAGAATAAGGGCTCTCGCCCAGAGGGAGCGTGAAGCAGCCCGCGAGGCAGCCGCCAAAATGCAGGCTGGGCGGAAGGCTAAGCGCTCAAGGAAGCCCGGGGAAGCCGTCGAGGAGGAAGGGAAGAAGGGATACAGGCAGACAACACTTTTCTGAAAGGAGGTTTGAGGCTCGGGGGGTTACAGGCCCTTCATTGGATCAGTGTTCCCCTTCAGGGGTTGGCCTACCCCCTCTCGCCGAGACTCCTCCCAAACCTGAGGAACTTCTATCAATTTTCTGGTATTTATTTTTTTCTATAATTAAATGTGATGGACGCGAATTTTTACTTAAGTAAAACATTTCATTGCTAAACACAAAGAAAAAGCCCGGCGAACCATGCTACCCCCTCATCCTCCTAAGCACTTCGTCCACGTCCACCCCCCTCCTTCCAGCAGCCATCAGAGCCGCAGCAACGGCGGGTGCATTCTCGGAAACCATCCTCCCAAACACATCGTCTAAACTGTGTATTTTCCTGAATCCTGCAGCCTCGGCCGCCCTCCAAGCTAGGAACCTCCCTCCCAGACCAGCAACTACAACCGTCTTTAAGTCCGGGTTTCTGGAGGAAACCTGCTCAAGCCCCTCCACCACCTGCTCCACCTGCCTAACATACACGTACCTCGCGATCCCGAGGACGTCCTCGGCGGTGAGGGTTTCAAGGTCGCCGCACACAACCCTCGCCAAGCGAGCCATCGAGTGCTCCACGTCCCTCCCCCTCCCATCAGCGCTCTCGCAGGTGTAATCCTCCTCCGAAATGTGCCCCAGGATGAGGTGTACGTCGGCGGTTAACGCAAACTTCTCCGGAGACACCCTACACATGCGCCCCCACAGGGGGACCCACCCCACTATAGCCGAAATGTTCGTCCTGAGAACCCCCGTGAAGACCAGCTCTCCGCTCATCAGCCTCTCGGTGTCGCTTCTCCCCTCAGGGCAGGGCACCCCATCCCTAACGGGTATTATGTCGGTGGTTGTGCTCCCCACATCCATGAAGATGCAGTTTCTGAAGACCCTTCCAACCATCCACCCTGTAGCCGGCCAGTTCGCCGCTGCAACCTCCAAGGGGCGCCTCCTCGCCTCGCCGACGCTTAAAAGCTCCGCCATGCAGTTCACGACAAGCACCTCAACCCCCTTAAAAGCGTACTCAACCGAAGAAAGAACATGGTTAACCCCCTCCCTTTTGGTCTCGTAAGCGTCGGAGAGCTCGGCGGTCATCGTCAAACAGACGCAGTCAGGTTCCTCCCCGCCACAAAGCCCCCGCCCTATCCTAGATATGAGCTCTGGAAGCTCACCCCTCGACCTAGCCCACACGGGAAAGTACTCCCTAACCACTTTAACCCTAACTCTCCCAGATCCAACATCCACCCTAGCAGCCTTGGTATTGGCGCCCCCCACGTCCAATCCAACAAAAATCATTTCTCTTTCACCCAGAAGGCCCCACTTCCAACCATAGAGCGGGATCCATCACATTCAGATCCTATAAGGTCTCTCCCTATAAGATTCTATCTTTAACGAATCGTAACAATGAAGACAGCAATCAATCAGAAGGCTAACCTATACGATATGCGGGAATACCATCAATATTGCCTGCAACTGTGAGGCGGGACCTAACAACCGCAAACGGAAATGGACAGCTTGATCTACCGGCCCTATCGGAAAAGAAAGCTGGCGATTACCTTGTCGACCCCTACGGGAACACCCCTATTCAACGTGTTCCAGAACTAAGGAAGGCAAACACGAGAGCGAACGACTAGGTACCCCACCCTACACGCCGATGTTGCACGCTTAGACCCTTCTCTGAAATTGCCCATGGAAACCATACTAGAGGTTAGCCCTCCGAGGGCGGATTCCCGCCTTCACCAGCGCTTCGTCTATGCTTCCTCCGCGGCAAACTATAAACCTGTGCCTCTCATTTATTGAAACCTCCCAATCGCACACTTCACGCGTAGACGTTTTCCTGAACGCTGCGCCTCCCCTAACCACCACTCTTCCCGGTGTCACCCCTCTCAGACACGAGTCGAAGATAAACCCTGCAATGTTACCTTCTACAACTTCCCTGACACCTAGGTACGAGGTTGTCAGGCGGGGGTTAACCTCCATTATGAACACCCCCCTGCGAGACAGGACCAAGTCCACCCCAACGTACCCCTTCAAGCCCGGAATCTGCAGCGCCGCCTTCTCAGCTGCCTTTAAGGCTTCCTTCTCCAAGCCGTGCTTGAGGGGGAGGTAGCCCCCCCCATAACGTATCCTTCCGTCCTCGCCGATTAGAATCATTTGAGCGTTTAGCGTTAAGGGCGTTGCCTCGTCATCGCCAACTATCAAGCTTGCACTCGCATCCACCCCTTTCACATACTCCTGAACGAGGATCTCCCCGGTTCCTGAAGCAGCCGAGGCGAGCTCAGCCGCCCCCCTAACATCATCCTCGCCCCTAGCTACGCTGACCCCCTCACATCCCACACCGTCAACCGGCTTAAACACGGCTGGAAACCCGACCTCCCACGCCCTCCCAACAGCCTCCTCCACGCTCTTGGCGGTTAAGGTCAGGGGAACGCTTAGCCCTGCCTCACCAGCCAACTCCAATGTTCTCCCCTTATCCGTAGCCAAGGCTACCCCATTGGAGGAGGAGCCCAAAACACTGCATCCACTCTTTTCAAGGGTTCGCGTTAACTCGCAGAGCGTCCCCCCCGTCTCCGGGGCAATTAAAAGAACCCAGTCAGCCTCCTCCACCCCTTCAAGGAGACCCCTCTCCACCACGGAGACACTCCTAGCTTCAAAAATCCTCTTCAAATAGAGAAGTCTGGGGTCTAGAGTCGTGAACGTGTGGAACCCTGCGGAGGAGAAGTCCTCGGCGGATGCGAGAAGCATGGCGAGCCCCTCCACTGCAACGTCCACGTGCAACTCCTCACCAGCCATCCCGCCTCCACACATAAACTCGTACACGAAGACCCTTCCCTTCATCCCACCACCAGCCAGGAAGGCAGCCTCCCACGCCAACCCAAGAATCCACCCGTTGCACCCTACCCCAACCACCTGCTGCCCGCAGCCTCTACACGATGGCTCAGGGCTGAAGCCCTTTCCCGCCACTTCCACCCTGAAGGGGATGGACGATCAATTAGAGGTTGGAAAGTTTTTTATTTGTAGCTACACTATTCTTTTTAAGCTTCTCCTTTTCGCCTGCACCATGAAGGGGGAGCAAGGGGTATGCGTGTAATACCTGTCATGGACCTGATGAACGGCATCGTCGTGCACGCTAAGGGAGGCGTTAGAAGAGAGTATGAGCCCGTCAAGTCGGTTCTCACCTCCTCGCCAGACCCCATGAACGTCATGTACGCGTTTAAATGCCTCGGCTTCACCGAACTCTACATCGCAGACCTGGACGCTATAGAGGGGAGGGCGCCGAACCTGGGAGCCATAAGGTCTCTCGTTAGACGCTCCTCCATGAGGATCATGGTCGACGCCGGGGTGAGAAGCGTCGAGTCCGTCGAGAGCCTGGTCAGAGCCGGAGTATCAGGCGTCGTCGTTGCAACCGAGACCATCCCAACCCCAGCCTTCCTCTCCGAGTGCACTAGGCTTTACGGCGAAAGAATAGTTGGAAGCCTCGACCTGAGAGGTGTCTCCGTCGTCTCTAGGAGCCGGGAGGTAGCGTCAATGACCCCTCTTGAAGCAGCGGCGATGTTTGAGGATTCCGGCGTGTCCTCCCTCCTCGTGGTGGACCTATCCCGTGTCGGAATGCGCAGCGGCCCCCCCATCACCCTCCTCGAGAAGCTTGCGTCCCACCTCTCAATCCCGGTGATAGCCGGCGGAGGGGTGAGAAGCGTCGAAGACTTAAAGGCTCTGCGAAGCATAGGAGTGAAGGGCGCGCTGGTTGCGACAGCCCTCCACACAGGAACGATAAAACCTAAAGACCTGCAGGAATTCCTCAACTCAGCCCTCCTAACGTAAACTCGGAACCCTCAGCAATCCGCAGCACACTTAACGGCTTAGCAGCCGCCTCAAACGTCAACCACACTAGGGAGGCAAGTTAACCATCCACGCCGCCCCCCTCAGCTGAAGACGTCTACTACCCGGAGATCTCCTCCCTCCATCTCGCCCACCTTGGCATTAACCGGGATGGTGTACTGCGCGGCGGAAAACAAGCTCAAAATTCTCCCTCGAAAGTACCACTTGAACCCCTGAGGGAACACCTCGTGAGCTCTCACCATAACCTCAACCCCATTCTCCTCGGCGAACTCCGTGAAAACGTCCTCTCCAAACACGTATATTCCCGGCCCTCTGGGGCTTGGCTTGAACCCCCTCACCCCCTCATGAGGGTCGTTCCACAGCACTTGGAACCCTATGGGGTCCTCGACCTCCACCTCCCTGGGAATCTCCCTGAGCTGGCTCAGCCTTTCAAGCCCCTTAGCTATCCCCCCGTGAAGGCATAGCACCGACCCGTTAACTAGGCAAGCGTATGGCAGGGATGCGAAGAGGGAGGCGTAAACCCTGTAGAAGCTGAAGGAGAACCTTCTCGAGACAGCATCCATGAATCCGTAGTACCTGTTGGCGAGGGGGGTCTCGTGGTTGCCTCTGAGAAGTATCACCCTGTCAGGGTACACGGTTTTAAGCGAGAGGACGAAGTTCATGTTTCCAACCTGCTCAGCCCCCCTGTCAACGTAGTCCCCTAGGAAAACCGCCAGGTCGTAGCCCTCCCTGAGAAACCTCCTTGCCACAGCCATGGTTGAGTAGAGGTCACCGTGCGTGTCACCTACGAAGAGGACCCTCCCACCCTCAACCTCAAAGTAAGTTTCACCCTCGAGAACCTCCCCCACATCGTAGATGATCCTCTTGACTGCTTCGCCGTCGAGCTTAGATGCAAGCTGCGGCTTCCTGACTATCTCCTCAGCCAGCCTCCCCATCCTTCCACCTACCCTTTAAAGAATGCCCTGATCATCCTCTCCACCGTCTGAAACGGCGTCCTGGGGTCCACGTGCGTGGTCCTCTCCGCCAGCCACGGCGAAAGCCTCCTCCTGCTCTCCCTCCAAGCGTACCTCGTGTCAAGCAGCACCCCAACCGCGTAGTCCTCCTTGTGCCTCCAAACCCTGCCGAGAGACTGGTTCACAGCGTTAAAGGACTGGTCAAGGTACCACCTTCTCCCCATGCTCTCCTCCACCCTGTCGTAGTACTCCCTCTGAGCCATAACTCTGGGGTCGGAAATGTTAGGGTATGGTATGCCGACTATAACTACGGCTCGCCCCGACTCGTCGGGGAAGTTCGCCCCCTCACTGAGCTTCCCCCTGACGACGGCGAAGAGCACAGCCTTGTCCTCCCTGGCCGCCTTCCTGTAGGCGTCGACCAGCGACGCCGTGCTACCCGGAGACTCTATGAAGACGGCTGCGTCGATCTCGCCGAGGACACCGTAAGTGTTCCACGTGTTCAACATCCTATTCATCACTTGGTAGGCTGGAAAGAACACTATGGTTCCGTTAGGGACGTTTCTAACTATCCTAGCGACCGCCTCCCCGTACTCGAGCACCGTCTCCTCGTCGCCCCTCATCTCGTACTTGGTTGTGAGGGGTTTGCCGCTTGGCCCCCTGCCCACAGCCAGAATCATTATGTTGTCCTTAGGTATGACTGAAGGGTAGCTCCTCTTGAAGGCTTCCGGGACCCCCAACCGTGCCGCCATACCCTCCACCGGCGACAGGGTTCCGCTGGTCAGTATGACCGCCCTCGGCTTCTCGGATAGGATCTCGCTGAACGCGACCCTGGGGTCTAGGCAGAGCCACTCAAGCACAGGGTTCTTCTCGTCCTCGGCGTTCCAGAACCCCACGTACTCCTCCTCCCCACTCGACATGAAGGTTTCGATGAAAGCGTAGACTTGGGCGACCCTCAGCCTGTCAAGGATTACAACCCTCCCCCTCCTCGCTATGAGCTCCCTCTGGATGTTTATTATCAGAGGCCACCCTTCAAGAAACTCCTCTATCCTCTCCCTTGTAACCCCGCACTCCTCCATCTCCTTAAGGATCATCCTCCTAGTTAAAAGCTCGTCCTCCTTAAAATCGGCGTGGCTGAAGAACCTTGAGAGAAAGGCGAGGAACTCCTCCACGTCGGATGCCCAGGGCCTGTCAACCTCCTTAACCTCGTCTATCGCTCTTTCAACGGTCCTCCTCGAAAGGGCGTAGGACTTGCTCTCCTTACAGAAGTCCTCTACGTTGTGCGCTTCATCCATAACTATCACTTGACCCTTAAAGCCGGGGTCGAGGAAAAGGTAGTTGTACGCTCCTATGACGACCCTGTAAACCTGCGAGAGAACCTTAGCCAGGTAGTAGGGGCAAACGTCCCTTTCATCCCCATACTCCAGAAGCCTCTCCACGCTTGCAACGGTTGGAACCCCATGGGGCATGTATCCTGGTATCTCAACCCTCCTCCCCTCAAACTCGCAGTAGAGGCGCACGTCGGATGGAAGCCTGTCCTGGCTCGCCAGGCTCACGTCGCTCCTGTACAGGGAGAGCTCGGCGAGGCTCCTCCCATCCTCCTCGCTCCTAATCCTTGAAAGGCAAACTTCGTCCGCCCTCAAGTAGTCGTCCATTTCCCTAACGTCCCTGTCAAGGCAGAGCTGAAGCCTAGACCCCCTAACGACCCCGGTGAAGCCGTAGCCTAAAGAGTTGATCCTTTCAAGCTCGTAGGCGACCTGCCTCATCTGGGTGTGGGTTCTCGAATAGTAGAAAACCCTGTAGGGGTAGGGTAAAACGGCTGAAAGTATCGAGACCGTCTTGCCGAAGCCCGTCGGGGCCTCGAGGAAGCCCACACCTCCCTCCTCAACCAGCCTAGCTACATCCCTAGCATACTCAAGCTGGGCTGGGTACGGCTTATAGGGGAAAAAGCCTCTGAACCGTTCCTCCCTAGCGTCAGCCTCCCTCAAAGAAACCCCTCTGAAACCCACTCCACTAACTAAAGGAAAGGAAGAGCTTTAAATAATGTTGTGTTCTACCGTCCCTGCCCGCCGCCCTCCCATCCGCCCATCACAGCTTAAGGTTGTTCTTTATCTGGATAACCTTCCCCACGGCCTCGGTGGCTGTTTGAGCCAGAACCCTTATCATGGCCTCCTTCCCGTACCCTCCCTCATCGTATATGACGTCGGGAACCCCCTTAGCCTTCTGGATCGCCTGCTCCACCCCCCACTGAAGGCTCCTACCCTCCACCAACCTAACATCCTCTGGCTCCTCCCTCCTGTCGAACCCCGCGACGGTGAGCCCGCTCTTCCTGCACGCCTCAAGTATGTCGGGCGAATACTTTATGTTGACCGCAGCCCTCATGTTCGGGTCGTACTCCATCACCTTCAAGATGACCCTTGCGATGTGGCTTGACGCCCCAAACCTTGGGCATCCAATAGCTCTGGCGCGCCCCCTGAAGCTTGCGATCCTCCCCTCCACAGCCGCCACGTCTTCGACCCCCCTCGCGAAGCTCGTCGCCATGCCAACGTTCATCCTAACCTCAGGTATCAACGCGTCAACGTTCCTTTCAGACTCTATCATGCTCACAGCCTCCGCCACGTCGCTTATAACGTTCCACCTCTCAGCGTCGTGGTAGAGCAGTATCAGGGGGTTTGCAGGCTTCCTCCCCCTACCTATGTCAACAGGGTGGCGGAAAACCTTCTCAACGTACCTCTCAGCCTTCTCGACGGCTGCCGCCGGGGCCTCGCCCATGGCGAGGAACGCCGTTATCGCAGCCGAGAAGCAGCACCCCCTTCCATGGCTCGCGCAGTCCTTCACCCTCTCCTTCTCAAACCTTGAAATCTCCCCGTCAGCGTACAGGACGTCGACGACGACATCTCTCTCCCCGTCCAAGTGGCCACCCTTAACTACGACGGCTTCGGCACCCCTAGACGCTATAGCCTTAGCGGCCTCCTCCATGTCCCTAACGCTCTTTATCTGCATGTCCGCTATGAGGGATGCCTCCGCTATGTTCGGGGTGACGACCGTAGCCTTGGGGATAAGCTGGTTTATTATCGCCCTCTCAGCCGAGGGCGACGCCAGCCTCTCCCCAGACCCAGCCCAGACTATGGGGTCAACCACTAGGGGGAAGCCATACTCGTCCTCTATGTGGCAGACAACCTCCACGGTCTCCTTGTCCCTGAGCATACCCGTCTTAGCGGCCTTAACCTCCAAGTCCTCCATGAGAAGGTCAACTTGGGCCATTATGATCTCGGGCGGAACAACGTGTATATCCCTAACATAGACAGTGTTCTGAGCTGTCACGGCGGTTATGGCGCACACCCCGTGGACGCCTAGGGCGGCGAAGGTTTTCAGGTCCATCTGCACCCCTGCCCCTCCGAGCGGGTCCGAGCCGGCTATCGTCAAAGCTACTGGAACCACGCCGTTCACCCTCCCTAGCTAAAAGGGAGTCAAAAACCATAATTAAAGCATTTCACAAATTTCTCCACAGAAGACTTCACAGGAATGGAGGGTGGCTCGGATTTCCAGCTGTAAGGTTGCCGGTCAGCCAAGGAAGTTTCTTGTGGTCATGTGCGGCCTCCCCGCAAGCGGGAAGACAACCCTCGCAACACGCATCGCCCTCCTAATGGAGGAGGCAGGGATCCCCACGGTCGTGCTCGGATCAGACAACGTGAGGAGTATGATGCCTATTTACAGGGAGAAGTTTGACCCTGCCAGGGAGCCCCTCGTCAGGGACGCCACACTACACCTAGCAGAGTACTTTCTGAGGAGGGGTGTAAGCGTGGTCAACGACGACATGAACTACTACTCTTCGATGCGCCACGACATGGTCGAGTTAGCTAGGAGGACAGGCGCCATCCACGCTATAATCCACGTTGAGGCATCCTTAGAGGACGCTTTAAAGTGGAATGAGGCTAGAGGGTCACCCATCCCCCCCGAGGTCATAGCGTCCGTCAACGAGAAGTT
Source organism: Candidatus Freyrarchaeum guaymasense (assembly GCA_030587405.1). Next base: position 21,017 of record JAUQZD010000022.1, on the reverse strand, counting down.
CGAGGAGCCCGGGAAACGCTACCGCTGGGATAGAAGCCTAGCCCGCTTTAACCTGTCCAGGACACCCCTAGAGCACGCTGCGAGGGAGGCGCTGAGCCGCATCCTCGCGTTGAAGCCGGAGGATGGGGAGGCTGAGAGACGGCCCCCCGGATTGGCGGAGGAAATCGACAAGGTAACACGGAGGGTGGTGTCCGAAGCCGTGAAGTCCGCTCCAAGATCAGCGGTCGCGCTCAGCAACGTTCGAAGAAGCTTCGTCAGGGAAGCCTTAAAAGCAGGTCTCACCCCTGAAGAGGCTGAAGCAGCCTTCAGAAGAAAGGTTGAGGAGGCTCTAAATGAACTGGACTCCAAGGGACGGTGACGCCATACTAACAGAGGACGGCCTCGTGTTCTACACGATGGGGTACGCTCACCCCGAGGACAGGGTGGTCGCATACTTAAAGTATGTTCCGTCAAGCCTTAAAGACCTCTTCGACGTTCCGTGGCTACCCTACACCTGGCGCCTCGAAGGGGTCACCCTCGTCAGGCCAGCAAAGCTTTACTCCCCTAAGATCTACCGTAACGTCCTGTCAGCTCTAAGAAGGATCTCGGAAGACTACGTCTACTACTCTCCGTGCGACGGGAAAGAGCTGGTCACGGTTCCCAGGAGCAAGATAAGAAGGGTCTACGTTCCATGCGAACAGTTGAGGCTCCTCCTACGCAAGGAAAGCCTCGACCGGCTGGAGGAGAAGGCGGTGAAGATAATAAGGCTTCTCTCGGAGAAGTCAGGGGTTCCACTGGGCGACTTCGGCGTCCACGGCTCCATATCCCTCCAAATGCACGGTGAGGGAAGCGACGTGGACGTGTCCGTCTACGGGTCGGAAAACTTCAGGAGGGTTAAAAAGGCTCTACTCCTGCTTGCGGACGAGGGCGTCGTCCAGCCCATCCTAGCAGACCGCTTCGACGAGCTTAGAAGGAACAGGGTGCTGTTTGAGGGGGTGCGCGTCGTGGTAAACGCGACGAGGAAGATCGAGGAGATAAGGGAGAGGTACGGCCAGTACAGGTACAGGGCGCTGAGGCCCGTCGAGGCAGAGTGCACCGTAACGGAGGACTGGGAGGCAGTCTTCAGGCCTGCGGTCTACGGCGTGGAGTGCGAGGATGAACGCGTCAAGCAGGTTGTCAGCATGATAGGCCAGTTTAGGGATGTGGCGCGGAGGGGGGTGAGGGTCGTGGCGAAGGGCATGCTGGAAAGAGTTGAAGGGGAGGAGGGCGGTTGGCTTCGAATAGTCGTCGGGTCGGGTGTGGGGGAGGAGGAGTACATATGGCCCGCTGAGGGGTGATCGCTTAGTGTTGAAGGTTAGGGATAGGGACGCCCCCGTAACGCAGGAGGGTCTGATCTTCAGGGTTTATGGTTACGATCACCCTCCGACGGCTTGCGTGTGCGACGTTGAGTACGCCCCCGAAACCATCTACCAGAGTTCGGATCCTAGAGCGGTCAGGGACGGCCTCCCCATAGTCTACTACAAGTTCTACGGTGATGAAGGGTTAAGGTTTGTCATGGAGAAATACCCCCAGTACACTTTTTTCCATGAGCCTCTTCAGCGCAGGATGGTTGGGGTTAGGGAGGGGCAGCTCTCCGAGGTGAGGAGGCCCGACCACAGGTTTCAGCTTCTCTTCAGCGAGGAGCCTGACAGGATGATAGACGCGACGATAAGCGTCGTCGAGATGGTCATGGAGGTCTCCGGGCTAAGCTACGGGGACTTCGGCGTCTTCGGCTCGATCCTCCACGACTTCTACAACGAGTACTTCAGCGACATAGACCTCGTCGTCTACGGGAGGAGGAACCTCCTAGACCTGATTGAGGCTCTCAAATGCCTCTACGAGGAGGGCGGCCCCCTCGCTAACGAGTTCTCCCAGCCAAGCCAGCACCTCAGCAAGAACTGGCGCTTCAAAAACTACACCCTTCAAGAGTACCTCTTCTACGAGGAGCGGAAGATGATATACGCCGTCTACGACTCACCCGAGCTTGGACGGAAGGTTAAGGTCGAGTTCGAGCCGGTGAAGGACTGGAGTGAGATAAGGAACGAGTATGACCCGAGAAGCAGGATAACATTTAAGGGGTGGACTAGGGTTGAAGCCACGGTGGCGGGGGACGAGGACTCCTACTTCACACCCGCAGTATACCTCCTAGAGGACGTTGAAACAGTCAGCGGGGCGAGGGCGGACGACGCCGTACGGGCAGTGACGTACGTTGAGGAGTTCAGGATGATGGCTAGGGAGGGGGACAGGGTGCTAATCGAAGGAATGCTTGAGGAAGTCCAAACGCCGAAAAGAACCTTCCACCAGATAACCCTCTCCTACGTGCCTGGAGAGAAATACTACGACCAGGTTCTTAAACCCTCCACCCTTCCACCCGTCAAATAGTAAGCTAAAAGTGGAAAGGGGCTTCAACGCTGGGCGCGACGTTACCGGAGAGTTGCAGAACATCCTTCCATGTGGTTTGTTGCTACGGGGGTTTGCGTGTCAGAGGCGTAAACGTCGAGTCGAATCCTAGGGGTCGATGGGAATGGAATGTTTAACGCTTCAACCCTCCCTCATCCCCATGAAAAAGTAGGGTGGGTAGCTGCTCTAAGCCGCTTCTAGAATGGCTTCTGGATCGTTGCGTCGGGGAAAACGGCTACCCTAGGCCTCCCCTTATGCGTGTTCTTTAACTCCTCGAGAACTTCCTCCCATGTTTTCAGCTTAACTGTTTTCTCTGGTGGAGCCATCTCCAGCCAGTGCTGCTTCTCAGGGTACTTGGACAAGATTATTATCTTCCCCGCCCTGTCCAGTATTCTTGTAGGTGGAAGCCAGAGGTTTCCACCGACCCTTTTAACACCCCACCTACCATGGACGTAGTGTGAAACTTGCCCCGTTGGAGTGTTGCACACTATCACGAGCGTACCTCCCTCCCTCATTATGACCGCTGGCCACGCCGCTATGGTCGCCTCGCTGGCTTTAGAGTAAGCGTTAGAGACTACTATGTCCGGGTTCTGGACGAGCTGCGCCCTGTAATGCGTCATTGCCTCCCTCACCCCTTCCCTCTGCGCCCCCACAACGTCGCCCGCGAAGACGTCCGTCGAGTTCCTCCTGAAGTCCACCAGGACGTTCACCACCATGTCCAATCCAACCATTCTGGCTGCCTCCTCAGCGTCCTGCCTCATAATGTTCTCCTCGTTAACCCTCCCGTAAGCCAGCTGGCAGCTGGGGTGCATCTCCCTGTAGTCCGAGGCTGCAGACCATCCGCCTAGGTCCCCGTGGTTAAACGATATGGTTCTCACGCTTGATACACCCGGCAGAACAATCTTCGCCCCCCCTCCGAAGCCAAACTGCGGGTGGGGGACTATGCATCCGATGGCAACCTTCAAGTCGCAGCTCATAACCTCGGCGTTTACCTCCACCGGAGTCCCGTGCTTGGTGTGCCCCAAGTAGTCTACGTTGCTGTACGGGTTATGATTGAAGACAGGGTACCCTTCAACTACTTCCTCCCCAAGCTTCTTAGCGAAGTCCTCCCTGTCAAACGTGCCGTGCGCCCCGTTCGCACAGATGAACCTCACATGATCCTCTCTTATCCCTCCCTTCCTCATCTCCTCAAGAACTAGGGGGGCTATCTCGTACACCCTCGTAGGCCTCGTCATGTCGTCGAATACTATCACTGCCTCCTCCTTTCCCTCCGCCATCCTGTCCAAAGCCTTCACTCCAATAGGGTTCCTCAACGCTGACAGGATCTGCTCCGTGCTTAGAGGCTTTTTCCCGTCACCCGCCATACCGCAGACATGCACATCCCATTCCTCGGGGAACTCCAGCTCTAAAACCACGTCACCAAACCACGGCATCTGGGGTAAGCCAACCCTCACGGTATCCACCCATAAGAAATAGGTAACGTCACGTTAGAAGCTTTTCGCCTCCGAAAGAAACGATTCAAGCAAAAGAAGGAAGGCATTTTAAGGGAAACCATCACTCCGAAACGCATATAAATTTAAAAATAGAGACTGGTGGAAAAAGCGTGAACCACAACTAACCTAAGGTGTCCTTTATGATTGACTACGAGAATGTTGCCTACGTTGTTGGCGTTCTCGGAGCCGTGTTAGCCATCGCTGGAGCCATCGAAAGCATCGTAACCCCCCTCATCATCGCATCCATCCTCTCATATATGCCCTTCGCGTCGATAGGTGCATTCTTCATCTACGCGTTGGCACCATTCACAGCCCTTGAAAGCCTAATTCCCATAGTGCTAGGCGCCATTTCACTGTTAGGATGCAGGTACGTGGGTCAAGGTGAGGTTAAACGAGCGGCAGCAGTGTTTCTAGCCACGGGAGCCACGCTCACGGCCCTCTCCATCTTGGAAATATGGTTGCCTGTTGCCGGCAGCATAACAGGGGGAATCGCCCTAATAGCTGCGGGAATAGTCTCATACCGAATTTAGCATGCGGGGTTCAGCGGACGTGGTCTTTATAGGTGCGTGTCCGCTTTGGGGGCGTCAGCTTCGTCTCCCTCTGGATTCATTGGGGGCGTGTCATCGGTCTCGCCCCTATCGAGGGGGCCCACCCCTCCTCGGGTCTGGGGAACAATTTCCTCCCAAACCCTCATTGAAGGAGGGAAGCCTCTCATCCTTAGGTATAGGTTTACTGAAGCGTTCAACTGTCTATTTACACTCCAGAACCTGTCCCTTTCGGTGCTCCATCCTCCCACCGCATCTGGGACACATCTATCAAAACGCCCATACATGTCCACCAAACATTTAACAGTTTCGCAAGGCTTACAGTAGAAATGTGTTCTAATTAGAATGTCGCCTTCACTGTTCAGGTTTTAGGTTGCCTCCCGCCTTTCTTAGAAATTTATTTATACTGCTTTTCGGTTATGTTGAGTTGCGGGTGTGATGGAAAGGTTCCTCCTTTTTATCGCAACCTAGCAACATTCCAAGTGTTGGTTTAATGTCGCTGGAAAACGTTTTGAAGAGTGCCGTGAGAAACATAAGAGAGGGACGCCTTGACCTAGCTGAACTGGACCTAAAGTCCGCTAAGGGAATGGCGCCTAACCACCCTCTCGTCTGGTATTATGACGGAGTGGTTCAGTTTAGAATGCACAACTTTGAGGCTGCCGCATCGTCCATGAAGAAGTCGATTGAGCTCGGAGTTCCAGGCCCGGAGGACGCATACTACTACATGGGCTTCTCGTACATGAGGCTGAAAAGGTACGACGAGGCAATAGACAGCCTGGAGAAAGCGATCTCCATACGTCCCGACATACCAGTCTTCTACTACGTTCTAAGCGCCTGCTACGCCGATAAAGGCGAGAAAAGGAAGGCAGTGGAAACGATAGATAAGGCCATAGCGCTCGACCCGGAAAACGAGGCCTTCAAGGAGCTAAAACAGGATATAGAACGCCTACTCTAAGCCACACGTTCTCCTTCCTTCCCCCCTTTTTTAAATCCCTTTTTTCTCCACTTTGCACGTTATTAGCAAGCATCCCCCCACCCTCTCAGCGTTTAGAATTTTAAGCTTCACCGCCTGGCTCACCCTGCCGAACCCCTCCCCCTCAACGAGCGTCACCGCCCTGCTTCCGCCAACTATCACCGGGGCCACGGCAACCCTCACCTCGTCCACTAACCCCTTCTCGAACATGCCCCAGTTAAGGCTTCCTCCCCCTTCAAGGAGGAGCCTTCTAACCCCCATCTCGAAGAGCTTCTCCATGAGAACCTCCAAGTCCACCCTCCTCCCCTCGCCGCACACCAGGATCCTCGCCCCTGCCTCCCTCAGCTTCTCAACCCTTTCAGCTGGAGCCCTACCCGTCACGGCTATCACGGTTGGCACATCCCTCCTGTAGGTGAGAACCCTCGCCGTAGGAGGGGTCTTGGCCATGCTGTCGACGACAACTCTTAAAGGGCTCCTCCCTACCTTGGAAGTCAGCTTAGGGTCGTCGGCTAGCACGGTGTTAACCCCAACCATTATCGCGTCGACCTCGGCCCTGAGCCTGTGCACTCTCCTCCAGTCCTCCTCGTCCGAGAACTCCGAGTCCCCCCCTACAGTCGCTATTTTGCCATCAAGGCTCATGGCGGCGTTAAGTATAACGTAGGGTTTACCTTTCATAGGCTTTAACACCCCCAACGTAGACGCACAGCACGTTCTCGGACTTAACCCTGTGGACAAGCGCCTGGTAAGGGTGGTGAACCGGCTTAACGTTGGCGGCGTCAAGGTCTATGACCGCAAGGTCAGCGCACCTCCCCCTCTCAATCCACCCCGAGTTCAGCCCCAAAACCTCAGCCGGGTTAACCGTCACCATCTTAACTATCTCCCTGGCCTCGAGGCATGCTGGGCCGGACCTAGCCCTAACCATCTTCCCCAGAAAGTCCATTTCTCTTAGGAGGTCGGGGCTGTTCACCATCACGTTGTCCGTTCCAAGGCAAACCCTGACTCCCGCCCTAACCATCCTCTCGACGGGGGGGAGCCCGACGCCGAGGTACGCGTTAGCCCTCGGGCAGCATGCAACCCCCCTCCCCGATAAGAGGGGTAGCTCCTCCTCGTCAACGTGCGTTAAGTGGACTAGGAGGTCGGCGTTAAGCACCTTAACAGCCCTCACAGCATCCGACACACCATACATCTTGACGGCCAGCTCCCTCTCCCTCACTGTTTCGGAGGCGTGAGCCGCCACTAGAAGCCCGTTCAACCTGCATGCCTCAGAGATCCTCCTCAACTCCTCGTCGCTGTAAAGGTTGGTTGAGGGGAGCCCTACGCCATCGCACACGCGGAGCAGCTCCTCCAACCCATCATTCCTTCCCAGTATTATGTAGCGTATAGGCGTGCCCTCAAGCGCCCTCCTAAGGATCAGCGCCCCCCTGACGCCTCCCTCCCTGAAGTCCGCGAAAGCCGTGGTTCCGGAGGACAGCATCTCCTCCGCCGCGCACCTAATCCCCTCCTTAACGTCGTCCTCCCCTGCATTCCTTAAAAGCCTGTGTTTAAGCCCGTCTGGAGGCGCAACCAGCTCCTCCACGGGAACGTTAAACCCGACCTCCTTAAAGAAGGAGTCTCCTACGTGCGTGTGAGCGTTGATGAACCCCGGGGTGAGAAGGCATGAATCATACTCCTCATCCACCCTCCTAGGCGGGGAGGGTGAAACCCTCTTTATAAATCCACTGCTCGAGATCGTGACGTAAACCCTCTCCTCAAACCTTAACTCTCTGCCTAGGAGGGCGTACTCACAGTAGATAGTCTTCACGTGGCGGCCCTCCCAGGAAAACCACGGGCTCCCCCCTTTTACCCCTCCTTATCATCGAAAGAGCCTTGTTGGCTTCTGTTAGGGCTTCAACAGCGTTCCTCCCGAACCCTACGCCTGCCTTAAGCTTCAGCCCGGTGCTCACCTCAAGCCTGTAAAGGATCTCCCTAAAGTCGTCCTCGCTCAAACCATTGCAAACAGATATGAAGTTATCCCCGCCGTTGAAGAACGTTAATATGCCCTTACTCATCGACAGCTTCATCAGGACGGTGGACAGGTTTGAGACCAGGTACATTGCCTTGTAGGCGTCCTCCCTGTCGGTCACCTGCTCCGTGAAGCTGTTAACGTCTATGTGGGCTATCTGGACGTATCCCCCCCTGACAGGCCCGTCAAGGTTATGGGCCAGTACGCTTCTCCTTTCAGGCGACTGGGCGCTCCCGCTCCTCTGAAGCATCCTCGTAGCCATACGCTGCGCCTCGTAGGGTGTCTCCCCAACCCCGATCCCCATGCTGACGGTCACAGGGTACCTCCTAGCGATGCTTTTCAGGATGGCCCTGTGATCCTCCACCGTCACCCCGTTCGATACAGCGAGCATGTTGTCGAACCTGGAGAAGAAGAGGAGTCCACCCTTCGAGGAGAACATCCTCTGCAGGTCGGCGTAGAGCTCGGACTGTAAAACCTGCAGGTCAGCCTCCCTGTCATCCCCAAGGAACTCCGTCCAGGGACCGTAATTGTCAAGCTGAACAAGCGTCATCTTTATCAAGGCGTTCAGCTCCCCTAAGTTGAAACCTCCCTCATCCTCTTAACCATCTTAACAGCCGCCTCAACCGCTCTCCTGGCGAACTCCTCAATCCTCTCCATGGCCTCCATCCTAGTCATACCTGGACCTGAAACCCCCAAGGTCACGGGCTTACCATACTCCAGCGCTAGGTCAACCATTTTACGCGCCGCGTGCTGTGCAACCACCTGGTCGTGGTCGGTGTCGCCCTTTATGATCGCCCCTATGGTGACGACGGCGTCGACGTCGCCTCTCTCGAGAAGCTTCTTAACGGCGAGAGGCATGTCGAACGCCCCGGGAACCTTCACCACCTTAATAACCTTCGCGCCCAGAAACTCGGCGTGGTCCACCGCCCTCTGCAGCATGAGGTACGTTATATCGTAGTTGAACTCGGAAACCACTATGCCAAGGTTCACGCCCTCACCAGCCACCTTCACCACCCTTCAGCCTACCTTCCCACCCTCAGCCTTTTAAGGCTTTAGGGGTCCTGCGTCCGGGTGCCCCTGCCTGAGACCCTGCCCGGCATGCCTGGTAAGCCACTCCCTGTCAAATATGAGCCTCACAGCGTTCCTAGCGTGCTTCCTCGCCCTGTCCTCACATATCGAGATGAGCTCCTCAACGCTCCCCCCCTCGTCCTCGTGCACGAAGCACTCTATTATGTGCTTGTTGGTCATCAGCTGGGCTTGGATTATCCCCATCGAAGCCTCATGGGCGCACAGCTTGTCTATGGGTTCAGGGCCAGGCATGCCGAACGCTATAACCACCTCGCACCCCTCCTCCTCTATGAGCTTCTTGGCGGCAACCGGCAGGTCCTTCACCCCTGGAACCGTGTACCTCACTATCTCCACCTTGCTCGTCATGCTCTCGATCTCCTCCACTGCAACCCTAGCCATGTCGTACCTTGCAAACGTCGTGTCCGCTATGCCTATCTTAACCTTCATGGCTCCTCTCCCACAGCTCAACTATGTCCTCGCCCCGCAGGAAGTTGAACCCGTACCTCTCAGCATACCTTTTAGCGTCCCTTACCGAGAGGGCTCCCCCCGTTTCGCCGTCGAGCATCTCGCAGAGCACCATCACCGGTGGAACCCCCATCACCTCTGCAAGCGACACCGTGAGCTCGGTGTGCCCGTGCCTCTCATGGAGCAGCTCCCTTGCAGCAAGGAGGAGGTGGACGTGTCCAGGAGACCTGAACGCCTCCCCAACCCTCCTCCGCCAGTCTAAGCCGGGCTCCTCAATGGTCTCCCTCCCCATTCTCCCTACCTCGCTTATGGTTAAAGCCCTATCAGCATCCGTGATTCCAGTGTACGTCTTCCTATGGTTGACGGTGATCGAGAAGGCAGACCTGGAATCGTAGGGTATGTCGTTTGGCGCCAGGCTTGACAGCACACCATACTTCATGCTTGAAAAGCTGAAGACGTCGTGGAGGAAGGGGAGCCCCCACCTCTCCCATATTTTAGGGTGGAGGGCTACGCAGATGAGTCCTCCGGCATCCCTTCTAAGCCTGTAAACATGTCTTGGGGTAGCCTTCTCAGCCAGCATCACCATGTCGACTTCCTCCTCTCTCCCGTCCTCGTCGTATACCAGCACAAAGTCTCCCTGCAGGAGGCTCCTAGCAACCCTTCTAACCTCTGCCTGCCGCATGCGTGGACACCGTTCTTCACAATAAGAAGATCTCAAATATATTTGTTGCTACCCGTTTTTGAGTAGAAAGCGGGCAGACGAAACCAGAAAGCATCACTCTGCCTGTTAACTCGTCAACCTATCTGACCATGGCGGTTTGAACGTGAGGGCGGGGATGGGGTGGTGCCTGAGCGTGGTGGCCATCAGCCTTCCTTTCCTCTTCTCCCTCCTTCTCCTCGCTGGGAGGCTTAGGCTCAGGCTTATATATCTTTATGAACGGGCCAGGCGTCACTATTATGTACTCCCTCCCGAGCTGTGCTATGTCCCCGTCAAGCTGGCGGCATATCCCCCTAAGCTGGTCGACGGCCCTTTTAAGCTCGTTCCTCGTCCTGTCCCTTTGAAGCATGGGCTTGATGTGAAGTATCACTATGTTACCCGCCCTAAGCTCCCCTGCCGCCCTTTGGACGTCGGAAAGCATTATCAATGGGATGGACTTAATGTAAACCTCCTCAGGCATGCAAAGGTTAAACGTTTCAGGCTCTATCCCCGAGCAAACTCCGCCATGCGGGCCAGCCTCCTGAAGGCTGCCATGCCCTCTACCTTTCCTCTTAAAGAGCTCGATTATACCCATGGGACTCCCTCCCTACTGGAGGGAGGCTGCAGTCCACCTATAACAATTAATGTTCCACAGATCTTTCGGGAAAAATACTAAAAATTCGTCCTACCCCCCACCAAGCTTCCTCCAATCCAGCTTCTTAAGCCGTCACCCCCTAGCACCCCAAAGGACGGCTACAAAATTTAAGCAGTGGAGGTAAGCGGGTAAAAGTGAATGTTCCTTGAAGGATGTTGAAGGGCGCTTAGGCTTCCTCCTTAACCCTGTCTATAGCCATCTGGTGTATGCTCCTTAGTATTTCTCTCATGTGTATCAGCACCGCCTCGGCTGAGAGCTTGGCTAGCCGGTCGGGTATTTCGGTCGCCTTCTCCATCAGCCTTCTAACCTCCTTCTGCAGGAACTCTTCTGCCCTGAGGACCGCGTAGGCTTTCCCTTCCTCCCCCTTAACGTTCTTGGCGGCTGCTTCGAGGAGGTCCCTGACCATCCTCATAACCCTCAAGACCTCCCACTTTATTTTCCCTGTTATGCTTCTCCTGGCTACGGCGTGGGCCGTGTGGGAGAGGTAGTCCGCGACGTTTTCAAGGAGCGAAACGTAGCTCGCCTTCTCCATCAGCCTCTTAAGCTTCCTCCTTGGCTCCTGGAACACCTGCCTCCTATACCTTTGAGCGTACCTGTGGACGTTGTCGTGTGCCTCCTCAACGGCCTCCGCTATCAGGGCATCCTCCCTCTCCACGGCCTCTATAACGTTGTCGAAAAGCTTCAGGGTGGACTCATATATTACTTCCAATATGTCTTCCAAGCTTGCCTCCATCACGTCCTGGAGAACTATGCTTTTAGGCGTGTAGAACGAGACTTCAAACCCTGGCAGCCTGTATAGCAGCGCGTTGATCCTTTCCAGATCCTCCACGGTTAAGGGCTCGCTTAGCTCTATCCTAAGCGACCTCACCCCTCTCATGTAGTACGACTCTATCAGGTGAACTACGTTTTCCAAGTCCTCCCTTTTCCTGATGATGACCCTGCCTTCTTCCCTCTCCAATCGAAGCTGCCCCCTTACTGGATGGTTTCCAGCTGGTTTAAGAAAAACGATTTGCATTTACTTTTTATGCCCTTTTATGTAAACATATACTGAACCTTTCCCGGATTAAACTCAAAAAGTTTAAGTAGAACCCCCCATATTGTGCCTCTGAGCGTGACGGAAATGTCCGATGAAGAGCTAGAAATGATCAAGAGGCGCAAGCTCATCCAGCTGATGAAGATGGCTGCTGCCAAAAGGGCTGAAGAGGAAGGTAGAGCGAAGCAGAGCGAGGCTGAAAAGGAGAAGGAACGCTTCTTCACCATGGTGCTGACCCCCGAGGCGAAGCGCCGCCTCGAAAACCTCAGGGAGAGGAAGCCGAAAGTAGCCGAGAAGATAGAAAGCGCGGTAATATACGTTTTCGCCAACAAGCTGGTTAACAGGAGGCTGACGGAGATCGACATAATGAGAATGGAGAGGAAGATCGAGGGGGTGGAGCCGAGGATCATGATTAAAAGGCGGGGCGAGGAGAAACCATTAGACCTAACCGAAGCACTCAGGAAGGAAGATTAACCCTTCATCCACCCGAGCTTGATGAACAACCTGCGTGCGGTCCCCGTCAACTCGTACCTTCCCAGGTCATCCAGCCTCACGAACCTGGCGTCTAGCGCGTCGGTGCCAGCCCTAAGTACTCCTCCAACGGGCTCCACCAGAAAGTCAACTATAACATAGTGGAACCTCACCTCCCCCTCCTCATCGTAATCTATGTAGTCAACCACGTCTATGAGCCTCTTAACCTTCACGATCAACCCCGTCTCCTCGTAAACCTCCCTGACGCAAGCGTCAGCCACGGTCTCGCCAAGCTCAACCAAGCCACCAGGAATAGACCACTTACCATAGGACGGCTGGCTCCCCCTCTTAACGAGCAGAACCCTGCCACCATCGAAGACGACCCCTCCCACTCCAACCAGGGGACGCTCAGGATACTCCCTAGCCACGATCCACCCCCCAAACACGTGAAGGAAGCTTCATCCCTAAAACGCTTTCGCCTCCACGCTCAGCCTCCACGCTCAACCTCCACCCTCACCCTCCACCCCGTCCACCAAACCATGTTGTGGAACGGACGGGGAACGTAGCGCCCCGCCGAGGAACCCGAGAAACACAACGCTAGAAACCCGGGAAGCCCGATTAAAGTAAAACTTAAAGCTAACTCTTTCCTTTACAACTACGATCAGTTTACACGTGGGCTACCTGACGGCGTCATGGTGTCTGGCATGGACTCCACCACCGCACCGCCGCTTGAAAGCATCTCGTTAAGCTTAGATGCACACTTCAACCCGTCCGTTGCTGGTAGCGGTGAGCCCCCGTTAAGCTTTCCTTACGCCCGTCTAGCCCCGCCCACGTGGAACGATGCATGGTCGAACCCGTCCTTAAAGGGATGGGCGCCCACTCGGGGATGAAGGAGGAAGCGGTAGTTGAACGCTAGGAAGCTGCTCCTTTTAACGGCCCTCTTTCTCATAATTCTCTTCACGTTTCCCTCCCTAACCCACCCGCCTCGGGTAGCCGCACAACCAGGCAGCATCGGTTACGCTTGCTCACCCTCTCGCCCCGTGAGCGCGGCTGACAGCAGCCCATCACTAACGGTTCAAGCACTTAACAGGACGGTTAGCATAAACGGCTATGGTCTAGTAACCATAAAGGACAACTTCACCGTAGTGAACACGGGAGTCGAAAACGCCTGGTGCATTGACGTATTCTACCCGTCCAACCTCTACACCCACCTGCTTCAAGCATCCGCAAGGGACCGGTCAGGCAGCACCCTAACGATCGAGAACGTTTCGTCACCCTACGAGGGGAAACGTGTAGTCTTCAACTACCCTGTCCCCCCAGGGGGAACATACGTCTTCACGCTGACCCAGACGTTCAACGGCTTAGTTCATCCCAATGGCTCATCGCTGGTGGCATCAATGTGCAGGTACCCCTTAATAGCCCACCCGGTTTCGAACTGCACAATACTGGTTTCGCTCCCCGAGAACGCAACCCCCCAGTACCCCTACCCTGAAGGTGCAACGTTCCAGAACGGCTCCCTAGTAATGAACGACTCAAACATAGGGCCATTCAACAACACGGCGATGGACGTGAACTACTATGGCCCATTGGTCAGGATAGAGTGGCACTTCAGATACGTCTCGCTCGACCCGTGGAGGGGGGTGGAGGTGTTCGACTTCTACCGTGTTAGGAACGATGGCCCCCAGCAGGTTAGCAGGCTGGAGTGCATGGTTGCCCCCGTCCCGGTCCAGTTGCTGGCGTACGACGCGCTCAACGTTATAGGGGCATGGCCTGAAGGAGGAAAAATATACGTGTACCCCCGCTTCCCCCTAAAGCAGAACTACACTTACGCTTACTACGTGAAGTACCTGATCCCTATGCCCGCCTACCACGTTGGAGCATACGGAAAATACCTTTTCGCGTTCCCTGTCACGCAGAGCTACGACACGGTAATCCCAGCCACCGTGACTGTCATATCGCTGAGTGGGGAGTTAACGGTTAAAGCCATGCAGCCTCCGTCGCCTTTCCTTCAATCGGGCACCATGCTGAACGTCCAAACACTGCTCTTCTTCAGCACCGGGAACGTTTCGCCCGGAACACAGCGTATGGCGTACATCTACTACACTTCACCCATGCTCGCCCTCTACCTTCGACCAGCATCCTTCATCCTGATCATCTTTTCAGCCCTAATGGCCGTCATGATCGCCGTGAGAGTCCGCGTCAAGGCCGCCCCGCCACCAGCGGAGGAGGTTGAGGTTGAGGTTGAGGTTGAGGTATCCGGGCTACTCGAAGAACTCTGCGACCTCTACGAGGAGAGACACCTCCTCATACTTGAGGAGGACGAGCTTAAAAGAAGGTATAGCGCGGGTAAGGTTAAGAAGTTTGAGTTCACCAAGAGGAGGAGCGACATCGAAAAGCAACTTAAAGAGCTGGAGAAACGCATAGGTGACGCTAAGAGCCGCCTCCTCTCCATCGACAAGCGGTACGAGCCAGAAATAGACGAGCTCGAAACGGCTGAAACGCAGGTGGAGCAGGCGGGAGCAGCCCTAGACTTCGTGAGGAGAAGATACATGACGGGGAAAATAGGGAAGGAAGTATACGAGAAGCTGAAGAGGGAGCAGGAAAAGAAGAGAGATAAAGCGATCTCAAAGGTTGACAGGAAGCTTCAAGACCTTAGACGCAAAGCGTTATATGGGTGAAAGCCAAGACCATAAGCTCCCTCCTTAACGCCTGCAAAACCAGGACGAGGAATGTAGAGGATGGGTGGTAGCCCGGCCCAGATTCGAAGTCCCCGGCGTCTGGGGTCACGGGGTCCAAAGCCCCGTATGCTGAGCCCACGTGTTTGGCCACTCTGCGCCTACGCGCTCTACACCACCGGGCTCCAGTTTCAAGGTTTAAACCCGGAATTTTATATAGTTTTCGAGTCAATCCTCCCTAGTTTTCATCTTGCTGGTGGAAATCTGAGTAGTACTCGTCTTCGTCTTCCTCTTCCTCTAGCTCCTTCATTCCTTTCACCACTAGGGCTACTGTGAGGAGCACCGTCAGGAGTATTACGAGTATGTAGCCTCCCTGGTAAAAGAAGATGATCAGCAGTCCGACCTTTGGTATTGTGAATATCACCTTCCCGTGGACTAGCCAGTAGGGGGTAGGCGCCGGGTCCGGCTGAGGGTTTGTGACCCTGTTGTCCCCCCACGTGTAGTAGCATATCTGCCCGTCCATCACGGTTACTCCCACTACCCTGTGGATTACGGGAACCGGTGGCGGCGCCTCATGCGCGTAGAAGTACCAGCTGTAAGCGTCGAAAACTATTATGTCCCCTATTCCTATCTCATACCATGGGACGTGCTGTATCACAGCCATGTCGCCATAGTAGAGGGTTGGCTCCATGCTTGATGGCGCGGTGGACACGACACGGAACGGAGCAGGAGTACCCAAGTATAACTTTAAAACTTGGAAGCCGCCCACGATGCACAAGATGAGTACCGCAAGCAGGAAGATAAACTTCAGGACTTCCCTTGCTTCTCCTCCGCTGCTCAACGCTGTCCCCTCCGCTTCAAGGAGGCGTGTTTTCCTATTCGGCTCTGTCCATACTAGTATAAACGTTTTATGGGTGTTTCCGTCATCCCTTTTATCACCTCTGACCGTAACGGTTTAACGTTAGAGCGTAGCGGACACGTCTCCTTCAGGAAAAGCGAAAAACTTAATTTCATCTCTCCTCCTTCAGTGAGGATACAATATAATGAGAGATGTCGTGGATGGCCGAGGGATGGCTCCGATACCTCAACTCCAAGCTCTTAACACTATACTTCGCAGGGTTTGTCGGCCCTTTATCCGCGAACACCGTACTGGCTTTAATCCCGATTTTAAAGTCGACGTTTAACGTTGACGTAGGCACCGTCCTTCTTTCCATAACGGTTTTAATGCTTCCATTCGCCTTCTTCCAGCTCTTCTCGGGGCCCCTGTCGGACATGTACGGTAGGCGGAACATTTTGGTGCTGGGCTTCCTAATCTATGGCACGGGACTGCTGGTAATCGGCTTCAGCCCGAACTTTAACATATGGGTTTTTCTGGGGGCACGCTTCGTATGCGGCGTAGGGTACGCGTTCATCGGCCCCGTCCTACCTGCAGCCATAGGCGACCTCACAGAAATAAGCTACCGTGGGAAAGTGATGGGCATATACTCGTCAGTAGCCACCCTCGCAGTCGCCCTAGGCCCCCTACTAGCCGGCTTCTTCGCCTACTCATGGTGGTATGTCTACTTCATGCTCGGCGGCATGGCGTATGCTTCGATGCTTCTCATCTGGTTTATCCTCGGGAAAATAATAGAACCCAGAAAGGCGGATGTGCAGGTTGTAAGCCAAGTAGCCAACGACCTGAAGGACGCATGCTCAATGGGAGGTGTGATGGCCCTCAGCGCCGCCGGCTTCCTAGGTTTCCTCAGCTTCATGGGCGTCCAGTCCTTTCTCTCGGACGCCCTGTCCCTGCACCCTTACTACATGCAACCAGACGCCATAGGCTTGATCCTCTCGGTTGGCGGCGCCGTCGGAATATTCGTCTCCCCAGCAGCCGGTCACCTGGCCGATAAGCTGGGGCGGGGGAAGGTGGCGTACCTCGGAGTTGCTCTGAGCTTTGCCTCCCTCATCCTCCTACTTATCTCGCGCGACTTCCCAAGCTTCATGCTTTCAATGGCCCTATTTGGTGTTGGAAGAAACCTCTTCTGGCTCCCCTTGGTGGCTCTCTCGGTTGAGCTCTCACCCAAGCAGAGGGGGGCTACCTCGTCGGTCTTCAACAGTATACGCTTCTTCGGCTACGCCATAGCCCCGTACCTTCTCACGCCCGTGTATGAAGGATGGCTTCTCACAGGATTCTCGTCAGGGCTGAATGCTGTTACCATCGTAAGCCTGCTACTCCTCCTAGTGACCATTCCCTTAATCCGGTATGTAGCTGGGCAAAAGCTACCCGAGCTAATGGTGGAAACGGCGGGGGTGCTGGAAGCATGAAAAAGCCGCGGTCTTTCCAGGAGTGCCATCCCTCACCGCCTCCACAGACAATAAGTTAATTAATGGTGTTTTAGCCTATTTTTTATATCATATTTAAGTCTGGGAAGAGTCCATCTAGGCTTGGGGGCTGGTTTAAGTTGACCGTCTCCGTCGACGTCAAGGAAAGGCTTGCCCGCCGAGTTGCCGGCGAGATAGTGCTCGCCGACGACCCGGGGAAGATGATGCGCAGGTGGAGGGAGCTTTTCCACATTAGCCAGATAACCCTGGCAGAGTACCTTGAGGTGTCCCCCTCGGTGATAAGCGATTACGAGGGTAACAGGAGGAAGTCGCCGGGGACAAAGACCATTAAACGCTTCATCGAAGCCCTCCTAGACATAGACAGTAGGAGGGGTGAACCGGTGATCTCGGCTTTCGGACGGCTAATGGACGTTGAGATCCCGTCAAGCATCCTCCTCGACACTAGGGAGTTTGTCTCCCCGGTTAACGCGTCGTCGTTCTGCTCAGCTATAGGCGCGTCATGCGTCGCGAACGAGGACCTTCTCGACTCCCCACTTCTAGGCTACATCGCGGTTGACAGCAGAGCGATGCTCAAGGAGTTGTCGAGCGAAGGCTTCAAGAAGCTCTACAAGGCTGCTGCTGGGAGAGGCCTCGTCCTCGCCAACCTGAGCACTGGGAGGTCGCTCACTGTAACCCTTAAAGAGAACGAGTACATGCCTGGCCTACTGGTGCTCCACGGCGTATCCGAGCCGGACCCATTAACGCTGAATCTAGCTAAGGAGGAGGGGTTCCCGCTCGCCGTCCTGAGAAACGTGACGGTGGAAGAGCTTGTTAAATCCCTAAGGCAGTTCTCCCAGCAAATAGGGCCTTCCCCCTATTAAGGGGGCTGGTGCGGGTTTGAAGCTCAAGCGAAGGCACTTCCTGAAGAGGTCGGAGGTTAAGGAGCTGGGTCGAAGGCTCAGTGAACTGTTCGGCACCCATCCCCCCCTAGAAGGCTTGGAAGTAGCCGTCACGGAGGGGAGGACCGAGGTTTTCTTCCGTTCGGGTCAGCCGGTGCTGATCCGTGAGGGCGGCCGCCTTTTCCCCACGGTTAAAGCCCTTCTTAACGGCTTATTCAGCCTGCCCAAAGTGGTTGTGGACATGGGTGCTGTACCGTACGTTACCAGAGGGGCGGACGTCATGCTCCCCGGGATAAGGTCTGTAGACGAAACCGTTAGGAGGGGCTCCATAGTGGTGGTCGTCGATGAAACTCACGGTAAACCTTTAGCTGTTGGCGAGTCGCTTCTCGACGCGGACGAAATACTGGCTGGAGGGAAGGGGAGAGCCGTTAAAAACCTGCACTGGGTTGGAGACAAATACTGGCATCTTAAATGAAAGTTAGGGTTGGTCAGAAGGTTTAATAGGGTTAAACCCCATTTTCATAAAGAGGGAATATTAAAGGAGATGTGCGGCTTGTCCAAGGAGAAAAATGATGCGCCTCAAAAAGGTGCTCCCTCACCGCTTCCTTCAGAAGCCGCCTCACCACGTCACGGTAAAGAGGTTATGGAAGCCGAGAAAGAGGTGAAGCCAGCCGAGCCCGAGAAACCCGAGTCGAAGGCTCCCACGGCGCAGGGAGCAGAACGAGAAGACCTAGCCCTCCTTAGGGTCATGATCAGCATCATGGAGGACGTGGCTAAAACCGTCTTGAGGCTTGAAAAACTCTTAAACGATAGGGTTTCCATGCTTGAAAGGAGGCTTGAAGAGATAAAGGACGAGCTAGCTGAGAGGATCGAAGGCGTCGAGTTGAAGGGTGTCGCAAGGCTCGAGGAAACCCTAGAGAAGACGGTGAGCAACCTTCAGAAGGGAATGGAAATTCTAACCCTAAACGACCTCGTTAAAAAAGTAGAGGATTTAGCCGTTCAGGTGAGAGAGGGGAAGGCCGTAAGGCCTGAAAGGGGAGCCGTCAGGGAGGAAAGGAGGGAGGAGCCTGTCCCGCCCGTCGTAGCGAGGAGGGGGACCAGAAGGGAGGCTAGGGCTCCTGGTCGGCCTCCAGCCCCCGCCTACGAGGAGCCACGGGAGGAAGAGGAGGAACGCCTGATAAGGCCCTCGGACCTCTTCAGGCGAGGATACTGAAAGATTACGCGGCACTACCTTAGGGCTTCGGCTGGCTGGGTGCTTGCCGAGCCTCCCCCATTTCCTTCTGCAGCTCACCTATCGTCAGGAGGAACCTTCTTATCAGTATTAGTGTTTGAAGTATCCATATGGCCTCCCTGACGCTTTCAAGGGTTTTCCTGTGTATCTCTACGGTCTCCTTCCTCATGGATTCCACGTTAACAGACTGCAGTTTCTTCAGCTCCTCCACTATATTAACGGTTGACTCGTTTAGGTGGCGTATGGTCTTGGTCCTCTCCTCCCTAACCACGTTCGCTAGGTCCTGCACCCCCCTCATCAACGTGTGAATGTTCTTCGTGAAGAAGTCGGTGAACTTTTCCATCTTCCTAGTGTAGTCCTCAACCCTATCACTCAACTCCTCTATTTTACTGTATATGTCACTTAGGGCTTGGGTTATTAGGGGTATTATGGCTTCCGGGGCCGCCATCACCTAGCCCTCCTACCTCGCCGTCCCCCTCCCCGCCTGGGAAAGTATTTTTAATGATGCCTGGACGAGCTCAGCCATCATGGGCTTGATCTTCTGGGGGTCAACCTCGCCCTGGACGGTTTCAAGCACGCTATCCAAGAGCTCCTTCGTTTCGGTGAACGTTTCAAGTTTAAGCATGTCCCTGATCCCTCGAACCTCGAAGTTGAAGGAGTTGAGAAGCGTCTCGACCTGCTCGGCGAACAGCTCCTCCTGCTCCCTGATCGTATTGGTCAGGTTTTCGAACGTTGCGTTCAGCTCCCTAATACTTTGCTCAACCCTCTCCATAAGCCTCGACAAAAGCTCGAAGTTTCTCTCCATAACCTTAAGCGACTCGTCAAGCTTCGCCGACAAGCTCTTAAACTTGTAAAGGATATTTTCAACCTCAGCTGACACCAATAAGCACTCTCCCTCACTACTTCATAGAGAGAAAGCGGGCTTATCCCACATAAACCCTTCCATCCAACGTAGGCTACTCCTCCATCGACCTTAACTTTTCCAGTATCTCCCCCGACATCGACGATATGTCTATCCTTTTAACGGTGACAGCCTTGCTCTTAACAAGCTCCGCCACAACCATTATCACCTCGTTCACGTCCCTGCCAAGCATGTCGGCCAACGTCTTAATGTTCTTCTCACCATCTATCATCGTAAAGAACTCCACAACCCACCCGCCAAACCTCTCGGATAACTCCTTAGACACGCTACTATTCATGAACTCTAAGGTGAATATTTTCTTTGTGGGAACGGAGAACGCTATGAACTCGGCTGGAACCCTCATCTCCATGGCAAACCGTCTTATGGCAGGGGTCAGCCGCGGCATAAGCGCCGGCTTAGAAACCCCTGAAACACCCTCCCTGATCCCCTCCTCCTCGAAGGCCTCCCTGAACATGGCAACCCCCATGTTCAGCTTCGAGTGAACCCTCTCAGCCTCCCCCCCGCAAACCACCGCGAGGATAAACTTATCAGTCTTCTTCAGCCCTATCACCTTGCTTCCCAGCTCGGCTACGAAGCTGGACACGGCTACCCCTCCAAGGGAGAAGAGGAGAGACTGGATAACATCCTGTTCCTCCTCGGGTATGTGGGAGACGAACACGTTTCCGTCAGGGTTCAGGATGGCGGCCGCCTCCACCCCGATTCTCTCCTCAATCTCCAACAGCAGCCTCTCAGCATCCTCCATGACGTGCGTCCCCCTAAGGTCTCCCCACACATTTTAAAATAGAAACCAATATTAAACCTTCCCGTACGCCTGCCGTTTGTCCCTACCGCTTCATTCTATTTAGATTTGTAGCATATTGTATCTGCGGTGTGGACTTCCACTTCGCCCATAGGGACTTGCTTAACCCTACGGGGTCATGGGTGGCTGTCGAGCCGAACGGAATGCGGCTCCCATCTAGTATAGACCTTATGGGGCTTGGAGCGTGGCTCCCATCACCCCGTAGGGCTTTAAGGAAAAGGTTCCAGCAGGCGGCAACGTCTCGGGTAAAAAAGGGCTTGACGTTTCATCGGTATAATAGCACCAAGCACCTTGGTTCTCAAGGTTCGCAGAGATCAACCATCGTCGTCCATGCTACCTTAGGAGGAGTCTGCTTCTTCACGGTTTACCA
>JAUQZD010000069.1 GCA_030587405.1 Candidatus Freyrarchaeum guaymasense | reverse complement strand
ATAAAAGCCTATCAAGCGTGAACTCCTACTTACTCCCTCTTTTCTTTCTTGGATCCGAAATGCTTAGAAGAGGCGTTGCTGAAACAGGATTTGGGGATTATAGTGGTTGACGTGAATTATTTAAGGCTTCGCATGGGCGAGGTGTGGGAGGCTATTAGGGAGCTTGACAGGCTTTCGTCGAAGCCTTATGGTGAGATGAGTGTGGATGAAAAGTATTCTATGAGGTATCAGGTGGTTGTGCTTGCAGAAGCTCTTGGAGCAATCTGCTTGCACATAGCGATGGACGACTTAGGCTTTGAGCCGTCATCCTACTCTGAGTGTTTCAGCATTTTAGAGGAGCATGGAGTAATAACGTGTGCTAAGGATCTGGTTAGCATAGCCAGATTAAGGAACCTTCTCGTTCACAGATACTGGCTCATAGACGACTCTAAAGTTTATGAGCACGTGAAGAGAAACTTTGGCTGCGTGAGAGGGTTTCTTGAAAGGATTGGTGACCGTTATGGGATACGATAAAATCAGGTACTATTCCTTCAGCGAAGAGGATAGGAGGCGACTCATTGAAAGGTTGAGGTTGCTGCTTGAGGGTAGAGTGCGCCTAGCGTATCTCTTCGGTGGCGTTACGAGAAGGAGGAGGGTTCGTGACGTGGACGTTGCCGTTTACGCTACTCCACCATTCAGCCTTGAGAGGCTCTTGTCGGTTGGAGCCGAGCTGGAAATTGCTCTTGGGGTTCCCGTGGACCTCGTTCAGCTGCAGGACTTAGACCCAAGCTTCAGGCTGAAGATTCTAAGGTCAGGTATTCCGGTAATACTTGATAATCCCCTACACTACAAGCTGATCTCGCAGGCAATATCGGAAATTGAGGACATTAAAATAAGCATCCGGCGATTCCGCTCATGCTCCAGTCAGCACCGCTGATACCCGCAAACACCACCATCTTAACAATTCTCAACTCCGTAACAATCCTCAATTCCGACCATCTTCGTTAGGCGTCTGTATCCAACAAATTTAACCTACCACTCCCTCCACTGCCTCCCTCTACGTCCCACTTCAGGTGGCGGCCCCCTCCGCCTTGCCGCCCTCTCTGGATATCTTGTTGGGCTTTGGCTTCCCAGGTGGCTCCTAAAACTGTCGAGTGGCTTGGTTGGTTTTTCGTCGAAAAAACTTTAAGGTGTTTTGGGTTGTGTGGCTGTGAGGTGGCGTCTGTTGAGGGTGCGTTTCCTCTCGGAGTTTCTGGGTAACCGTTACGTGCTCCTCGGCCTCCTCCTCCGCTTCCTCCTCTCGATGGTTTTCGCCCACGACTTCGACGTTAACTTCTTCCTTTCGGTTGCTAGGATATATTATCATGATGGAACCCTTATGCTCTTTGTTGAGTGGGCGTACCCTGCCGTTTACTTCCTGATTCTCCTGCTCTCCTACTTTCCAGCCGACCTGATAAGCGACCCTTTTTTCATCCTCGGTCAGAGCTTCTCCCTGTCCGAGAAGTTCTTCCTGAAGCTGCCGTTTAACCTTTCAGACCTTGGGGTTGCATACCTGATTTTCCGCCTACTCAGGGAAGAGGGAAAGGACGGCGTCGCCCTCCCGTTAAGCCTTGCTTACTGGCTTAACCCCCTACCCGTCTTCGTGAGCGCGGTGCATGGCCAATTCGACTCGCTCTCCGTGTTTTTCGCGGTTTTGGGCTTCTACCACCTGTGCAGGGAGCGGTGGGTTTTGGGCGGGCTCGAGCTGGCTTTGAGCTTTGGCGTTAAATATCAGAGCATCGTCCTGTTCCCAGCTGTCCTCCTCTTCCTGTGGGGGAGGAAGCGGGAAGCATTAAAGTTCACTATCTCGTTCCTTTCCCTCGCCTCCCTCTCGCTTCTCCCATTCGCCCTCTTCTACTATGAGCCAAACCTTCACCTTCTCGTTCTTAGCCCCTCACTTCAGAGAGCTCTGTCACCCTTCACCACTTACGCTAGGGGGCTTACCATGATCCTTAACCCCAACATGACCTATTACAGCTTCTTAGTGCGGTGCGGCTTCATCACTATACTGTTTGCAGGATCCATTTTGGAGGTGGCTGCTTTCGCCTTAGTGTTCTCGTGCGTGGCATACTTTGCCTTTGCTAGGGGCGTTTTTAAAGTTAGGTATGGTGGTGGAAGACCGCTTCTTGCAGCTTACTTCTCAGCAGCCTACATAGCCGCATTCCTGTCCGTTATTAAGATGAGCCCTCAATATGTACTTTGGGCCCTCCCGTTCCTCCTCCTCCTTTACGCCGACCGCCAACTTGAGAGGAACCTCCTCTTCCTCTTCAACTTCATACCTCTATGCGACTACCTCCTCCTTGTTAACACCATCTTCTACTATGTTAACGGGGGGTACGCCACTTACGGTGGCTCATCCCTACTGGTGCCCGCCTTCGGCCTCATCTTCTCCCTAGTATGCCTAGGTCTGCTCATAAACGTTTCATTCCATGAGAGCGTTGCCTTCTTCAGGAACCTCTCCCTAGCGGCCGAGAAAGTGCCAGACACGCCACTTCTGCTACCATCAATAATTGCCGCCATCATAGTTGTTACTTCTCTCCCATTGAGCATGAACGGCATCCTCTGGTTCCAATACCCTATCCTTCCAGCATACCCGCTTGAGGAAACCACGTACCCCGCCGTCCCCCGCCTTATAATTTCCTTCCTAGTTTGCTGCCTCCTAGTCCCCGCTTTCCTCCTAACAGTAGCCAAGCCCCTTCTAGCCGGGAGGAAGCCGACTGCCACCGTTCTTAGACGCAAAAGCGAACTTACCCTAGCAACGCTGCCTCTGGCATTCGCCGTCGCGCTAGCCTCATGGATCATTAGTGAGACGCTGCCATACGTTGCCTCAGGATTGTCCCATGCACTAACGTTCACCCCTTCCCCCTCAGCCCTCAACCCTCTCTGCGCAAATGGAGGAATACTCGTAAACATCCTAATACTGCTGTCGCTCTTCGCAATACTACACGCTCTCTTAGACCACGTAGACCACCCAGCTAAAGGAACCCTCCTCGAAGGAAAAAACCCATGAATGCTCGGCTTACCAGGCTTCAACAACGCTTCTCTCTCGTAGACTTAACCTAAGTAACTTGGTGGCTGCCCGCCTGCACTCAAAATTGAAGCATGACCACCCCTCCCGTGGCTTTTCAACTGCAGCTCCAGAGGCCCCCTCTCCAACCACTAGCCCCGTCTAAGCCTCCATCTCGCCCCTAGTTAGGGATCCGAAATTTTAATATACGTGGTTTTTTCCCCAGTTTTTAACCGGCCTAAGGGTGGTTGCTTGCCTCTACGTGAATTCTTGAAGCAGCGTTCACTTCTCTCACTACTTCTAGCATCGACGGGGTACTCCCTCCTCTTCACCTTGCTCTCCTTCACCAACCATTCTTCCTTTCGAACCCTGGCATGCGACCTCGGAATTTTCAACCAGGCCCTTTACTCCTCCCTGAACTACGGCCTCCTACTCTATAATACCGTTGAGCTGGGAACCCACTTCCAGTTCCACTTTGACCCCATCCTCTTCCTCCTCCTCCCCTTTTACTCCTTCTACCAGTCGCCTCTTCTACTTCTCGCCATTCAGTCCATCGTGCTTGGACTTGGAGCTGTGCCCGCGTTCCTTCTCTCCCGGGACGTGTTAAAGTCGGATCTCCTAGCCTTCCTCCTCTCCCTCTGCTACCTGCTGAACCCGTCCATTCACGGGGTTAACCTATACGACTTCCACCCCGACTGCTTCTTCCCCCTCCTATTCCTATCCTCACTGCTCTTCCTCGAGCGGAGACGCCTCCTTAAGTCTGCCTTCTGCATGATCTTATCTCTCATGTGTAAGGAGGTCGCAGCTTTCACCGTACCTCTTCTAGGCTTATACGCCCTGTGGCTTTACAGGAAGGAGATCCGGTGGAGCCCCCTTCTCAACCTTAAAGTCAAAGAGGTACTGTCTAACAGGTACTTTGCCTTCGCCTTAGCCACGATAACCCTGGGCTTTTCATGGTTCATCCTTTCATCCATCCTATTTCCCGCCATAACGTCCGCCGACAGGCACGCTTTCCCTTGGAGCTACTTGGGCGTTGGAATAGGCGGCGTCGTGAAAAGCCTTCTAACCAACCCTATCGGCAGCCTTCAAATGGGTCTCAACCCGAACCCAGTTAAGCTGGTGATGCTCAAGGTTCTCTACGGGAAATACCTTACAGACCAGGTGATTCTCGCCCTAGCCCTCATAGAGCCCTCAATGAAGGCCACCTACGTCCTCCAGTTATTCGCCCCATTCGCCTTCCTACCCTTCTTAGGCCCGGCCGCCTTGCTGCCAGCCGTACCATGGTTCCTCCTTAACCTCCTCTCGGTCACGCCAACCCACTACGTAGCCGTGGGATACCAATACCCTGCCCTCTCCCTCCCCTTCATATTTGCAGCCTCAGTCTACGGGCTGAGAAACATTATAACCGTAACGCGGAAAGCGGCTTCAACCGTCAGCCTCCCCCAACTGGTGAAAGCAGCCTTCAGGGGGAGCCACGTATCCCTCTGCTTATCCCTCATAGTGTTGGGCTGCAGCTTCGCCGGCTTTTACGTCTGGAGCCCCTTGTGGCTCGTCCACCCTCCGTCTCCTCGAAGCCAAGTCCTTGCAGCCGTGGTGCAGTCGATCCCACCATACTCCATGATTGCCACCCAAAGCAACCTGTTCCCCCACTTCACCCCTACCATGAACCTCTACCTGGGACACTACACTTTCATGCCTGAATCCTACGACTACGTGATAGCAGACGTGTACTCCCCCTGGTACTACCTCAGTGGCTGCAGCGGACTAAGCATATTCTACGAGCGGCTGACGCTAAACGAGCTCGTTCCAGAACTGCTCGCCTCAGGCAACTACACCATCCTATTCCAGTTCAATGGGATCTTGGTCATCGGGAGGTCCTAGGCCATCAAAACCTTGTTTTACCTCGAGTACTTCTCCTTGAATTGTGCTAGCTTCTGGAATGCCTTAACCGAGGGGAATAGGTGGTTTAGTATGTAAGCGTAATAAAGATTGAACCTTAAGAATCCAAGCTTGTGCATCCTCCTAGAAGAAGGAAAAACAGGAATGTCTAAGCGGTAAACCGTCTTACCATGAACCTTTTTGACCAGTTCGAGGCCGAAAACTCCGTCTCTCCCGTCGAGGGAGATGGTGTACGGCATTTTAACGTTGAGGTATCCCCCTGTTCTGAAGTATGCCTCCCTCCTCACCACCGTGTAATATCCTGGAGGGAAAAACTTCCCCGCCCGGTTTAGCATGTACCTTGCAAGCGACCACGCTAAGTACTCTACTTTCCCTATTAGGGGTGCGTCGTAGGGTATCGCCAGGCCGCTTAAAGCCACCACCTCCCTATCCCTGAAGATCTCGTCTACCCTCTCGAGGAAGTCTGAGGGTATAAGTGTGTCCGCATCGGTGAAGAACAGTATTTCCCCTTGGGAGTGGAGGGCGCCCATGTGCCTCCCCCCACTAACCGTGTGGTCGCTGCACATCACCACCCTTGCCCCAGCCCTCCTGGCGATTTCGGCCGTGTCGTCCGTCGTCCTGTCGTCGACGACAACTATTGTTTCAACGTCGCTGAAGGTCTGCTTGGCGATGGATTTAAGGGTAAACCCGATGTACTCCTCCTCGTCTAGGGCGGGAATTATAATGGAGAACCTTGGCATATTCATCCTCCTTCAGTTTTCATGGCTAGGATTTCTATGTGGCTTGCGAGCGCTAATGGTGTTTTCATCGTGAAGTATCTTTGAAGGAGTGTTGGCGGCATGGGCAGTAGCAAGAATGGCTTTGTTTTCACCCTTTTAAACCCTGCGTTTAGTATCTCCTTGACCCATTCTCTTGGGGGCTTCGCGGAGGGGTGGGTTGATGACGGCTCACGGGCTAGGACGTGTATGATGACCGTTGCAGCAGCGTTGACGTTTGGCGTCGTGGCGACCAGTACGCCTGACGGCTTTAGCACCCTGTAGATCTCCGTTAACGTTTTCTCCGGCTTGAAGAGGTGCTCAAAAACGGCGAAGCACGTTACCAAGTCAAAGGATTCGTCCCTGAATGGTAGGTGTCCCGCGTCGGATCGCATGAGCCCCCCCTCGATCTTCCCTGATCCCTTCCTAACAGCGTAGCTTGATATATCTATCCCTAAAGCTTCATACCCCAGCTTTGAAAGTAGGTCCACTACGAACCCGTAGGCGCACCCCACGTCGAGAGCCCTCCTTCCCTCCCCCTCAAGGAGGCTCCAACCCGACTCGGTGTCAGCCCAAGAAAGTACGCTCAAGTAGTGCCTCTGAATCGCTTTCCGCTTCCTCCCATACTTATACTTTTTCTCGAAGTACCATTGACCGTACACGTCGGTTAAACCCTTCATTTCACTCCACATCGCCTGAAATTTTCTCCATTTTCTCGTTGACGGCTAAAACCGCGCTTAGCAGCGTCGGCTCAACCCCTCTCTCCCTGAAAAACTGTATGAACGCCTTCAGGTCTTTAGGTAGGCACCTTCCCTTAAATGGCCTACCCCCGTAAATCCCGTACTCTCCTATGCGTGGGTCTAAGGCGACGGTTTCCGCTATACTGTCCGGGTCCAGCCCCAGCTCCACGCATAGCAGGTACACCTCGTTGAAAAACGAGATCTTCGTAGCTAGGAACGCGTTTGCCACGTACTTTATCATCTCAGCGGCGTCAGGGCTAGTCCTGATTATGGGAGCCTCAAAGGGCTTGTACAGTTCCTCCAGCATGTCTCCTGCCTTCCTATCGACCTCCCCTATAACCACCCTGCTCGGCCTCAAGAAGTCTTGAAGCGCGCTCGCCTCCCTGAGAAACTCGGGGTTAAAGCACACGCCGAAGTCTACACCCACTTTAAGTCCAGAGTACTCGCACAGGAGAGGGACTACAATCCTCCTCGTCGTGGAGGGTGGGACGGTGCTCCTGATAGCGACAACATGGTAGCTTCTCCCATCCAAAGCTTTCGCAACGCTTACCACAGCATCTCTCAAGTACGTGAGGTCCACGCCGTTGTTGAATGGCGTCTGAACGCATACGAATGAGACGTCTGAGCCTGAGACCGCCTCCTCAACGCTTTCAGCAACGCTACATCCCTCCTTCCTCAGAGCCTCACGCTTCTCCTCGTCTATGTCGTAGAAAGTAACGTTGTTGCCGTGCTTCCGGAACCCGAGTCCTGTTGCCCTGCCCACGACGCCAGAACCTATGATCGCGATCCTCAACCATCTTCACCTAGACAGTCTTAACGGCTAAGGTTTATCTATTAACCGATTTTCTCCTTTAAAATTATTTACTAGGCTTGGTTAGCCAGCTTTAACCCACCATATCCGGTCTACGCTATGCCCCCAAAAGAAGCTTAAGTGACTCCGAACCAGCGCCTCCCTCCCCTCACCTACTCTCTAATTAGAGGGCTCCTATGCCGATCCGCGTGGATCCGCTCTGTCCGCGGAACACCACAAGGACTATAACCGTAAAACAGGCGGAAACACGAAACATGAAATATTTCTATCAGCTCCTCCACCTGAAAACTAAAAGAAGCGTTTAAGAGGCTGCGTGGCCGTCTCACGGAGGAGCTTCCAGCCCACGGAGCGCTGAGCCGCTAAACCTCTAAGCCGCCTCCCTAACGGCAATTCCCATCCAAGTGCTTAAACGCTGAAAACCCAGCAGGAAGGCTGGTGAATTTGGCGGTGAACCCGTCACTACCCGTCCCACACGCCTTTAGCCATTTCAGAATTCAGGATAATATTTCTCGTCAGCCTTAAGTTGACCTGCTCCTCCTCTGCAGGCAGCATCGAACACTTGGCGCTTTCCCATTTAAGCGTCTCAGCGCCATCCCTGCATGCACCTTAAATTGGACACCTTAAATTGGTAGGTACTCGGAAGCGCGGGTGATAAGGGTCAACGCCAGAAAGACTTTTGAGAATCCTGCTACCATTCCCTGCTAAGGGAACTTTTAAATACTAGGTGGTGTTAGGTTCGCATAAACGTTAACGAGGGACTGGCATGAAAGTCTTGGTTACTGGTGGCGCCGGGTTTATCGGCTCTAACATCGTCTTTGAGCTCGTTGAGCGCGGCTTCGAAACGTACGTTGTGGACAACTTTCACACCGGCAGCGAGAAGAACTTGGAGGACGTGTCGGACTCGGTGAGGGTTTTCAGGGGTTGCGCCGGTGACATCCACTCACTTGGCATCCCGAAAATGGACGTCGTATTCCACTACGGCATTTACTCCTCCTCTCCCATGTACAAGAGTGATAGGGGGCTCGTCGCCGAGGTCGTCAGGGATGCCATAGCTGTCTTCGAGTTCGCCCAGGAGTGCGGCTGCAGGGTCGTCCTCTGCTCCACCTCGAGCCTCTACAACGGGCTTCCAACCCCCTGGAGGGAGGACTCTCACCCCCTGGTGACGGACTTCTACACCGAGGCTAGGATCGCCGTTGAGAGGCTGGCCGTGCTCTACCATAAGCTATACGGGCTAAGCGTGATCACCCTTAGGCACTTCAGCATATACGGTCCAAGGGAGGAGTATAAGGGGCGCTACGCCAACAACATCTCCCAGTTCCTCTGGTGTATGATGAGGGATAAGCCGCCGGTGATCTACGGGGATGGAACCCAGACGCGCGACTTCGTTTACGTGGAGGACGCCGTCGAGGCTGCGATGCTGGCCATGGAGGCCGACGTGGAGTGCGACGTCTTCAACGTCGGCACCGGCAAGGAAACCTCATTCAACGAGGTCGTCGAGATCCTAAACAGGAAGCTGGGGAAGAACATCAAGCCAAAGTACGTCCCAAACCCCATAAAAAACTACGTCTACAGGACGCAGGCAGACCCAACCAAAGCAGAGAAAATCCTGGGGTTCAAAGCCAAAACAACACTAAACGAAGGAATAGAAAAAACCATACAATACTACAAGCAGCTAGACTGGATACCAGACGTATAGGGAAGGCTGGAAAGTATAACACCTTCCCAACCGTAGCATTCTTCATGTCCCATTTTTGAGCATGGCTATGCTAAGCTTAAAGGGTTCTGGTCATTAACCTTGGAACCTTTAAGAATCTTTCTCTTTTAGTGGTGTTCCACCATCCGTGTCTGTTTCTTGTCCGTGTTGTTTCTTTCCCTGTGGTCGGAGCGGCTTTAACGTGACCTTAACCCGGTAGAAACTGTAACGCTCCCCTACATGTCCCCCGAAGCCCTTAAAGTTGCTGTAAAGCTAGCTTCTCTTGGAGCATTCGTCGTTGCTCAATGTGTTGACATAAATGGTGCCACGCCTTCCTTCCCTGCTCGCCTCGAGGGAGTGAAATGCTCCTTTAAGCACCCTCACTATTAACGTTTTTTAACGTTTTTAAAGCCCATGGGAGCCATAGCAAATAAAAATTCATGTTCCCTATCACGCAGTGCCCCTTTAAGAGTTGCAAGCCCCCTCACTAAACGCTAAAATTCCCGTCTCCCATAAGGCTCCGCAGCCATAAACCCTCCTACACCCGCATTTTCCTTAGGGCTTCTCTGGGGCTGCAAACCTCTATGTAGTGCTTGACAGCCTCCTTAACCTCGTGCCTGAGCAAGTGGCGTTCATCCACTGTGACGAAGACGCTACACTCCTCCCCTATCGCGGTTGCCAGGTGGTGGAAGTCCGCTGCTTCCACTCTAAACCTCCTCTTTAGGTCTCTCAGCTCGAACATTAAGCTGACAGCTCTCTCCACGTAAGAGTGGAATGGGGTTCAGCGGATATAGTCTTTTATAGACATGTGTCCGCTTTGGGACGCATCACCCTTGAAGGTTTGGTTTTATCCTTCAGGGGCTCGTCCCCTTTCGGGGTAACCCCGGGAGCCCCACATCCGAAGGTGCTTGCCCCGATAGGCAGCCAGGCTGCCTGAGCAGACGGGGCTCCAATTAAGCATGTCTGGAAGGAGAGGTATAAATGTGTTGCGGCCGCAGAGCGTCTATTAAACGTCTATGAAAAATGTTACTGCTTCGCAAGGCATTATCTGCAGGTTGAACCCTTTCTGTACTGTCGCCTCGGCAACGTAAATTTTCTCTATCGGCATGGTGGTTGACGCAGCGAGCGCGCCGGGGAACTCGACGAGCACGAGCGCCGAGGCAACGGCCCCCTCCCCTCTCACAGCCTCCGCCAGCCTCACGGAATCCTCATGAAACTTCTCCCCCTTCCTCTTCAGGGACGCTATGAGCACTCCGGT